>JAZLBT010000009.1:0-212534 GCA_045613865.1 Candidatus Spyradenecus sp. | reverse complement strand
CCAAAAATCAACCCAAAAATTACCACCCCAAACAAGCAAAACAAGAAGCATCGCAGGCTATGGGCTACAACTACGACCTTGCGACAAACGTGACAAGCAGGATGCGAGCATCAGTCACCACACCAATGCCCACAGTAACCCTCCTACAACACTTTGGTAAGCATATGTCCATCACGCCGCTTCACCCCATACTATACCGGAAATCCATCCCAAAGTCCGGAGAAAAATGCACAACAACCCAAAAAATTATCACGAGTTAGCCTTCAATCGGCGAAACTCCTCCATCATAATTGTGCGCGCCCCCTTACACGCCTTACAGCTCGGCTTCTTCTTATTCAAAGCCTTCAACAAATCACTCTTCGAAGGCTCCTTTAAACTCCTACGCTTAGGCGAGGCTTTACGCTCAATCTTTTGCACCTCCTGCTGATATCGAAGCTGATCCACGCCAGAGCCTTTACACGCCGTACAATCAACCTTATGCGTGCGCGTCTTCACAACAAACGTCGCACCCGCCTTATACGCATTATACAAATCCCCTGCGGAAGCCTCCCGCCACGAATCAGCCTCCTCCTCTGACAACATTCGATACGCATCAAACGATCCAGTCTTTGACACCATTTCCCCACGCGCAAGAGGTAACACCTTACACGTTACCACATCACCCTTCTGAAACGACTTCCCCTCAGGCACCTTTACATAAGCAATCGGTTGGAATGTCAACTTCTTTGGTTCCAATTGCGTCACCCGATACTCCCCTACCTCCGTTGCTTCAATCACCTCAAAAACATAAGAAAACGGCACACTTGCCTTCTCCTTTGTATCTACACAATCAATTGTCGACACATCAAAAGTAATAGACTCCTTCCACTCCTTTAGCGGCACCAACAAAACCTTCCCGTCAACCATGTGAACATAATACCGCTTACAAAGCTGCTCCTCCGCCAACGTCTTAAACATCTTTGGATTAACCGACAAATCCTCCATCATACGAAAAGAGCGAATCAACCAATTCCGTGCCTCCGTACTACCCAATACAACGACCGAAAACAAAGAAACAAACAAAACCAACACATGCTTCATAATCACGCTTCCTCTTTAGCCATTAAACAAATCTTAAAAGTGCAATTACTGCAACTTCGTCTCTAGATCTTCAATTTCCTTTTCAAGACAACTCATAAAATCATCCACTTGATCTTGATTTAAAGATTCCTCATCATTCTCATTTAATTTTCGTCTTGTCGAAAAAAGCTTAATCGTCTTCCACTGCCACTGTGTAGAGAAATCACCAGGCTTCTTCCTAAACGCTTCACGCAAAGCCTCAAATGAAGACGCCTCAATATTCTTAGCCGAAGCAGAAAGTTTAACCACTAACCCTGTAGGACGATTCACAATTTCATAATAAACCGACCGATTCGTTCCCCATCCACTCTTCTTTCCCTCCTCTAGCGATGGAACAAGAGCCATCAGCCACGCCGTCGTCATACGAAGATAAGTTTTAGTCGAATGCGCTTCATCAAACACCAGACGAGACTGAGGGTGTCGTTTAAACCAATTGCTAATCATATTATAAACCACACGACAACGGTCCTCGCGCATTTCAAAAATCAAATCTAAAGCCTGTTTATGCTCACGATAAATTCGATTACAAATCTCGCTCAACTTTTCCTTATTCATAAACTCGCGCTCCAACAAATGTGCATATTGAGAAAGCAACAACGCAGACTCACTTGAAATCGACACTCGCTCAAGACAATACTGTAACGACGACAAAATAACTTCATACGTTAACGGACGCCAACTTGCCTCCGACGGAATCAATCCCTCTGGAGAAAGAAACACCAGCTCGCGATAATACCCTGGGAAATCCTCCTCAAGAGTCTCTTCATAGCGCCGTAACTGATGATTATGCTCGCCAGCATCCACCTTATTCTCAATCGCGATAACCACGCGCGCCTCTCGCGACAACAAAAGAATATCAATATGCTTATACTCTCGCAAAACCGTAAACGATGTAAGATCTGTTGCTAAAAGAGCAATCGCGTCAGCCCCCTCTCCTGCGAGACGTTGTAAAAACATTCTTAAATACAACTCTCCGAAGCCATGACTCCCTTTAGGATCAAGCAACCATCGCAATACATTACTATGACGAATCTCCGTCCGCGCCATTCCCAACACGTCAAAGATATTAGACTTCCCTAGCATAGACTCTAGCTCATCCAAACAGCTTATGTCCGCTAAAAAATTCCGAATCGCATCCTCAGACTTTGACATAACTCTCCTAAAATCAAACCAATTCTTTAAGCCCCAAAGACTTCAAATACTGATACGTTGCATCATAATATTCAGGAAGACGTGTCTGGTCTTGAGGGTCATCTTTTGAGCCTTCTGGCACGCAAATAATCATGCCTTTACGTGCGCGAGTTAGCAAAACTCGATAAGCATTCTTCTGAAATGCTTTTCGTGCAGGGGCATTAATATTTTGCCATTTCCCGCCATTAAAATCCTTTTGAATCCATTGCTTAGGAGAATATTGAAAATCTCCATCCCAAATAAGACACGACCAATCAAGCTCAAGTCCTTGAATATCAAATTCTGTTGCAACGTCTTCAAGAAAGAGAGAACTTCGAATATCTGTGATATCGTCCAAAAACCAATGCTTAATATCCGGCTTTGCTCTTATATCAATTGCAAGTGGACGCAAACGGAATGCCTGAGAAGAGCAAATCATTCCATAACGCTCTGATCCACCAGCCATTTTTCTTAACCACTGTTTCGCCTTTTGAATATCACGCGTTATCAAAAGCGGGTAATTTTCACAAAACGTCTTATACGTCTCTCTTGCCGCATCAGCATCTCTATCAAGCAATAATCCTACGAATGTTGACAAATTTTCCGCTCGAAAACTTCTCATACTTGTCGCCAAATGTAATGACGTGTCAGTCTTAACCTTTGGGTTATTTGCAATCAAATCATTCACACAACCATCTGCATATTCTTTAGCCGTGAGTTGTGGAGAAATAAAAACATTCCATCCTGGAAATGTTTCATTCGCAACACGAATGGGCTCTGCAATTCCAGCCTCTCCACTATTAATCTCCTGACCACCCCCAACAAGGCAAACAACAACAGCCCAATCTGGATGCAAATCCATTGACCAAATGAGAAACTCACTTTCCGACATTGGAAAATTCTGAATCCCCTTCTTTCGTGCTAACCAACCTGCAAGATGTGATTTATCCCAAAGTCGTTGTGCCTCATCAAAAATTGCAACATGGTCAACCTCTGCATATTCATCATCCTTGTTTTTCTTAAGTTTATTTGGATCAACCTCAAGAATTCCATTTTGAATTGGCAATTTAAGTTTTGCCAAGGTATTATCTCGATAATGATGAATAATTTGAATAAAACTTTTGACCTCACTTCGAGCCTTTGTTAACGTATATTTGTTTCCTTTTTCCTTCTCTTGTTTTACCTTATCACGCGCAAGCGCTTCGGATAATACATCAACCAAAGGGCCATTTCCACTCAAATAAACTGCCGGCTCCTTCTTCTCAAATTGCTTCATTGCAACGTTAAGTCCAACAAGTGTTTTCCCCGCCCCTGGAACTCCTGTTACAAAACAAATGCTCTTTTCCTTATTTTCTTTTGCATGGTCAATTATATTCAGAATAAAATCTGTCGTCACCTGTAAATTTTCACCCGCATCACAACGTGTAATATCCTCGACATTATGACGTGCATAGAGAGCACTTGCCGCCTGAATAATCGTTGGTGTTGGAGAATAACGACCAATTGCCCACTCCGTTTGGTCGACCATTAAAACCGGAGTTCGCTCACAAACAACACGAATAACCTCATTTAACGCCTCGCTATTTGCACAAAGCGGTTCATATACTTTTTCATCATAATTGCATGTCTCAAGTTTTATCTCTTGAGTCGAAGCATGTGTTGCAATTAATACTGGCGCCAAATATAAGTCTCTACTTGGCTCGTGGAAATTTTTTAAATCAAGCGCATACTCCCACACTTGCTCAATATCTTGTGTAAGATAATCATGTGCGCCAACTTTAAACTCGAGAACAAAAATAATCCCTTTTAAAATTAATACAACATCGATACGTTTACCTAATCGAGGAATCGAAAACTCAAATATGATTTGTCCATCGGAGAAATCCTTTAGTTCCCGCTTTAAAAAATCAATTTCATAAATCCATGTATTACGCTGTAAATCAACTAAATTATATGGATTATTCTCTGCAAGGATTCCTAAAATCTCCTTCGAAGACATTGTTAAAAATTCTTGAATCGATGCTTGATAAAAAAAATCTATTCATATCAATCTCCTAATAAACGACACCTTTAATTCCTTTGTGTTTATCTATTCTGATTATAATATAAGAGAAGCAAAAGATCAAAAGGTTTTTATAAAAGAATATTACACAAAATCAACGTTTATCTTCTTGATCAACACGCTGATACTCCCAATGAAAACCACCTGCGAAATTACGCACATGCTTTGCACATGATGAAATATCACCAGAACTGATCTTTAACGCTCGTCCTGCGGATGAAATACTTTCCCACACTCGAATCAATTTCCAATCTTCTGAATATTGATAAATTGGAATAGCATTTGGATGATTTTTCTTAATTTTCTCTTTATAACAAGACGGACATCCATGCTTCCCTCGTGTTCGAGAGTAAACACTTGATTGCCACTCTGCATGGCATATCGGACATCTCCACCAAACACGTTGCATTGACCCTGGGGAAACCTTTTGCGGCGTTATATCTCCATTTTTCGTTGGATGCCACATCTTAGCAATTTCTGGATAAAGGTCCGCTACAGACCCAGACTTTAAAGGCTGTTGATATGCCCGAATTTTAAATTCGTCTCGTCTTACATCTACGCAAATATTTGAATGCCACTGATTTCGAGTTCGTGTCCACATATTAGAATTCGGATCAAGCTTATCTAGGAGAAGTTGAATCATTCTCGAAAGCTGATCCATATTTTCTAAATCTCGCATATGCCAGACTTCATCCGCAAGTCCATGCGTCTCTTCATCTGCAGCCTCACGAATACGAATTAATCGAATCTTCTTTGTTTGGCACTGTTTATACTTCCGTTCATCTCGTTCTCGTTTATTTACCTTTTTTTGACTATGCCAAAAAGCACCATCATACTCAATTGCAAGACGTATCGATGGTATAAAGATATCAAGCTCCATTCGATGATCTAAAATCCCTAGTACACGATTTTGAGCATCTGGAAAGAGTTGTTTGATATAAAAGAAAACAGCTTGCTCTGCAAAAGATGTTTGCCTGCCTGAATTACATTTAGGACAATTTGTTCCATGCCCCCGATGTAACAACGAAGCAACATAAGAATGCCCCGCAGGACATAACCACCAAACCTTTCGAGCACTTCCTGCATACACATCTCGAGCCGTAAGAGGATGATTTTTCGAAGGATGAAATTCTTTTGCTAATTCTGGATGTGTCTCTAATAAACAATTTTTTCCAGGGTCTTTTGTTTTTCTCGCGCACGAAGGGCATCCACGGCCAAGACATGCACGATTAGAAATTACAGCCTTCCATTGATGTCCACATTTTGAACATTTCCACCACACCTTTTTGCCAGAGCTAAATAAATATTCTTGTGGCTGTTTGTCATTCTTTGTATAATCCCATTCTGCTAATAATTTTGGATCATCAAGCGAACCTCGCGTCATGATCATCGTCTTTATACGAGCATCTGCACGACTTCGTTTGGCACATTCCGGACATCCTGTTCCTCTTTGTGTTCGTAAACGAATAGACGTACTCCACACATGATGGCACGTCTTACATTGCCATACGACACGAGCAGCACTTCCTTGAACATAATCATCAATACACTTATCTGAGTTTTGTGTCGGATGCCATTCCTCGGCAATTTCAGGAAAAAGCGTCTTTAAATCATTGAACCCTTTTAATACACGTTTATTGTTACAAAAAGGGCAATTTCTTCCATCAGATCGATGATATACCTCCATCTGCCAAGAATGGCCTTTTTCACATTTCCACCACACCTTTTTATTACTCTTTATACGCAATTTGTTAGGATTCAAACCTAAAGATTTATTCTTCTCGAAATCCCATTCAGCTAACAACTTTGAATTATCAGAAACAACCATGACACCAACTCCATTTTAACCCTCTTTTTTGAATATATACTACAAAATTCTAAACTTACTTTTTGTGTTTCTCTTTTAAATAGGCAACGTGGTGACGTGCGTTTCGATACGTACTCTCAAGGCGATAGGATTCAATGCGATGCGCAATTTCTTGCAACGATTCATCATCCAAAATCTCTTCCTTTACGGACTTTATATACTGAACAAGAGCATATCCATTTTTCGCAACAGAAGGTGGAAGCGTCTCTGGCGTCTTAAATGTCGCCTCACCAGTAAATGTAACCACATTATGAAACGCCTCTATCGGACATTTAATCGTCTTCGAGAGACACGCTATATGCTTATAATTTTGACGAAGCGGATTTTGGAAAGAAGACTTCTTACGATATAATGTCTGCGTCCACACCTTCGACTTTTCCCCACCAAAAATCCACCCGCGAATGTTCTTTGTTTCAATCACAAAAATACCCGTCTTTGCAAGCACAATATGATCAATCTGAGTTGTTCCACCCTCATCATCATAAATAAGCACATTATGAAAAACACGATAATAATCTTTGTTAAGGAAAAACCTCACCGTAAGCTTAACCAACAACTCTCCAAACCACCCCTTAATAACAAACCGCAACGGCGTCTTTGAAATAAGACCAATAATAGCAACAACCGCAGCAAAAACATAAATAAGCACCAAACTCGTCATTCCAAAATCTCCTGTAATATTGATACAAATATAACACAATGGCAATGTTGATTCAAGCCTCTTAACCACCTACTCGCAAATCCTGTTCCCTGCCCTATTTCTTGTTGCTCTAGAAAAAGAAACCCACGAGGTGATGTTCCGTGGGTGTAACGCCTTCTAAAAAACAACGCATTATCGCTTCTGTGCTTGAAGAAGGAAAAGAAAAAGGAAAAACGCATTAATCGCTTCACCAATGCAGAGCATTAAGAAACACCCCTCCCAAAAATCGTTCGTGATAAGACCGCCAAGCAATCCCGCAAACAAAATCACAAAAATTCCCCCTTTGCTACACAAACTCAAAATCGCACATAACACCCCCGCCACCGTCAATAACGATGAACTCCCATTGTAATAACTCACTAAACCCATCACCGATAAAACCATCGCAACTAAATTTAACATCTCTCATTCCTCCTTACTTTTCATCTTCAATTTTGAGTATCATTTCCCTACGCTCTTTAATAAACTCTGCATCTTTCGCCATAGATGCTTTTACCCATTCTGCTTCTTCGTCTGTTTTGGGTTGATCATACTCGTTTGTAATAAACTGAAAGAATACATTACCACCGCCGTCTTTAGACCACATTGTCTTTGTCATTTCGCCATTTTGCCATATAGAGACAATCCGATTATTTTTTTGTTCATAATCTCTGATTTGTGCACGCGATGGCTGAGTAACGCATATGTGGAGCGAGCCATACTCTCCCCCATGCGCCCACGTATATTTTAATGGTGTCACGCCTTGTTCGAGATTATTAATCGTAACTCGCAACCCTTGCGGATTACTGTCAATGTAATAGGTTGAACACCCACAACAAATCATCATACACCCAATGAAAAATGCCTTTACGCGAGAACTCAATCCCTTCATCTCTCATTCCTCCTGTAATGTTGATACGAATATAACACAATCACAACCTCAATTCAACCCCCTTTATCTTAAAACCCCCTCCCCCAAAAACGAGCAAAGCTCGCCGCTACAATCAAACGAGGAGACATGCACCCGAGCACAGCAAAAGCTAACATTTCTTGGAGTCTGGGGGCACTGCCCCCCAGGAAACCAACAGACATGCGCCCGAGCGTAGCGAAGGGAAACGAGTGACGAAAAGCGTAGCGAGCCAATAACGAAAAGGGAGCGTTAGCGACCGAGCTAACAACGAAAAGAGAGCAAAGCGACTACCGAATTCATCATTTTGTGTCTATCAAATCACCCAACTGTCAACCAACTGTCAATTTTATTGTCAATGGTAAGTCTTTGATTAAAAATGTGTTATGTCTAATTTTTAGCACAACTGTCAAAAAAATAAAAATTGACAGTTGCATTTATTTATAGTACACTTTAGCACAAATGATTATTTAAAGGAGTGTCATTATGCGCTGGAGTTTAGCACCGATTCTCTTGAATGAAAAGTTTTTGGAATGGTTGAATAATCATTCAAATCTACTTCCAGATGCGCTTGCAAAAGCAAAACAAGTACAATCGTATCTACCGTGGGAAAAAGAAAGATATAAAGCACCGAAAGAATTTTTGCCTGAAGTATGGTGGTCTTTGTTACTGCTTGTACGTAATCCACAAGAATTTAATAGATCGCTAATGAGTGTTTCAGGAGAATGTTTTACTTTAAGCCTTATTCCCGAAGTACAACGTTTATTGCACGAAATTGATTTAAAGTGTGGCGTAAATTCCATTATATTTTCTAATCCAAAATTAAAAAATGCTTCCTCTACATTATTTAGAAATCATTTACAGCGAAGCTTATATGAAGAGGCTATCTCATCCAGTCAAATGGAGGGGGCGTCAACGACACGTGCAATCGCACGTCAGATGTTGATTGAAAAACGCCCCCCTCGAGATCGTTCTGAACAAATGATTTATAACAACTATAAGACGATTGAAAAGCTTGAGCAGTGGAAAGATGAGCCTTTAAGTGAAGCGTTACTCTTTAAAATTCATCGCTCAATTACAGAAGAAACACTTGCTGATGAAAAACAAGGACGCTATCGGTTAGAGCGCGACAATGTTGTTGTTACGAATAGCTTTGACGAAGTCATTTTTGTTCCACCTCCAGCATCGCTATTGCCAGAGCGCATGAAACATATAATTGAATTTGCAAATACTACCGAAAGCGAAAACAGCGTCTTTTTACATCCTGTATTAAAAGCTATTTTGTTACACACACTGTTGGCATACGAACATCCTTTTTGTGATGGAAATGGGCGTACTGCGCGTGCGTTATTCTCATGGTATTTACTACGAGCAGGGTATTGGCAAACTTCATATGTTTCGCTTTCTACAGCATTAGCTAAAAATCGTAAAAGTTATGATCAAGCTTATTTAGCGATGGAATCGTGTCATTTTGATGTGACATACAATGTGTTAGTTAACCTACGAGCTTTTAATGATGCGCTTCAAGCACTTCATCGTCACTTAAATGAAAAAATCACTTCCGGCGAACTCGTCCGTGAGCATCTCGGAAACATTCTGAATGCACGCCAATTTGAACTACTTGATCATTCATTGCGCCACAAAGATTATCCCTACAAGGTTGCTGAACATGCAAATTGGCATCATGTTTCTCTTAACACCGCTCGTGCAGACTTGATTGACCTTGAACAGAAAGGATATCTTAAGCAATCTTATCAAGGGAAAGTGCAAGTGTTTCATTCAACAGAGTTATTCACTAAACAATTTCAAAATTATTCAGCTAAATAATCTCGAATCTTTCTGAACAATCACCCAACTGTCAACCAACTGTCAATTTTATTGTCAATGGTAAGTCTTTGATTGAAAATGGGTTATGTCTAATTTTTAGCACAACTGTCAAAAAATAAAAAATTGACAGTTGCATTGAGAGCCTTACGGAACAGAATCATTTTTGTCAAATCAATTTGATAAATTAAAGGCTAATATTGCTGAAGAATATGACACCATATTCTTTTAGGGTTTCGTTATTTCACTTCTTCAACCCTTCGTACTATTTTCTAAAATTGTCCGCCACAAAATATTCAAGATAAGTTATTACAAATGAATAAGTTGTGGCTGGGCAAATAGAGTACAAAGTAGTGAAGAAATGAAAACATAAGTTGATTGTATATTATTCTTTCTGGGATTGATTTCCCTCAGTAAGAGAAAAAGGCGCACCCGTCGTTGCAGGCGATGCATAGTGACGGATGAGTCGATTGAGCGCTTCGGAGGCATCGTTCGCAGGAGAACATCCACGCACTTGCTCAACCCAATTCGCTTCAAACGTTGCCAAAGCCTCACGAGAAGCACCCGCTTTTTCCAGGCGGTAACGCGGCGCATAGTAATCACGAATGAGCCCACTCCAAAGGCGAGCAGAGTAATCCTCCACACCGGGCCCCCACGTGGTTACCAATCGCCGTGCGCTCCGTTCGTAATAAGCCTGCTCTGCAGGGGTGCCAGGAGTAGCCTTAGCAAAAGCGAGCCAAGTCGCTAATCGATGGGTGGGATGCCCCTCCAATAACGCATCCATCCACGCAAAGTCAGGCGTAGGCTTCACTGCACCCAAGACAATCGCCCCAAGTTCACGCAGGTCTGCTTCATAGAGCGGATTCCCCTTCAATACTGGTGCGCACGCAACCAATGCCCGCAAAGCCGCTTCGGTGTGACGTGTATCAATCGTTTCTGGCACGCGCCCACTGCGTCCCTGCCACGCAAAACGCGGATGATCAGTAAAACTCCCATAAGGCCCTGCCAACAATGCCTGCCAATACGCATCCATTTGTTCGGGATAACATCCATAACGACACTGCGTATATTGGCGCAACCACGATAAGAGGTCAATTCCCTCTGGCGACCACGCACAATCAGCCAACAATTCATAAATGACTTCATTGTTCTCCAAGCCCTCCGGCGCCACACCAAACCCAACTGGACGTTGGGCCACGGGCACTGAGGCAATTTGAGCAACATGCGAGGCGTAGAATGCGAGGTTACCCGTATAACCCGTCTTTCCCCCCATATTGGGAATGTAACTATTCACCCAACGTTTACCATAAAAACCATCATAATACTGATGCGTCGGCGTCTGACGCCAAAGAAGCGCCGTATAATCTGCGGCGAGATCCAATAGCACCATGCGCTCATTGGGCACACGAGAGAACAACTGCTGAACGCGATGAGCATCCCAAATGTGCCGTTGGTAGCCAAACATCCACCCCTGCATGACCCACACCCCATCAGCATCTGCCGCCGACAGTGCGTCATTCACCGCCGCAGCCAATGCCGCCACATCCAATTCAGGCGGGATTGGCATCTCATTAAACAAATCAATCAACCAATATTGACACGGGCCAAACGTTGCCTCCCATGCTCGGATGTAACGCTTCGTCAACTCCTTAAACAAGGGATCTGCAGGATGCAAGAGCACCGTATTAAAGCGTTTTTGACCACCCCAATTCAACCGCATCACCTGAGCCTGCGGATAATGTCGCACAAAAGCCTCCGAGACCACCCCTGAAAAACCTGGCACGATAGGCTCCATGCCGAGTTGACGCATCCGCATCAAAATTTGTTGTTGAAGCGTCACTTGGCTCGCATGCCATCCCATCGGCAATGGCGCGTCAATCCCCTCAATGTTCCCCATACGCAGCCACGGCAAATGCGCTGGCCCACAAAAGGACGCCCCAATCTCCTCCTCAGTTAACCCCATCTCTTGATAAACCTGCGCCATGACAGCCTCTTGTCCCGTGAGCGCCAGAGGGAAGTTCACCCCCACATTGCCAATCGGTCAATCTCTGCCTCCCACCGAGACCAATCCCAAAAAGCCGTTGTGTAACCAAAGGTAACCGCATTAAAGAAATAACGCCATTGAAAAGGCGTCCGTCCCCGCAGCGGAGCCATCGGCTTCCACGCGCCACGCTCAAAGCGTTTCCCAGTCCAACTATTAATTCCACGCCCACTCTGACGCAGCGCAGAGTAAAACCCGCGACACAAATCTACACCCGTAGCCCCCCGAATCAACAAAATCCCCTCCTGAACCGTTGCCTCAAACGTTCCAGGCGCCATCGTCGAAATGTACTCCAGTCGCACCTGTTGCATCACCTCTGGCGAAAACCGCGAAAGCACCCCTGCCGCAGTTTCCACCACAGCGCCTGCCTCACGATCCTTCACCCCCACCGATAGCGTTTCCCCTCTGCAGACAAAACTGCACAAGCAAAGGAACAAACCAAACACGCACTTCCATCCCATCAAATGCACTCCTAAGAAAATCAACTGCCGAACAAAACGAGTCACACCTTGAACAAAGAAAAGAATCCTTTAATCCTCTTCTCTCTACGCACACTAAAAGTATAGCACAACGGAGCAAAATATGTGCACCCGAATATTACACAATCACAACCTCAATTCAACCCCCTTTATCTTAAAACCTCCTCCCCCAAATCGAGCAACGCTCACCGCTACAATCAAGCCTCTCTAACGTAAAAAGCCTAGCGGCGATTGAGCGGTACTAGTTAAGTACACCGATTCCCAAGGCCCTGCCAGGCGTGGGGCGTCAAAAGCCATCGGGTGCACGAAAGTGCAGTGAGCGTGCTCATCACGCGAACCTTGCCCGATAGGATTTTGCATCTGCGCGGGCAGATGTGTGCGCCCCAAGCTTTTTAACGAAAGCTGACGGATTCGGGGGCTTGGGGGCGAGTCCCCCAAATCGAGCAAAGCGAGCCGCTGCAATGCAAACGAAGAGATATGCGCCCGAGCGGAGCGAAGGGAAACGAAAAGGGAGCGTTAGCGACCGAGCCAGTAACCGCAAGGGAGCGTTAGCGAGCCAATGACGAGAACCGATGAGACGCAAAAAAAATTGGAGGCTGACGTGGGGCCAGTCTCCAAGTTCATCGCGTTGAAGAGGTATGAATTATTCTTCGACGATTGCTTCCATCGGGCAAGCGCCAGCGCAGGTGCCGCAGCTAACGCACTTTGCGGGATCGATGGTGTAGGGATTGCCTTCTGCAATTGCTTCAACAGGGCATTCGCCAGCGCAAGTACCGCAAGCAACGCACTTATCTGTGATTTTGTAAGCCATGATATTACTCCTTTTTTTCGCCCAAGGCAGAACATCCTCAAGCTCATACGGCATAGTATAACACAGGTGCACCCTTGTTTGACAAGTCTAATTAATGAAATCTTTTGTGGGGCGTTACCACATGGTTCGATCAAGGGAGCGGTATTGGATGGCCTCGAAGAGGTGTTCTTGCCGGATGGTTTCGGATTCGGCCATGTCAGCAATGGTGCGAGCAACGCGCATAATGCGGGTGTAAGCGCGTGCCGTGAGGCCGAGTTCTGCCATGGCATCACGGAGAAGGGTTTGCGCCGTAGGATCAACGGGACAGAACTGCTGGAGTTTGCCCGCGGGAAGATTGGCGTTGCAACGGACGTTGGGGAGGTCGGCATAGCGTTTGGCCTGGAGCGCACGACAGCGGAGAACGCGTTCGCGGATGACGGCAGAGGATTCGCCAGGGGCTTTGTTGGCGAGGGCCTCATAGGGCACGGCGGGCACGTCGATGTGCAAGTCAATGCGGTCGAGCAAGGGACCCGAGATTTTTGCACGATAGCGGCGCATATGACGTTCGGAGCAACGACATTCGCGTTTGGGGTCGCCAGCGAATCCACAGGGGCACGGATTCATTGCAGCAACGAGCATGAAGTCGGAGGGGAAGGTAAGCGTGCCCGCGGTACGCGCAATGGTGACCGCGCCATCTTCGAGGGGTTGGCGAAGCACTTCGAGGACGTTGCGATGGAATTCTGGCAGTTCGTCGAGGAAGAGGACGCCGTTATGCGCGAGGGAGACTTCGCCAGGGGTGGGATGTGTGCCGCCACCAATGAGGCCCGCATCGGAGATTGTATGGTGGGGCGAACGGAAGGGACGCACGCCAACATAGCTGCCTTTGAGCACGCCTGCAACAGAGTGGATTGCGGTGACAGAGAGGGCTTCTTCGCTCGAGAGGGGCGGGAGGATGGTTGGGATGCGGCGGGCAAGCATTGTTTTGCCAGAACCGGGGGAGCCAATCATCAAGATGTTGTGGCCACCACTGACGGCAATCTCAATGGCGCGGCGAGCGGCGGTTTGTCCTTTGATGTCGGCGAAGTCATCGCCTGTTTCAAGCGGGGTGAGTGCCGTGGGGTCGGGTTGGCAGATTTCGGGTTCGCGTACACGAGAGAGGATTTCGACCGCCTCTCGGAGGGTTTTAACGGGGCAGATGTCGATCCCTTCAACGAGCGCGGCTTCACCGGCATTGGCATGAGGAACGATGACGCGTTTGAAACCATGGCGACGGAGGGCCAGCACGATGGGCAACACCCCTCGAACGCGACGGGCCTCGCCGCTTAATGCGAGTTCGCCAATAACGGGGATTTGTTCGAGCAGAGGGAGGTCGACGGTGCCTGAGGCGGCAAGCAAGGCAAGCGCAATGGGAAGGTCATAAATGGGACCTTCTTTTTTGATGTCAGCGGGGGCAAGGTTGACCGTGACAGACGCAGGCTTGAGGCGGAACATGGAGTTCTTCAATGCGGCGCGGACGCGGTCGGTGCTTTCTTTGACCGCGGCATCGGGCAAGCCCACAACGCGGGTTCGCGGATCTTCCGAGGTCACGGCGTTGACTTCAATTTCGATGAGTTCTGCATCGATCCCGATAACCGCCGCTGCGTATGCCTTGGTCAACATGGTGAGCGCTCCAATTGGGGGTTACTTTTCGACGGTCTTTGCCTTCTCGCGCATCGCCTCTGCGGCACGACTGAAGTTTGTTTCTTCCGCCTCTTGACGCATTCGCGCTGCGCGGCCGTTGCGAATCTTGAGCACCTCGTAGCGTTGGGTTTCATCTTCGGTCATGGGCGCTTTTACAGGGGCGACGTTGATGCCGAGGAGTTTGAGGCGCTCCTCCGAAAGTTTGACGCGGTTGAAGAAGTCGGGCCACTTGCGTTGGACTTGGGGCGTCCAGCCGATTTCTGCAACGGCGCATCCGCGTGGCCATGCTTTGTATTGTTGGTCAGCGGGGTCAAACATGTATTCGCTCCAGAGGTTGCCCTGAACGCCAACGACGTATTTGTGCATTTGGTCGGGGATGCCAGCGGTGGGGTCAAAGGAATAGACGCGTTCGAGCGGAAGGTAGCCGCAGTTGTATTCGTAGGGGTCACCCTCTAGGCCTTGGCAGTAGTCGAGGTAGAGGTGGGAATTCGGGGACATCACGACATTGTGGCCCATCATTGCCGCACGGATGCCACCTTGTGCACCACGCCAGCTCATCACTGCGGCACCTTTGGCTAAGCCGCCTTCGAGGATTTCATCCCAGCCAATCAACTGGCGACCCTTGGAGGCAAGGTAGTTTGCAAAGTGTTGGATGAACCAAGACTGCAGATGGTGTTCGTCGCGGAGGCCTTCCTTTTGGATGCGGGCTTGGCATTTGGGGCAGGCTTTCCAGCGGTCTTTCGGGGCTTCGTCACCACCGCAGTGGATGTAGTAAGAAGGGAAGAGGGCAATCACTTCGTCTAAGATGGTCTCCATCGTGCGGAAGACGTCGTCATTGCCAGCACAGAGAATATCGGGTTCAACGCCCCACTGCCAACGCATGGTGTAAGGTCCACCCGTGCATCCCAACTCCGGACGCGCACAGAGCAATGCCATGGCATGTCCCGGCATTTCGATTTCAGGAACAACGGTCACATGGCGTTCTGCGGCGTAGGCGACGAGTTCCTTCACCTCTTCTTGTGTGTAGTAGCAGCCTTTGCCGTAAGCGACACCATCGGGGATGAAACGATCCCAACGTTTGGGCGAATGGGCGCGTTCAACGCCTTTTTCAAGGATTTCTGGGAAGGCTTTAATTTCGATTCGCCAGCCTTGGTCGTCGGTTAAGTGCCAGTGGAGGACGTTTAACTTGTGCGCGGCCATTGCGTCGATCATCTTTTTGAAGGCGTCCGCACCCATGAAGTGGCGGCTGTCGTCGAAGTGCAAGCCGCGCCATTCCAACCGTGGGGCATCTTCAATCAACACGCAGGGGACAATCCAATCGACGCCTTTTACTGGGGTTTTGGAGTAGATGGCGGTGGGCAACAGTTGGCGGAGGGTTTGGTAGCCATAGAAGGCCCCTGCCCCATCGCTCGCATAAATGCGAACGCGCATCGGGCTAATCAATAAACGGTAGCCTTCTTTCTTTATCTCTGGATCATGGTGAAAGGCAATTAAGCCGCCGGTTGTTGTTTCGAAGGCAGGGAGCGCAAAGCCGGTTGCCGCTTGTAACTCTTTGCGTGCGAGCGCGACCTCTTTTTCGAAGGCGTCGCAGCCAATGAGCGCGGTTTGCGCGTCAATCATAAAGGGTGAACCAGGAACATAGGTCATCGCCGCAGGTTGTGGCACCACCGTCACTGCAGAAAGCCACCCCGCTATCAATGCAATACAACATCCAATTCCAAACTTCATTCTAAACCTCCAAAGAGAAAAGAAACCATTTCATACGCGCCCCACCCTTTGCGGGTTGAAGCACACTTCGTGCCACAATCAACAGGGCCCATTTAACGCCCTCCATTATCTCAAAAAACAACCCCAGAGTCAAGCCAATAACAATTGCTTCCCTTCGCCGCTCGCATCTCTCGCACGCAATAAAAAAGGGACGGCGTGAACCGTCCCCTCTTTTGTTAGCGAATTCTCACGCGGAAGAAGCGATATGATTTCTCAGCGTTCGCGTCACTGAGATTAAACGGCAAGGTCTTCCCTGCGGTTGAAACCTCCTCTCCCTCATCGGTGAGCGAGGTGTAGCCAATGAGTACCGGCGTACCGTTGACAGCGCCATCGCGTTCCACACCATTGACCACGAGCTTCGTCTGCATATTGAGCGTGCCGTTAGCATCAAAGGTCATCGTTGTAACCGTGAGTTCGATTTCAGGTTCCGCGCACAACGGCACATTCACGAGCCAGCACTTCGTAATGTCATCTTGCGTGCCTGTGAAGTTGGTCATCACCTCCGTTGTGAGGGTGCTCAACCACGCGGCAATTTCAGGTTGGGCTGCAATGGCATCATGGATGGCCTGCTGCACATCCGTATTTGTAGGCACCTCAAACGACGGCTTCCACTGCGACTGCTCCGTAACTGTGGCGCCAAAGTCTGTTGCCACCAACCATGCACCGCCACCATCTGTTTGCTTCCACCACTCCGCAACGAAGTAGAGCGTTTGAAGCACCACGCCATCAGGATCGTAGACCTTCATGTCGACCTTATTATTCGTCAACTTATTCCAGCCATACGTTGCTTGATCCAAACGTACCGTTTCACCCGGTGCCACGAAGATATCCGATGCAATTGTGAAGTTGCACTTCGCACCTTCCCAAGGATCCCCATTCTTGCAAGCGATGATTTTCACGCCCTTGAGGTTTAACGTTTCGCTATCGCTGATGTTCTTGAGATCGATGAATTCGCCTTCGTCACCGTCACCCGTTAACGTATTGCTATAAACCGCTGCCACTCGCAAATTGAGTTGCAATGCCGTGGGGTCGCCGAGAATCACGGGCGTACCATCATCAGCAATCAACGAAAGTGTTTCCGCATTCGTAAAGTCGGCATTACCGATAATCACCTGGTCGGTCAAGCCGCTTTCATTTTCCGTGACATAAGCATTGCGATCGGCAACGATATAGACCTCGCCTGGCACGCCATCAATCTGCGCATCAATGACCGTACCTGTAGGAATCGTCCACGAGACCGCACCCGAAAGTTTCCAGCCGCTCATGTCAATCGTCTCTTCGTTGGCATTCTGCAACACCAAGACGCCCGAAGCAGCATCAAAGCCTTCCTTCACTGTGATCTTTGCCGCAAGATCTGCAATCGGCGATTGCTTTGCAGGAATGCCTGCAATCATCTCCGTGCCATAACCAATCTCACGCGTCTGATAAGCTTCATCACGCGTTTGCCCTTCTTCGAGCACAGCCACGTGGTTATAGAAGAGATGCTCACGACGAGGCACAACATAGTTCTCCCACATGTCAGCGATGCCCTCATCGAGCGACATTGTCTTTGTCCACGCGTAGATCACCGTTTTGTCGCCATAGCCATTCGTGCTACGATCCAACGCCGCATCGGCCTGCATCGCCTCTTGCATCGTGGTGACATAATTCCAGAACGGTGTCTTCGTATCCTTCGTTCCTGGCGCCATCAACACCTCGTCCATCAACGTACGCAAACGACGCAAGTAGAGACGACGAAACTTCTCACTCTGCCAAACCGCTTCGATCGCGTTATTTGCCAACCCAACAACGGTTTTTCCATCGCGACGATGTGCGCGAACACGCGTGCCACCATAGAAAGGATGCGACTTGAAGCTATCATCCTTTGCACGCGTACCAATACGCATGGAATCCGTTACAGGGGTTCCTTCATCACCAACATACCATGCACCGAAGGAGAGGTTGTGGTCATACGCCAACGGCATCCATGTATTGGTGCCATTGATATCATAATAGGCCGAGATATTTGCCCAGCTATCGTCCGCTTCCTGCGTGATACGCGCAATCGAGAGATAGTTAATCCATGCCGGCAAGTCAAAGTGCTGCACGACCACCTTTGTCACCGCAGGCAACTCGGTATACGCATCCTCCGTAATCGCAGTCACGCCCGTAAAACGATTCACAAAGGCTTGCAACGGCGCCATTGCACTCTCACTCGTCTCGTCACCATCATCTGGCGTTTTCTTCTCAATTCCACCCGCAGAAGTCTGAAGTCCTGCATTAAACGTACCAACGTTCTTATAGGCATAACCCATCGGGTCGAGACCATAGTAATCTTCAATCAACTCATCGGTGAAACGATTCGTATGGAAGGCCATCTGGTAAAATTCACCATTAAGCTGCAAACGCACAGGATAGTGGAATGGAACCAATGCCCCTGCATTTCGCCAGACGTGGAATGACAACGACTGACGCAAGTACGAAGGATCAGGCCATTCCGCCGTAAACGACGTTTTGCGCACTTCAATTTCTTCGCCATCAAACGGATGCTCAAAAATCAACGGTTGGCACTTGTTAAAACGTAACCCGTGCGACTTCTTCGAGAAATGGGCAGACGTATTTCCGCGCAAGTCAATACGCACATTGTCGTAATACGTCTTTGAATTCCAATCATAAATCCCCACGCGAGCACCGAGCGGATTACGTCCCGAAACCGAGTCATACTGAATATCCATATCCGCCAACGCCGCCGCATCTGCAAAGATGTGGAACGTCTGCAACGTTTTACTCACCTGAATATTTTCAACGACCTCATCTTCCGTAATCGGCTCCACAATCGTGCCATACCACGACGGACAATCATCAAGATTATTCAACGAGGGAGAACGCCAACACGCCCCCGTTGCTTCCGTAATCTCTGCCGCACAGCGAATCAACTGCCCCGGTTGCAAGCCTGCGGTTGGGATTGTCGCTTTCCACGTTATGCCATCTTCAGAAGCCATCGGCACGACGACCTCTTCACCAAAGGCAATCTGATAACGCAAGCCAACCCCCGTGATTGCATTCGCCTCATCGACAGAACCATCGTCAGAGAAGGGATAGACCGTATAGGTTACTTCGAGATCCTCTGTGGTTTTTGCAGGATTTGAGGAGAAGGTCATTCCCAACGTAAAGGCATCGCCACTCGCTTTTTTACCCACCTGCGGACCCACTTGCGGGCCGACTGCAATGGCATCCGTATAATCATTTGCTTGGCCCTTCGTAAGCGAGGGCAAAATCACACGCGTAACGCCCGCTTCCACGCGCTTATTCACAGTAACAAGCACCGGTTCATCAGACGCCTCTGCCGTCCACGAGAAGATATAATCCCCCGCATCAACATCAAACGCCTCACCCACCGTTACAGCAGTGCCATTCCAGAAGCAGTCCACTTCTGCCGTTGCAGGCGAAACCGAGACAAACATCGTTGCCGCCTGTGCAATGGAGCCCTCAATCAAACCTGCAAACGTCAACCCTTCTACGGTATCGACATTCACCACCGTCTCCGCATCCGCAGCGAGATTCTCACCCTTCACGAAATCGCATCCACGCGCTTCTGCCTTTGCATTGTGCAACTTCGCAATTTCTGTCGCATCCAAGACCTGATTGAAGACGCGCACATCCGCCATTTGGCCAATCAAACCATGCCAATAGTCATCATATGATCCACCAAAGCGACGACCTAAAGACGATGGTGTATAGCCCGCAATCTCTTGCGCCTGCATCATAACACCATTGATATAGAGTGTCCCGATATCCGTCTCTGGATCAAGTGTAAAGGTCACGTGATTCCACGCATTCACTGTGAGCGTGCCGGCATACGCTATATCCTTGACCTCAGTACTACCCATTGCGCGCTGAACGTAGAGCGTACCATCATCCTTGCGGAGTAATAAATAGCCTGTTGTATTTCCTCCTCCTGGGCGGCAGTCCACAAGCACGGTAGCTTCTTTACCATTACCCCCAAATGATGTTGGCTTTACCCAAAAATCCAGTGTTTCACCCGTTGCGAAATCTGTCGTTGCATCTTCAATATACGCTGTATTCGCCGTTGAACCCTCAAAGGTCACCACGCCATCGCTTTCCGTCACACCTGTCAATGAAAGCGAGGTTGTTTCCGCCTCAAGCGCCAAGGTCGATGCCATGAGACTTTCAACACCCTTTGCCGACAACACACGCGGGAAGAACGCCATCTCCTTTAACTGCCCGATATACGGCAACCAACTGGTCGAATTATACGCGCAACCAAAGCAGGCATAATCCAACTGCAAATCAATATCATGCTCCAACTTCGAAGAGAGCACCTCTTCACCATCATAATAAACCGTGATTGTCTCGCCCTTTTTTTGACCGCCCGTCAACACCACATGGTGCCACACCTCATCCGTCACCTCAGGACTGTTCGTAGGAAGATTCGTTGTCGCATTCCCTTTACTTCGCGGCTGCACGCGGAGCATCTTCTCGCCATCAACGAAAAGATTAATCCCTGCACGATTGTTATTCGGCCCAGGAGAGGGACGGCACTCGAAAAGCACCATTCCCTTTCCCTCGTTATTGTCGTTTTCTTTTGGCGACTGTGCGGTTTTAAACCAGAAGGATGCCGCAAAGCCATCCGTCAATGTTGTATTCTCAGCAAGCGTCACACGCAAACCGTCATTGCACGAATCCACCGCGCTAAAATCATACACCCCGTCCGTCACCGTCACCGAATCCGAAACCGCCAACGATGCAATAACATCTCCAGAGATGTACGTAATTGGAGCCTTCTCCACAACTGCAAAGGCGCCCTGCCCCTGCCCCGTTGCAAGCACCTCTTCTCCCGACTTCACCGTATAATCATAAACCGACTGGGCATCCATAAGAGGAACATCAACCATAACCCCTGGACCGAAACTCTTATCGTCTTCCAAATCCACCGGCACCATCAACGTCTGAATCGGCGTCGAACCGCGATACAAACGTACCGTCGGAAACTTCTTCGGATTCACCTTAAATGGGAAGACAGCAATCTGGGGTTCATTCGGATCCTCCGTCTCATAAACCTCAAAGGTCTCCTCCTCGACATTCGGATACTCCTCACTCGTGTAAATCACAATCCGATCGCCCGGATTCAACGTACCCAACGCAGATGGAAACGCCTTAATATTCTTTGACTTAATCTCCTTGCCACGATTTACGCGCACCAAACCATAATTCGAGAGCGAAATCGCCTCTTCACCCGTATTCTGCAATTCAATCCAACCGGCTTCCTTGCCATTTGGATCAAGCGCATCTGGACGCGGACAAATCTCCGTTATGCGTAACGTCGCCCATGCTTCAGGTGCAACAAAACACCCGACTATCGCTGCCAAAAAAAGCTCTTTTAAAATCGATCGGCACATTTCTAACCTCCTTCTTTTTCTTTGCGACAACCAAATCCTGCGCAAACATTGAACCCTTATTATCTCACATTTCTCCTCTCGCGTCAATAAGATAAATGAATCTCTACAGCATTGGTACACATGTACGATTTGGTGGCTCCTGAGAATAAAAAAGCCACGGAGATTTTCCGTGGCTTTTTCGTGTGATGTAGGGGTCGCTTATTCTGTGATGAGCAACTGATCCATGAGCGCTTGGTCAGGATCCTTTGCGACAGGTTTTTCTTCCTTCACAGGATTCTTCACCTCTGCGGGCTTTTCAACTTCGACCGGAGCGGCTTCTTCCACTGCAGGAGCAGGCTCTTCAGCAGGCGTTTCAACCACTGGGGCTTCAACAGCCGGAGCGGGTTCTTCAACCACGGGTGCGGGCGTTTCGACAACAGCTTCCACTGCAGGCGTTTCTTCCACGACAGGCGCGACGTCTTCCACAGGTGTGGCTTCTTCGGCAACAGGGGCTTCTTCTACTGCCGGTGCAGGCTCTTCAGTGGGGGCTTCAACAACGGGTTCTTCCACGACGGCAGGCGCTTCAGCCGTGCAGGCGGGATCATGGATCGTACCGCGTTGGCAAGAGCAGATGGGGTTGGGCGTCGGGTAGATGACGTTGGGGTCGATGACGGTGGGTTGGAAGGGTTCTTCTTCGGTTGCCGTTGCGTCTTCAGCGGGGGTTGTTTCCGCAGGCGCTGCGGGTTCTTCAGCAACAGGTTCAGCTTTCGGGGTGATTTTGGGTTCACCAATCGTGTGGAGTTGGCTGAGGATGTTTTCACTTAACTTTGCAGAGAGTGTGGGGATGATGTCAACGACAGCGGTTTGCATTTCGCCACGGGTGAGCATGTACGTCGAGGCTTTGATAGTTTTGCCGTTGATGAGCATTTCACCGGTGAGGGTATTGTAGAGGTAAATTTTAGCCTTGATGCCGACGAGGTATTCGTCTGGGAGTGCGGCGTTGCTTTGGTCGTAGCTGATGGCCTTGGTTGTGATGCCGTCAACAGAGCCCGTGAGGCGGAGGGTGGCCTTGTTGAGGTCGTCAAGGCTGAAGGTGCCATCGTGGACGATTGCCGTCATCGTGTGTTGGGTTGCAGTGGAGGCAACCATGGGGTAGACGGTGTTGTTTTCAAAGGCAGAGACGTGGATGCTGCGGAGGTCTTGTGGGACGCTCGAGCCGAGTTGGTAGCCAGCGCAGCCAACGAAGGTAAGCGCGGCGGTTGTGAGGGTAAGAAGGGTGGACGTGAATTTCATAGGAGACTCCTATTTTGGGGTGTTAAAGGGTTTGTTGGAGCGCCTTGAGGGCGTCAAGACGTTGGCGGGCAAATTCAGATTCTTCTGCGTCAGGGAAGTCTGTGAGGAACATTTCGTATGCTTGGATAGCGGCTTCAATCGGATAAGCTTCTAGGTTATCGTAGAAGCGCGCCTTCGCATAGGAGCGGTCGCGACGCATGATGTAGACTTCTTGTTGCCACTTGCGGAAGAGTTGAATGTCGGGGTGGTTCGGACGGAAGGCGCAGGCACCACCGATGAGGCGTTCTACCTGGAGGAGTTGGCCAGCGTCGTTTTCCCATTGATTTGCGAGATGGCGGCAGGCATTGCAGTAAGTGTAGACAACGTGGTCCATTTTTTCATAGTTGCGCCAGTTGACGACGATTTGGTCGCAGATGGTAATGGTGCTGTCGTAGCGGCCTTCTTTATGGTAAAGGTCGGCAATGCGGAGAAGCATTTCAGGAACGCGATGCCAACGCGGAGAGAAGTGGATGATGCGTTCGTAGTTTTCGCGGAGAGAACGGTAGGAGTGGCGACGCACGGCGCGCTGGGTGTCTTTGAAGGCGATGGTGTCGGCCAGACGCGCAGCATTGTCGAGCACAGGGCCAACCTCGAAGCGGCCGTTAAAGTGTGCAAGGAGGTAGATGTAAGCTTCGTAAGCCGTCGTGGTTTTGCCATCTTCGTCAGCGATACGCGCGAGTGCAAGCTGTGCGCGGAGGGCTTCCTTCGTTGCGTGCCATTCGTGGACGAGATCGTCATAGGCTTCGTAGGCTTCTTCGCGGTCACCCTCTGCGAGGCATTGGTTCGCGTATTTCAGTTGTTCTTCTGGGGTGTCTTTTTCAGGCGAGTGCCAGAACCAAGAGGGCTCCTTGAGTTCAATTTCAAGGGGGTCTTCGATAAAGCGGAGTTCTGCGGGTGTGCGGCCCATATTGGAATAGTCTCGTTGAGCAAAGCCCAATGAGGCGAGAAGGCCGGTTATTAAAAAGAGTGTATATTTCATTTTCATGGTTGGTTAGTATAACATAAATTATGTAAGTGATGCTATGGTTTCTTTTGCAGCACTCAGGATGCGCTCGATGGTCGCAGGGGTATGCGTCGCAGAGATGAAGTTGGCCTCAAATTGGGAGGGCGCAATGTAGACGCCACGCGCAAGCATCCCGTGGAAGAGGCGTGCGTAGCGTTCCGTATCGCACGTTTTGGCTTCGGCGAGATTTTTCGGTGGGGTTGGCCGCGCAAAGAGCGTGAAGATGGTTTTGTAGCTCTGGATGCTAAAGGGCGCTTGGGTTTGTTGGATGATTTCGCGAAGGCCCTCAACGAGGGTTGTCGTTTCGCGTATCATTTGCGGGTAAGGGTTGGTCGTTTTGAGACGTTGGAGGACGTGTCGGCCCGCAGCTACAGCAATGGGGTTGCCCGAGAGTGTGCCCGCTTGATAGACGGTGCCCGTTGGGGCAAGGGTGTCCATGATGTGGGCTTTGCCACCGATGGCGGCAAGCGGGAAGCCTCCGCCGATGATTTTACCAATGGTCACCAGGTCGGGGTGGAGGTTATTCGCGTCAGCATAGAGTCCAAGACCAAAGCGGAAGGCGTTGATGACTTCATCGCAGATAAAGAGTGCACCGTTGGCATGCGCGAGGGTTTCGATGGTTTCAAGGAAGCCCGGCTCAGGAAGGATGCAGCCCATGTTGCCAGCAACGGGTTCGACAATGACGGCTGCAATCTTTTGTCCGTAGGCTTGGAAGGCGCCGTGAAGGGCATTGAGGTCGTTGTAGGGGATGACGAGGGTATCGTTGGCGACGCTCTCAGGAATGCCAGCGCACGCGACCTTGGTGCCATCGCCAGCCGTGAGAACGCCACTTCCCGCAGAGACGAGCATCGCATCGCAGTGACCGTGGTAGCAGCCTTCGAACTTGAGGATGATGTTACGCCCTGTGAAGCCGCGTGCAAGGCGGATCGCGGTCATGACGGCTTCGGTGCCAGAGTTCACGAGGCGAATTTTGTCAATGCACGGGCAAAGGTCGACAAGCTCTTCCGCGAAGTAGATTTCGTCAGGGGTTGTAATGCCAAAGGTCGTTCCACGACGGGCGACGTTTGCGACAAGGTCAGCGATTTCATCATCCCCATGACCAAGGATCATTGCCCCCCAAGAGCAACAACAGTCAATGATATCGCGTCCATCAGGCGTGTGGATGGTATGGTGTTTGCCATTGTCGACGTAGATGGGTGTGCCACCCACAGCATTGAAGGCGCGGACAGGGGAATTAACGCCTCCTGGCATGACGGCATTAGCACGTTGGAAGAGCGTGTCGTGGACGGTTTGCATGGTTATTCGCCTTTTTGGTAGTAGCCAGAAGAGCCAAAGCCTCCCGTGCCACGTGCGGTGTCGGCAGAGAGGGTTTCCGCTTGGGTGATGTTGACGCGCAGGACGGGTGCGATGACGAGTTGGGCAATGCGCATCCCTGGCGTAATGTCAAAGGGCGTTTGGCTGTGGTTGATGAGGATCACCTTGATTTCTCCACGGTAGCCCTCGTCAATCGTTCCTGGGGTGTTGAGAACCGTAACGCCAAACTTGAGCGCCATGCCACTGCGAGGACGGACTTGTGCCTCTGTTTGTGGTGGGAGTTGGAGCGTGAGGCCTGTGGAGATTGCAGTACGTTCGCCTGGGGCAAGGGTGCGCGTTTCGTCAGCACAGAGATCCATCCCCGCATCCCCTGGATGTGCATAGCTGGGAATTTGAGCCGTTGGCGTTAAGCGAGCAAAGGTGACGGTCATGGGGTCTCCGTAGGTTGAGGCGGAGTTTGCATAAGCGGTGCTGCAACTTTACGCTGGTTGGCAATGTCTTCAAAGGTTTCAACGATTTCAACACGTACACCTGTTTGGACGAGCTCAAAGAGTTTTTCAACATTCCAGTTGGTAAGGCGGAAGCAGCCACGAGATTCTGGACGACCCACCGTGTTGGGTTTCGGCGTACCATGGATGCCATAGCCCGGGAGGCTGAGGCCAATCCAACGGCTTCCCACAGGATTACGCGGTCCCGGCGGGATAATCATTTTACCAACACTTGCATCCTGGCCATAGTTGGAAGGATCGTAGGTGTAGTTGGGCGCGGGGGCCATGTTTTTGATGAAGACATCGCCAGTATCCGGAAGGTGGGCACGGTTACGTGCAATGGAGCATGGGAAGCGTAAACGCATCACACCCGAGGCATCATAGCCCAAGAGGAGGCATTCCTTTAAGACAATCACAACACGCGTCACAGGCGTTAAGGCCACCTCACGCACATTCGGAACACGAACAACAGTTCCGATTTCAAGTTCGGACCAGTGGGTGATAGAAGGATTGAGATAGTGAAGCGTACGTTCGGACGTGTGGAAGCGTTCTGCAAGGCAGGCCGCGATGGATTCGTAACCCATCAATGGCATGCGGGAGCGTTCTGCCCACGTTGCTGGTTGTGGACCCGTGACGAGGGCCATGTCTTCTTCTGTAATCGTATAGGGAATGATGGCATCGGTCATCGTGGCGAGTTCACCGTAGAGTTTGGGTTGCACCCACTGTGTACGAGGAATGCCCTCAGAGGCTTGCCATGCGCGCATTGCCTCTTTGGAGCCACGCCCCCACATGCCGTCAATCACACCGCAAGAGAAGTTGCGACGATCAAGGTAGATTTGGAGCATCAAGACCTCTGCATCAAAGCCCTTGGGCGGACGCAAGGAGTGACCGCAATTGGGTTCTGGATCCGGCGTTTCCTCATCATCTTGCACAACAACAATGGCGACCTTTTCCTTTGCATTGGTCGGTGTTACATTGGCCGGAGGCGTAGGTGCAGGCGTAGAAGGCGTTGCTGGTGTTGGCTCGGGAACTTTGTCAATCGCGATAGTTGTGTCATCCTCCGCGAGTTCTTCTGGCGTAGGCACGGGGTCAGGTTCAGATGGATGTGTGGCGTCGACAACAACCACCTCTTGGCGCGGCTTAGCATCCTTGTTTGCCGTCTCGGGGACATCCTCAATCACAATCTCAAAGGACTCCTCTTCTTCCACTGCTGGCGGCGGAAGCGTAACCTCCTGCGCAGGGAGAAGCGAAACAAACCAACAAGTCGATAAGAATAAAGCAAACTTCTTCATCTTCTATCTCCTAGTTAAATAAAGGAATTAGTGTGATAATTGTAGCATATTTTTTATGTATAAGCAAGCGACGGAAAATTCTCCCCTACCCCCAACAAAGAACGAGAGGAAATTTTATTCATAACACACCAGTTTGAAATTGGTGGAGATGGCGGGAATTGTCGACCAAAGGGAGCAGCGTGAGCGAAGCGAAACGAACCCCGGGTTCATATGCAAATGCAATTTGCAGGCATGGCACATGCCCTCCCGACACCCACAACGTTAAATAATAAAGCCGCGGAGAAAACTCTGCGGCCTTAGTATTGAAATTGGTGGAGGTGGCGGGAATTGAACCCGCGTCCAAGACAGCTTCACAGCGATGTCTACGTGCGTAGCCAATCTACTATCTCATCGTCTGCACGCCGATTGGCAGGCTAACAGGCGACTTACCCTCATGATTGTACAAGCGCGCATCCCCGAAGGTTCGGTTTGCGACAGGACCTGCTAATCGACGCTTCCACACTCAGCAGATATCGGTGCTTCAGCGACGCGGTATAACTTAGGCCGCGTAAGCGAAATTAGGTTTCGCAGTTAATGTTTGACCGATGTTTAACGGGGCCAACGATCATCCCCGGCACGCAACCGAAGTTCCGACATGCCCTGTCGAGACCTGGTCACCCCCATAAAAAGGAGCCTCATAGTAGCACAAGGAAAAGTTTTTTGCAACTCTTTTTAAATTTTGCTTGCATTTTGTTTGTGAAGTTTGGTATTCTTTGCGTATTCATTTTGGGCTGTTAGCTCAGTTGGTTAGAGCACTACCTTCACACGGTAGGGTTCGCTGGTTCGAGTCCAGCACAGCCCACCATAAAGAAAAGACCAGTCGTTGTTGACTGGCCTTTTTTGTTTTTAGTGATCGTGTGTCGCTTCACCATGCCAAGGCTCTGCCGCAGGTGGTGTAATTTGGTTGGAGAGAATTCGTTGGCGGACAACTTCAGAGAGAAGAATGGTTGCCGCTGCAGAGACGTTAAGACTATCGGCAACACCAAGCATGGGAATGCGGACGCGAAGGCCCGCATCGTTCATAAAGGTATCCGTAAGGCCGTATTGTTCACTTCCAAGGCAGAGCGCAACGCGTTGGGTGAGGTTTTGTTCGAAATAGAGCTTTTCTGCATGGGGGGTGGCTGCCATAATAGCGATGTTGTTTTTATGGAGCCAAGCAACCGTTTCTTTTGCAGAGGCGACAGCAATCGGTAGTGTGAAGAGTGTTCCCGTTGAGGCGCGAACGACGTTTGGATTGTGAATATCGGTGCAGGGATCACAGACGATGACCGCCGTCACCCCAGAGGCATCAGCACTACGAAGCATTGTGCCGAGGTTGCCGGGTTTTTCAATCGATTCGCAGACGAGGATAAGTGCATCTTCAGGAAGTTGAAGATCCTCAAGTTCACAGGTGACTTGTGGACCTACTGCAAGGAGACCATCTGGGCGTTCACGGTAGGCGATTTTTTCGAAGACAGGTTTGGTGCACTTAAAGAGTTGAGCGCCTGCATTTTCACATGCTTTAAGGATCGCGGGTTCGTTTTCGTGTTTGAGCCAAAGTTCTTCGCAATAGAAGAGCATGGTCGGTTTATAGTCATGGTCAAGCGCGCGGTGGATTTCGCGAAAGCCTTCAATCAACATACATTTGGCATCATCGCGATGGGAACGTTGGCGAAGTTTGACGACGTGTTTGATTTTAGGGTTGGTAAGGCTCGTGATTTCTGTTGTCATGGTAGAGATCCTTAAATAAGTTGTTGGTCATCCCATTCTGGCAAAGGGAGATGCGCATCAGGGGTGCCTTCAGGAATCGCTTCAATGGTAAGTTCGCCGAAGTTTTCGGTTTGGGAGACGGTAAGGTGTCGAAGACGAAGAAGCTCAAGAAGCGCAACAAAGGTAACGATGATTTCACCTTTTGGCGCATCGCTATCAAAGAGTGCGTCGAAGCGGATGTTTGTATGGACAGAAAGTTTTCCAAGGATTGTAGAGATTTTGTCTGGAACACGCCAGCGCATCATTTTAAGGTGGCCGAAGGAGACGGTCTCTTTCGCACGTTCAAGAACGCGTTTAAAGGCGTTGAGAAGCTCAAGCATGCCGATATCACCGAGCTTTTGAGAGACATCAGCGGGAGATTCGGGGAGCTTTTCAGGTTTGCCACCTTTTGGATACATCGCGTTGCGTAAGAATTCGCGTTGTGCGAAGTCATTTGCAGCGTCTTTGTAGCGTTTATATTCGACCAATTGACGAACGAGATCAAGGCGAGGGTCGAGCACCTCAAGATCTTCATCCTTAGAAGGTTTTTCATCTTTTGGCAACAGCATGCGGCTTTTAATAAGCATGAGCGTTGCTGCCATTACGACGAATTCGCCAGCAATGTTAATATCGAGCGCACGCATGGTGTTAAGGTAGGCCATGTATTGTTCGGTAATGCGCCCGATGGGGATGTTATAGATGTCGACCTCTTCTTTTCGAATCAAATGTAAGAGAAGATCAAGGGGTCCCTCAAAAGCATCTAGAGCGACCCGATAATCATCGAAGAGTGGAAGGGTGGCATCCATTCTGTTTAGTCGAGACCACAAGCGAGACGTGCGGCATCGAGGGTTTTACGCGCAATCGCGCGGGCCTTTTGTGCGCCAGCGGCGAGAACTTCGTCAACGTATGCGGGGTTGGCTTCGAGTTCAAGGCGCTTTTCGCGGAAGGGTGCGAATTTGCGGGTATAAATTTCAAGAAGCGCCTTCTTCGCATGGCCATAACCATAGCCACCGCGGAGATAATTCTGGCGCATTTCTTCGAGTTCGACTTCATCTGCGAAGAGTTTGTAGAGCGCAAAGACGCGGCACTTATCGGGATCCTTGGGATCTTCAAGCGGCGTGGAGTCGGTCTCAATGCGCATAATTTTTTGTTTGACCGTCTTGGGATCTTCAAAGAGGCCAATCGTATTATTGTAACTCTTGGACATCTTTTGTCCGTCAAGGCCAGGGATGACCGCTACCGCTTCAGAAATCCGGGGTTCAGGCATTTTGAAGACTTCGCAGTTGAAGGCGAGGTTAAACTTCGCTGCAATGTCACGCGTGACTTCAACATGCTGCTTTTGGTCGCGGCCAACGGGGACGCAGTCCGATTGGTAAGCAAGGATATCTGCCGCCATCAAGACGGGATAAGCAAAGAGGCCATGGTTAGCAGCAATACCGCGAGCAAGTTTATCTTTGTAAGAGTGGCAACGTTCGAGAAGGCCCATCGGGGTAACCGTTGAGAGGAGCCATGCGAGTTCATGAACTTCAGGAACATCTGCTTGACGGAAAAGGCAAGCTTTGTTGGGATCGAGGCCGCAGGCGAGGAAATCGAGGGCAACGTCTCGTGCTGATTGACGAAGCATATCGCCATCACGAACTGTGGTAAGTGCATGATATTGTGCAATAAAGATGAGGGCTTCGCCTTGATCTTGCATTGCGATTGCAGGTTGCATTGCACCAAAGTAGTTGCCTAAATGTAATTTACCCGAGGGTTGGATGCCTGTAAGAATGCGCATGGTTTTCTTTCCTTATTAAATATATTTTTTGATTATATCACAAAGGGGGATGTTTTAACAAGTGGGCGTTGTTGTGCAATTAGCCTCTGCGATATCAGGAACTGCTGCAAGTAATGCTTGCGTGTAAGGGTGTTGGGGATTGGAAAAGACGTCTTTCGCATTGCCTGATTCGACAATCTCGCCATGATTCATCACAATGAGACGATCGCAAACGGTTCGAACAACCGCAAGGTCATGCGAGATAAGAAGGATCGTAAGATTGCGTTTTTTGCGAAGGTCTGCCATAAGATTCAGCACACGTGCTTGGACGGAGACGTCAAGTGCGGAGACTGGTTCATCTGCAATGAGAACACGGGGATTCATCGCCAATGCGCGCGCAATGGAGATACGTTGGCATTGACCGCCTGAGAGTTCTCGAGGGTATGCGAGAGCAACTTCGGGAGGAAGACCAACTTCCGCGAGCAGTTCAGAAATTCGTTGTGGAATGAGATTTTTTTCACAACATTTGTGGATACGAAGAACCTCTTCAAGTGCAGCACCGATTGTTTTACGTGGATTTAACGATCCCACGGCATCTTGGAAGACCATCTGGATTGCACCTGGCGTTTGAGTTGCAAATTCAAAGGTTCCACTACTCACAGGAATGAGGTGACAAAGAGCTTTAGCAAGCGTACTTTTTCCGCAGCCAGATTCACCCACAATGCCAAAGAATTCATTTTCTTTTACATCAAAAGAGATATCGTTAACCGCACGGAAGGGGGCCTGTCCAGGACGCGGGTATTCAATGATAAGGTGGTTGACGTTTAGCATTGTGGTTAACCTTCTTGATGGGGGGCTTTTTTAGGGATGCGAAATTGGATTTTTTGTAAGAGCGTATCGGGACCACCGGAGAATTTTGCTTGGCGAATCATACGTTTGGCTTCATTATCCAAAATGCGGTAGCCAGACGAAACCTCGATTTTCACCTCATCAAGACGGCCATTCGCATCAATGTAGAGGCGGAGCGTGACATCCCCCTCCCAGCCATTTTTAAGCGCGATTTCAGGGTAGCGTTTTTGAAGCAGTGCGGGGTCTGTGAGAAGTTTGGGACGTTTTTTGAGATGCGCGGTTGCACCCGTGGCTTGTTGTGGCGTTTCCGTGCGCGTACTCACGGGTTGTAAAGGGGGCAAGACAATCTCAGGAAGTTGCGTTTTGTGAGGCTTAAAGTCAATGGGTTTGAGCATTGGAACGGGAGGAACATTAGGAAGTGGTGGTTGTTCAAGCTCAGGGGGTCGAGCAAGGACGATTTCACTCATTGCGTCAGAAAGGATGGGGGCTTCTATTGGTGTTGGTGGAGGTGGTGGCAGTGGAATGTCTGGACTAGAGGCTTGTGTTGGGATTATGCTTTCCATTGGCGCGAGGTGGAGTTCGGTCGTGAGAAGTTCGACTTTCGCAACACAAGTGGGCGTTGGCGCCATTTGGATGCGCGTATAGCAGAAGGTTGCAAGCAAGAGTGTTGTCGATGTAAGAGCGAGAGCAAGGAGATGTTGCCCAAGGACAGAACGCCACTGTGATACGCCGCTTATCATGGTGTTGTTGCCGTTTGCTTTTGATCGACTTGATAGACGATTTTAGCGATTCCCTTTGCACGGAGTTTGGCAAGCAGTTCAACCGCGGGGCCAGCGTGTGCTTTACGATCCAGCGCAATCACAACGGGGAGCTGAAGCGCTTCATAACGCGTAGCCAATGCATCGACGATTTCATCCTCTCTCATCGGTGTGCGACCATCCAACAGCAATGTGTTGGTTTCAGTAATGACAACGCGAAGGGTTTGTTTTTCTGTGGCTTGGCCATCTGCGCGTGGGAGTTCAACATGAACGCCCTTTTGTACTGTCATGCGGAGAATAGCGTAGACAAAAAAGACCAACAAAAGAAAGACGACGTCCATAATGGGTGTCATTTCAACACGGGTGCGTTTCGGTTGTTGGGGAAGGAGTTTCATGGTGTTGGTTTGTCGAGGGAACGTTCTAAAGCCGTGAGCGCTTCTTCCATCTTGAGGGCAATCTCTGTGTGGTGTGCACGACCAGCATTATAAGGAATCAACGCAACCATAGAGATAACGAGGCCTGCAGCGGTTGTAAGAAGAGCCTCTGCGATGCCCGCTGCAACTCCCACAGGGTCTTCATTACCTGTTGTGCCAAGAAGGTTGAAGGAGGCAATAATACCCGTAACCGTACCAAGAATACCAAGCATTGGCGCCATGGTAACAATGGTGTCAAGCACACCAAGACCGCGTTCAAGCCGACGAAGTGTCGTTTGCGCTTCAAAGGAGAGTGCTTCAGTGAGCGGAAGGTCCGTCCGTTGAAGGGCACGATTGTAGATGTCAGTATAAGGTGAAAGACCGGTAAAAGGTTGAGGCGCTGTGGCATTGAACATGTCGACAGCTGTTTTCCATGCGCGATACCCTCGTTTGCAACGAAGAGCAAAGAGGCTCCATTGGATGAGTTTATTGAAGGTCACAAGGAGCGTCACAATTAAGCATGCAGCGAGTGGCCACATGACCCACCCGCCACGTTGCATCAAACTGCCAAGGGTATCGAACATTTCACTCATGGTTAGTTTCCTTTACGCGTAACACCTGTGAGTTTGACCGTGTAGGTTTTACCAGGTTCAAGCGTTTGTTTAGGGAAGTAGAGCATGTTATCAATAGCAAGTGTTGGTGTTGCTAATGGAGCATCCGCCTTGACTTCGCCATAGGTCCACGAACCAGGAAGGCGTAACCACACCGGAACATCTGCACGGATGCCTTCATGGACCGAGAAGCTTAAGGTCATTTCATTCCCCACAAGGGCCGGTGCGTGCACCGTAATGCGCGGATGAACAAAGGATGTTTTGAGCGCAGGATCTCCGTAGAAGGCCACACAATCGCGATCATGAAGATTGCCTGCCATTTGTTTGATCTTTTCACGGAGACGGGCTTGGTTGGTTGGCGAACGATCCTTATCAAATTCCGCATTGCCCCAATCAACCATGCCTTGCGTCATCGGCATGTTATAGTGGTTGACTTGCGTCCAACGATAGTCCATCATGTCGGGAATATTGTAATCTTGGATTGTTTTAATAATACCCGTGTTGGTAAAGTGGAAGGCTTCATTTGCAGAAGAGAGACCTGCGTGGTCAACAAAGAGGCCTAACGTCCCCCACCCTTGTGCACCAAACCATGTGGTGACAATGTAACCCATCATTTGACGCACGCCACCATCACGCATCCATGAGAGCGCCATACAGTCGAGTGTATCAATATGACCAATCAAACAGTTGCCGTTAGCAAGATAGACTTTGGGTTCTGTCGATGCGGCAGGCCATTGCTTTTCCTTGGTGTCGATAGCGACAAGGCGGCCCTCTTTATGACGCAATTGCATGTTGGGACCACAATACCCCATCTGCCAATCGTGTTCAGTTGCATGCCCTGAGGTTGAAAGGAACTGAACATTATCCTTTTGAAGGCGTGCGAGAACGTCTTGGGTGTTATCCGTATCGCAAGGGTTCGATTCTACATCGGGAGTTACACCATGTTTCCAATATTTCATTGTACCACGGTGATCTTCGCTGTAACGCCATGCTTCATCGAAGGGCTTGAGGTCAACGCCAGAACAATCAAGCGCACGGGAAATTTTGATTTCTTCTGCTGCAGCAAGGAGACCGGCAGAAGGTGCATCATAACCCGTGATGATTCCCCAGAAGGTATCAACGTAAGGATCTTCGTCGAAGCTACGGTTGAAGACGTGCAATGCAAAGACGTAGTGATCTGTTGTTTCTTCGGGTCTGGTAATGTAGGCCGTGAAGGAAGGCTGCATTGCCGACAATTGAGGAAGAACATCTTCCAAGCGTCTTTCCCATACGAAGAGTTTGGCGTTGGGATACTTCTTTTGGAGTTTTTCAATTGTTTCAGCACGCCAAGTAGGATCGTTCGCCACCGATTTAGAGGCCACAATCGCGTAAGAATCTGAAAGTAGTGGTGTTGGAGCAACAGCGGGTGTTGCTGATATCGATGGGGACAATGCACATGTCGCCATTAATGAGAGTGAGGCAAGAAAAGACATGTTCGTTACCGTTTTCTTTTAACCAATCGACATCAAGTTGTCAACGATTGCGAGGAAGCTTTTCGCAGCAGGACTGTCAGGATATTTCGTTACAAAAGATTCACCTGCATCGCCAGAGGTGGCAATTTCTGTTGCAATAGGAAGTTTGCCGAGGAAAGGTAAGCCATAGTCTTTGGCAAGTTGTTCACCACCGCCCGATTTAAAGATAGGAGTGAATTCACCACAGTGTGGACAAGTAAAGCCACTCATATTTTCTACAATACCGGCAATGCGCATGCCAATTTGATTGCAGAAGGTAATCGACTTACTCACATCCAACGTCGAAACCTGTTGCGGCGTCGTAACAATGATTGCACCATCAGCATCAGGAATTAATTGGCAAATCGATAACGGCTCATCACCCGTGCCAGGAGGGCAGTCAACCACGAGGTAGTCCAATTCACCCCAAGCCACTTCACCAATAAATTGTTTGATAACGCCAGCTTTTAATGGTCCACGCCAAACGATAGGATCATCCGGCTTTTCAAGAATCAATGCCGTTGACATTACCTTGATGCCTTCAGGTGTTTCTGCAGGAAGGAGTTTTTCTCCATCGCCCATAGCACGTTGACCTTGGACACCCAAGATTTTAGGAATGCTTGGACCATGAACGTCAATATCCAATACACCCACGCGTTGACCGCGTTTGGCAAGACCTAACGCAATATTTGCTGTTACGGTGCTCTTCCCCACGCCACCTTTACCGGAGAGAATCAAGAAAACGTGACCGATTTTTTCCAATGTTGGCTTAACGGGATCTTCTTTAGGGGTGGAGCAAGAACCCTTGCTTGCACACGCAGAACAATTACCACTGCAACTCGACATAATAAACCTTACTCTTTTCTATCTCTTTTAAGCGCGACAAACGAATTCGCTCGTTGCTGTTTCAATAATAATTTTTTCACCAATGACAATATATTCAGGCACGGTAACTGTAAGACCTGTTTCACAACGTGCGGGTTTACCGCGGCCTGTAGCAGAAGCACCCTTCATCACAGGATCGGTTTGTTCTACCGTCAAGGTGACCTTTTGCGGAGGCTCAACAGCAAGCACTTTACCGTCGCTAATAATTGCTTTTAAGTCTTCCATTTCTGGTAAAAGGAAGGGCAATAAATTCGAAATATCGTCTTTATTCAATTCAAATTGTTCAAATGTTTCTTGATCCATGAAGGTGTAAGTACCTTGGTCTTCATAGAGGAATTGTGTTGGACGAATTTCAAAGTCGGCTTCCTTGTAAAGGTCATCGCCTTTAACCGTTTGGTCGATTTTTTGTTTGGTAATCAAATTACGGAAACGGAAATGGTATAAGGTTGCTGCACCGCGTGCCGAAGGATTTGTTACCTGCAAACTATCTAATTGGTGCGGAACACCATTCATTTCAACAAATCCACCACGCTTTAAATCACATGCTCGAATCATAACATCCTCTATTAATTTTCTTTTGCACCCGTGCGATATGCTTCACATGCAGCCTCAAAGGCAGGTGTCTTCGCATAACCACAACATTTAAATTCAGGACAGAATCCACGATAAACACATTCCGGCACGCAACAGGCTGCAACTTCAGGCTGGTCCTTAGCAATTTCAGCAAGCAACATCTTCCACGCTTCACGCGTTTCAGGAGATGCTTGCATGCAAAGTCGTTTGCGTGAAATCGTCATAATTGCTTGTGCGTTAGCAATACATTCATGATTAACAGGCGTATCTTGACGCGATGCATTACGGTCAACACCTGTGCGATCAGTACGTTGCGTGGAGACAAAATGATCAATACCAAACTTATGGCGAACAATATGCACGCTAACCCAACTCTTTAAACCCACCCACTTCCAACGGAAAATTAACTGACGAATGGGCGAGTGTTCTGACAAAAGAATACGCTTTTTCCATGCAGATGAAGGTTCTCCATTGCCAGCTTCTTTATTAATCGTTGTACGCGCTGCATCCGCAACATCTCTCCATGTTGAGCGCGTTCCAAAATATTCAATTTCTAAAGCCATAAGACTATCCTTTTTCTTAACCCATATAATATATCAAAAAAACTACTCTCTCCACAAGCCCAATTCGCATCGCATGAAACATTGCATCATTGAAACATAAGTGCAAGGGTTTAATAAGATATTTTTGGGTGGTCTTAAGATAGAGGAATTGATCTCTAGAAAATCTTTTTTGTCTTTCTCGCAACGTTGCTGTGCTTGTTGATAACTTGTTAATAACTCCACTTTTTCAAACAGGTGCTAAATGCGTTTCAAACAGGTGCGGTTTCATCGTCAAACAGGTACTGTTTGATTGTCAAAGTGGTGCGGTTTTGAATTTAATGTCAAAGGGTTGGTTTTATGGGTAAAATAGATGTATGATAGCATTCGTTATGAACGAATGATGATTGGTCTTTTCTTTTGTTTTTTAATGTTTTTTTTGGTTAGAATTCGCAGAGGTTTCGCGCACGAAGAGAACAGTAGTGTGGCGCAATGTCTGCTCGACCAATAATGATGTGATCTTTAATTGGAATGCCAATGGCTTTTCCTGCTTCAATGAGGTGATTTGTTGTTCGAATATCGGCCTCGGATGGCGTTACATCACCACTTGGATGATTGTGAACAATAATCACACTGGTGGCATTGAGCAAACAAGCTTTTTTGTAAATACTCTTTGGATCTATCAGCGTATGGCTATCCAATCCTTGTGTAATTGCATAGGGACGATCATTAATAATCGTTTGGCGAATATCTAGGTAGATTGCCCAAAAGTTTTCATGTGCATTATAAGCAACTTCCGAAAACATAAACTCGGCAATTTGTTTTGCTCGAAGAATTGGATCTTTGAGAGGTTTCATCTCATCTTTTGTCGGTTTATAAATACGACGACCAAATTCCATAGCCGCAATCAACGTTGCAAATTTGTCACTGCCAATACCTTTGAGGAAGTCCTGATTTTTAATATGACTAAAAAGCGTGTCTTGTTCAAAGGTGGTAAGTCGATGAAGTTGGTTATCAAAGAGACGACAAAAGTCTTTAGCAAGGTGGTACACATTTTTCCCTGATACACCTGTTCGAAGAAGAATAGCGACAAGATCTTCATTCGTTAACGTTTGTGCACCGTGACGAAGTAATTTTTCACGAGGGCGAAATTCCTCAGGAAGCTCTTTCATCGACTGATGGTGTGTCTCACTTTCGTTCATCGCTCGATTCTCCTTTATGAAAGATTCCAGAGGGTCGCTATTTTATTGGCAAGAGTTTCTACAGTATCACCCGTTAATACATCAATCCACTGTGTATCAAATTGTCCACGAAGGTACGTTTCTTGACGTTTTGCTAATTGGCGTGTGCGAATAATGGTACGTTCTTTTGCACTTTCAAGTGAGATCGTCCCATTCAGATAATCTATTGCCTCAGCATAACCAATCGCTTGAAGTGCGGTTCGTGACCATGTCGGATAACGACATTGCAAATCACGCACCTCGTCTAAAAGTCCACTTGCATACATTTGCTCAACACGTTGAGCGATACGTTGATGAAGTTTTTCACGAGGATGACGAAGAGCCCACAATTTTGGTTTTTCTTGTTGGGTCCACTGTTGTGGAAGTGGATAACCACGTTCAAGCTGTTCTAATGCACGAATGATACGACGAGGATTTTTATGATCCGCAAGTGTCACTTGATAACGAGCAAGACGAGCTTGAAGTTCTTCAAGTGAAAGCGCTTCAAGTTCTGCACGTAAGTCGAGATCAATAGGATACTGTGGTTCTAAACCACGAAGTAAAACCGAGTAATAAAGTCCTGTTCCGCCAGCAACAAAAACGCCAGGTGCTCCTGTTGCTGCTGCACGATCAGCATCTTGTAACCACCGTTGTGCATTAAAATCTTCTGCGGGAGTTACACAGTCTAATCCAAAATAAGAGACACGTGTACGTTCTTCTAATGTTGGCTTTGCTGTGCCAATATCCATCCCTTGGTAGATAAGCATGGAGTCGGCAGAAAGAATGGGCCAATGGTAACGTTCTGCAAGGTATTGCGCAACCGCACTTTTACCTGAGGCCGTTGCTCCTGCAAGACAATACCATTGCGGTTTACTCATACATTCTCCACACGTTTTGCTTTGTAGTCAAAGTACAGCTGAAAGAAGATAATCGCTGCCACAGAAATACAAATGCTAATATCAGCAACATTAAAACAAGGAAAGTGCCATTCTCCAATATGAAAATCAAAGAAATCCACAACATAATTGAGTCGTAAACGATCAATCATATTACCAACAATCCCACCATAAAGGAGTGCACCAAAGGGATAAAAAATAAATTGTGTACCAATGATTTTCTTCCAAAATAATGTACAAAGAATGATAGCAATCACACCAATAATTGCAAGTTCATATTGTGCACCGGAAAGAATTCCCCATGCCGCACCTTCATTGCGAACATAGGTAATTGCAAAAAAGGGAAATACTTCTACAGATTCACCAAGCATAAAATTCTTCTCAACAATTAATTTTAAAACTTGGTCAATGAGAATAATCCCTAAAAAAGGTCCTATACAAGCTTGAATAAAGGTTTTCGGTGTTAATTTCATCTTAACGCACCTTAATGAAAATTAAGAAAAGAATCGGCAAGAGCGCTGCTTGAATCAAAAGAAAACGAAGCACCACTTGCTGCCCTGACCATTTCAAAGTTTTACGACAATGATCATGTAAGGGAAAAGTATAAGTAAAGAAGATCTTTTGAAGACGTGTCCATTTTTCTCCTTCTTTTGGTCGAAGAACAGGATGTCCCGCCGCACGAAACGCCTTAAGAAAAACAAGCTTCACAATTCCAAGACCGCCATTAATCAACAACATGGGTGCAACAACAAAGAGAACACATAAATTTCCCGTTGCAAGCGAAGCAATACCAATCACAATGCCAAACATACGCGAACCTGCATCCCCCATCAAAAGTATGGATGGATAACAGTTATACCACAAATAAGCACCAATCGTTCCAATAAAGATCATCGAAAGAACTGCCCATTTCACAGCTTCACCATTGTGTGGAATCAACAAATAGCGTGCTACACCACTATGTCCAACAACGACATACAACAATCCTGTCAAACTTGCCAATGTTAAAAAGGTTAAAAGCCCTGCAAGTCCATCAATGCCATCTGAACAGTTGGTTGTATTAATTGCTCCAAAGAGAAGAAATCCCGCTACAGGAACATAAATCCAAACAGGAATATATGTTGTCGTCTTAATAAACGGCCACCACACTTCAACCGCCTGTCCATGTGAAAGACAAAAAGCTGCACCTGCTGCAGTTATAAAATCAAAAAGCCCTTTTTTAAATCCACCCCAAGGATTTTCTGAAGAATCATCAAACCAACCCGATAACATGCAAAGATAAATACAAAGAATTACACCTAAATCCCATAATGATGCCCACGAAGAAATCGGAAAGAAAAGAAGAATAATCGGCAATGTAATTTTTGCCATAAGATATCCAGCACCTGTTGGCTTACCAGCAGAGACTTTATTATCTGCAACTGCTTCTATCTTGCCTTCTGCAGTTTTAATGACTTTTCCTCGATCTACAGGAAGGCGATACATCAAACGCGGTAAAAAGTACCATACAAACACAGCAGAACAAATTGCGCCAGCCCCCATCATCATTAAGTGAGAGTTTAATAAGCGTAAAGGACCCATATTCTCCACGCCTAACCATTTTTGTAAAAAAATACCGAGTAAGTAAATCATCTCTACCTCATAGTTTCAATATATTCAAAGGAAACAATATTTGAGCGTTCCTTAAACACCCATTGTTGATCAACTTTAAGAACAACACATTCACATGTTGCTTCAAAATCCTTCAATTTCTGTTTATACGCCTCAGGAACATTGTGATACCGCGTACGCATTACAACATGTACTTTCACCTGATCACGTAAAGGTTTACCAGCATCGTCATAACAATAAACAATAACTGTATCTAACAATTCAACCTTTATATCACACAATCGGGTAATTTCTCGAAAGTCTCGTAATTCATACCTTAAGAGACTTTGATCCATGGTTGTTTTAAAAAGTTCTTCATCTTTTGTTGATAAAGCCTGTGTATAACGATGGCACAAATCAATAATCTTTTTTGATTCATTATCAAAATAGACTTGTGTAGCTTCATCTAAAGAAGGATAAAATTGAAAAAAAGAGCATCCATTGAAACAACAGATACTCAGCAATCCAATTATCAATAAGAAAATATGACGCATCACTTCAATCCTTATCGAGGCAAACGTCATTCACCCCATTGAACAAGTTGTAGACGTTGCGCAAACGTCTCTTTGCGAATCGGCTCAACACTCGTAACATACGCATGACCGCACTGTGTGCAAAATGCACCACTTTGAACCGGTGCCCCACATTCAGGACACGAGCGTTCAACAACTTCTCCACACCAACGACAATGATGTTCATCATGGCCAACTTCTAATCGACGTGGCAAAAAGACATCTTGACCATTTACATGATAAGGAAGATTCGAAGGACATTCAGCATTCGGACAATAAGCGCGAACCTTCTTTTCTACAACCTGAGGAGCTACAAAAGCTTTCTGTTCAATAGAAGAAGGTGGCAAAAGTCCAAGTAAATTACAAATCTTTCCAATGGTTTGATCATTGAGCGCTGTCATACGCCCACCTTCAAACATTGAAAGCGCTGATTGTTTACACCCCACCTGCTGAGCCAAAACACTTTGACTCATGTGTCGCTGTAAACGCGCTGCTTTTATTTGTAATCCAAATGTTTTCATAATGTACTATTAAGATACCTTATTTTAAAAAGAATTTCAACCCTTTTTTATCAACAAAATTATCAACAACTGTTGATAACTCTGTTCAATACTTTTATTAACAATTTTATTGACATATTGACAATTATTTTCAACAAAATTATCAACAATTGTTTATAAGTTTGTTCAAAATTTATAAAAGCATTTATAAAGCTTCTATAAACAAAAAAATGATATAAAAAAGGGTTCATCTTTCGAGATGAACCCCATTTTTCTCGTCAAAAGCTTGTTAATAACTTTTAAACAGTTGCAAGACGCAAAGGCATGATTACATAAAGGAAGGGAATTCCTTCACATTTAATAACAGAGGGATTATGCGCTTTACACAATTCAAAAATCACTTCATCCGATTCCAAATTCTTTAAACAATCCAAAATATATGTTGGATTATAAGTTGCGCAAATTTCTTCGCCGCTATACTTAATTGGAAGCACATCATTTGCTTCACCTGTTTCAGCATTACTTGCAGAAAGAGAAAGCGCACCTTCCGACCAATTCAAACGAACCGCATGAATCTTATTATTAGACATAATCGACACACGCTGAATGGCCGTAATAAGGTCTTCACGATTTACCGAAACACGTTCTTCACACATTGTCGGAATAACTGTCTGATACTTTGCAAAAGTTCCATCAATCAATTTGCTATAGAAGCTCAAGTTTTCACATTCGATCATAAACTTAGACTTCTGTGCAAAAATGGTCATGGGACCTTCACCCGAGAGAAGACGCATCAACTCATTCACAGCCTTCGGAGGAAGAATCATATCGCAAGCATGTTCAGCATTAAAGTCAATTTCTTGTTCAACAAGTGCTAAACGCTTACCATCAGTTGCCACCATGGTCAACTTACCATCTTCAAAACGTAAAAGTACACCTGTTAAAATACGACGCGATTCGTCAGTACTCGAAGCATAAGAGGTTTTGCGAAGCATTTCACGGAAGATTGCACGATCAATTGTGAACGAACTCACTTCTTCTTCTGGTTCACTAATTGCAGGATAATCACGAACATCAAGACCAATCACGCGATATTTTGCTGCATTCGTAATCACACGTGCAACATTACCCTCGTCAATCTCAAAAGTGACTTCACCTTCTGGTGCCATACGTAAAATATCCATAATACGGCGAACAGGAAGGGTTGTACGACCGGGTTCATCAACTTGAACATCTGTAACCATACGTTCACGTACAGACATATCCAAGTCTGTTGCTGTTAACGTAAGTGTATTATCCGCATTCGCTTCAAAGAGAGCATTCATTAAAATCTGTAACGACGGTTTCATCGAAACAATGCTCTGAACATTTCCAAGAACCTCTAAAAAACGACTGCGAATAACGGTAAATTTCATCTCTTTAAACCCTATAAAAAAGTGATTGTAATAATAACCTAAATTATAACAAAACCCCACGTTTGATACAAGTCATTTTAAAAGAATATCACACCCTTCTCAAGCTTTTGAGAAGGGTGTATGAAAAGTAGTATTTATTTGATTTTAACGAAGTAAAAGACGATAACCTGGTTGACTAATCTCTTCAAGAGGTGTTAAACATGCCTTTAAGGAGTATGGCCCAATAGATCCATAATTACTACGATCATTTGGATACCACTCCTCAACATTTTCATATCCTTCAGGTCGAAGAGCTGTCTCAAGTTTAAAATCAACAAATGTTCCGCTTACGCGAATAATATACGTCCCTTTTCGAGGTAATTCAACTTTAAGATTCGCATCACGAAAAGCATAATATTTTTTAGAAAGACCTGTTCCGCCAATACATGTTCCATCTTCTTTATAAACTTCAACATAGGCATTTAAAGAAGAGCCTTCTGCAAAGTCAATACTTCCGTAAGGTTGATACGCATCACGATATTCCGGCGTTATATCCACACTTAGTGTCGCACGACCTGACGTTGTAAGTTTAAAACAATCAACATCATTCAATACAGTCTTATTATTTTCATCAACATGCTTTGAAATATGACCCGTTGATTCGACCACATTGTTCTCAAATTGAAGAACGGTTGCCTCTCCAAAACTATCACAATGATCATCCTCAATCAAACGTAATCCATAATCATCATATTGATAAAATTGATTGTCAAGATTAATATAAGGAATCCCCTTCCAGAGACCTAACATAATTGCAAAGTCATCTTGAGGAATGCCTCTATTCTCTCGATGCGTATCTGTTGCACTCGTATAATCACCCTTTGACCATTGATTAATAAAATCAAATTGATCAAAAGGATTATGATTATTATCAGTTGTTGAAGTTGGAACACCTCCCATAATGGGATACCAAACAGTTCCTTGTACAAATTCATTCCCTTGGTAATACTCATTCTCCCTAAAAAGTTCTGGATAATCTACAAAAATACCATTTTCATAAACAGTTACATCTTTTAAATAGAGAATCCCTTCATCATGATGAAGACCAAGTGAGTGACTCACCTCATGTGTAATTTGACAAGCAGCATTTTGACGTGACGAGGTTCCAAAGACAAAAATGGGTTCGTCCATCGATGAATTAAAAGAATTCCATGTAGCAAGTCCACCAACCTGAGCCCAATTTCCTAGATTTCCATTTTTATCCTCTGCAAACCCAATAACAACTCTTACACCATAAGTTTCATCATTTTCATCATTTTTTGATAATTGATTAGGATGAGGCTCAATAGTTGTTACATTCACATCAAAACTGCTAAAGTCTTCAGCGACCATACGCCAAATATCATAAATAGCACGATCTGTCGAACACTCTGTAGTTTCTGTAGTTCCCGTTCTTTGCGCAGGACCACCCGTATAATCAAAAGGCGCCGTACAAATATAATTTTGAACTAAAAAATTATTCTTCAATGCAATATCTAAACGAGTTTTCGAATCAATCACATACCCACCAAAATCAAGGTAAATCGTCTTCTTTGATGATGGGCGTGAGGCATAGCGTGGAACAGTTGTTAGCGTAATTTCAATAGGTTCACTCCTCAACGTATTGATACTATCAGTAACACATAAACGATAGAAGTGTTTCTTTTTTGTAAAATCTGAAACATAATAACGAAAACTCTTCCATCCACTGACGGTTGCTAATGTTCCTTCTTGAGGAGAAGCTATAAGCTCCTCTTCAGGAATACGTACCCAATCCTCAGATTCACTTAAACGAGTTTCTATGTAAAACGTCCCTCGACTAATAGGTGTTAAACCAAAGTAAATCTGCTGTGTACCTGAGGGTAAAATAACAAACTCATTGGGAAGTTCAATTTGAATAGCTTCTGCAACACCATAATCGGGTAAATCTCCATATTTTCTAGGATTTCCTAATGCATCATACCGAAGGAATTGAGAATCAATAACCGTTGTACCACTACCCTCACCAATTCCCAAACAATAAGGAACATAACGTTCATTATTCGTTGTTAATAATCCAATTGTATTTGAAAGTAAATACCCAGATGTGATACTTGTAGGTGCAATATCCACAAGGCAATTGGTCAGTGAAGCAGGTCCAGCCACAGAGCCGTTACTATTTTCCTTAAAGGTACAATGAACAAAAGATAAGCTACCTCCTCTACAATAAGCTGCTGCTTGCGTATAGGCGGAATCTGAACTATTATTTGCAAAGGTAGAATTATAAAATGTCGCTTGAACAGATAATGTTGACTGAATCGATTGATATGTACAAACAGCTGATCCATAAATAAATGAATTTAAAATAGATTTAACATCTGCATTGATAACACTAATACAACTTGCAATCAACGTTCCACCATTAATAGCGATACCCGATGAATACTGAGTAACTTCAGAAGTTGTACTTGCACCATCGATGGCAAAATTGGCAAGTTTAACCGAAATCGTATTTCCTGTTTTAAGATAAAGTCCATAATTTTTTAATGTCACCGGTTGATGAAATGAACCTGTCTCAGGATTCATAGAAAGAAGAACTATCTGTCCTTTATCACTTGATCCCTGAATAGTCAGTGTAGAAGAAAGGGTCCAACTTTGAGAAAGACTTCCATCTAAAAGAATAAGATCATTTTCAGATGAAGTTTGAGCAGACGATAGAGCTGTCATTAATGCATCAACATTTTGACAAGGATGTACCTTTAAACTTTCTGAAGAAATTGAAGAAAGTTCAAGTTCTGGAAAACGTTCATTAATCTTTTCCATTAAAGCAGTATTGGAAAGATTCTCTGCAAAAAGGGATAAGGGAAAAAGAAAGAGTGAACTCAAAAACGACGTTAATTTCATACGCATCGTAAACCTCTTATCTTTAAAGTCAATACATATACATACACATCGTTTATTCTAAAGAATAAACACACATCACCGTTATACTATCATAGCTTAAAGTCAGAGACAAGTTTAAATTCACAAAGAAACCTACCTGCCTAAAAGAAGTTTTATTATTATTAACATCTTAAATTTATTAATTATTATTGTTATTATAGAATTGTTTATAATGTTCATAAAACAAATTCGCTTTGAAACGTCAATCGCTTATCTTATTTTTTCTGTTAGTAAGTCGTTCGTAAAATGCGTATAAATAAAATAAACTTGTTCTAAAGCAAAAAAATAAGAAAGCTACTTGTTGATAACTCGATAAATATACACATATTTTGAACGATTTTTAACAGGTTTTGAACACCTTTGAACTTTGAACAACCTGTCAATAATAGACAAAAATTAAAAAATTAAGATGAAGTCTATAAATTCAGGTTTTATTTTCTAATAATTTAATTAACTTATTGAAATATCAATCATAATAAAAACATACATAGAAGTTTGTAAAAACCATAAATGATTGAAAAATCAGTTTATTTTATTTTCAAAAAAAATCAACATTTAAAGAAATGAATAAAAGTTTTAAACAGACTTATGAACAGTTGTTTATTTATCAACATTTTCACATATTATAAACAATCGTTTGTTAACAATAAAATAATGTATTGAAATAACAAAGTATTCACCTAAAAATAAAATTTTCTAAACATTTAAAGGTATGGAAAATGACGATTAAAATAAGAGTCTAAAATTCTTTAGTCATATCAAAAGAGATTATAATAAATACATAACATTATGAAAAAGACTTTAATAAAACAACAAAAAAGAAAAAGAGTGCGAAGAAATAAAAAAAAGGCGTCGTGAAAAATGACGCCTTTTTTAATGATTACTTCTTATTTGGCCAAACTTTAACACGAAGTTTTTTACGTCCCCATTTTAAAGCAGCTGAGTGACTTGAAAACCAAAGATCAATATGGCGGCCTTTTATTGCACCACCTGCATCTTCCCCTCGTGCATATCCATAACCTGGAACATAGAAAACAGTTCCATAGGGATACATTTTTGGATCAACAGCAGCAGTTCCATGGCGTGTTTCTGTGCCCGTTGAGGTAATTCCAACTTCCTTTGGTTGCCCTTTCTTCGATCCATAACTGTAAACAGGCTGTCCTAATCGGAGCCAACTTCTTTCCCATCCACAACAATCACCACAATCACAGTAACCTGTACATTCAATGATTTCGTAATGAGGTTTTACACCCTTTAATGGACCAATACTAGAACATCCACCTATAACCATCATTGTAGCAATGGTTAAAAGGTGGATGGGAAAACGCACGAAAAAATGGCGTTTCATTTTATGCTTCGATTGTAAGAGCAATTTGAGCTAAATTGCGACCGGCTTCACGGCACGCTTCTAACGTTGCTTCATCGGGAGAATAACGGCAAATAATAGGAGCTGTCGTAATTTCGCAACCAAAGGCCTTAAGGTAAGTTTCAGCCTCTTGTGCACCCTTTGATGCCCAACCATAAGAACCAAAGGCAAATGCCTTTTTACCCGCTGGCTTTAAACCACGAATATACGTTAAACATGCAGCCATACGGGGCATCAAGCTTTGATTTAATGTCGGTGTACCAACAGCAAAGGCGGCACAATCCATCAACTCAGTAATAACTTCCGTATCACCCGTTGCCTTCAAGTCAAAAAGTTTAACCTCAATATCAAACTCATTTGCCCCTTGAACAACAGCTTCTGCCATCTTCTGTGTGCTCTGCCACATTGTAGAATAAAGCACAACCACCTTACGTTTCGGCTTACTAACATGCCATTCAAGATAAGCATTTAAAATCTTATCAAAATGCGTACGCCAAATCACACCATGAGAAGGAGCAACCATCTTTAACTTAAGACCTAAAAGCTTCTTTGCTGCAGCTTCAACAGGTTTCTGATAAAGCAAAACAATATTTGCATAATACGTCTTTGCTTCTTGCATCACCTCTTCGAGATTAGCTTCATCATCGAAACGGCAATACGTAGCATAATGCTGACCAAAAATATCCATTGAGAAGAGCAATTCTTCTTCAACCAAATAAGTGACCATACTTTCTGGCCAGTGACACATCACTGTATCAAAAAATTGCAATGTGCGACCACCAAGATCAAGCGTTTCACCTTCCTTAACAACCTGAAACTTCCAAGTTGTTACATCAAAGTGATGAGCAAGCGCATCTTTACACTTTGCGTTACAAACAACAACAGCGTTAGGGCAGGCAGCAACCATTGCAGGTAAACCACCGGCATGATCGGGTTCAGCATGGTTACAAACAATATAATCTACCTTATCCAATGCGCAATAAGCTGCAATATTACGCTTCAAATAATCCACATAAGGGGCCTTCACCGTATCAATGAGCGCAACCTTCTCTGCACCCTCTACGAGATAAGCATTATAAGAAGAACCACGCTTTGTTTGATAACCATGGAAATCACGCACAGGCCAATCAACAAAACCGACCCAATGGACACCTCTTACCAATTCCGTATTCATCTATTATCCCTTTCAAAAAAAGACAGAAAAATTAAAAACAAAAATATTGTATCAAATACAATTCCCGCTTGTAAAGTAAATAATAACAATAAAATCCAAAATTTTAGCAGGACGAAAATAGTAGGTAAATCATCCACACAATATAATGAAAACTAAAGAGACATTTATTCTAAATTTCTCATCTTTTTATAATGTAAGAAAATCTCCTTAAAAATTCTTTAAAATCATTCAGACAGGCCAAACAATGTGCCAAACAAAATATCGTACACTTTTATTCGTCGGCCAAAGAGTTTCCGAAACATATTTTAAAGAATAAAATACTACGATTTATACTGTTTTTAAAATATTTTTTTACCAGCATAATATTTTCAAAAGAAATTATTCGTTACAAGAGTTTACGGTCGACTCAATAGAGTACAGAAATGTCAAAACTGAGTATATTTGAGATTTGGTATAGTCTTATTTAAAAAGTTTTTCTACTTACATAAAATGATTAAATTTAGGGTTGTAGATGTGTAATTTAAAAGGTATTGCTTTGTGTTTCAAACACTATTGCTTTGACGATCAAACCGCATTGATTTGAAGTTCAAACCGCATTGATTTGAAGTTCAAACCGTATTGGTTTGAAAAAAGGTAATTTACCTTCCTTTTTTAAATAAATTAGATACTTATAAAAAAGAAATCATACTCTTTTTAAACGTTGATAAAGAAACATACATCATCTCTTTATAGCTTGAAAAGAAGATTATCTTTTCTATTTTTATAAAACCAAGATAAATGAAATAAACAACCAATTATTACACGCCAAATTGAAAAGTTTTTTAAAAGCATTTGCATTTCAAAAGAGGTTTAAGAGGGGTTGTTTTCAGTCGCATAGTTTAAGAAAACATAATGCACATAAAAAAAGTTCCACGTGGAACAAATGAAAAAATAAAGCTAATAAAATTGGAAAATTGTTCCACGTGGAACATACAAAATCGTTTTAAGAAGTAAAAATAAGAATAACGACGATAAAAGGTATTTTACGTGTATAAAAGTGACTTTTTTGATATACTATAAGGTTATGAATGAGGTTTATGATATTATAGTTGTTGGAGCGGGTCATGCAGGTGTTGAAGCAGCACTTGCAAGTGCTCGTATGGGATGTAAAACGCTTCTTATCACATCCCAAAAAGATACCCTTGGTCTAATGCCTTGTAATCCCGCTGTAGGCGGTTTGGCAAAATCACATCTTGTTGCTGAACTTGATGCCCTCGGTGGCGAAATGGGATTTAATGCCGATATTACAGGGTTACAGTATAGAACACTAAATGCTTCCCGTGGACCTGCTGTTCGAGCTGTTAGAATTCAGTGTGATAAAGCAGCTTATTCAGAACGTCTAGCTGCTATTATTCATCGTACCCCCTCTTTAACACTTTTAGAAGCAGATGTCTTAGATATTTCACTTCCTGAAGATCAAGATCAACCACTAGAAGTAATTTTAAAAGAGGGTAAAACCTATCAAGGAAAACGTGTCGTTTTAACCTCTGGTACAGCTCTAGGTGGAAAGATATGGGTGGGTCATAGTGGAATGGAAAGTGGCGGAGATGCGCGCCCATCAATTGCATTGTCTGAAACTTTAAAAACACTGAAGGGTTTAGAATGGCGTCGTTTGAAGACTGGAACTCCTCCGCGTCTTCTCAATAAGGGAATCCAATGGGAACATCTCACCTATCAACCTGGCGAAACAGAGAATATACCCTTTTTCTCTCGTAGAATGAAGCTCTACGCTCAAGATCCAAAGACAGAAACAACAACCTATCAACAAGAAAAACCATCGACGTTAGAGCAAAATAAAACATCAGATTTGTGGAAGGTACTACCTTATTCTGAGGATGTTAAACAACAACAAGTGTTAAATTTTAACCAAACAGAATTACCTTTTGTTTATTTTGGTGAAGCATTGAATAAAGTTGTTCCACGTGGAACAAATGAAGCAGATAATCTTACAGTTTCTTCTTACACTTCTCCTCCTTTGAACGAAGAGAATAAAACTGTTCCACGTGGAACAGTTGAAATAAGTGAGGAAGCAACTCAAATTGTTCCACGTGGAACAAATGAAGCAGATAATCTTAAAGCTTCTTCTAACACTTCATTTTCTTTGAACGAAGAGGATAAAACTGTTCCACGTGGAACAAATCTAACACTTTCTGAAGTAGAAAATAATGTTCCACGTGGAACATCTTCTCTCTCGTTGCCTTATGGTTCTTGTTTCGCAACGTATCGTTCAAAAGAATTATCTTCTACATCTTCTCGATATCATTTATCTTGGGAGGCTTTGTTCACCCCTGTAACAACACAAGGTAAACGTGAAATTACAGAGGAAATGGTTCAGGCTTTAAACTTTGCAACGTCTTCACAGTTTCCTTGTTTTCAAGGTCATACTGTGTTAGAGAGCCATCAAATTATTCGTGATAATCTTGATCAATCTGCATTGTATGGCGGGGATATTTCGGGGGAGGGTGTAAGATATTGCCCAAGTATTGAAGATAAAATTGTAAAGTTTGGTGATCGTGGTGGACACCATGTGATTTTAGAACCCGAAGGATGGGATTGCCCCTGGTGTTATCCTAATGGGCTTTCTAACTCGTTACCTGCTGATGTGCAGTGTGACTTAGTTCATTCGGTTCCTGGATTAGAAAATGCCGTGATTCTTGCGCCTGCATATGCCATCGAATATGATTGTATTGACCCACGAGGACTCGATAAATGTCTTGCTTTAAAGTTGGATACACGACTCTATTTTGCCGGACAAATCAATGGTACAACAGGGTATGAAGAGGCTGCTGCACAAGGTTTTTATGCAGGTGCTAATGCAGCATTATCTGTGCTCCAAAAGGATCCTATGGTGCTCTCGCGTGATGAAGCTTATATCGGCGTTATGGTTGATGACTTAATCACAAAGGGTACAGATGAACCTTATCGCATGTTTACTTCACGTGCTGAAAGACGTTTGTTATTACGTCCAAACAATGTTCATTTACGCCTTCATACACATGCAAAATCCTTGGGAATTGTCGATTCCACCCTCTTGAAATTAACGGAAGAAGAAGTTGTTTGGCTCGATCAAGTTGAACAAGAATGGAAGTCTTCCTGGCTTGATGGATACGGCTTAAATCGTTGGAAACTTCTTGCTCGTGATGGTCAAACATTCCTTCATGCCGCCTTTGCAGTTAAATCTACACAGGGCGCGTATCAACATGTTGACACAATTGAAGCAATCACTGTTGATGATGATCTTCTCATTGGGGGTATTCCCTATCGTGAATTACCACAAGATTGGATGGAAGAGTTAACGCTTCGTGCAAAGTATGAAGGGTACATTGCACACGAAGCTCTTGAGGCAAAGAAGCTACAACGTGATGAAAAGCTTGTAATCCCTGCAGACTTTGATTATGATCGTGTAAAGGGTTTGCGCTTTGAAGCATGTGAAAAGTTAAAGCGAATTCGCCCGGATACGCTTCGTCGTGCTACATCAATTCCAGGTGTAAATCCAGCAGATCTTTCATTGCTCTCACTCGCCCTTCGATAAGTGGTATAAATCATCAGAAAAGAAAGACGGGGATACTCGTCTTTCTTTTTTATTATAAAGACGTAAGGATCTTTCTATAACACATGCACAAGAATATTAACTTCTTCTAGAGAAAGACGATTATAAGAAACATTGGCAATAATATCCATTACCTCTATCTCTTCACGTATGTAAAAGCAATATTCAATGAATGTAAACGTAGATGAAATCACCTTTATAAACTGACAATATTATTGGTAATCACCTGTATTTTTAAGACACATATTGTTATTATTTATAGTCTTTAAAAAGTAGTTCATCTATCCTTTTACTGTAATTGTAGAGACAGAAATATTTCCTCTGAAGAATAGACGCATCTCTTTTTCGTCTATCTACCCCATTTGTTTCTTAATAACGCACGGAATTGTTTCTATTATTCATTCAAAGACAACGAAGCTTTGCTCATACAAACATAAGCAATGACATTTTCGTACACAAAACTACACTCTCTTTTTTAAGAGAATAAAGTGTAACGAGACCTCTTAGTAATGTTATGAAAACAAACATCATGGCTTATATCTCTTCTCTAACATCACACATCTCCTATCAGGTTGTATCATTGTGTTTCTCTGCTTCTCTTGTGTTTTGACGAACCACACATATGATCATGATGACTTCTTGTATAATGAATACGACATAGAAATTCTCTACCGAAGAAATCAATATCTGTGTATATAGATTAAGCATCTTTTCTCTATATGTATAACCATTTCTAATTTAATATAGAGACATGCTTATCCCCTGGTTATTTGCCTGCTGTATCCATCTTCTTAATAATATCAAAATCTTTCTTCATATATCATCCTTACGTATTACCATCACCTTTGATCGTACGTTTATTGAATACGCCCTATGGTTAACTCTATTCTCAAAATCTATTCTACATCATCCTTGCGCATTATCCATCACTTTCAATCATACGTTTATTAAGCTACGCCCTATGGTTAACTCTATTATTAAAATCTATTCTTTGACATTGATGTCTATTTAATCTCTATCTTTTTTGCTCAGTGTGCAAACCTAATTCTACATTACATACAACATGCTTATTACTTGGTTGTTTGACGGCGCCATCATCTTTGCGACCAGGACCGGCATGCAATTTTCTCCATGGTTCTTGATGATTTATTTGGAGTCATTTCTTTGTGTAGTTTCTACTACTCTTTTTGGATAATCATTAGTATCAGGCATAATCTTCTACAGTTTAAATGGTCTCTAATGATACGCATTGCTAAAACGTCTCGATGATGAAGACGTTTATTCCTCTTCTTTTGCATCTTCTGATCTCCCGACTTTTAGAATGATTTTAAGTATGAGGTTTGTTGAAGATTATTGTGTCTTCTCTTTATAAGAATATAGCGCCTGTCTATGTAGATGAAATTATAGAAATTGAATTTGAGATTGAGAGGATGATTAAACCTCTTCCCTCTTGAAGAACTTTGAATAGCTTTTGTTTGAATTCTCTCTTAGTGATCTATGAATCCTTATACGGGGTAAATTGAATTGTAGATAACAGTTTTAACCGATTTCAATAGAGATGTAAAATCTTTTATTTGATAAGAAATATAATACGGCTTTGTATTCGTCAAAGAGAAAAAGGCTTTTAATTTTATTTCTCTTTTGATGAACGATTGAACAGGGTTTTAATTTTCTCGAAAATTTCAGAGAAGTAATACGATTAATTCTGACATTTAGCTTAATTTCATTTTTAGAGATAATGAAGTGGCTTTACTAAAAAGTTTGTTTATTATTAAATGATAAAAGAAGAAAAGAACGTACACTTTGCCCAGAACATTCATTTCTTTTTCTATCGTGTTGATAAACCTCTTGCTTCTTCCCTTATGGAGTCTTAATAAGACCTTTGTTTTTGTTGATATTCTTTCTAGCTAGATTCCATCATCTTTCTTTTTAAATATTCCATCTTCTTTGGCACCATAGAACGATTTTCTTATTGCGATTAGGATGTGAAGTGATGTTTAAAATATTTGGGATAAAAAAACGCTTTGTTTTGTCTGCTTACTTAAATCATTCGAAAATTCTATGTTATTATTTTTATCTATAAAAGCTATTTCACACGATTTCTTTCTAGGTGTGAGTGAAATTTGATTTTAGATGTGTTCCACATGTATTTCCAAGATTATCCGACTTAAAATAAAACATTTAGTTGTTGGGGTTGAAGTTATTGACATCTTGTCAATAGAGGTTGTTTATAAATTGTCAAAGTTGTTTAAAGTCTTGTTCACAACTTAAAATAGCTTCTAGAGCAACTGATTTATTGACAACTCGGAAGGGGAAGTTATTGACATGTTGTTGATAAGTTAAAATATCAACTATAACTTATTGATATTCTAGGCTTTTCAAAAATTAAAAGTTGTTCATAAACCTGTTTATCGTTTGTTTTAAAAAGTTTATAGACAAGAGTTATCAACAGGTGTTATAATAATCGCGTATTTTATCAACATGTTGATAGTTTTATCTTTAATCATATAATTTAGATTTTGGTGAAGATATGAATGAAGCAAAAAATTTATGGCAGTATGCTTTAGAAGAGCTTTCGGCGGTTTTGTCTGCTGTTACCGTGATGCAATTTTTTGGTGACAGTGAAGGTATTGCGTTGGATGGTACAAAGTTGACGATTCGTTTGCCTGAAGATAAAGATGGAACGTTGTTGGAACGTAATTTTGGTGCCTTCATTAGCAATGCGTTGGCAAAGGTGTCGAATCGCACGGACTTGACGTTTAAGTTTGTTTCTCCACGTGATGAGGCTGCTGTTGCTGCACCTCTGGCGGTGAAGGTTGAAGATCGTGGATCTCAAGAAGGTCTCTTGAAGCAGTTTACCTTTGATACATTTGTCATGGGCCCTGGTAATCAGTTCCCTTTAACAATGGCAAAGTACGTTGCTCAGCATCCGGGTGATGATGCTAATCGCACAAATCCGTTGTTCCTTTATGGTCCGACAGGTGTGGGCAAGACGCACTTGCTTCATGCTATTGGCAATATGGCACATGAACAGAATCCTAGTTTGCGCGTGTTGTATACGACGACCGAACAGTTGATGAATGAATACATGGGTCAGTGGAAGGCAGGAGAGAGTTCGAATGAAGCGATTCGTGCGTTCCAAAATAAGTTCCGCACGCCAGATATTTTGCTTGTTGACGATATTCAAAATATGACAGGCAAGCAAGGTTTGCAGAATGAATTTTTCAATATTTTCAATGCGTTGAAGGATGCTCAAAAGCAGATTGTAATGACGTCAGACCGCGCACCAAAGGAAATTCCAGATTTGGTTGATCGTTTGGTGAGTCGTTTCCAAAGTGGTTTGACACTTGATATTGATGTGCCGGCGTATGAAACGCGTTTGAACATCTTAAAGATGAAAATGAATAGTTATCCTGAAGTGCGTTTAAGCAATGAGGTGTTGGACTTTATTGCTCAACGTGTGACTTCAAGTGTGCGTGCGCTTGAAGGAGCGCTTGCATGTACGATTAACTATGCACGTATGTTCCCTGGTATTGCAGAAACAGCAGTGACGGTGGAAGTGCTTGAAAAGTCTCTCTTGAAAACCTATATCCAACAAGAAGAAGCATTGGTTCGTTTAAGTTGCACAGATGTTCAGAAGGCGGTTTGTGCATTTTACAATGTGCGTTTGGATGATATGTTGGGTCAATGTCGTGCACGCGAAGTTGCAATTCCTCGTCAGGTTGCTATTTTCTTATGTCGCAAATTAACCTTTAGTTCAACGACAGAGATTGGTAAGGCATTTAATCGCAATCATACGACGGTAATTTATTCTTGTAGCACGGTGCAAAATCTCTATAAGGATGGGGACCTTGCAATTAGTAATGCATTGCGTTCAATTCTTGCGACATTGGGTCAGACGACCAGTGTGTTGAATGGTTAATCGCAGGAAGATGCAGGGTAGCACGAATGGATTATTTTATTGCAGATACACATTTTGGGCATGAGAAGATGCGCGTGTTGCGTGGATTCTCTTCTGTGCGTGAAATGGATGAAGCACTAATCAAAGCTTGGAATGAACGCGTTCAACCTGACGATCATATTTACATTGTTGGCGATTTGATTTATCGGAGTGAAAATCCAGCATCAATGTATCTTGAACGTCTTAACGGGATTAAGCATTTAGCGGTTGGTAATCATGATCGTCAGTGGTTACGATCGGTTCGACCAGAAAAGTGGTTCGCTGAATGTGCGTTTATTTTGGAAGGTGAGCGTGATTGGGGGGCTTTCACGGTTTCGCATTATCCGATGATGGATTGGTATCGTCGTCGTCACGGGGCGCATCTCATTTATGGTCATATCCATAATTTAACAAAAGATCCGTATTATAACTATCTTCAAACGGTTCCAAGAGCTTATAATGCGGGTGTTGATGTGAATGATTATCGTCCCGTAACAATTCAAGAGCTTATTGGGAATACGCAAATTTATCGTGAACGAGCACGTAAACGTTAAAAATAAGGCCGAGGGATTTGTTCCTCGGTCTTATTTTTTTGAGGGAAGAGTCTTAAAGGTGTTGAGTTGAAGTAAAAAAGTAAAAAAGGTACTGCCTTCTGAATTATAAAATAAAAGAAAACAAGAATTTCTACTATACGTTACCCTAAATTTGGAGTATAATAAGAAACAAAATGGCATACGTTTTGAAAGGATAAATGTATGAAAAAGATTTTTTTATTGCTTTGCTGTTTGTTTTCAGGTGTGACCCTCTTTGCGCAACACTCACCAGAAGAACAGGCTGCGCGACAAGCTCGAAGTGTTCATCTTCTCTATGAGAAGGTGCCACATGATGCTATCGTTTATTATACAGAGGCAACGGTCATGGCCTGCCAACCTGGCACTTATATTGCATTAATTGGGTTTGATGCAGGATATATTGGAATTCAGCAGTTGGTTGATGGTCGTCGTATTGCTATTTTTTCGATTTGGGAGCCGAGCAATCCAATGGATTTTTCTGCGGATCCAACAAAAGTTAAGAAAGAAATCGCTACACGTTGTTTGTATGCAGGTGAAGGTGTTAATGCAACGCGTTTTGGCGGTGAGGGCACGGGTGGCAAGTCAATGATGGATTTTGATTGGCAGCTTGCAGAGAAAGTGCGCATGGCGGTCACGGTTGAAGCAGATCAAACACCAGATCGTTCGGTTTACTCAGGGTGGGTTTATAAAGAGGGTGCATGGTTTCGCATGGCGTCGTTTTCCTCAATGGTAACAAAGGGTAAGACAACGTTATCTTCGCCATATTCATTTGTTGAAGATTTTTATCGAAATATTGCAAGTCGTGATCGTGTGCGTGCAGTTCTCTTTTCAAATTTTTGGAGTTGTAATGGAGACGTTTGGACAGAGACTACCTCTGCGACTTTTTCCGCAGATAACAATGCATTAACATCGATTGATGCGGGATCATCGCCAGTAGGCTTTTGGTGTGCAACAGGCGGGGGGATAAAAAATATCACTACGCCATTAGGTAAAATCATTAAGAGTGGTGGCGTGCCTACGCATCCTGAGAGTGAGGGAATTCGAACGGCATTGCTTGAAGCGTGGAAGTCTCACCCCGTGGTGAAAGTGGAAGCAACACAACCTGTTGAGTAATTGAAAGATTTTTTATTCGCATGCGGATTGCGTTTTTTGCAGACATTCATGGTAATCTTCCAGCGTTAGAAGCAGCGTTGGAAGATGCGCGTGAACGTGGCGTAACGCATATGATTTGTTTGGGAGATATCGTTGGGTATGGTCCTCAACCGATAGAGTGTTTAGAACGTGTGCGTAAAGTTGCATCTGGAACTGTAATTGGCAATCATGATGCTGCTGTTTGCGGATTATTTGATCGGGAATTGTTTAACGACTTTGCACGTGAAACATCTGAACGAGTGTCACTTATCTTGTCTGATGAAGATAGGGCATGGTTAAAGGAGCTACCGTATCAAATCGAAGGAGATGGATTTATTTGTACTCATGGGTCTTTTTTAAACCCCGAGGAGTTTATCTATCTTTCTACTAAAGAAGAAGCTATTTTTAATTTTAAACTCTATCCTGAATATCCCATTATGATTGTCGGGCACACGCATATTTCGTGTGTTTTTGCGCGGGTTGAGGGAGAAAAAGAACCACGTAAACTTCCCCCAGAGGATTTTACAATAGAAGAAGGTACGCGTTATATTCTTAATCCTGGATCCATTGGATTTCCTCGTGGAGAAGGAATTACTGCAGACTATCTCATTTATGACACGGTTATGCAGCGCGTAACATTTCATCGTGTACCTTATGATTTAGCGCCTTATCGTCTTGCGCTTGTAAATAATGGGTATAATCTATTAAACTATTGGTTTTTAAGTCCTCAGGCAAGTCAGCGTCGTGTTGAGCTTGCACTTCGAGCAATGCGTCCGCGAAAGATTGATCTTGATGACTTGCCGGATTTCTTGCCTCCACGCCCTTCGTCATCTAAACTTTTTATGCGGGTAATTCTTGTATTGACGATTCTCATTTTTTCACTAGTTGGACTTGTGATTGGGATGATGATTAGCTCGGACGATCGAGAAATTAATCAATTAGCGCCTGTCCAAACAGAACAAAATCAAGAGGCGGTCTTTACCTTGCCCCATTTTGATCAATGGCAGATAGGATTTGATGGAACGGTTGAACGTTTCCAAAATAAGATTATTCTCACTCCCACAAAGAACAACCAAGGTTATTCTATTCAGTCGCCAGAGATAGACCTCGTTTATAATGATTATATCTATCCCTTCTGTGCTTTCTCCGCGAATATGATTTCAAGTGAAAAGGTTGGAAATAATATTGGTTTGATTTTTAAAAGTGAAGACGGCTCCATGCGTAAAGGGCGCCCGCGTAAATATAAAAAATTTACCATGCGTTCCTTCAATGAACAAGTCCCACAAAATGTAAAAAAAGTTTCTATAAAGTTAACAGGAACAATTTCAAAGAAACTTGTCATTGACAATCTTTTGTTAAAACCACTTTATAAAAGTAAATAAGTAAAACGATTTTTGAGATGAAAACGAAGGTTCGTTTGAGCGGGCCTTTTTTTGTGTTATATAATAGAATAGAAAAAATTGTGTTTTTGAGGGGTATTTTTTGTTATAATAAGAGTCTACTTTCAGGGTCGGGTGCAATTCCCGAATCGGTGGTAATAAGCCCACAAGTTTACGACCGGGTGGTTGTAAACCGATGCGGTGTGAATCCGCAGCCGACGGTTAGAGTCCGGATGGAAGAAGGTATAATGAACCTAAAAATGCTTTAGGTTGAGTGAAGGATGGAGCCACGCATGGCAGAAACGTCGCTCTTTGATTCTGTAGAAGCATGTCTTGCAGAATTACGCGCAGGTCGATTTGTTGTTATCACGGATGATGAAGGCCGTGAAAACGAAGGCGATCTTGTTATGGCTGCAGAAACCGTTACACCTGCAGATGTAAATTTTTGTATTCGTGAAGCCCGTGGGTTGCTTTGTGCGCCATGTGCTGGCGAGATATTAGATCGCCTTGGCATTGATTTAGCGCCGAGTGTGAATCGTGGCGATGCTTTTGCAACAGCGTTCACGTTGAGCATTGATGGTGCACGTCATACTGGTGTGACAACAGGTATCTCTGCAGAAGATCGTTGCACCGCCATTCAATTGCTTGTCAAGGATGATGCAAAGCGCGAGGACATTGTTTCTCCTGGTCACCTTTTCCCTTTGCGGGCACGCGAGGGTGGCGTACTTGTTCGCGCGGGACACACAGAGGCAACGGTCGACCTTGCACGTTTAGCAGGTTTCAAGGCGTGTGGCATTTGTTGTGAAATAACGCGAGATGATGGAACTATGGCGCGTTTGCCAGATCTCGTTGAGTTCGCAAAAAAGCATCAGTTGAAGATGTGTTCCGTTGAACAACTTATCGCTTATCGTAAAGCTCATGAAACATTGATTGAGCGTGTTGAATCGGTCGACCTTCCGACTGCATTTGGTAAATTCCGCTTGACGATGTTTCGCAGCAATCTTGATGGCCTTGAACATCTTGCGTTGACAATGGGAGATTTAAGCGATGATCCTTCGCAACCGCCTCCGCTTGTGCGTGTACATAGCGAATGCTTGACAGGAGATGTTTTTGGCAGTGCTCGTTGTGATTGCGGATGGCAGCTTCATTCAGCCATGCAACAAATTGCAGCAGAAGGTCGCGGATGCGTGCTTTACATGCGTCAAGAAGGTCGTGGCATTGGATTAGCAAATAAACTTCATGCTTATCGTTTGCAAGAACAAGGTTGCGATACGGTAGAAGCAAATGTTAAACTTGGCTTTGCTCCCGACTTACGCGATTATGGCATCGGCGCGCAAATTCTCTCTGCGTTAGGCATGACGCGTTTACGACTTTTGACAAACAACCCCCAAAAGGTTGTAGGTCTTTCTGGTTATGGATTAGAAGTGGTTGATCGTGTTCCAATCATTGCGCATGCAGGTCCTGATAATGCGCATTATCTTGAAACTAAACGTGAAAAGATGGGCCACTTGCTTTAACCAAAACAACGGATACGCAAAAAAGAATTTAAAAAAAGGATGATTGAGATGAAAGAAGTAACAGGTGATTTAGTTGCAAAAGGTATGAAGTTTGCCTTTGTTGTGAGCCGTTTCAACTCGATTTTTACAGAAGAACTCCTCAAGGGCGCATATGATGCTGCAACCCGACATGGCGTTAGCGATAACGATATGATGGTCGTTCGTGTGCCTGGAGCAAATGAAATTCCCCTCGCCGCGCAAAAGATTGCTCAAGCGGGTCAGGTTGATGCCATTGTTGCCTTAGGTGCAGTAATTGACGGAGCAACAGATCATGCGATGTTAATTAATACCTCTGTCGCGCGTGCATTAAGTCAAATTGGTTTAAAATCTGGTATTCCTGTGCTCAATGGTATTGTTTGTGCGCACAACTTGGATCAAGCGGTCGAACGTTCTGGTTCAAAGGCAGGCAATAAAGGTTTTGATACCGTATGTGCTGCGATTGAAGCAGTGAACGTCTTGCGTCAACTTTAAAATCTCGGAGACTGACATGGAAGCACCGACCAACAAACGTCGTAACGGCCGTGAATGGGCCCTCCAAATGATTGTTCAAGCAGATTTGAATCCTTTTGTGGATTGTGAAATGATCCTTTCACACTTTTGGGAACAACAATGGAGCTATGCACAAGAAGCCAAGGGTAAGGAAGATAATGACCTTGACGATTTGGAACGCGCTTTGAATGCAGGCGAACGCCTTGCATCAACACCAGTGCGTGAATTTACAGAAGCTCTTGTTCGTGGCGTATTGAAAAATATCCACGACCTTGATGTTTTAATTGCAAGCTATTGTGAAAACTGGAGCTTGGAACGTTTAGGAGTAATTGAACGCTGCGTCTTGCGTCTTGCTTTTTATGAAATTCGCACGTTAAAGACCCCCATTCCTGTTGCGATTAATGAAGCCGTTGATTTGGCTAAATACTTCTCGAATACAGAGTCGGGTGCATTCGTTAATGGCATTCTTGATCGTTTCGCAAAACGCGAAATGAACTAATCCTCTTTTTACAAACAACAAGGAGTCCGACAATGGCAAAGATGGCAGTTAACCTTGGTGGGATGCAGATGAAAAATCCCATTACCGTCGCATCGGGAACTTTCGCCTATGGTCAAGAATATGCACAATTTTTCGACCTCTCGCGACTTGGAGCAATCACAGTAAAGGGAATTCGCGAATGTCCATGGCAAGGCAACCCCCTTCCTCGTCATGCAGAAGTCCCTGGTGGTATGATCAACGCCATTGGCCTTCAAGGTCCTGGAGTAGAGGCTTTCATCCGCGATGATATGCCCTTCCTTGTTGAACACAACGCACCAACAATTGTCAATATTTGGGGTACATCAATTGATGAATATGCCGCGGTTGCTGCACGATTTGAAGGTGTTGAAGGTGTTATCGGTCTTGAAATCAATGTTTCATGCCCGAACGTGAAAGAAGGTGGCGCAAGCTTTGGCACACAAGTTGAAACCTTCACAGATGTTGTCCGTGCTGTTCGCGCTGCAACAACATTGCCAATTATGCCTAAACTTGCACCAAACGTTCCAGACGTCAAACCGTTCGTGCGAGCTGCACAAGAAGCTGGTGCGAACGCAGTAGCTTTGATTAATACTGTTCCAGCGATGGCGGTTGATATCGAAACTCGTCGTCCCATTTTGGCAAATACATTTGGTGGACTTTCTGGTGCAGGCATCCATCCTATCGCAGTCAAACATGTTTATGAAGCGGCCCAAGTTGCAGAAGTTCCGTTATTGGCAATGGGTGGCGTTTTCACTGCAAAAGATGCGCTTGATTTTATCCTTGTGGGCGCAACGGCTGTCGCTGTTGGTACGGCAACTTTTATGGATCCGCTTGCCCCCATTAAGATTTTGGAAGACATGGAAGCATGGCTTGATGCACATGGTATTGCTGACGTAAATGACTTCCGTGGAACACTTGAAAAACCCGTCCGCAAACTTTAATCCTATTTTCTTTGGAGTATTCTCATGGACGACTGTATTTTTTGTAAAATTATTCGTCAAGAAATCCCTTCTTTAAAAGTCTTTGAAGACGAACACGCCTATGCGTTTCTTGACATTAATCCCTATCAACGTGGACACACTCTCGTTGTGCCGAAATTTCATGCGAAAGAAATTTTTAATCTTCCGCCAGAAGAACTTGCTGGCATGATGCCCGCCATTCAACGGACTGCCTGCCTTCTCAAACGCAAACTCGGTTGCGATGGTATGGTTATCCAACAATTAAATGGTCCAATTGCAGGTCAGACCGTTTTCCACGTGCATTTCCATCTTGTTCCTTGCTACAATGACGTTCCTGTCACATGGCAACCCTTAGACCCGAAGCCCACAATGGACGAACTCAAGGCACTTGCAGAACTCATCCGTTCGTAATGCCTATGATCACTTTTAAGGAGAAATATGAAAGATAAACACACCTACATGGTATCCGTTATTACACCTGACCGCGTCGGGTTAACGCGTGATATTGCAAAAACAGTTTTTGAACTCGATGGCTACATCTCTGAAATGCGCCAAAGCATCGTTAGCGGCTTCTTCTCGTTAATCTTTGTGACAGAACATGAATCCGACGTTGGCACACCTTTACATGATGCGCTCCGTGCAATCCTTCCTGAAGGCGCAGAACTCTCCATTATGTCTGACCCCGCGAAGATTCGCAAAGCAATGCCAACTGTTGGTGCTCGCTATGTTGTGATTACGAGTGGTACCGACCGTCCAGGCGTGATGTATCGCATCTCTGATTTCATGGCAACACACAACATTAATATCGAAGATTGGTCAACAATCTTTGATGATGACTATGTCACTCACGTTGCCTATGCCACATTCCGTGCCCCTTGCACTGACCTTAAAGCCACCCAAATGGAATTTAAAGAAGTTATGGGTGAAATCGGTTTCACTGCACAAATCTGTCACGAAGATATCTTTAAGGCAACGGGTGAAATTGCCCCGATTAAATCGCTGATCTAACTGAGGAGAAGACACCATGTTAAATAACCAAGCCGTCCTTGCAACTTTGCGAATGGTCAACGAAGAAAACCTTGACGTCCGCACATGTACCATGGGCATTAACCTGAATCGTTGTGCCAATCCTGATCCTAAAGCCCTTTGCGATGCTGTTTACAACCGTATCATGACTGTTGCAAAAGACCTTGTCAAAACATGCAATGAGGCAAGTACTCTCTACGGTGTAAATGTTGTTAACAAACGTATCTCCATCTCCCCGGCATCGATCCTTCTCGAAGGCCATACCGTTGACACCGCTGTTGAACTTTGTAAGACACTCGACAAGGCCGCAACAGAACTTGGCGTAGACCTCCTCGGTGGTTTCTCCGCGTTGGTTCATAAGGGCATGACCCCTGGTGAACGCACCCTTATTGAATCGTTGCCGCGAGCCCTCGCAGAAACCTCGCACGTCTGCTCTTCGATCAACGTTGGCACAACGCGTGCGGGTATCAATGTTGATGCCGTTAATCTCGTTGCAGAAACAATGCTCAAGGTCTCCCAAGCCACCGCCTTTATGAATGGCTTTGGTTGCGCGAAGATGGTTGTCTTTGCAAACATTACCGAAGACAACCCCTTCATGGCCGGCACCCTCTTAGGCCCTGGTGAACCAGATGTTGTGATTAACGCTGGCGTGTCCGGTCCTGGCGTGGTCAAGTGTGCAATTGAAAAACTCATTGCCGCAGACCCCAATGTGACCCTTGATGAAATTGCAGAAGAAATCAAGCACACCACCTATCGTGTTACCCGCACGGGCGAACTCGTCGGCCGTCACGTTGCAAAGAAGCTTGGCGTTCCCTTTGGCGTCCTTGACCTCTCACTCGCTCCAACACCTAAAGTCGGTGACTCTGTGGGTGAAATCTATCAAGCCATGGGCATTAAGAAAATTGGTTGCCCGGGCACCATTGCAGCCGTGATGATGTTGAATGACGCCGTTAAGAAAGGTGGCGCATTTGCCTCCTCCTCCGTAGGCGGTCTCTCGGGTGCATTTATTCCTCCGATGGAAGACCATACCCTCGAGCTCGCCTTGACAGAAGGCACCCTTTGCCTCGAAAAGCTTGAAGGCATGACAAGCGTCTGCTCCGTTGGCCTTGACATGATCATGCTTCCAGGTGATATTGCAGCCTCGACACTTGCAGGCATTATTCTTGACGAATGTGCAATTGGTGTCAGCGCACGTAAGACAACAGGTGTTCGCGTCATTCCTGTGCCAGGGGCGAAGGTCGGTGATTACTTTGACTTCGGCGGCCTCTTTGGCGGCGGTACAGTCGTTGCTCCGCGTTGCCCTGATGGCCAAGAAGCTTTTGTTGCACATGGCGGTCATATCCCCGCTCCCATCCACTCGCTTCTCAACTAATTCTCGAGTGAAAAAGGATAACAAAAGAGGAAGGTATGTTCGCCTTCCTCTTTTGTTACTCCCGTGGCAAATACTCGAGTGTAGAGAATTGTTATTGCAACGAAGTTCTCATCTTTGTTGTAAGTGGAGTTGTTTTATGAGTTGTGTTTCGGTTGTTGCGACGATTGCTTAAGTGCATTTGAAATCCGCATCGAACAAAACTCTGGTCCACACATTGTACAATACTCTCCATTATGACATGCTTTTGATTCACTCTCATCAATTGCTGTCTGCCGTAAAATGCGCGCCTGTAACGGATCAATTGCAAGCGATAATTGTCGTTCCCAATCAAATGCAGCTCGTGCATCTGAAATCGCATCATCACGCGAACGTGCGCCAGGTTTTCGTAATGCAGTATCTGCTGCATGCGCTGCAATTTTAAACGCTACGACACCTGCGCGAACATCTTCTAAATTTGGTAGACCTAAATGCTCTTTTGGTGTCACATAACATAACATCGCTGCGCCATAAAAAGCTCCTAACATACCTCCAGCAGCACCTGTAAAGTGATCATACCCGGGAGCGCAATCTGTTACAATGGGCCCAAGAATGTAAAATGGTGCATCATCACATATTCGACGTTCTTTCACCATATTCATTCGAATCTCTCCAATCGGTACATGTCCAGGCCCTTCTACCATCACCTGTACTCCTGCAGTACGACAACGTACCACCAATTCACCTAACACTTTTAATTCCGCAAACTGTGCAGTATCCGAACTATCCGCTAAACACCCCGGTCGCAACCCGTCCCCCAACGAAATCGTCACATCATATCGTTTGCAAATTGCAAGGATTTCATCAAATGCCGTATAAAATGGATTCTCGCATCCATGTTCTTCCATCCAAAGCGCTAATAATGCCCCTCCGCGACTTACAATTCCTAATTTTCGCTTAAATGCCAATGGTAAAAATTCTCTCAATAACCCAGCATGCAATGTCATATAATCCACACCTTGCCGGGCTTGCGCCTCAATTACATCAAGCATTTGCTTTACTGTAAATGTCTTGCTTCCATAACGTGCCACTACTTCATACAATGGTACCGTTCCCAATGGCACACAACACCTCCCTATGAGTTCCTCGCGAAACGCCGCCACATCTCCACATGTACTTAAATCCATCACAGTATCTGCCCCAGCTGTGAGAGCCACCTCTAGCTTTGCGAATTCCGCTCCTGCGCAACTTGCCATAGACGAATTGCCGATATTTGCATTTATTTTTGTTGAAAGAACTCGTCCAATCCCACATGGTACAATTCCCGTATGATGTATATTTGCCGGGATAACAATTGCACCTGACGCTACACGCCTCCGAACAAACTCAACTGTACGCCCCTCCCTCTTAGCAACACTCTTCACGGCATCGCTAATCACACCCGATCGGGCCAACTCTAATTGTGTCATGATTACACCTCACTGCGAATAAAGATCAAATCATCCCGTGCATGAGGCATTTCTATAGAACAACAGCACAATGCTGTGTGTGAAAAAACTCCCTACGTCGGCATGATCCGAATCAGGTTACATAGGGTCGCAGTCAAACAACCGCCTCTCAGCCCGTCATGCGGACTCCCCTGTTTATGAACAAACTATACATCAACCCATGATATCCTGTCAAGCAAAAATAGATAAGTCTCGTGGTTATATAGTCTAATCTTCAATTTATTAGCTTATACCAAATAATACTTGACGCATCCAAGTAGATGCTATACCATATGGGAAAAAGCAAGGAGACTTACGAGCATGGAAACCCCTCGCGCATTATTGACGGGATTTAAGACCCTTTGTGGCTACTATCGAGCCCACTATCGACTTTTACTTATTGACCTTATCTCTGTCATTGGCCATGCCGTCATTCAAATTGCTATTCCCCTTACTGCTCTTCGCGTTTTCTCTCACTATCTTCCGCAGGGCAACCTCCATGCTACCCTTTGGGCAACGCTTGCCTTTGTTGCCATGACGATTCTTTCAATGATTTGTGAGTGGACCTACATCTTAGCGGGACACTGGCTTGGTATTCGCGTTGAAGCTACGATGCGTAATGCTTTCTTTGATCACATCCAACGCCTTCCCTTTGCTTTTTTCGATCGTACTAAAACCGGTGAAGTTCTTAGCCGTATAACTTCTGACCTTATGCTCGTTGGCGAAACGGCTCACCACCTTCTAGAAGACCTTACAGCCTCCTTTCTTGTTCTCGCGGGTTCTTTTACAGTTATGTTTTCCCTCAACCCTAAACTCGCTACCCTTGCGTTAATTCCTGTTCCCTTCATTATTCTTTTTGCGGGTATTTTTCAAAAGCGCATTCACCGCGTTTGGCGTGAAAATCGCCTTCAAGTCTCTACTCTTGCCTCTCATGTTGAAAATGTCGTTCAAGGCATTCGTGAAATAAAAAGTTTTACCCAAGAACGCCGCGAACGCCACATCTTCCGTCGTGTTAATCGTAACTTCCGTCGTTCTTTTGAAAAAGTCTACACCCTCTACGCACCTCTCTTTGCAGGCACTCAAATGCTTCTTGAAGGCTACTCCTTGCTTTACATTGCTGCCGGTGCTTGGATGATTTGTCATGGACAATCTAACATCGAGGAAGTCTTTGCCTTTTTCATGTATTCGCGCTATATCACTATGCCCATTCGTCGTATTGTTAATGGTCTTGATATGTACCAACAAGGTCTCGTGGGCTACTGTCGCTTTCGTGAATTTCTTGCTCAAACCCCTGAAGAAGATGTCGCTATCACTCCTGGCTCTCCCACAATCGACATCAAAGGAGAAATTCATTTTCAAAATCTCACCTTCCAATACCCTCAAACAACTCGTACCGTTCTTACTATTGACAATCTTAAAATTCTAGCTGGCACAATTTGCGCTTTTGTTGGACCTAGTGGCGCGGGTAAAAGTACACTTGCCGCCCTTATTCCACGTTTTTATGATCCCACCCAAGGTCAAATTACACTAGACGGACACAACACCACCACCATTCCCAAGCTTCACCTCCGTGGTGCGATTGGCATTGTTGCTCAGCGGCCCTTCCTTTTTGATGGTACAATTCGTGATAACCTCCTTCTTGGTAACGCCCACGCCTCCGAGGATCAACTCTATGCCGCTCTTGATCAAGCCAATCTAGGAGACTTTGTTCGTTCTCTCGAAACTAAACTCGATACACGCGTTGGTGAACACGGTCTTATGCTCTCTGGAGGTCAAGCTCAACGTATTGCCATTGCCCGTGTCTTTCTCAAAAATCCTCCCATTCTCATTCTCGATGAGGCCACAAGTGCCCTTGATACCTTTGCTGAGGCAGCCGTTCAGCAGGCACTCTTACGCCTTTCCAATGGTCGTACCACCCTTATTATTGCCCACCGACTCACCACCATTCGCCACGCACAACAAATTTGCTATCTTGAAAATGGTAAAATTATTGAAGTCGGCACACACCAACAACTACTCGCGCGTAATGGTAAATATGCCCAACTCTACACGACAGCGGTGGCTCCTACTGCTAACTAAAAAACATCTCCGATTCACAAAAATATTCTCAACATTAGAAAAAACTTGCTTTCCAACCCCACAATTTGATATACTCACGCACATACAATTTCGCAAGCGTATAAGAAATATAAAGATACGCTTTCAATTACAGCTACATTTTGCTATACTAATGTACTGTATCTATTGACGCCGGAGTGGCGAAATGGCAAACGCAGCGGACTTAAAATCCGCCGCCTTCGGGCTTGAGGGTTCGATTCCCTCCTCCGGCACCACTTAACAAGGATCTCAAAATGACAATGCAAGAGTCCCCAAAGGATCAGACTCCTGACGTGTCCCCTGTTGACACCGACACTAAAGAAACCATTGCATCGGTTGAACAAGACGCTTCTGCCGCTGAGAAGCCTACAACCGATGAAGACCCTCAAGCCACAAAAGAAGACCCAATGGCTGAGGCCCTCGCAGCCGCAAATGAACGCTACTTGCGTCTCATGGCAGACTTTGACAATATGCGTAAACGCACCGCACGAGAACTTGAAGAACGTACTGCACGCGCAAATGAACGCCTCCTCAAGGAACTCATTCCTGTTTTTGATGACTTTGAAATGGCATTATTAAATGCTCCAGAAGGTGCATTTAGCGAAGGCGTCAAACTTATTGCAACACGTTTTCAAAAGGTGCTTGAACAATCTGGCGCGGAAATGATTGACGCAACAGAAGGTACTGCTTTTGATCCAATGATGCATGAAGCGATGACAGCGGTTCCTCATCCTCAATATGCGCAAGGTATTGTTGTTAACCAATTCCGTAAAGGTTGGCGCTTAGGTGGTAAAATTGTTCGTCCCGCACAGGTGATTGTATCTTCGGGTGCACCGCAGGAGGCCTAAAACTATGGCTGCAAAACGTGACTACTATGAAGTCCTTGGCGTAGACAAAGGTGCCGATCAAGACACCATTAAAAAGGCCTACCGCAAGCTTGCGATGAAATATCACCCCGATCGCAACCAAGGCAATGCAGAAGCAGAAGAGAAATTCAAAGAAGCTTCTGAAGCTTATGAGGTTCTCTCCGATGAACAAAAGCGCTCTATGTATGACCAGTATGGTCATGATGGTATGAAGGGTGCGTTCGGTGGTGGCGGCTTTGATTTTGCTCGTGACTTTACCCACGGTGCTGACCTCAGTGATATTCTCAATCAATTCTTTGGTGGAGGCTTCAGTGGTGGCTTTGGCGGTTTTGGTGGCGGTGGTCGTCGTGCTGACCCAAGCGCTCCTCGTCGTGGTGATGATACCGAAATGTCTATTCGCCTTACCTTTGAAGAATCCCTCTTCGGCACTACCAAAAAGATCCATATTCATGCTGCTGTTGCTTGCCAAGCATGTTCGGGTACGGGCGCAGAACCTGGTTCTAAGCGTGAAACGTGTAAACATTGCCATGGCTCTGGCCAAGTTACTCGTGGCGGCGGATTCTTTGGAATGATTTCGCAAACATGCCCTGTTTGTCATGGCGAAGGTACCATCATCGAAAAGCGTTGTAAAAAGTGCGGTGGTGATGGTCTTGTTAGCTCAAAGGAAGATGTCGAAGTTAACATTCCTGCAGGCATTGCGCCCGGCATGAGTGTTCGAGTCCCTGGTAAAGGCAATGCAGGTCCTAACAACGGTCCTCGCGGTGATCTTTTCCTTCGCATTTCCGTTGAAGCGAGTACGCTTTTCGAACGTGATGGTCAAGATCTCATCCTCCGTCAATACGTTTCGCCCATTCTTTTAGCGCTTGGTGGTGAGATAGAAATTGAAACCCCCAATGGTACAGGCACCTTGAAAATCCGCCCTGGTACAGAATCAGGTTCCGTCCAGCGTCTCCGCGGACAAGGAGCCACAGGTATCGGTCGCTATGCTACAGGCGATCTTCATGTTGTTCTTGTTGCAGAAACGATGCAATCGTTAAATAAGGATCAAATCAAGGCGCTTGAAGCCCTCCGTGCGCTCGAAACCGACAAGACTTGCCCCCAGCGCGCAAAAATCAAAAAAGCCTCTGAGGCATTTGCAAAAAAACGCGCAGAAATGAAACCCTCTAAAAAATAACAAAAAAGGAATCCCCCATGGAACTCTCCGCACTCACAGCAATCTCTCCCATTGATGGTCGCTATAGTGACAAAACCATCCCCCTTCGTTCCATCTTCTCCGAATATGGCCTTATTGAACGTCGTGTTCGTGTCGAAATTGCATGGCTTCTTGCGCTTTGTGACGAACCTGGCCTCCCTGAAACTGGTGTTCTCACGGAAGCCCAGCGCGCGGCAATCCAGGCTATCGCAGATGATTTCTCCCTCGCAGATGCGCAACGTGTCAAAGATATTGAAGCCACCACACGTCATGATGTTAAGGCTGTTGAATACCTTATTCGCGAAAAGCTTCCTCAAGATTGTGCACAACTTAGTGAATTTATCCACTTTGCTTGCACCTCGGAAGATATCAACAACATGTCCCATGCACTTCAATTGCGTGATGGTCTTTCCGTTCTTCGTGCTGCACAGGATAAACTCACAGATGCGCTCGCAACCTTTGCTAAGGAAACCTTGACCTATCCTATGCTCGCACATACTCATGGTCAGCCGGCCTCGCCGACAACCTTGGGTAAAGAAATTGCTGTTGTTGTTCACCGCCTTCGTCGTCAAGCGGCAGAGATTGATCGTATCGTTCTTCCTGCAAAGATGAATGGTGCAGTTGGTAACTTCAATGCACACATTTCCGCTGCACCAGAAGTTAATTGGCCCGAACTCGCCAAGCGTGTTATCGAGGGCTTCGGGTTCTCGCAAAACATTCTTACGACCCAGATCGAATCCCACGATGGTATGGCAGAACTTTTTGATGCCATTCAGCGCTGGAACATGATACTTCTTGATCTTGATCGCGACATCTGGATGTATGTTTCCATGAAATACCTCAAGCAGAAAGTCGTTGCTGGCGAAGTTGGCTCCTCCACCATGCCGCACAAAATTAACCCCATCGACTTTGAAAACTCTGAGGGCAACATTGGTCTGGCGAATGCTATTCTCGGCCATCTTGCACGTAAGCTCCCTGTCTCTCGTATGCAGCGTGACCTTACTGACTCTACGGCAATCCGCAACATTGGCGCAGGCTTTGCGTACTCCCTCATTGCAGTCGCCTCTACTCAGCGTGGTCTTGGTCGCATGAGTCCTAACACTGAAGCGCTTGCAGCCGACCTTAATAATGCTTGGGAAGTTCTTGCTGAACCCATCCAAACAGTCATGCGTCGTTATGGTGTGCCGCAGGCTTATGAAAAGCTCAAAGCACTCACCCGCGGTAATGCAATGACACAACAAACGATTGCAGACTTTATTCAAACCCTCGAAATCCCTGAAGCCGACAAGGCCCGTCTCACGGCTATGACCCCTGCAGATTACATTGGTCTTGCGGCACAAATTTCCACTCCCGAACTCTCTTAAAAGAACTTCTAACAAGCAAAAAAGGGACGGTCAACACCGTCCCTTTTTTATCGTTAATTAAGAGTAAAACCTCTATTGATGTTTACACATATTCCAATTTCTATAAATAACTCGTACATGAGAAGAAATCCTTTCGTGTGTATTTTTACGGTTAGATATACGATCGCTTTAGTAGGGTCGTTAGAGATGCTTTCCCTTTCCTTTTTCACGCAACGAAACTTATACAATGTTTAGGATGAAATAAAGACTTGCATTTATAAGCTAATATATGTTATATTATGTATCCCTTTTCTCCGCGTGGAGGAAGGTTGTTTATGAAACCCCCGAACGCTTAACCACCGTGGTGCAAACGTGTTGTATGACACGTGATAAGAATCGGCATCAAGGAGCGCGTTCGGCTTAAAAGAAAGCAAAAGCCATATGGCTATCCGCAAACCTCAGAAGGCGATCGAAAAGACCGGCGCCCGTTATGAAGAACTCCTCGCAGCCCTCGACCAGCAGAATAGCGTTCCCGCTCCTGGTGCAATCGTTAAGGGTAAAGTCACTGGCAAGCGTGGCAACGAAGTCCTCGTTGATATTGGTTGCAAGTCCGTCGGTTCTGTTAACGCCAATGAGTTTGATAACATCGACGCAGTGAATGTGGGCGATGAATTTGATGTCCTCCTTATTGAACTCGAGGGCATGAATGGCATGGTCGTCGTTTCTAAGCGTCAGGCCGATGACAAGATTCGCTGGGAAACCATTCTCGCGAAGTACAAAGAAGGTGACATCGTTTCTGGTATCATCAAGAGCAAGGTTCGTGGCGGCATGATCGTCGCTGTCGATGGCGTTGATGCATTCCTCCCTGGTAGCCAGGTTGATGTGAACCCCTCCCGTGACTTGGACATCTACATCACTGATGTCGCACAGGAATTCAAAATCATCAAGATTTCCGACGAACGTCGTAACATCATCGTTTCTCGTCGTGAACTCCTCGAAACCCAGATGGCTGAAAAGCGTCGCGGTCTTCTCGAAACCCTCGCAAAGGGTCAGATCGTTAAGGGTAAGGTCAAGAACATCACCGACTTCGGTGCATTCGTTGATCTCGACGGCATGGATGGTCTCCTCCATATCACCGATATGAGCTGGGGCCGTATCAAGCACCCGTCTGAAATCCTCAAGAATGGCCAGGAACTCGATGTGATGGTCCTCGATGTCGATATGGATCGCGAACGCGTTTCTCTCGGCCTCAAGCAGGCTCAGACCAATCCTTGGGAAGATATCGATGCTCGTTATCCGGTCGGCTCTCGCCTCCGTGGTAAGGTTGTCAACCTTGCTCCTTATGGTGCATTTGTTGAACTCGAACCCGGTATCGAAGGTCTCGTTCACGTTTCTGAATTCTCTTGGACGAAGCGCATTGCACGTGCTTCTGACGTGCTCGAAGTCGGCCAGGAAGTTGACGTTGTTGTTCTCAACATCGATACGCAGACCCAGAAGATTGCACTCGGCATCCGTCAGACCGAAGCAAATCCTTGGGACACCGTCCAGGATCGTTATCCTGTCGGTTCTCGCATCTCTGGTAAGGTTCGTAACTTCACGACCTACGGTGCATTCATCGAAATGGAAGAAGGCATCGATGGCATGATCCACGTTTCCGACATGTCTTGGACGCGTAAGATCAATCATCCGTCTGAAGTCCTCCAGAAGGGCCAGCCGGTTGAAGCTGTTGTTCTCGAAATCGACGTTGCTAACCAGCGCATCTCTCTCGGCCTCAAGCAGGCTCAGACGGATCCTTGGAGCTCCATCGCTTCCACCTACCAGATCGGTCAGATCGTTAAGGGTAAGGTTTCCAAGATTGCTTCCTTCGGTGCATTTGTTGAACTCGAAGATGGCGTTGATGGCCTCGTGCACATCTCCCAGATCTCCGATCAGCACATCGAAAAGGTTAAGGATGCACTCAAGGTTGGTCAGGAAGTTGAAGCTCGCATCGTGAAGATTGACCGTGATGAACGCCGTATTGGCCTCTCCATCAAGGCAGTTGACATGGACGAAGCTGAAGTCGCTCGCCTTTCTGCTGAAGCTGAAGAAGAAACCACGGATGCAGGTTCTGCACTTGGCTCCTTCGCTAACGCTTTCGAAGAAGCTTTCGCTTCCTCTGAAGAATGGCAGCCCGGCCAGAACTAATTGTTGTAAGACAGTTAGAAAACAGAAAACACCGTTCCGCAAGGGGCGGTGTTTTTCGCTATCTTTTTAGGGGCTATTTTGGTATGCTATGAGGAATCCATTAAGGCACTTTGAGAAGGTGGAAAGAGGATGATTGCTCAAGCAGAAATATCATGGCTGATAGCGCATAAACAAGAGATTATTTGGAGCCTCGATTTGTTTGGAACGGCGGTTTTTGCTGTGACGGGGGCATTGCGTGGTTGGCGGTGTCGTTTGGATTTCTTAGGGGTGCTTGTACTTGCAAGTATTGTGGGTGTTGGCGGGGGGATGCTTCGCGATATGATGATTGGTCAGACGCCCGTTGCCGCATTTCAAGATGGAACCTATTTATTGATTTGTGCATTGGCGGGAATCGTGATGTTTTTTGTTGCTCCGCAAATTGCCGATCGATGGAATTTTATCCCTTGGTGTGATGCGGTTGGGCTTGGCGTCTTTACGGCAATTGGCTGTGAAAAGGCAGCGGGATTAGAAGGTTGTAGTCGTATGGCGGTGGTCTTATGTGGTGTGATGACGGCGGTAGGGGGTGGCGTTATTCGTGATGTGTTAACTATGCGTGTGCCCGCGGTTTTACGAAGTGATTTTTATGCCACGGCATCACTCTTAGGGGGAATTCTCTTTTTGTTGTTGTGGAAGGTGTTTCCGAGTGAAATTGATTTCTTTGGACGATTTTGTATTGTTTCGTTTGTCGTATTGTTAATTCGTTTGTGTGCGATGCGGTTTAAGTTTCACCTCCCGGTGTCGCATACAGTTCCTGCACGAGAACGATGGAAGTTTCATCGTTTGCACATCTTTAAGGAATAAGAAGGTCGTTTGAGATGATGTGGCATTATATTCGTCGGCGTTTACTTGAGATGATACCCACAACGTTGGGAGTTCTCGTGTTGTCGTTTTTACTTTTTTATGTGGTGGGTGGATCACCTGCACAAATTGTCTTGGGGCAACATGCAACGCAGGCTGATGTTGCGGCGTTTGATGCGGCCAATGGGTATGATTTACCGCTCTTCTGTGGCAATTGGTATACGATTCAAGCGGTGTGTCGTCAGGCGGCATCGGAAACGACAGATCTTGCCTTTGAATTACGCCAAGGCGTCTACCGTATTGAGGGAGCAACCACGGTTACAATGACGCATGCAGAACAACAGGCAACGGCCGTTGTTTCAACAGTAGACCCTGTGGTCGTTGAAGAGGGATGGGCAATTACAGAAGCGCCAGGAGTCACCTCGGTAGAACGCCATACGCGCCACTTCTTTGATTCACAATTTGTGAATTATCTCAAAAATTTGGTTTGCTTTGACCTTGGAATGTCGACAGAAAAACGTGAGCCGGTTGCAGACATTTTAATGCGCGGCTGGGGTCCGACAATGTCATTATCAATTCCAATTCTCTTCTTTGGATCGATTTGTGGCGTGGTGTTAGGATTGCTGTGTGCCGCATCGCAAGGAGGATTGTTGGATCGCGGCATTTTGGTTATTTCAACATTACTCATGAGTGTGAACTACGTCGTGTGGATATTGTTGGGCCAATTCCTGCTTGGTTTTACATGGCCGATATTCCCAATTTGGGGATATGAGAGTGTTTACTATCTTGTTTTGCCCGTGGTCATAGGGGTGATGAGTAGCTTGGGATCGGATGTGCGTTTCTATCGTGCGGCGATTCTCGATGAAATTTATAAGCCCTACGTGCGAACAGCGGTTGCGAAGGGTTTATCACCGGCACGTGTGCTCTTTGTGCACGTTTTACGAAATGCGCTTATTCCGATTGTCACCTATATTTCATTGTCGATACCTTATCTCTTTACAGGAAGTTTGTTACTTGAAAGTTTCTTTGGAATTCCTGGGGTAGGGTCGATTTCGCTTGATGCGATTAACTCGGCAGACATGTCGGTTGTCCGCGCTGTTGTGATCTTTGGCGCGTTAATTTATCAGATTGTGAACCTACTTACGGACTTAGCCTATGGATGGCTTGATCCGCGTGTACGTCTTGCTTCGTAAGGGAAAAATTATGGATAAAACACAAACCACCTTTGATGAGGCAATTGCGCTCCGTGGACCAACGGCATGGCAACGTCTATGGCGTGATTGGGGAACGCGCCTTTGTATGTTTTTTATTGGTTTCTATATTCTCACTGCACTCTATGGAGAAGTTACCTACCGAATCGCCAAGGGGAGCCTTTGGGAAGGCGCTCCAGCGTGTTTGACATGGGGTGTTGAAACAACCCCATCCTATAACGAAGTCCATCCAGATTGCCGTGGATTGCCACCGCTTTCACGCGTTACATGGCCTGCCGTAACATTGCCAGATGGTACACATCAACCCGAACGCAAACACTGCTATCTCATGGGCTCGGACAATCTTGGTCGAGACGTCTTGCAACGATTGATTCAAGGTGCACGTATTGCCTTTCACGTAGGGATTATGACATCGCTTATTGCCATTCCTCTCGGGGTGTTATTGGGCTGCCTCGGCGGTTATTTTGGGGGTAAGATTGACAGCCTTGTTGTCTGGCTCTGTGCGACAATTTCAGCAATGCCAGGCCTTCTTTTTATCCTTGCGATTTCGATTGTTGTTGGCAAGGGCCTCTTTGGAATCTACCTCGGCATCGGTTTAACAACATGGGTGAGTGTTTGCCGTAATATTCGTGCAGAGGTGATTAAACACCGTGATCGCGCGTATGTGCAGGCGGCGCGGGTTTTAGGCTATCGCCATCGGCGTGTCCTTTTCTTGCATATTCTTCCGAATGTAATGCACATTGTGTTAATCTCGTTTTCAATTCGTTTCCCAGCGAGTGTTGCGACAGAAGTTTTCATGTCATTTCTTGGGATTGGCGTGCAAGGTGAACCCTCTTGGGGAATTATGATTAAGAATGCTCAGGCGCGCCTCTGGCAAGGCGTTTGGTGGGAGTTAACATTTGTCTCGTTGGCGATTTTCTTGTTAGTGTTTGTCTTCAATCGTTTTGCAGACGCGCTTCGTGATGTCTTTGACCCGGCTTTACGAAATCGCTAACGGCATAAACAAGAGCTGAAGATTATAGGGGGAGAAGGCGTGCTTTCTCCTCCTATTAACATCATCCATCTCATGGGTGAGCTTTTTGGAACATCGTCTAGGAATAAAAAGCTTGCTTAAGTTATTGTATATTTGATATGATATAAACATTATGAGACGCGGGCAAACAATGTTAGAGTATATTGTGGTCTTTGTTTTGTTGATGGCGGCGGTAACAATTACAGGTTTTCTTGTTCGTGCAGTGAATCGACAAAGTGAACGTTCCTCTGCGTTGTTATCATCGGAATATCCGTGAGCAAGGATTATGAAAATGACAATGAAAAAGAATTGCAAAGGTCAAACGATGGTTGAATATATTATCATCGTTGTGTTGATTGCAATCACGTGCTTGTCGCTCTTCATGTATTTTGGCAAGGCGATTGGTAAGAAAGTCTCGGGTGCAACTTCTGCGCTCGATGACGAAGTCGGTTCCGAAGCGCAACAAAATTATAACTCGATTAATGAAGACAAGATTAAGAGCTTGGATGAATCGGGTGATTTCGATGGGTGCTCCACGTGCGGATAAGCCGAGAAAATCGTTGATTTAAGAAGAAAGGATTGTAAAAATGACAATGAAAAAGAATCGCAAAGGTCAAACGATGGTTGAATACATCATCATCGTGGTGTTGATTGCAATTACCTGCTTGTCGCTCTTTATGTATTTTGGTAAGGCGATTGGTAAGAAAGTCTCGGGTGCGACCTCTGCGCTTGATGACGAAGTCGGTTCCGAAGCGCAACAATCGTACAATTCGATCAACGAAGACACGATTAAAAACCTGGATGAAACAGGTAGCTTCTAATTTCCTTGGCTTCGTTCAGCGGGCCTTGCGACGGGGGCAACAAACTTGTCGCAAAGGTCAAGCTATGGTTGAAAGCTTGATAGTGTTGCTTGTTTTGCTGGCAACACTATTTTTCTTTTATGATTTTGCCTACGCAACCATCGCACGCATCTTTTTAAACAACGCCGTTGCACGTGCAGCTCGTGCAGAAACGGTTGGGTTCAACGACTTTCATCGTAAAAAAGGCTTTAACGTTGCGATGATTCCTGTTGCGGGAGAGCGCCTTGTACCAGAACCTTCGCGTGCACTTGTGTGGGATATCCCAACCGAACTCCATTATGTTCAAAGCTACCTAGGGTGTTTAACGCAAGCAGACGCGTGGGGAACACTCGACTACGATGGCTGGTATCGCCTCTCGCTCAATACCACCCGCACGTCCGATCGGTGTACAATAAAAGCCTCCTATCACATCCCTAAAACAATGCCTACAAAACTTGCAGCCCTCTTTGGCATCCAACAAAGCGAAGGAGAAGAAGAGATATTGAATGCTAGATGGGAAATTGAAAATCACGCGTCACTCTATCTGAAAGATGAATAAAACACACACACCACGCAAACGATCAGGACAAGCCATCGCAATGATTCTCGCGGTGATTCTTGTCTGTTTTGCCTTCTTTGCGTGGATTGTGAGTGTACACATGCATGTCATTCGAAAACTCCGTGCACAAGATGGTGGAGACGCTGTAGCGCTTGCCGTTGCACGTTGTCAAGCAATGGGGCTTAATCTCATTGGTGAACTCAATCTCATAAAAGCTTACATGCTTTCACAACCCGAAGAAGCCTCAACGCTCAAAGACGTCGCCACACTTACCCTTTTGCAAGAGCGCCTCCAAATAACCACCATTGGCCATGCTCTTGCTGTAGGTCATGAAACCGCGCTACAAAACGAATTGACCCCACTACCAGCCGCAACGGAACTTCTCGACCTCTATGTTGAAAACATTGAATTTGAAGGATTCTATGAGGGCGCGGAAGACGATCTAAAGGATATGATCAAAGATATTCTTGCCGATGCTGAACAAACTGGTGGATTACGCTTTCTTCCACTCTCGAAAATCTTTGTAACAAGCGATCGTTTCTCGTGGCTAACCGTTCGCGCATTCTACGAGGCCATCCTTGCGCAAGACTACTGTTGGTTTTGGTTTAACGCCTATTCATTCCTGCTAAACTACAATAATCGCAATGATTTTGGGCCCCTGCCAGAAATCAATGCAACCCCCATCTTTGACCTTAAACTCGCACGTAAAGAAATCGTGCTCATAGACCTCTATAAAGAAGTTGTGAGCCTTGAAAAAGATGATGGACAATCGACATCGACCAATGTTAAAACCGCCTTTAATGAAAGCCTTTCCGATCTAGGCCATCCGAAGATTCTACCCCCAGAGGACGGGGCAAAAATAAAATGGGAAACACCCCAACAATGGATTACCTATAACCCCTCAGAATGGGATGAATGGGCCATCCTCAAAGATCCCTATTTCCCCATCCGAAGCGAGGTAAAAGAGCAATACGACTATCGCGGTTGTAGCGCAGTTGTGCAAGTTGAAAAAGATGGTGTTGTGTGGGTCGCCGCCGCGAAAGCCTTTGGCGATTTAAGAGGTGAAAACCCAACCTCTGCCTCCTATGTTCTTGGAGGGTTTTCAGACGTGCGCCTTGTTCCAATTGATGCCGCAGAACCAGAGATTGCAGGCATTGACATCAAATGGATTCAACACCTCACAGCCCACCTTGAACCCTACAAAAAAGAAGGTCGCTACTTTGATAATTGTCGCTTCTGTCGTGCACTCTCAATTTGGGACCTTCGCGCCTCTCGACAATCCATCATAGACTTTCTCATTGAAAACCACACCCTTTGCCGTCGCGCCTACCTTGAAGAAGGTGAAGGTAACAGTCCTCCCGGCGCAATGGAAAACGACTCTGGCGGCGGAAGAACAACCTCCTTTGCGCACTAATCTTTCAACAGCAAAAGAAGCAAATCTAAACGAAAAAACGTCGTTACGCGCAGTTTTTACCCCACTTCTTTTACCCTCCAAAAACACCCCTTTTTGAAACAGGTGCTAAATGCATTTCAAACAGGTGCTGATTGAAACGCAAACAGGTGCTGATTGAAGCTCAAATAGGGCGCGTTTCAAACGCGTTTAAATCGAGAAAAAAGACACCCCCCTTGCAACCTTGCAAAAAAGAAGATAACACATTGCAAGAACATAGGTTATCAAACCATTTAGACAAGACTCACTCCTAGAAGGAAAAGAAAAAAGGAAATTCCACCTTTAAACCTTTTTTACACCCTAAAAGAAGCAAAAAAGCGTGCGTAAAAAAGATGTAAAAATCCAAATTTTAAGAAAGAAAAATGACCCTCTTTTTCAACACATAAAGCCTAAAAAGCGAAAAATAAAAACATATTATAGAAAGAAAAACTCACGCGAAAAATACGCGAAAACAGCACCCCGCGCGAAGAAAGCAAAAAAGACACACTTTTTCACCCCCTTAAAAGCTTGAAAATAAGCCTCTTGTGTATACTTATATATAAATATAAAAAAAGACTATTCTCATTTTGTTTGGTTTGATAAACTAATAGTGTGATATGAAATGTGCAAAGTCTTCACTTATTTTTAGCGTTGACGCATTCGCGCGTGCGAGTACGTGCGTATGCGTGTGTAAGCTTTGCGAAACCCCCTTTAAGTAAACAGATTTTGAAGAGATTCAAAGACGATCTCGACAATGGAGCAAAACGTATGAAAAAAGCGTTCATGAAAACATTAAAGATCTTCACCTCGATTGCCGCGGTGGGATTCGCTAGTATCACCTGGGCCGCAACCCCTGTCGCGGCATGGACAGATTTTAATCAGTTGCAAAGCGACACCTACGTCTTGTCAAAAGACGCGGCTTGCAAGGTTAGTGACGATGGCTCCATCACCCTCGGTGGCGAAGGGTTAAAGTATACATTCGTTTCAGGCGATGGAATGTCCACGACACGTGCATTCTCTGTTGCGATGGATATCACCTTCCCCGCAGAGATGTCGGAGATGACATTGGCCACGTTGATGCTTTCCTCGCAAGCGAAGGTTAATATTCGTGCAACAGCAACAGAACTCCAAGCCTATTGGGGTGATTCGAAGCGCACGAATACAGTTCATACATGGGCAGCTTCTCCTGCTTCAACACGTAAGACAATTGTTGTGACGTATAATGGAGAGACAGGGGAAGGAACGCACGTTTATGTTGATGGAGTGATTGCAATTACAGATACGGGATTGATGGCGAGCTCGGGATCCATCTCAACGTTGACGATTGGTTCTTATCATTCGAGTAATCCCATTGCTGCTACAGGCGTGAAGGTTCATACGCTTCGAGCATACAATACCAAGCTTTCTGCGGATGATGTGGCGGCTATTTCCGCAGTCAAGACGAAGGATTTTATTGCAGCTTTTGATGGCAATAATACGATTACTGGCGCTAATCCATGGTCGGATAGTTGGAATGATTCCTATGGTAATAATCCCGACGAATATGTTGCTACGCCGTTTAATCAAGGTTTCTCTATCCGCAATACACAGTGCCCATATTTCGAGAATAAGAGCATTCCGACTAACGCAAATTATACACTTGCCATTTACGCTTGTTTAGGTGAAACAAATGGTATGCTTTGGTTTATTGGGCAAGTCGGTGGAAGTGCATCCCTTTCGCTTCAAAAGACGGATGCGGGTGTTGTCTTAGCGCGAAATGGAAATGCAGATGTTGTTTACAGTGGAAATGCAGCAAGAGATGGTGCATATCATTGGTTTACTGCGGTTGTAAAGAACGAGGGAGATACAACTTCTTTAACGTTGTATGTCGATAGTGAAGAAGTTACAAGTTCGGAAACAGCATCGTTGCGTCCCACGGCCGGCTTACAATTAGGTGCACAGCTAGGTGGTTATAGTGGTGCAACTGGGACGATTATTGACGAAGTGTATGGCTGGAATAAAGCGTTAACTTCTGTAGAGGTGGATGCGCTTTGCTCGGAAGCACCGATTCCTCCTTTCGCGATGTACGTTCGCGAAATCACGGGGAATGCAGATTGGTCTGCTACGGATGCATGGACGTTGGATGGTACGGAAACAGTTACTTCTATTCCTGAAGAGGAGAAGGATGCGACGGTAACGGTTTCGGCGGATGCAACGCTTACGGTGAATGCAGATTCTACACTTGGCATTTTCACTATCACGGGTGATAACACGCTCACGCTTGCTACCGACGGCACTCATAAGTTGAATGCAGAAAAGACAGCGATTGAGGCAAACACAATTGTTGAAGCGAATGCAGCGATTTTAGGTGCCACAACGATTACAAGTGGAAAATCCTTGACCGTTAAGGATGATTTAGCGCTTACCTCGGTGACTCAACGTTCTGGAAGTACGTTGGTGTATGACTTAACGAATGGTACCTTGCCGAACGAATACGAATACAATACGACGGGGGCAACGGTTCGCTTTGCAGGAACGCAGAGCAACACAACGCGTTTGGGTGGAACGAATGGTACAATTGAAATCGCGAGTGGGGCCGTTATCTCCGTTCCTCACCTTCGTTTCTTGAATAATCAATTCGAAGCCAATCGCCTCACGTTTGATGTGAATGGCACGATTAATGTGACGGGGATTACAACGAATCCTTATGGCGATCGTAATAACAACAAGGGCGTTCTCTTTGGTCACTGGCATGGCCAAGGCGTTTATAACATCAACGCGGGTGGTTTCTTGAATGCGGAAAACACCACGATGATGACGGTGTATTCGGCTGAAGCACAAACGGTAAATGTGAATGGTGGCCGTTTGAAGGTTCGTGCAATTTATGCACAAAAGGGTACGAGTACAATTAATTTGACCAATGGTGGTGTGCTTGAACTCGCCTCGTGGCCGTCGACTTCTGCCATAACGCAGAACTATGGTTATGGTACGGTAAAGGCTTATGCTTACGAGAATTCGACGGGTTGGACGAATCCTCAGGCGGTGACCTTTACCGATGCTGATAAGGGGACTACCCTTGATCCCGCAGGATTGACCATGGGCTTCTCGGGGACGCTTTCGGGTTCGGGTAAGCTTGTTGTAAAGGATTCGGCGGCAACGGCAGGTCTTGTTGATTTGTCGAGCGCAACGCTTGCTGAGACGTTGTCTTATGAAGTTGTCGCTGGTAAGTTGAAGATTCCCGCTACGTTGAGTGGCAATGTCAAGCTTGCTGGTGGTGTGCTTCAGTTGGACGATGTGCGTCCTTTAAGTGCAACAATGACCGCAACGAGTGGTACGATTGCACTCACAGTTACCGCCGCTGAAATTGCAGCAGAATCTGTTTTGATCTCGAAGTGGGGAGGGGAAGAAATTCCTGCCGGTTTGACGGCTCAAGTGACGTTGCCGACTGGCGTCACCGAAGAGCCCGCTTGGTCGCTCAAGGTAAAGAATGGGATGTTGACGCTTGCTGCAGCGGATATCAAGACCATTTCTTGGCAAACCCCGACAACTGGAACGAACTGGAATGATGGTCTTGCAGGCTTTGGTGCCGGAGACAATGTAGAATTTGGCGCGAACAACGCAGAAGAGACTGTCACAATTCCTGAAGGTATTTACGCAGGTCAAGTAACCATTGAAGCAAATGGTAAGTATGCTTTTGCAGGCGCAAACTTGTCTGCAAGCTCCCTCACGGTTGAAGCGGACGGTGCGTTGTCGCTTTCTGAATCTGTTTCGACCACCTGTAAGTATCTCCGCTTTATCCCGCGTAAGATTGGCTCGGGATCTGACGCTAACAGCTTCCCTGGTATTGCTGAATTGATTTTAACGAAGGAGGGGAATCCCGTTGCATGGCCGCTTGGAACAACGATTTATCAGTTGAACGCAGATGGTACAATGGTTTCTCCGGCGTGGAGTGCAGGTGGAAATGAAAAAGTTAATGCATTGATTGACTCGGTTTATAGTAATTCCGGAAATGGTCAAACCTATACGAATCCTCAGGATGGATCAACGGCAACATATTCAGCGCAAGAGCAATATAACAAGTGGTGGCCGTATTCTCAAGAAAATGCAGTTGCGGTTATTGCCCTTGGAGAAGCGATTACGTTTGATGGCTATCAGCTTGTTTCAACGGACTATCAGCCTCGTTCTCCGAAGACATGGGTGCTTGAGGTTTCAATGGATGGGTTGCATTGGACTGCAATTGATTCTCAAGAAGAGCATACGGTTCCTAATGCAAATTCCTTCTATGTTTATAATGCAGAAAGTACTTATCCGACAATCTTCCCTGTAGAGATTGAATTTGCTGTTACTCCGAATGTTTATGCCAATGATATTGTGATCAATGGTACGATTACAAACAATGGTCGTTTTGTTGCAGATACAATCACCTTTGGCTCTGATAGCGTTATTGCGATAACGCAGAATGGATCATTGTTCCTTGAGGGAGACGTTGTTGTTGAAGAAACCATTGCATTGACAATTCCTGCAACGGCAACGGCGGCTTATCTCCCTATTTTCGAAACAACGGATGAGGATTTAACAACAGATGTATTTGCTCCGCCATCAACGCATATTGTTGTTAAAGAAGGAAATACCTATTATGCCAAGGCGCTTGGCAAATCCCTTTATGCAACGCTTTCTTCGACAGCTGTAAGTTGGGAAGATTTGGAATGGACGACGAGCGAAGGCGATCCTATTGCTACTCCAAATTTTGCAGACGGGGACTGTTCTATTACGTTAACGTCGACTGTTGATGCAACATTAACACTTCCCTCTACGATAACGGTAGACGTTCTTACGATTAAGGGCGAGAAGACGCTCACACTTGCTGGTAGTAAGTTGACTTCCGCAGAAGTTGTTGTTGAAGAAGGTCACTTGGTTGCTTCTGAAACAACGCTCACACTTGTGCCAATGAATATTGCCTCTGGTAAGAGTGTAACTTATACAACGACAACTTATATAGAAAATACCGATTCAATTGGAACGTCTCATGCACAAGTGTTGCAAGGGCTGACAGGTGAAGGTACGTTCATTAAAGATGGCGTAGGCACGATTTCCTTCTTCCACGATGGGCCTGCGATTTCTGCTCCAATTGTCGTCAAGGCAGGTGATTTAAAGATTCGTGGTCCAGAAATTGCAGTTGTTAATCCGTTGAATGTGACGGTTCAGAATGGTGCGATTCTTAATCTTTCTGCATGGCATGCGAACTTCTCGAATAATGCAAATGCGCTTAAGCTTGAAGGGGGCGCCTCGCTTTATCTCACCAATGGCTCTGGTTTAGCGGGTACAATTACAATTGAAAATGCAGAAACAACTTCGGCGAAGATTTATGGTATGTCTTTCAATGCTGCAACCGTCTCTGCCGCTATCACGGGCGCAGGAAAGGTTGAATTTGCAGATGGCGGTTCATTTGGTGCACCAACATCTTACCCGTGCAACAATGCAACGACATATTCGGGTGTTATTTCAGATGCACTTCAAGTGATTATCTCTGATGCACAGCCAATTACATTCACAGCAAATAACACCTACACCGGTGGCACGATCGTTGAAGATGGCGCAAAACTTGTTGCAACACATCATGGTGCGCTTGGGCCCTCGGGTAATATCGTTGTGAATGGCGCAGGTCAATTGTCTTTTGAGAATATGACGGCAGCCAATGGCTTACCATTGCATCGTATTACGTCCACGCAACCTGTTGTTTTAAATGGTGTTACGGGTTATTTGGCAAGTAAGAATACGACTACATGTCCAATTGAAATTGGTGCGAATGGATTCACAATGAGCAATGGATGGTCGGATTCGACATCGACCTTCTCGGGTGCTCTTACTGGTTCTGGTACATTGACACACTCTCCGAATGGGCCGAGTCGCTACTATTTGAAGTTTACAAATGCAGAAAATTTTGGTGGTGCGATTGTTGTTTCGGGTGCATCTCATAGTGTTATTCTCGGTAATGCATCGGGCGAACAGGGCAAGATTGTTATTGATGATATCGTGACGATTGCAAAGAATTGGACGGCAACGAATGGTGTTGTTGTAACGAGCAACGGTGCCATTGGTGGTGCGGGTTCTATTGGTTCGGCGCTTACGCTTAACTCTGGCGCAACGATTGATGCATCGAGCTCAACCTTGAGTGTCTCTGGTACGGTGACTTTGCCAACGGATACGATTAATGTTGTTCTTGGAAATGAAGGTTTGCAAGAGAAGAAGATTCTCTCGGCAACGACGTTCTCGTCGACAATAATGCCGACAGCTTCCATTATTATTGATGATGTTGAGGTTATGACGGCTGCGCTTGAAGTGCGAGAAGACGGTCTCTATTTGTTGGCAAAGCGTTATACGCGTACCTTCACAGGTGGAGAAACCACGTGGCAGGCAACAGACGCGTGGACAATTGAGGGAACAACGACAACGGTTGACATCCCTGACAATAATGCACGTGTCACGCTTACGATTGAAGATGATACAACGATTGCGCATAATGCGAAAATTGCATTGACAGCAATGCAAATGGAGGGCGAAGGAAATCTTGCGTTCGTCTTTGATGTGAGTAAGATGTTGACACAAGATAATTATCTTGCCTCTCCATATACGATTAAACTTCTCAGTGTTGAAAATGCGATTGATCCTACGCGTATAACCGCGACAGTCACAGGTCTTAAGTATGGTTCGACCGCAACGGTGAGCGTGACAGAGGCGGGTATTACGGTCACAATTAGCTTGCCAGATAGTATGCTTAAGGATCCGTATAAGGTCTACTCTTTCAGCTTTGCAAAGGAAGACGGTCACCAAATTGCCGATATGGATGAAACAGGTCTTGAAGGATATGAAGTCCTCGGGACAAACTGGAATCGTATCACAGGTGGCGATCTCACGCTTTCAAATTTGGATGTCTTCTCTGTCCGTAGCGCTGAGTTGAAGATGCCTGGTGCTTCTCACACTGAGGCCAAGGGCGCATTGGATGTTTCGCGTACAAATAATGGTGGGCAGAATGGTTATTTCTATGCTACGAATACCGCCTTCCCGATTTTAAAGGGCTATATTGATGACAGTGGAAGTAACACGGTAACACTTCGCCTCCCAGAAGCAGAAGCCGCAAAGGGATATACCGTTATTCTTTATGCAGCAACGGACGCTTCGGGTAATCAAGATTTCGCACACTTCACAGTCAATAATGTCAATTATACAGCGATTGATGGAAAGACGGTTGAAGGCTCCACAAAGTGGGGTGATGATGGTGTCTCGGGTGGTTCGGCAAGTGCCCTTGCTGAAGGTACCAACGTTTTGGTCATTACGAATCAAACTTCGCCTATGTTGACCATTTCCGAAAATGGTGCTGGCTATTATCCTCGAGGCGGTCTCGCTGGTTTCCAGGTGATTGTTTATGAGCCAATTTACGAACTTGTCTCGTCTAAGACTGCACAGGTTACAGGCGATACAACATGGGCAGATTTGGAATGGGTTGATGATGATGGTAATTCTGCGTCTACGCCAACGGACAAACAGATGGCGATTCTCATCCTTGAAAATGATGCAACCATTGATTTGAAGGACGCAGAAGCAATGTCGATTCAAGTGGTGGGTAATAATCATGTGGTTCGCTTTGTCCCTGACACGATTCCCGCGGATGTACCCTTCTACTTTAATAAGGATGTCATGTATCTCCTTCAAGCAGCGACAGAAGCATTGCCCGTAAATACGATGACACTCCCGGGTGAGATTCGTTATGGCTATGCTTTTGATGCGACAAATGCAGCTTATACAACAATCGGTGACGTTGTGACAAACTTCACCGCAGGTTTCAAGGGTAGCTTTGTCGCAGCGGGTGGTGAAATTCGCTTCTCGGGTGGCTCCATTACGCTGTCTCAGGTGGCAAGCTCGGAGGAAGCAACAACGATTGCGTTTACTGGGTCTGCAATGGCGGAAATTGCTACAGATATGATTGTTGCCAATGCAACGGTCTCCATCGATGGTAATGCAATGGTGACAACCTCGCGTCTTGTGATGGGTACTGTTGCCGGAAGTAAGTCGCAGTTGTCCTTGGCGGGCAAGGGCGTTCTTCAAGTGAATGGAAATGGCAATGGAGATCGCGCACAAGCCTCTATTATAATAGGAGAGGTGAACGCACCGACAGAAATCACCATTTCTGATTCGGCTCGCTTGATTGCAGAGAAGGCTGATATGCTCGTTGCACGTGGTGGTAATGAACATATTGTTTCGTTGAATGGTGGTGAACTTCGTGTTCGTGGTATTAACCTCTCTTCGGGTGCTGCTACGGATGTGAATACGCTTACGCTTAATTTGAATGGAACCTTCTTGATAGGGGAGGGGTGTATTGGGCGTTATGGCATCGCCAAGCTTATTCTTAATATTGATGGCGGTACCATCGGTGCATTTAAGGCAGCCACGCTTGGTGCAGACTTCAATGACATGACCGAGATTATAATTAACAATGACGCGGGTCTTGTCTTTAAGGGTGATGAAACGTTAACGTTGACAGGTGCAGATCTCTTGATGGAGACGATTGTGGTGACCGGTGGCGGGTTGAATCTCTCGGGTGAAGACTTTACCGGGGTCTATGCGCTTGATCTTCAAAACGCGACCTTCATTGTGAGCGAAGGGCTTGACTTGCAGACAACGGAAGTGAAGATGCAAGCGTCAACGATTGCCTTCCAGGGTGGTCTTGTGACAACAGAAGTAATGACGCTTGATACGTCTTCGGTGTTAGAAGTTCCGTTAAGTGGTAAGCTTTCCGAGACGGGTTATTTGAAGTATGCTGATGTGAATAACGATTCGGTCGGCGGTGTCATTGGTGATCTCTCGGGTCTTGGCCTTCGTTTGGTCCTCGATCCGAATCGTAACTCTACCGATCGTTTCTTGCCGATGATGCCACTTATTATCGGTACAATTGATGACAATTCAAAGCCGACAAAGGCTCCATCTGTTCAGAATAATACCAACAATGCAGTCCTTGATCCTGTAATCATTGCGCATGAAGGTTCGCTTGGTGGCGGTTATTATATTGACCTCTCGAAGGGTACAGAGGCAATGTATGCGCACGAGGTTGAATTGCCAGGAGAGGCAACGCAGGCTGATGCTGATATCTATCTCTATCACCTCTTTAAGGGAAGTGAAGGCAACGATAATACGTTGACGATTGAAAATAATGGTATTAAACTTTATCAGGCCGACTTTGTCGGTGCAGATAGTGTTGTTAAGGCTCAGGGAACAATCCCTCACACCTTGATTCAGGCAAATGGTGTCAATATTGGTGTAAATTTGGAGTTTGATCTTTCGGCTTGGAGCGGTGTTTTGAACGAAGCGCTTTGTGGCGTTGTGAAAGATGTTCCCTTGAGCTATTGTATTGTCTCTGGTGGTTTGAATATCGCAGACGGCAAGACGATTACACTCGCGAAATCTGCGCTTGGCAAGACTGATGAAGAACTTGAAGCGCTTGGTGTCACAGAGACGATTGAAGTTACCTCAACGGGTATTTACTATGTCTTGCGCTCGGACATCCGTCGTGCAAAGACGATTTCCATTAACTTCACCAATGCATCGACACCGCTCGTCGCAGAACCTGCAATGATAGGTGCTTATGGCATCTCTGCAACAGAATGGAATTCGTTGAGTGATATCTTCTCAACCCCCGAACTTTACCTCACCGATCGTTTTGGTTTGAAGGCTCTTCAAGCAAAGCGCGGAGAAGATGCAACGCGTATCGTTTCTTCGACGATGGCGACGCGTTCGGATAACGAAGAAGCAAGCTTGTTGAAGGTTTGGCCGAGCGATGTTGCTCCAGTGACCTTCACAATTGAAAATATTCCCTTTGACAATTATCGCGTTGCGTTGATTTACTCTGCGGACTTGGCGAATGCTCAGTTTGCATGTGCAAATGTCAATGGTGTTTCCTATGCGATGGATGGTAATTATACGCGTGCTCAAGTTGTTGATTACACGGTGTATAATGCTGATAAGACGGTGAAGTCTTATCTCGAAGGCGATCGTATGTGGGGTCAAACCAAGGCCACGTCTGCAGAGGATGTGGATATCTATGGTGTGAATACGCTTGTTACCGATGTCTTCACTGCAACGGCCGAAGACTGCACGGCTGTCATTGCCTTGCCAGCATTGGAATATGGCCAGGTCTATGCAGGTATCGCAGCGTTGCAGATTATTGAAGCACCGGCGGTCGAAACCTCAGAAGAAAAGGTCTATCATTTTACCTTTGATGCGGCAGGAGAATACAAGCTCGATGAGCTCGACTTAACCATCGGTGATACTACAACAACCGAAATTTGGCGTAATGGTGCGAAACATCAGCTCGTCTTGACGGTTGAAGATTCGGTAACAGATGCCGTCAATGTGATTCTTCCTATCGACTTTGAGGCTGCGTTGGTTTCAATCTCTGGTGGTAATATTGCATTTGATACGGCGGGTAAGACGACCTCGTCTGTCAAGACTTTGACGCTCAGCGAGACGATCTTCACCTTGTCGACACCGATGTTGGTGACCGACGAAGTGACGATTCCAGAAGGCACAACCTTAATTCTTGGTGAAGCATCAAAGATGTCGACCAACTTCGATAGTGATACTCCACGTATCACGATTAATCCCGCCTCAACAGGCACCTTGCGTTGTAATTACCCCATCTCCTATACAGAGAACGTTGTTAATAATACGCTCACCTTTGCATGGCAGAATCTTGTCACAACGCGTTCTTCTCACTTCCGCGGAAATCTTCTCATTGAAGAAGGCGATGTGGTTGATTTCTCTGGAAGTCTCTCCATTCCGAATAAAGATGGACTCTCTGCCAAATACGATGGCGTGATTACGCAAACAGGTGGTACCGTCTCGATTAAGGGTGGTTCACATGGGTTCCTTTTAGGTTCTAATGATAGTGGTGCACAACCATTGGAATACACCTTAAATCTTTCTGGTGGACGCTTTGAAGCAGGCAAGTTGACCTTGTGGACGACACAAGGGGCTACTTTTAATGCCAATGTAACGAATGGTATTTTTGCATTGGGTGGCCTTAATGTAAATAAGAGCAATGGTCGTTTCATTTTGAATCTCTCAAATGGTGGTTGCTTTGAACTTATGGCTTCGTTGACTTCAAATGGAGCAGATCGTGAAATTGTGAATCTTAATGGTGGTACAGTTACAACAACCATCCAAGAGTCCACACTCGCATTGCCAATTGTCTTTGGTGCGGCCCAAGATGCTACACCTGTGACAATCGACCTCCCTGCGGCATCGACACTTTGCTTGAATGCTGCGAATACGGGTTCGGGAACGGTGAATGTAACATCGGGTACGCTTGCGATTGGTAATGCTGCTGCATTGGGTACCGCAACGGTGAACTTCGCTGAAGGTACCGCATATGAGGTTCGCGGTCTTGCGGCAGATGCTACTATTACAGGAACGATTGTTCTTGGTGAAGGTGTGATGATTAAGATAACAAACGAGGCGATTACCTCGGGTACGGTACGTATTGCGGGTGATGCAACGATTGATTCAAGTGTGACCTTGATGCTCAATGGAGCTCCAACAAGCTTCACGAATAATGGTGATGGTACAATTACGTTGGGTACTGCAGAGACAGAAGCTTCTGACTTGACGTGGACCGATACCGTTGATGAAGGTCTTTGGACGGTTGGTGTTGCAACACCTTGGACACCAACAAAGGCCTTTAAGAATCGTGATACTGTTAAGTTCAACAAGAAGGATGACACAATTGACGGTATTACAGTAAAGGTCCGTGGCACAGTTGCTCCTGCAGCTATGACCTTTGCTGAGGATGTTGATAATGAAGACAACTATCGTTTTGTAGAGGATGGTTTGGGTGTTATCGACTTGACTGGTTATGCTGCGACGAATAATGCCATTACACTCAATCTTGGCTCGGGTATTGTTTATGATGTACCGATTAAGACGGTGGCAACATCGAACACAAGCCGAATTGTTCTTGAGGGAACAGGAAATACCTATCGTTTGATTGGTGCACTTGATACGACAGGAAAGACGGCCTCTTTGAAGAGCGGAGTTGATCTTAATAATAATGGTGTTCATGGCTTGTGGGCCAATGGTGGCGAAATTACATTTGCGCCTCATGCGGATGAAACACAAATCTTGTCCCCCGGGAACTATGACCTCACAACGGCGACTACGGTGAATGTTACTGGCGGAGGCAAGGTTGAACTTGCAGGTAATGTTCCCGGAACAAACTGGAATGGTGCATTTGATGGAGCCTTTAACATTTCTTCTGAGACAACGCTTGATTTCTCGATGACGCGTGCGGCAAGCGAATACGCAAACCCGTTCTTCCGTAAGAATGGCGCAGCGCTTTGGATGAAGGGAAATGTTGAAAATCCAGATGTTGTTGGCTTCACCTTGACGGATGGCGGCATTCTTCGCTTCTCGGGCGCATCGGGTATCATTGCAGGTGCTAATGCCGTAAACGAAGCAAAGATGGTAACGAACCATCCGATTGTGATGGGTACGAACACCCTTGTTGATTATGCTTCGACTGCGCCGAATGTGATTCCGTATGGTGTGGTCTTTAATGGCGATGGAGCAACGCTTAAGGCAACCCGCGAAACACGTCTTGTAACAGGTTCGAGCTTTATCGTTGCAGGCGTGGGTGATAAGGGAGATATCTCTGACCCGAAGACCGAAACGGGTGTTGAAGCAGATGGTGTTACCCCTGTCTATGGTTATGGTAATTTGACAGAAGGCATTCATGCTCAAATGACGGGCACTTATGCGGTTGTTTCGGGTAGTGTCGGCGCAGCTGTCACCTATGAAGTGGGTGACGGTTCAACGCTTGCATGGTCGGGTGATTTCACCTCGCCAAATGATACGCTTGAAAATATTGATCTTGTGAAGTCCGGCAAGGGTACACTTTCGCTCGAAGCAGAAAGTGAGGATATTGCTGTGCGTATCGCAGTTAATGAAGGTACGCTGAAGGGACGCACAACCTTTATCAATGACAATGCTCAGATTACGGTCGCCGCGGGAGCAACCATTGAAGCTGGTCTTTCGACGGGTTCACTCATTTTGCGTGAGCAAAGAACAACTGATGAGGGTGAACTTCGTACGACATTCGCTATTGATCCAACGGGTAAGGCGCTCCTGAAGACGCGCATCATGGGTTTTGTCTCGGGTGCGAAGTATGATGTGGTAGCATTGCCAGGTGTGGATTATCCCGATGCTAAACATCAGCTTCCCATTCAGGTGGTGGCGTGGTCGACCGTGCAGAACTTGGATTCTGTTTCCTTCAACCTTTCGGAAGAATTGTTGGATAAGGGTTATGCACTTATTTCGCGTGAAGATGGTCTCTATCTTGCGAAACGCGTCATTTATCGTCGTAACTTGAGCACTGTAACGGCAGATTCTGCAACCATCAATGCTACATGGTACAATGAGAATGTATGGTGGCGGAGTGAAGATAATGGCACAACTTGGACAAAAGGTGTCAATTATGCACCAATCGCTGGTGAAGCTGTTGTTGTGAAATGGGTGGTTCCTGAGAATACAATTACTGTTGCACGTATGACACTGAAGTTGACTGCGGCGGTTGAATTTGCAGAAATGATGGTAGAACAGGAGAACGGTACACCTGTTGCTGCTACAGTAACCTACAATTATGATTTGTCTAATGAAACAATGCCGGCCGCAGGGGAGATTAAGACCTTTACCTGGGTGCCAACCTTGGTTGTTGGATACACTGCTGAGAAGGCAAAGATTGAAGCTTCGAATTATCCTGAAACGTATGATGTTTCGATAAATGGAACGAGTGTTTCGGTGTATAGTGGTTCGGCTCAGCCGGCATTGAATATCTCCTTTGGAGGTGCTACGAGCGGTGATAAGGCTTGGATTTCGGATGCTGTCTTGCCGTGTGGTGCGGTGCCGTTTGCTGGGGCATATTGGAATAATGCCTCTACGACGATTGATGGTGAAGTGGCGAAGACGGATGCAATGGTTTGCTATACCACGCAGGTCACCCCCACGGGTATCAGTGATGCGAAGACAACAACGCTCACGTATGCAACGACGAAGACCAATACCGTCCTCTCGCGTACGAATACTGCGAATGGCGCATTAACGGCTTCTTACTTGGCGCCAAGTGCAACAGCACAAGTGCTCCCAGAGGCAATTGCAAATCAATTCTCGTATGATAGTTATGCTAAGGATTGGATTGTCAAGATTAGTGAAGTGCCTTTCTACACCTATGATCTCTATCTCATTTTTGCGGGTGAGGTTGATGGTGAAGAAACAACGAATCCAACGGTTCGTGTAAAGGTTGGTGACGATGCATGGCGTACATATTCGTATGTGAATGGTTGGACAACACCGACGGCGATGGCAACAACTTGGAAGGGCATCGCTTCTCCGTCTGACGATCAACTTCAGCAAGGGCAGCATTATCTCCGTATTCGTGTTTCGACGAATGGCGTGAAGGGTGCCCTTGAAGTTGCTGCGGGTTCGGGTGCAACAGCAGGTCTTGCCGCACTTCAGATTGTTGAATGTGGTGATAGTCCTTGGTTGACCTCGACTGCAACGGGCGCGTGGAATGGACCTGCGATGTGGATGCGCGAAGATAAGGATGGCTTCACAAAGACGCAAGGTTCATGGATGGACGCAACTGAAACTTCGCCTCGTCCGGCTGTGATTTCGAAGAGCCACACGGTAACGGCAAACATTCCTGCAATGACGCCTTACATCATGATGAAGAGTGGTGCGAAGTTAAAGGGCATGGAAGGTTACATTAGCACAAATGCTATTGACTTTACGGGGGCAACCAATTCTACAATTACGATTGAAGAGGATATCTTTGCAACACCGCCGATGGTTGTGATGGAAGATAATCTCATTCTGAATGTTCCCGAAAAGGAGAACGGTACAACAACGAACCGTTGGCAGTGGATTATGGATGCGGTTGAGGCCTCGACAACAACGCTTAGAAAGAGCAAGGCGGGGGATCTCGTATTGACTAATCCCTTTAATGGCAAGTTGGAAATTGGCGCAGGAACACTCTGGCTTGCCTATGAAGCTGCGAATGTTGTTACAACATCGACTGTAACAGGTGCAGGAACGTTGGGTAAGAAGGGTCAGCAGACAATTATCTTCAGTGGCTCGATGCAACAACAAAGTGCAACCCCCATCCGTGTTTCGGAGGGTACGCTTCAGTTGGATGTCACGGTGCGTAGTTTGGGTCAAGGTAAGACCTTCCTTGCTGATGGTGGAACTCTCTTCTTTAATGCAGGCGCAGCCTCGCATACGAATCCAGATCAGTCAGCTATTCATCAGAACTGTACCTTCCATGCAACGGCAGGGGGGCGCATTATTGGTGCTGGTACGAACCGCTTCACAAATCAGCGACCAACCGTCTTGGCAGATAATGGCAAGTTCGAAGCAATGAATACAGGAGGAAACCATGTTCATTGCGGAACGGTCATCCTTAAGAATGATGGTATACTTCATTTGACGCAGAATGGCGGAGCATGGAATAATGAAGGTCTCGTCATTCAAGGCGATTTGTTGGTGGAACAAGGCACAGGTTACCTTCGTAGAGATAATCAGAATGGCTTTGCTCTTGGAGATGCAACTTCGAAGATTGTTGTTTCGTCAGGTGCAACGTTGGATGCAAATGCCCCCATCTGGATGCAAAGTGCATCAGGGGTCTTAGTGAAGGAAGGTGATGGTACCTGGAAGCAACGCGTGTCGTTGTTCATAAACGGAGGCACTGCGCAAGGCGCTCCTGTGACAATTAAGGCGGGTACATGGTCATTGATGACGGGTGAGGAATATCAAATTTATCGTGATACGGCTTGCTCGATTACGATTGAAGGTGGCGCTCGCTTCGAAGCAAATGCAACCTTCACAGAGAAGTCGCCAGTCACAATTAAGGCAGGTGCAACACTTGTGAATGGTCTTCCTAATGCCGCGACAACGAAGATGGTGGTTCACACCTTGGCATTGGAAGATGGTGCCGTGCTTGAATTTGATCTTGCCAAGTCCGATGATGCCGCATTGTCGGTGACGAATGACTTGACGGCTTCGGGTGACTACACCATTAAACTCACGAATCTCGAGAACTTCATTGGCGAGAAGAAGAAGTTGATGGCGTGGCCGAAAACTGAAAGCTTTGTTGATGTAAGCAAACTCCATTCTGCGGAGGCAATTGCATTGGATGCAACATTTGTTATTGAAGAAGCGGAGAATGAAATTGCGCTTTACATCGATGTTGCCAATGCTGCTTACAAGCGTGATGTTGAAGGCGATTGGAGTGATGAATTGTGGTGGTTGCCTGCAGAGTATACGGCGCAAGGAGCATTTGTTGCAACGAAGGATGCGCGTATTGATGGCGCAATCACACTCGGAGTAGACACTGCAGTAACTGCAGGTGCTGTTGTTGTAAGTGCCGGCAAGGATGAAACGCTTACATTGGGCAAGGTGCTCGCAGATGAAGCTGATACATCAAGTGCCTATCTGTTAACCCTTGATTCCTTGTGGAAGATTGGCGAAGGCGATGCAGTCATTGATCCTGTCGTAATCTTTAGGGCTGGCGCCAATAATGCTGCACTTCATGTTGCAAGCGGTTCTTTGACCTTGGGTGGTGTTGACGAATCCATTAAGGATGCTGTACTCAAAACATTACCGGTTTCGGTGGATGCAGGGGCTACGCTTGCCTTGACAAGTTCGATGCCAACACCTGTTTCTGGTGCTGGTACGATAAAGGCGCTTAACTCGGGTGCAACGATTGCGCTCGGTACGGCTACACCAATGAATGACCATGACTTGAACTATGCGCTTGAGGAAGGTGCAAAGTTGACGTTGGTTGCGGACATTGAATCTTCAACGCGTACTGCTACGCGTAAGGTTGACCTTGGTGCAAATTCTGTGCTCACTGTTCAAAAGGACGATGGTCTCGGTTATACGCCAAATATGGACCTTCGTCTTGCGAATGAGGCTGTGGTTGAACTTGTCCCTGCTCAGGGCGTACGCCTTGCTGGTAAGGTTACGGTTCCTTCTTCGGCATCGGCAACGATAAAGGGTGCAACACAGGTTCCTGCTGCAGTAACCTTTGATATTGATGGCACATTGGATCTCATTGAAAATCCATGGAAGTTGATCACAAACGAAGTGATCAATATTGTCAAGGAAGGTCAAGGTACACTTAATATTAACGCAGGGCTTAATGCCATGAATGCATCTGTTGATATTAAGGAAGGCCGTGTTGACGTTCGAGGGAATGTCTCAACAGATGCTAATGGCTCAACTTGGAGTGTACGTAAGAATGCTACTCTTGCATTGGGTGAAGGTGCAACATTCGCAGTAGGTGCGGGTTCGGTGACCTTTGCAGAGGGTTCAATCCTTCGCTTGGAAGCAGGACAGTCTTCGCTTACAGGAACGGTGATTATGGAGGGCGATTCGATTCTCTCTGTTGGAGATGAGAATGGCATCAACTCGCTTTTGAACACCAATTCTGTGACGATTCGCAACGTTGTTGAAGTTCGCCTCAACACGGATCCAAGTAAGATTAATGCCTTGAACGAGATTAAGTTGATTACAAGTACGAATAACTTCATGGGTGGCGGTAGCTTCCGTTTGGGTGGTTCGAATGTTGAGGCATGGATTTCGGCGGGTTGGTCGTTACGTCAAACGGCAAGCTCGCTCTCGTTGGTCTCTTCAACTGCGGATGGATATACATGGGCGGGTGAGAACACCGATAAGTGGTGGAATGAAGCCAACTGGATTGGCTCTAATCCTAATGAAAAGATTGTGTGGCCTACCGCACAAGATAATACCGTTTACTCGGTTATCTTACCAGATACACTCAAGGTGAACGATACGGCGGTTAATCTCTCGCGTTCGTTAAATTGGAATAATACGACATCAACTTTCCATATCAATGCCTTGCGTTCTGAAGCTAAGGATGGTAATGGTTATACGATTGGTTCGAATAATATGACCATGAATATCAGCGCAGACTTGACGGTGATTGGCGAAGGTGGTATTACGTTCACCGCTCCAGTTAAGCTCCAGACGAGTTCGTCCATGAGCTTATTGAAGGGTAAGACACTCTTTAAGAATGGTCTTCAGGCGGGCGAAACGTTACTCCGTCCAATTGCAATGTCTAAGGATGCGACACTCGCCATTGGTGGTACAAAGGCGGTTAACATTGGTAGTGAGTTCACATTATTGACGGATGGAACAGATCCAACGGCAAAGATTGGACCGATTATCAATGAAGGTTCGAGTGTGCTTACGCTCTCGAGCGATATTTCGCAGATTTCTGCATTGAAGGCAACGAGTGTGGGTACAATCGCGTTGAGTCAAGTCGATATGTTTGACGTTGCTCCTGCGGTTACGCTTGCTGAAAAGGCAACCCTCGCCTTTACGGGCATTTATGCAGAAGATACCACTCAGGTGAAGATGGCAATTAATGCCGATGCCGTTGTTCCTGCAGGTATTCTCAAGTGGAATGCACAAGGCAATAGTTCTATTGGTAAGACACCTCGCCTCTCTGCACAAGAAGGAAGTTGCGCCAATGTAACAACCTTTGAGTATGTGCCGCAATCGGGTCGTGTAACGCTCGAGGCAGATGGCTTCTTCCCTGAGACAGCCGTCTTGTCGTTGGCCTCTAAAACGGACGAAGCAACCGCACTCTTGTTGGGTAAGGGTGTGGATGAAAACGCGTCTGTTACCTTCTCCAAGATTACAGGTGGCGGCATCGTTAGTGTTGAACCTACACTTAATGTCAATGCGGGCGATTGGTCTGCTAAACGTAATTTGACGTTGAAGCTGATGGAGTCGGAGAATAACTTCTCGGGTCGTTTCATGGGTGGCACAACAGGCAATGGCTCTGTGATTACCCTTGGCGTAAACTTGACCTGCCAGGAAAACCTCGGTTATGTTCCTCGCTTTAGCTATTCGGGCACATCCAATGATCGTCTCGGTACATTCTCCATTAATAATGGCGTGAATGCTGAAATCTTGGGAACGTGGGCTGGCGATGTGAAGGTCTTGGACGGTGGTCGTCTCTCGGGTAGTGGAACGCTTGGCGCAGTTGGTAAGACGGTTGACGTTACAGAAGGTGGTATTATCTCTGCTATTACCTATGATAAGGCGGATGCAAAATATCGCCCTGCGCAGTTAACCGTTACTGGTGAGTTGAAGCTTAAGGAAACGTCAAAGATTGAGGTTTATGTTGATCAAAACATGAATGGTCAAGTCACCGCCTCGAATATTGATGTTGCTACGCTTGGCCTCCCTGACACGGTTGGTGAAACTGGCGAAGTGATGTTGGATATCTCCCTGTATATCGCAGGTAAGGATCTTACTGCCACCAATCAGAAGATTCTCTGCTGGAAGGGGATTAATGGCGTTTCCAAGGTGAATGGCAACTTAACGGTTTACACGCTTGAAAATGGTAATTGGGTTAAGAATGACAATCATCCTTATCTCCTCCGTCAAGAATCGGACGATACTTCGGGCTGGTTGAAGATTACGACAACAAAGAATCACTGCATTCTTATCCTTCAATAAAAAAGAAGCGCCTCGTAAAAACGGGGCGCTTCTTTTTAGTTTTTCTATAGAAAAGAATTTCATAAAATAGTTAAGGCAACTTTTATAAAAATATGCTATACTCATTTGTATGAAGACAATTGATATGAAGGTGAGAAAAGACACCCCCTTTCAGTTAACAGCGAGTCTCGAGGATTATCTTGAGGCCATTAAGTTGTTGTGTGATGCCGACGATCACGGCCACGCACATACACGAGACATCGCAAAGCGGTTAAAGGTAAAGATGCCCTCTGTAACCAATGCCCTTGGCGTTTTGTGTCGAAATGGGTATATCAATTATGATACAAACTATCCCGTAACTTTGACTCCGCTAGGTGTTCAAGAGGCGAAACGTGTGGTTCATCGCCATTCAACAATTGCGCGTTTCTTGCAAGAAATCTTACAGGTCGAAGCAGAGGAAGCATCCGATGTCGCGTGTCGCATGGAACATGCTGTCACAGAGGAGTTTGTAAAGCGAATGGAGTGTCTTTTGACAATTCTCCAAGCCGATAGCGCAACGTACGAAGCTCTTCGGACGCAAATGAAACAACTTGTAAATGAGTGATGAATAGTTAAAATCGAGGTTTATCATGACACATGAAGAAATGATTGCTCGTGCACATGAAGTAATTGATGTCGAGATTGAAGGTCTTCAACGCGCTAATGCAGCATTGGATGATACCTTTTGTCAAATTGTCGAGGCGATGCAAGAAACTTTGGAGCGTGGCGGTAAGATTGTTGTCACCGGTGTTGGTAAGAATATCCACATTGGTGAAAAGATTGCTGCAACCATGGCAAGCACAGGAACAACGTCAATGTTGCTCAACCCTGTTCAGGCTATGCATGGTGACCTTGGCATGGTGACCCCGATTGATATTGTTCTCGCGATTAGTTATTCTGGAGAATCGGATGAAGTGATTCGTTTGATTCCTTCGCTTCGTCGTATTGGCGTAAAGATTGTGGGTATGACAGGTAAGGCGGATTCCTCCTTGGCGAAGAATAGCGATTGGGTTTATATGATTGACTGTGGTCGCGAAGCTTGTCCATTTAATATGGCTCCCACGACTTCTACGACGGCAACGCTTGCACTTGGTGATGCATTGGCGATGGTCCTTCTTGAAGCCCGCGGATTCAAAAAAGAGAATTTTGCGCTTTTCCATCCCGCAGGTGCAATTGGTCGTGCACTTCTCTTCCGTGTGAAGGATATTATGCGTTCGGGAGATCGTTTGGTTTCGTTGCATGAAACTGCTACAGTGAAAGATGCAATTGTTGCCATGACCACCGCTAAATCTGGTTGTGCCTGCATTGTTGATGATAACAATAAGCTGCTCGGTGTCTTTACAGATGGCGACCTCCGTCGTTTGATTTCGACGAAGCCTGAACAAGCTATGGAATGTGCTATTACCTCTGTGATGGTGCATAACCCCGTCTCGGTTTCGTTGGGAGCGCTTGCTGTTGAAGTTCTTCACGTCTTTGAAACCCATAAGATCGATGACCTTCCTGTGGTAGATGATAATGGTCAACTCGTTGGCACAATCGATATTCAAGACTTGCCACGAATGAAGATTCTCTAAGGTTATGATCTACCTTTTTGTTGGTGTTGAAGATTATTTAAAAGCCGAAGGCGCCAAACGCGTGATCGAGGCCAATGTCCCAGTTGAAGAACGGGACTTTGGCCTCGAAGTAATTGAGGGTCTTTGCGATAAGGCGGAAACAGCCGAAACAACTATCCAACATCTTGAAGAAGCGCTCTACACTGCAAGTTTTTTTGGTGGAAATAAGGTTGTTTGGCTTCGAAATGCGAACCTCCTTCCTGGGCATAAAATTCGTGGCGCAGAAAATGCTATCGCGAAAGCTTGGTTCACGGAGTTTCTACCCAATCATCCATTACCCGAAGGGCATACCCTCATTATTACTGCAGAAAGTTGTCCTAAAAATACAGCTTTCTATAAGTGGGCAGCAAAAACGGTTGAAATCGTTGACTGCGGAAGTGCTATTCGCTCGTATGATTTACAAAAGGTTGGCCAAGAACGCCTTCGTCGCCTTTTGCCCCAAGTTGGTTTAACAATGTCCCCTGCGGTTGTAACAGCCTTTATTGGTCGTGTTGGCACGGATATGCGTACCCTTGTTGTTGAACTCGAAAAACTACGTACTTATGTTGGTAAAGATGGTGAGGTCAATCTTGAAGATGTTGCCACGATTACCTCAATTTCTGCAAACGCCGAACCTTTCGATCTTTCAGAAATTATTCTTCAACGGTCCTCGGCACGCATTGTTCCAACGGTTGAACTTCTTCGTGCGGACAAAGAGAGTGCCTTTCCTGCAGCTACTGTCATTATTAATACGTTAAATGACCTTTGCTCTCTTCGTGATGCTATTGATAGACAATGGTACACCACGCATTGGGAAATTCCATCAGAGCAAATACCTTCGCGTTTACGCCGCTTGCAGGGATTTATTCTCTCAAGATATCTTGAGGGTGCTCGTCGATATACGTTAAACGAGCTCCGTGCAGCACGTCACTATGCCATTGAAATGCGTTTTCGCCTTGTAGATTCAACACTTGATGCGTGGACGATTATCGAGCCCACGCTCCTACGGATTGTTGCACGCGCCTCTGTTAAGCAAAAAAGGTAAGACAGAAAAAAGCACCTTTAATTGGTGCTTTTTTACTTTAAACTTTAAAGATTTTAATCTCAACACATTGAGTAGAATCTATTGCTGCAGGTCGTAATCCTGGTACATAGAGCAACTGTTGTGTGAGAGCATTAAAGAAGAGTGGCACACCATCGCGTTCATTTGCTGGTATATGTAAATCCGTAAGAACATCTTGAACTTTGCGTGATCCCTTAAATTTTGCGGGAGAAATTCGATCGCCAGGTTGACGACTGCGAATAAAGAGGGGTAGGGGTAGGGTTACCATGTAAGGCGCAGAGGCGTTTGTTTGCGTCCCAACAATGATTTGCCAATCGCCAAAGGAATAGATGCCTGGAGCGGAGATTGTGAGCGGAGTTGGCTTTGGCGTCGATGTGAGTGATGTACTCTGCCATGTTAATGACGCACAACATGTTACGCGTAACGTTGGAGAGAGATTATAATGTTGCCCCACGGTCAATCGTGCCAATGATTGTAATTGTGTATATGAGAGAGGTGTCTTCAACCAACGCCGTAAGGCTCGCCGAATGAGAACAAGGTCGGTTCCTTCGCGAAGCGAAAGTTGATTGGGCTCCGACAAAAGAATCGCCTTATCTACACATTGATTGAGAAAAGCATTCTCCTCTTCAAGAATATCGGCGGCGAGATTGGCGCCTGCGACAAAGTGTGGCAAAACACGTCGAACATGATGACGAATTGCATTTCGTGGAATTGTCGTGTCGACATTTGAAGAGTCTTCAATCCAACTGAGATGTTGAGATTTGAGCCACTGTGTCAGCGATTCGTGCGTTTCATCTAAAAGCGGACGATAAATCGTGGCCTCGGGCCATCCGGGGAAAGGCGTCGCATCAGTAAAACTTACGAGCCCCTCGAGACTACTTCCACGTGCAAGTCGTAAGACAAGATTTTCCGCTCGATCACCAGCATGATGTGCAACAAGTAACGCCGAGAGAGAATATTTCTTCAATGCAGTTTTAAAAAAGTCAAATCGTTGCTGACGAGCAAAGACTTCTTTTGTTGTCTTATGATCCCACATTGTGGTACATCGCCCTACCTCAAGTGGCACGTGATAACGTTTACACAATGTGCGACAATAGGCTTCTGCCTCATCGCCATTCTCGTCCTCAAAGCCGTGGTTAAAATGAAAGGCTACCACCCGCTTTTGAGGAAGCTCCAAACATCGTAAGAGTAGCGCAGTTGAATCTGCGCCCCCACTGAGCCCAACGGCAAATGCTTCAGGTAAAAGAGAACTCTTCATAATTGTAAGTGTAACACAAACAATGAATGAAAGCTATTTAAAAAAGCGCAACGCACATGCGTCCTTATTCTTTTCCTGCTTTGATGAACGGAAATAATTCACCCTTTTTCTAAAAAGCAATAGCTTTTCTCTACAAAGTAAAGTATAATAATAACGTTTTATTTTTCGATTAAACAACAATTTAAGGACCCTTTATGTCAGAGCAAATCCGCGTTCGTTTTGCACCCTCTCCAACTGGTAAAGTTCATATTGGCAACATTCGTGCTGCAATTTTCAACTGGTTATATGCGCGTAGTGTTGGTGGAGAATTTCTTTTGCGCGTTGAAGATACCGATCTCGAACGCTCCACGCCAGAGGCGATTCAAACCCTAATGGACTGTATGCGATGGTTGGGCTTAGACTGGGATGGTGAAGTTATGTATCAAACCAGTCAACGCGCACATCACCTTGAAGTCGCCCAAATGCTCCTCGACAAAGGGTATGCGTATAAAGAAAATAAAGGTGGCCAAGGAGAATGCGTAATCTTTCGTATGCCTACAGAAGGTGTTATTGAATATGATGACCTTGTTAAGGGCCACATGAAAAAACAAGCGAAAGATACTCAGGATTTCGTTATTGTCCGTTCTGACGGATCCCCTGTCTTCCATTTGGCCAATGTGCTTGATGATATTACCCAAGGCGTTACCCACATTATCCGTGGAGATGATCATGTTGAAAATACGTTTAAACATATCATGCTCTTTAAGGCCATTGGTGCCCCAGTGCCGAAATATGCTCATTTGCCTATGATTGTGAATAATGCGGGTAAACCTTATTCTAAACGTGACGGTTCGGCCTTTGTCGGAGAATTCCGTGAATTAGGATATTTGCCCGATACTCTCTTCAATTTCCTTGCCCTTCTTGGTTGGGCGCCAGGAGATGATCGTGAAATCATGACCCGAGAAGAAATGATAGCGGCCTTTAGTTTTGATAAATGCAAAGCTAGCCCCGCGCGCTTTGACATGAAAAAACTCCTCTGGATGAATGGTGAATACATTGCTCGTCAACCTGTGGCAGACTATCAACAAGCTCTTGATGCTCGCCTTCTTGCGGCAAACCTTCCTGTCGACCCCTTGGGAGGACACAAAGAAGAACTTCTTCCTCAACTTCAGGGTCGAACTAAAACTTATGCAGACCTTCCTGGACCTTTTGCTTGCTTCTTTACCGAAGATTATACCTTTGAAGAAAAAGCTGTCACCTCCCGTTTAAAAGTCGATGGAATGCCGGAACTTCTTGATACCCTTGCCCAAATGTTCGCGAATGCCCCGGACTTTGATGTAGCTCCCTTAGAAGCTATGATCAAAGCTTTTGGAGAAAGTCGTGGAGATAAAGGTATGGGTCCTTTAGTTCATCCTATTCGTGTTGCTGTCTCGGGTGGTATGACTGGTATTGGACTTTTTGAAATGCTTGTGGCTCTCGGTCGTGAACGCACCGTGGCACGCCTTCGGACTGTGGCTACACGCCTTCGTGAAGGTTCCCTTTAATTTTCCGCTTCTTATTGCCACGGGTTACACCGTGGTTTTTTTAATCAATGACTTCTGTTATGGCTATTACAAAACTCCTTATTGCTACGCGCAACGCGCATAAACTTCTTGAAATTCGCGAGATGCTTCCAGGGATTGATATTGTTGGTACCGATGCCTATCCAGAGGTTGCTGATCCTGAAGAAACAGGTGCTACTTTTGAAGCAAACGCCACCATAAAAGCTGAAGCGTGGAGTCGTGCCACGGGCTTGCCTGCTTTGGCAGACGACTCTGGGTTGGAAGTTGATGCTCTTGGTGGCGCCCCTGGTATTCATTCTGCTCGCTATGCTGGTATCCATGGCGATACAGTAGCGAATAATGTCAAACTCCTTGCAGAGTTACAAGACATTCCTGTTGAACAACGCTCGGCACGTTTTATCTGCGCTCTTGCTCTTAGCCTTCCTGGGGAACCAACCCGTACCCTTCGTGGTGTTTGTGAGGGTTGTATTATTGACACATTGAGTGGAACAGGGGGGTTTGGTTACGATCCGCTCTTTATTCCAAAAGGATACAATGCAACGTTTGGAGAACTTCCATCCTCGGTTAAAGCGACACTATCGCATCGTGCGCGCGCCTTTCAACAAGCACGTGAACAATGGTTAAATTAACTGTTATGCGTTGGTTTCTCCTCCTTTTTTTAAGCATGAGTTCGTTCCTTGCGTTGGGAACGAGTGCTACGTTTAACTTTAAAAACGAATCCTCCGCTCTCACTTCAACCGCACGCTGGAATGGGGATGACGTGTGGAAAAATGCAACAACAAATAAATGTTATCAACGTCACTGTGGTGTTGGTATGATTTCCTCAAGTGCAACGAAGGGCGCGAGTGGAATGATTGCTGATTGGAGTGAAGAGCCTATAGCAGTTCATATGGTGAATGTGAATTGTGTTATTTCTTCAAAGACTCCAGCAAATAAAGAGCTGATTCTTTCGTTAACCGCAAATTATGCTGACGCGCATACCGAAACACATTCTGTTTCGTTTGCTTTTTCCAAAGAAGAAGTCTCGACTCTTGATACGTCTTATCCATTAACACTTTATTTTAGTTTACCTTATCAAACTAGCCACCTTTGTAGTCTTATGCTCCAAAACCAAACAGAGGGCGCATATATTTTTGAAATTGCTTCTATTTCGTTGTCTTTTGAGCCCGAGCCAATTGTAGTAGATGCAGAGGTTTTTACAACAGGAAAGAATAATGAAGCTGTTGCAATAGTAAAGTCTATCGCTGGCGGGACAGGGATGGGGTACACGTACTGCTGGTCGCTTGAAAATAAAACATCTCAGACCTATACAACGGAAGATGGTTATCCTCAGTTTCGTTTTGAACATCCAGAAGAAGAGGGATCCTATTACGCGACTTTAACAGTGTGTGATAGTGCAATGAATGTATTTACAAAGACTTATATGTATGGAGTTGGAGCTCTCGCTGCACCACGAATTTTAGAGATTAGCGATGTAAAACGATCAAGTTTTAGAATTCAATGGGAAAATGGTTCAAGTGTTGCTCCTCGTTATTATTCCCTTGTTGTGCGTCAACCGTCAAAGACAATCCAAAAAACATTTACTCCTTATTGGACAATAGAAGGGGAGTTCGCAACGACGGAACTTAATGTTTGTTTGCCTATTACGAGCTTTGAGGACGTTCAATCTCTTGTGTTGAATGCAAATACATGGACTGGAGAAACAACAATCGAAATTTCTGAGGATGGGGAAGAGTGGATGTCTTTATATTATAACGAGTTTATGGAAGGTGTCGTTCTTACTCCGGCGTTAAAAAACTTTGAGCGTATTGGGGGACCATATTACATTCGCATACCGAATCGATTTGCCTCAATGACTGTGGAATTATCGGGAAATGTTCTTCCCGTATATGAAGAAAAAACCATTTTAGCAGATGGTCTTATTAAGGAGTGCTTGATCGAAGATCTTCCAGCCTCTTCTACGGTACAAGTTTATTTAAAAACAATTTTTTCAAATAAACAATCGATGCAAGCGGAAGTTCAAACTGTTCAATTGGCGCCACTTCCTCCTTTTCAACAAGTCTCTGTTCATCAGTCATATCTGTTCCCAACATGGCCAGAAGATGTACCAACAGCTCGTGTAGACTATTATGCGGAGATTTCTTCGAAATGTGAGGGTCTTTATTTAACGCGTATATTTCATGGGAAACAAGGCAAGGGGATCATCTTGACAAATACATCGTCAAAAAATATTCTTCTCTCAAACTATTCGCTACAGAAAGAAACAGAGAAAGGGAGCGTTACAACAACGCAATTTGACAAGATTACGTTGCCTCCAAGAAGTGAAATGCTATTTGTTTATTCTACACCAAGCATTCCACTCCAAATGCCGGGGAATACAATGAAAGGTGCGTTGAACTTCGCAGATAAAGGCGTGCTATCGTTGATGCGAGGAAACGAGGTTGTGAATTCTCTAACGGTGAAAACGGGGTATGTAACGCGGTTGGAGGAGGAAGGGGTAGAATCTGTTTTTGAAGAATATGATGCGGATTTGGCCTTACCTTCTCTTTGGGCACCGTGGGGGCAACGCGAGGAAGTGCTGATAGAGGAGAAAAGAATTGTTGCGGGGGATGTGATGGTGGAAGTGCCGATGGCGCGTTTTCGAAAGGCATACCCGCTCGCATCGCGGATTTTTGCAAGGATTGTGTCTACAGACGGGGAAGTTTCTGCGTTGCCACTTGAAGTAGAGCTTTGGCGACAAAGGTTTGGCTATCGATTCCGCTTGAGGTAGTTCTTTTCTTCAAGCGGGGAGGTGTAAATTTTTTTCTTGCTAAAAGGGAACTAAAAAAGGTATAATAAGAACATTCTCAACCTTAAGGAGGAAACATGAGTTGTCCATATGCTTGCTCGAGCGAAGTCGAGCACATGACTACGGTCGCTAAAGGCGCCAAGCATGGCCCCGCACCTATCCCAGAAGAAGGTAAGTGGGTCAAAGTTTATGAAACTAAGGATATCTCCGGTTTGACACACGGTGTTGGCTGGTGCGCACCTCAACAGGGCGCTTGCAAGCTTACGCTCAATGTCAAAGACGGTGTTATTCAAGAAGCCCTCGTTGAAACGATTGGTTGCTCGGGGATGACGCACTCTGCTGCTATGGCTGCTGAAGTGCTTCCTGGCAAGACGATTCAAGAAGCTTTGAATACAGACCTCGTTTGCGATGCTATCAACACCGCAATGCGCGAACTCTATCTCCAGATCGTTTATGGTCGCACGCAGAGCGCATTCTCTGAAGGCGGTCTCCCGATCGGCGCAGGTCTTGAAGACCTCGGTAAGGGCCTCCGCTCGCAGGTCGGTACAATGTATTCGACTGCTCAAAAGGGTGTTCGTTACCTTGAAATGGCAGAAGGTTATGTTCGTAAGATTTATCTCGATAAGAACAGCGAAGTCTGCGGTTACGAATTCGTCCACATGGGCAAGTTCATGGAAGCTGTCAAGAAGGGTCAGGATGCAAACGAAGCACTTGCTGCTTGCACTGGCACTTATGGTCGCGTGACCGAAGCTGACGGCGCCGTAAAGTCCATTGACCCCCGTCACGAATAAGGAGGACCTAAAAATGGCTTTGTTTGAATCTTACGAACGTCGTATCAATCAGATCATGCCCGTCCTCGAAAAGTATGGTATTAAGTCCATCGAGGAATGCCGCGAAATTTGCAAGGCAAAGGGTTTTGATCCTTATGAAATCGCTGAAAACATTCAGAAGATCTGCTTTGAAAATGCAAAGTGGGCGTATGTTGTTGGCGCTGCTATCGCAATCAAGAAGGGTTGCACGAAGGCTGCTGATGCTGCCGAAGCAATTGGCGAAGGTCTCCAGGCTTTTTGTATTCCTGGTTCTGTTGCTGATGACCGCAAGGTCGGTATTGGCCATGGTAATCTCGGTGCAATGTTGCTCCGCGAAGAGACCAAGTGCTTCTGCTTCCTCGCTGGTCACGAGTCGTTTGCTGCTGCTGAAGGCGCAATCGGTATCGCGATGAAGGCGAACAAGGTGCGTAAGGAGCCTCTCAAGGTTTGCTTGAATGGTCTCGGTAAGGATGCAGCTTACATCATCAGCCGTATCAATGGCTTTACGTATGTTGAAACCGAATTCGATTACTTCACGGGCAAGCTCAATATCATCAAGGAGATCGCGTTCTCTGATGGTCCTCGCGCGAAGGTCCGTTGCTACGGTTCTGACGATGTGCGTGAAGGTGTTGCCGTGATGTGGCAGGAAGAAGTGGATGTTTCGATTACGGGTAACTCGACGAACCCCACGCGCTTCCAGCACCCAGTCGCGGGTACGTATAAGAAGGAATGCATCCTCGCTGGCAAGAAGTACTTCTCTGTTGCTTCTGGTGGCGGTACGGGTCGTACGCTTCACCCTGATAATATGGCTGCAGGTCCTGCTTCTTACGGCATGACAGACACGATGGGTCGTATGCACTCTGACGCTCAGTTCGCAGGTTCTTCTTCTGTTCCTGCTCACGTGGAAATGATGGGTCTCATTGGCGCTGGTAACAACCCGATGGTGGGTATGACGGTTGCTGTCGCTGTGGCGATTGAAGAAGCTTCCAAGTAATTGTAGGTTTTCTATGATTGAAAAAGAGCTCGCGTTGGCGGGCTCTTTTTTTATTCTATGAGGGTGATTTTCGATAAAGTTAAAAGAAATGTTTGACGAATGAGGGAGAAATGCGTTATAATAATAAAGTTTTTATTATTTATTAATATGAGGAAAGAGTATGTATACAGCTTCTGATCTTAAAAAAGGTCTCAAGATTATGTTTGAAGACCAGCCTTGGATTATTACTGACTTTGATTTTTCGAAGCCGGGTAAGGGCCAAGCAATTTATAACTGCAAATTGCGTAATATGTTGAACGGCTCGGGTAAGAGCTGCTCTTTCCGTTCGAATGATCGTTTTGAGAAGCCTGATTTGGCTCAGTTGCCGCTCGTTTATTCTTATGAGGATAATGGCACGTATATTTTTAATGATGCGGATTATAATGAAATTCGCGTTTCGAAGGAAGTGCTTGGCGATAAGGTTTACTTCCTTACCGATGGTCTTGAAGTAGATGCGCTTCTTTACAATGATGCGGTGATCGATATGGATTTGCCGAGTTTTATTGAGCGTAAGGTGATTAAGTGCGATCCCGGTGTGCGTGGTAATACGGCAGCGGGTAAGGTGACGAAGCCAGGCCAGGTTGAGGGTGGTTATGAACTCCCAGTGCCGCTTTTCATCAATGAGGGCGATATCATTCGTATCGATACGCGTACGGGTGAATATGCTGACCGCGTGAAGTCGTAAGAGAAGGCTTGAGTTTTATGAGCAAGAAGGATATTCCTAATTTGAAGGATGTCTCCCGCGTGCCGGAAGAGCTTATCCCTGTGATTCAGTGGTGGCAGCGTAATGGTTCCAAGACGATGACGATTCTTACGGTCGTGCTTGGCTTGAGTGCGCTTGTTTACTATTGGAAGGATACAACGGAGAAGAATCAGAATAATGCTGTTGTAACGTTCGCTCAGGCGTCGACGACGGATGATTTTGCGATTGTTGCAGATGGTAATCAGGGGCCTGCAATTGCGGCACGTGCTGCACAGGCGCGTGGTCTTGTTAATACGTGCGAGTATGCTGATGCGCTTGTGATTTGCGATCAGTATCTTGCTCAAGCTGAGGAGCCTGCAATTAAGGCGGCTTTCACGATGACGAAGGTGTATGCACTTGAGGGTGAAAAGCGTTTTGATGAAGCGCTTGCTACACTTGAGGCAATGGATTCGTCGTTCCTTGACAAGGAGGCTGTATTTGTGAAGGCACGTCTTCTTTGCCAAAAGGGTGATAAGGTCGCAGCAAAGAATTTGCTTGCGCCTCTCGTTGCGGATGAGGCAACCGCTCAGCGTGCAAAGGATTTGATCAATGTGATTGATGCTTATGGCGCACCGCTTGCGGAATAAGAGTGCTTTCTCTTTTGGAGCAAAAAGCCACTGCGTAATGCGGTGGCTTTTGTTTTTTGGGGGGAGTGTTGGTGATGCTTGGGGAGATGTGGTTCTCGCTGTGTCATGTACGTCTATTGTTGTGTATCGCGCCAATGTTTAAGAGGTTTGTAGTGTTTTGAGGTAGGGTAAGAAAAAAGCCTACGCGGTAAGGCGTAGGCTTTTTTGTCGCTTTTTAGCGATGTCTTGCTTACTTAGCAGCGATGACACGGCACATTTCGACGACCTTGTTGGAGTAACCCCATTCGTTGTCGTACCATGCGCAGACCTTGACGAAGGTGGGATCGAGCTGGATGCCAGCCTTTTCGTCGAAGGTGGAGGTGCAAACTTCGCCACGGAAGTCGGTGGAAACGACAGCATCAGCGGTGTAGCCGAGGACGCCCTTGAGTTCGCCTTCTGCAGCTTCCTTCATAGCTGCGCAGATTTCAGCGTAGGTTGCTTCCTTGGCGAGTTCGCAGGTGAGGTCGACGAAGGAAACGTCGGAGGTAGGAACGCGAACGGACATACCGGTGAGTTTACCCTTGAGTTCAGGGAGAACAACACCCACAGCCTTAGCTGCGCCAGTGGAGGAGGGGATCATGTTTTCGAGGATACCACGGCCACCGCGCCAGTCCTTCTTGGAGGGACCGTCAACCGTCTTCTGAGTAGCGGTTGCAGCGTGGATGGTGGTCATGAGGCCGCGCTTCAAGCCAAACTTGTCATTGATGACCTTGGCGATAGGAGCCAAGCAGTTGGTGGTGCAGGAAGCGTTGGAGATGATATCCTGGCCTGCATAGGTGGTGTGGTTCACGCCATAGACGAACATCGGGGTGCCGTCCTTGGAGCGAGCAGACATGACGACCTTCTTAGCGCCAGCTTCAATGTGCTTGCGAGCAGTTTCGTCTGTGAGGAAGAGACCGGTGGATTCGACGACGATTTCTGCACCGACTTCGTCCCACTTGAGCTGTGCGGGATCCTTTTCAGCGGTGAGACGGATGGTCTTACCGTTGACGATGAGGTTGTTGCCATCAATAGCAACGTCGCCATCAAACTTGCCATGCACAGAGTCATACTTGAGCATGTAAGCGAGATAATCAGGGTCGAGGAGGTCGTTGATACCGACGACTTCGACGTCATCAAAGTTCTTAACCGCAGCGCGGAAGACCATACGGCCGATACGGCCAAAACCATTAATACCAATCTTGATTGACATTATTTACTCCTTTGTTGTGTTAACTTGGTACTCCAACCAACACGGAGCCCAAATGAATAGCATTATTGTAACATAGTTTTTACTTTAACGTCAAGATTTTTTCTTTTTTGTATATGGATAAGCGAGTGGGGATGGTTAAGGGTGAGGGGAAAGAAAAAAGAGGAGTGTGAACTCCTCTTTTTGTAGTCCTGTGGTTGGTGGTTACAGGCTATAGTTTCCACGTTTTGGATTTTCGCGAAGGCGTGCGTGTGCTTCGGCTCGGAATTCGAGGAAGCAGTCGTTTGCGATGGCTTCGCGCATCCGATCCATGAAGCGCAAGTAGCAATGGATGTTGTGGAGGGTGAGCAAGCGGTAGCCGAGCATTTCCGAGGTGTTGAGGAGGTGGCGCACGTAGCCACGGGTGTGGCGGTTACAGCAGGGGCAGGTACAACCAGGTTCAACGGGGAGGTTGCTGGCTTTCCATGCGCCCGCTTTTACTGGGTAGGGGCCATCGTTGGTGAAGGCGGAGCCGTTACGTGCGTTGCGTGTAGGGATGACGCAATCGAACATATCGCATCCCATACCAACGGCTTCAGTCATTTGCCAGAGGTCTCCGAGACCCATAACGTAACGAGGGCGATGTTTGGACATATAGGGGACGGAGTCGGCAATGCCCTTAATAATGAAAGGTTCGGGTTCGCCTACACTAACACCGCCAACTGCGAATCCGTTGAGGCCGTCTTTTTCCATAGCGGCGAGTTCAATGGCACAGTGTTTGCGAAGATGGGCATATTCGGAGCCTTGTACGATGCCGAAGTAGAGTTGACCTTCTGCACGAGGTTGTTCGAGGCAAACGCGCGCCCAAGCGAGAGTTTGCTCAACGCTTCTTGCGGTGTAGGCTTCGGTAGAGGGGTAGGGGATACACTCGTCAAAGAGCATTGCAATATCTGATCCAAGGACGCGTTGAACAGCCATGGATTCTTTTGGCCCCATAAAGAGGCGGCGTCCATCGATGTGCGATTGGAAGGCGACACCATCGGGGGTGATTTTGCGAAGAGAGGAGAGGGAGAATACTTGAAAACCTCCAGAGTCGGTGAGGATGGGACCGTGCCAATCTTGGAAGGCGTGAAGACCGCCGAGTTGTTCCATCACGTCCATTCCTGGACGAAGCATCAAATGGTAGGTATTGCCGAGGATAATCGGGGCTTTGAGGCGCTCAAGGTCTTCGGCTCCAAGGGTTTTGACGGTCGCTTGTGTACCGACGGGCATGAAGACGGGGGTTGTAACGGGGCCATGTTGCGTCCAAAGGCGGCCGATACGTGCCCCGCTTTTTGCATCTTCATGGAGGATTTCGTATGTTCCAACAGGTTTAGGAGTGATGTCCATAGTGATTTATCGTTGAATGGCGGTAAGCATGTCACGAACGGATTGTTGGATGCCAACAAAGAGGGCGTGGGTGATGATGCTATGGCCAATGTTGAGTGTATCAAGGTTAGGGATGTCGAGTAATGGGGCGACATTGCTCATCGTTAATCCATGACCAGCATTGACTCGAAGGCCTAATGTTTGACCATAGGCTGCGGCTTCATGCAAGGCCTCGAGTTCGCGTTTACGTTCATCGCCCGTCGCATTGGCGTAAGCTCCGGTGTGAAGTTCAACATAAGGTGCGCCAAGTTTGGCGGCTGCTTCAAGTTGGCATTTATCTGGTGCAATAAAGAGAGAAACTTCGGAACCGTTCTTTGTGAGGGCTTTAATGGTGGGAAGTAAGGCATCGAATTGTCCTACGGCATCAAGGCCACCTTCTGTTGTGAGTTCTTGACGGCGTTCGGGCACGAGGCAGATTTCGTTGGGGCAAACCTCAAGAGCAACACGAAGCACGTCGGGGTTGTTTGCCATTTCGAGATTCATGCGCGTGGTCAAGGTTTTGCGTAGGGTGTAGACGTCATAGTCTTGGATATGGCGGCGATCTTCGCGGAGGTGAATAGTGATGCCGTGGGCGCCAGCCTCTTCAACAAGGCGCGCGATGTCTACAAGATTAGGATAGTCTACGCCACGTGCTTGACGCAACGTGGCGGCATGGTCGATATTAACACCAAGTTTAATCGGCTCCATTGAGCGTATCCTTTTTGTGGATTACCAAGATTTCGAGAAGCGGAGGAACCAGGCAGTATCAAGGTCCTCAACATCATTCTCGACTTCGGTCTGATATTCGTTACGAACGCCAGCTTCAAGGGCAATACCTGCAAGCTTTTCGGAGATGTTTTCGAGATCCTTGAGCAAGTAGCTGACCTTTGTTTCATGAACGATAACACCATTGGCGGGATCGTCGATGACGGGTGTATAGGTAAGTTCGGTTGTCCACTTTAGACCATTGGTGAAATCCCAATGAAAGAGAAGACCGAGGTCGAGAGCGATATCGTTACTCGTGTAAGCTTCACCTGTGACGGGATCGGTAGAGTAGTGGTCTGTGTAGGTGTAAGCAATACCGGCACGGAGTCGGAGGGAGTGTTCACACGCATCTACGGTTTCTTTAAAGACGTAGTACCCAACACCGGCTGCAGCCACATTGCGTAGGCGGTAGTCGCTATAACGATTGTGTTGGACTTCATCGCGGAGGTAGATAGACCATTTTTCCGAGTCGCGCATCAAATGTTCGTAGTCGAGGCCTGCGATGTATTGAGCTGCGGTTTCCTCGCCCTCCGAGCGGCTCTTTGTCATAGAGGTGTAGAGCTTGAGGCGATAGTCAGTGGCTGTTTTAATGGCGTCGGCATAGAAGGATGCGTTGAAATCCTCCGTGCTACCCTTGTGTCCATTGAAGCCGAGGCTGAAGGTGCCCGACCATTCTTTCGGTGTGGGGAAGTCGGGGTCTTCAGCATCCTTTGCCCATACGGTGGCAACATCTTGCAAGGAGAGTGCTTCGTCAGCGATGTTGACGAACTGTGTTTCGCCAGCTTCATTTTTCTGAATTTTCACTTCGGTTTTATCGCGGATCGAGGCATCTTTACGAGCATAGACGATTTCGGGTTCGGTATAATCAATTGACTTGATGTCTTCGCGTGCGATGCTGAGTGTACCGGCGAAGGCGGTTTCGATGGAGACTTTGCCCGCGTGAATGAGGGTGATTTTGCCATTGATGACGTCACCATGAATGGTGGTTACTGTGTCAGCAAACGAGGGTGCAGTTGCAAGACATGCAATTGCGAGCGGTGTGAGAAGTTTTTTCATTCTTCGTCTTCTTCTGTATGGGTGAATTTAGGATTATCTCCAGCGATAACAAACGTAATTTCCCCTTTTACCGTTTGTTTTTCGAGTCGTTGGATAAGTACGGATAAAGTCCCGCGTTCAACGCGTTCATGTAGTTTTGTCATCTCAAAGCAAACGGCTGCTTCGCGGTCACCAAAGACCTCAAGCGCCATTTTGAGACTTGCTACAAGTCGAAACGGAGACTCTAAATAAATCATTGTATGCGGAAGTTCGCGCTCTTGTTCAAAGAACTTGCGTTTTTTCCCCGTGGTACGAGGAGGAAAACCTTTGAAGGTATAACTTGAGGTTGGCAAGCCAGAGAGGATTAATGCGAGGTCAACACTGCAAGGTCCTGGGAGCACTGTGTAGGGTAAGCCCTCTGTCGCAAAACGGCGAATAACGCGATAGCCAGGGTCACTAATCCCAGGGTAACCGCCATCGGAGCAAAGAGCAACAGGTGTCCCTGCGCGAACGAAGCCTTCGATGCGTTTTGTTACAGCATCTTCGTTGCCCTGACGATAGGAGAACATTTCAGGTCGCGGAATATTGAGCGATGAAAGTAGCTGCCACGTCCTACGTGTATCTTCGCAGGCAATAACAGGAATTGACGCCAAAAGATTTCGTACGCGCTCTGAGATATCTCCAAGATTCCCAAGCGGTGTCGCGACAACGTAAAGCTGAGCACTTAATTCCATAACGTCAATGTTTCCTTTTTTGGCATTATAGCATGATTTGAGTCCCTTTGTATACGATTTTATTTTCTTATGGAGATGATTTAACATAAGACGAGGATTGTCAGTGTTCTTTTTGTGTGTAAAAGTAGATGAGGGGAAATTAAATGTGCTATAATTTGAGATGTTTATATTAAGTCGAACGCAAAAGAGGTGCGGGATGTTATATAAGAAAATGCAGTTGTGGATTATCGTAATACTTTTGAGCGTGTTTACAAGAGTAACGGCTGCTCGTCTTGTTTCTGCGGAAGAAGCCCAATGTGTGGCAGAGACACTTCTCTCTGAACCGCTTTTTCAATCGACCTTTCCTTTAAGTACGATTCGTTCGGTAGAGGAGGTAGGGGAGTTGTGGTGTGTGCATCTCTCTCCGCGAGGCCACCTTATGCTTTCGGGAAGCACCAAGGTTGACCCCTTACTTTCTTATAGTCAACATGATTATGTAATGCCACCAGAAGGACATCCTGCATTGGTTATACAGACGTATCATCAAATGCTTGTCTATGAACATGAGATGTTAGATACGCAACTTTTTTCGCTTACAGAGGAGGTAAAAAGTGCTACCGAACAGGCATGGGCACGCCTCCTTAATCCCTCGCCATTTTCACTTCGTGCTGTGACCTATACTCGCCAAGTTGGACCTTTGCTTACAACGAAGTGGAATCAATGGGCCCCATGGAATGATTTTGCCCCACAGCATGAAGCAGAATCAAGAGGGCAGTTAGGTTATTGTGGACGAATGCCGTTGGGGTGTGTGGCAACGATGTATTCGCAGATTATGCGTTATTATCAGTGGCCTGCGCGTCTAGGTGATATCTTTACAGAAACGCTTCGCGTGAATAATGGAGCGTTGAATAAAGATTATGAGATGCGGTTTCACGGTGGTCAACCAATCGATTGGTCTGCACTTAAAAATACTTATGAGTGGAACACTGAGACGGAGGGAAATCGTTTGCCTATTGCGCGTGTGGGGTTGTTAACGGATATTCTTTCGGGGATGAATTTCGATTCAGAGGGATCGGGCGCCCCGTGGGATGCCCCCTGTGAAAATGAATGGTACGATTATGGCGAGGTAGGTAACAAGACGGCTTCTTCTTACTTTTCGGATTTGCAGTTGGCGTTGATAATTGACTCCCTCGAAGATGGGGCTCCTCTCCCCACGTCCATTCCAGGGCATGCGGTTATTACTGATGGTTATGCAAAAGATGCGTCAGGAACGATCTATTTACATTTAAATTATGGTTGGGGAGGACAGAATGATGCCTTCTATTCGGCTAATAATGCAAAAATTGAGAGTTTCGTTGCGTATCACTCGCCGCGACCACAGGTGAACCTTGACCCATTGCCGAAGCAGTTACAGAATGGAATCTTCATCAAGTGGCATGTTCCTCATTATTGGCAAGATACCTTTACGGGGTTTACGGTGAAGGCTGTGCCTTATCAAACATTGTCCACCTGGAGCGATTCGGCTACATCAATTGATGACCCAGCGACAAACACGAATCTCTTTAGCACGACAAAGGCATCCTACAATGGCTCATCAATTTCTGTATTTAAGACAACGACACAAAACACGCTTTTCGAACAGGGCTACACCTTTCAGACGCTATTTATTCCAACTGCAACCTCTACATTCTCCTGTGTGTCAAAAGCAGATTATACATTAAATCATGTGCTTGAAGTTCAACTTTGGAGTGAAGACACCTTGGATTGGACAACGATTGCAACGCTCCCTTCCGCGGATAATGCTTCTGGCTCGTGGGAGGCAACATCTTTTTCGCTTGGCGATTACGCGGGGCAATTTTGTAAACTTCGTTTACGCTATTGTCATACAGCAGGGAAGTATTTTTCTAGTTGTGCTTACCACATAGGGGAGCTTAAAGTATCGGATGCATATATCGCTGGAACGCCTCGTGTATGGAACGTAGGCGCAACAGTGCGTCAACAAACGCTAAGCGGTCTTGTAGAGGGCGTACGTTATGGAATCTCCGTGCAACCTAAGATTGATGCTGAAGAAGCGGAAATTATTTGGGGTTTTACAACGGCAACGGTTGAAATGGATGCCGCCCCTACGATTCTCTCGGTGACATCGCCTGCAAGTGGATCGTTAAGTGGGCCACGTTTAAATGGTGCGTTAAGTGGTACTTCGGTTTTCCGTGTGATGTGTAATGATGCTGTGACGAAACTCCGTGCGCAGTCGAGTTGCCCTACGCTTATTCCTGATTCGGCAATCAATGTTTATTTGCATGAACCGAATGTGTTTGACGTGGTTATTCGTTCGCCACAAACGCTCACGAATTTAGATGGTTCGCGTGTATTGATTACGTTTATTGCTTGTAATTCGCAAGGCGATGAGGCGTATCATGATGCGGTACTTGCATTACGTTCGGCAACATCAACGGTTAATTATACAATTCCAGAAGTGTCACTGATGACTGATTCAGGGGCTTCGTTGGCGATTCCGCACTACTGGTTCCGTTCGGTTGGGCTTGCGACAGCATCCACCTCTGCTGCAACTTATGCAACCCTTGCTCAAGGGGATGCTGATAACGATGGCCAACTCACATGGAAGGAATATCTTTGTGGTACACATCCAAATGATGCCACCGATAAGCTTCGGATTACACATCTTGAGTTCAATGCTGATGGTACGCTTAAGCAAGTACACTACGCTCCGCATTCGGCAGCATTGGTTGATTTTGTGCTTGAGGGTAAGATTATGCTCAGCGATGCGACTTGGTCGCCTTATAACATGCAAACACATCGATTTTTCCGAGTTCGTGCAGAGATGAAATAATATCTATTTCATAGACACCTTCTTTTAAAGCAGATTGTTTCGTCTTGTGTTTTTTAGAGGCGGGAGAAGAAAAGTATTTTTTTGATTTTGTTATTGCTTTTGAAACATGGTATAATAAGGAAAAGTTAGTTCCTATGTCGGGGACTTAAAAAAGAGAGGTGTTAGCATGTTGAAATGTTTGACGTTAGTGTTTATGGCATGTCTAAGTGGTCTATTGTGTGCAGCAGAGAAGATTAAGGTGGCCTGTATTGGCGATTCGATTACCTTTGGTTTGGGCATTGCAGAACGAGACTCCAAGAGTTATCCTGCGCAATTGCAAGGTTTGCTTGGAGATGGGTATGAAGTGCGTAATTTTGGAAATTCAGGACGCGGGATTTATTTGCATTCTTGGCGCGGGAATGAACGTCGCGGATTTCGTTATATGAAAGAGCATGCGGCGGCGTTGGAATGGCAGCCCGATATTGTGATTTGTAATCTTGGTATTAATGACAATGGCGAATTTATTAAGTACGAGAAGACTCATCCTGGAGCATGGGCAAAGGATTATTGCACATTGCTTGCAGATTATCAGGCGTTGCCAACGCAACCCAAGCTTTATATTTGGGGGAAGCTTGCGCCGCTTGCTCCAGGTCAAAAGTTTTATCGTAGTCCTGAACCGTTCTTGATGCAGACAGAATTGCAAAAGGTTGCGAAGGCGATGAATGCAACGTTGATTGATATGCAAGAGCCCCTGCGAGATGGGATGGAGCGTTTAATGCCTGATAAGATTCATCCAACGGCAGAAGGCGCAACCCTTATTGCAAAGGAAACATATCGTGTGCTGACGACGCCGGAAAAGACTCCAATTATGTTGCCTGCGGATATTGCTACGACGGCAGAGATGTGGTTGTGCGCAGGACAGTCAAATATGTTTTGGCCGTTAGGTCGTTGTGTGGACGCGGACAAAGAAGCTGCAGCAACGGCACAATATGACATCCGCATTTGGAATGCGACCACGGATGAGTGGATTAAAGTTACCCCTCAAAATGCTAAACAGTGGAGTGCGATGGCGATTTCATTTGCTATTCGTCGTGCAGAAGCAACAAAGGCTCCTATCGTTATTCTTTTAGTTTGTGCAGGTGGCGCACCGACAGAAGCTTTTCTCGAAGAGAGTACAATGGCGGCCATGAAGGCTGATGGTCAAGCAATCTTTCCAAATTTGTTGCAGATTGTGACCGATCGTCATCAGATTGATACGAATGCGGCATTTCCTGGCACATGGTGTGCGCGTGAGTATCGCCGTCGTCAAAATGCAGAGAGTCAGTGGTGGGGGTTAAATAAGTTGTACCGCACGGGTATTGCGCGTGTGAAAGACTTGCCACTTACAGGAATTTTGTGGTATCAAGGCGAGTCGAATGCAACAACTGGTGTAGGCCATCGCGCAGGAGCTCCATTGAAGGAGGATTATATGCGCGAGACATTGCAAGCGATTGTACGAGAGTTGCGTCCAGATGTGTCGGTGCCGTTTTTAATGGTCGGATTGCCAGTGATGAATCGAGATTGGGAACCTTATCGAAAGTTACAGCAAGAAGTGTGTAAAGAAACAGGTGCGATTTATCTTGATACCTTTAATGCTGGACTTGGAGACTTCAATGATGTCCATCCTCGTAACAAGATTCCTTTTGCGGAAATGGCAGCAAAGGCTGCTACAGAGGCATTGAAAAAGTAAGTATTGTTTTACAAGAAATGAAGAGGCGGCATCTACGTAGATGTCGCTTTTTTGTTATCCCAAGAGAGTGAATTTATTCATTATATAAATTAATGTAATGAGAACAGTTGACTTTTTCTTGTTTTTTTGGTACTATTCGCACATTTGTTTATTGAAAGGGAAAAATTATGTCGTTTATCCTTGGTGTTTTATTTGTGATTGAAGTTATTTTAGCATTACTTTTGGTGGGCGTTGTTATGCTTCAACCGCCGAAAGATCAGTCGGGTGGAATGGGCTCCTCCTTTGGTGGTGGTTTTGGTGAAGAAGTATTTGGCGGTCGCACAGGTAATGTGCTTTCTCGTGCAACGGCAATTTTTGGTATTGCTCTTATCATCAACAGCCTTCTCATTGCGATGATTTACAAGGGTGGAGCTCCAAAGGGTGAATTCTCTGTTTCAACAGCACTTCCTCCTCCTGCACCAGTGGCAGAAGAAGTCCCTGCTGCGGTTGAAACGCCTGTGGAAGCTACGCCCGCAGTAGAAACCCCTGCAGTGGAAGCTCCTGTGGCCCCTGTTGTGGAAACACCTGCTGTTGAAGCCCCAGCCACCCCAGCCGCCCCAGCCGTTCCAGCTGTTGAGGCTCCTGAAGCTCCGGTTGCACCTGTAGCTGAAGCAGTGCCTGCGGCGTAATGTTTGTACGTTGAATCTTTAGATTGGAGACAGATATGAATCTTGAAGTGCTTGAAAAGGCTCGTGCTCGCATCCCTAGCGTTCCCGTTTTGGTCAATCTCGTTTCTCAGCGTACACGCCAGTTGAATCGTGGCGAACGCCCCTTCTTGCGTCCCTTGTCGAAGTTTGAAGATAAGGCAGATATTGCTCTTCGTGAGATTGCTGAAGGCCTCGTGGTCGCACAGGTTGATATGCAGGCGGTAGAAGAGCATATGCAGGCTCGCGAACGTTGGACGCGCGAAAAGTGATGTGATTTATGGCTCAAGCCAAGCTTTCAAAACGCGTCCCCGTCAATGGTAATCTTGCGGTAAATCGTAAGGCGACACATGACTATAAGGTGCTTGAAAAGTTTGAGGCAGGGATTGAGCTTGTCGGAACAGAAGTCAAAGTCCTTCGTAATGGCGAAGGTGACCTTATGGGTGCTTGGTGTAAGGTCGATGATACGCTTCAGCTTTGGCTTATGCAAGTGCGTATTCCGCCTTATGCCTTTGGTACGCACTTTAATCATGAGGCCCTTCGAACACGCCGTTTGCTCATGCACAAGGAAGAAATCCGTCGCTTGAAAGCAAAGGTGGAGCAGAAGGGCCTTTCGCTTATTCCATTGCGGATTTATTTGAATTCGCGAGGGAAGGTAAAGGTTGAGCTTGCACTTTGCCAAGGTAAAGATGCCGTGGATCGTCGCGAAACGGTAAAGCGCCGAGAGGCGGATCGTGCTGCACAACGCGCGACGCGTCTTTATCGCTAAATCGCTTTACAAGTCTTTGATTGTTGTGTTATAATTGAACCATTCGTGGAGAGATTAAAGCGCGAAAGAGAAAGGAAGAAGTCAAATGAGACCCGGCATTATTCAGTTGTTGATCATTTTGGTAATTGTGGTGCTTATTTTTGGCGCAAAGAAGCTTCCTGATATTGCACGTGCGATTGGTCGTTCATCGGGTGAATTTAAGCGTGGTCTTCGTGAAGGAAATGAAGCTGCTCGAGAGAAGGCAGATGAGATCCGAAAAGAACTCACCGATGATCAAGCTAAGTAAATGATAGAGCCTCGCGATTGCGAGGCTTTTTGTTAGGAAATAAGGCTTTGGTTTAGCTTATATGTTCGTAAAATGGTATCGACAAAATATATTTAAACTTGTTGCTTGGGTTGGCAGTCTTTTCTTTTTGGGCTGTGTGACGTATGAACAACGAGTGGCTGATTGTCGGTCGGCTTATCTTCGTGGCGATGGGGTGAGCGCAAGTCAAGTCTCTGAAACGCTTGTCGCGAGGTATGCTGAAAGCGATTCGAATAAAGATGCTTTACTTATTTGTCTTGAAGCGGCTCAAGCATGGCGTCTGCAGGCGATGCAATCGCAACGGCTAGAGGATTTTCATCGAAGTCAGTCATATCTTACGCGAGCAGAACGGATTTATTCTGCGCATCAAAAGTCGGCACGGATTTCGCTTTCACGCGAGGGATTTTCATTGTTGACAACACCGGACTCTCTTCCTTACCGTGGGCAGGGTTATGAAGCAATTATGATGTGTGTCTATCAGGCATTGAATGCTTTCCAGTTGGGAGAGATTTCCTCCGCGCGTCAAATTTTAAGGAGACTTTATCGCTATCAGCAAGAGGCTGTTGCAGATCATGCTGTACAGATTCGGAAGATTCGTTCAGATGAGCGTAAAAGTAAGCATGCAGCAACGATTCAACGTGCGCGAGACGAGATGACATCGCAAACGAATGCCCTTCTAGATGCGCTACCAAATACGACGGGTTATGCTGCTTATGTGAATCCCTTTGCAGAGTTTTTAGTTGCTTTTTATCACCATTATGCGGGTGTGGATATGGCAGACTATGAACATGCACGTCATAGTCTCTCGCGTGTTTTGTCGATGTATCCGGAGAATAATTTTTTGCAAGCTGAATTCGCGCGTTATAGCGAGGCTCCAACATCAAAACCGATGGTTTATATTTTTCATGAATCAGGGCTAGCGCCATATTTGAAGGAAATGCAGTTGCTTATTCCCATTTTTACGGGACGAACGATTTCGTATACAGGTGTTGCGTTTGCAACATTACAAACGCGTCCAAAGTCATTTAGTAGAGTGCAGTTGTGCACCTCGCAGGAAAAAGTTGTTGCCGAGCCTCTATGCGATATGGACGCTGTTGTAGCGCAAGCATACAAAGACGACTTTTCGATTCGTTTAACGCGAACAATTGCCTCTATTATTACAAAGACGGCGATTACGGTAACGGCTTCGGAAATGGCTCGTCATTCGGATGATCCGCTGATAGAGTTGGTAACCTTCCTTTCAACATTGCTTTATCAGGCAACAACAAATGTTGCCGACACGCGTCTTTGGTCAACACTACCACAATCTTTTAGTGTAGCGTGTGCACCATTGCCTACGGATCGAAAAGTAAAGGTTTTACTTGACGGAGGTGTACAACAAGCGGTACAATTACCAGTAGAAGGTCAGGTTTGGGTTATTTATGTAAGAACCCTTTATCATGGCGCACGACCAACCATTACAACGTTCAAAATACGTTAAAGGAGTGGAGAATGAAGGTAGTATCTTTGTCGTTACTCGGTCTTGGATTTATGGTGGTTTTAGGCGGGTGTCATTCGCCTGCGGTGAATGTAAGTCAGGCGCATCATTGTGATCCATTGTCGCAGCATTTGCAGTTAGAACATCATTATCATGATCATAGCTTAGCTGCGCAGGTTGGGGTTGTTCGGACAACACGTGCAAGGAATGATGAAGGTTTTTTGCGTGTTCAGACGATTCTAGAGAATTACACAGAAGATCGCCTTGCCATCAATTACAAGGTCGAGTGGAGTGATGAACATACCATGACAATGGAAACGGCTGGCGGAGGTTGGAATCAGTTGATTTTTGAACCACGAGAAAGCCATCATCTTGTCTTTACTGCGCCATCCCGCTCTGCTGAAGGATTCCGAATTAAGATGGCACGTCCAGAATAAGTTTTAGAGAGGAAAAGAAAATGAAGAAGACTGTTTTTTTGATGTGTTCTATGGCTGTTACTGCCATTTTTATAGGATGTGCACCGAAACAGCCGACGCGAATTGTTGCTGGTGGTGTTCAGGCAATTACAACCATGGGTGTTGATTTGCAGGATTTTAAGAATGCGGCAGGACAAGTTACACAAGCGCTTTTGAATAATCCTAGAATTAAAAACTTTAAGGCGGAGCAAGGGCGCTTGCCGATGTTGACATTGGGGTCGATTCTTAATAAGACAGATGTTACTATTGATCTTGCCCAAATAGCAGGTCGCATTAATGAGGATTTGTTGAATAGTGGTCTCGTTGAATTGATTGCGACGAATAAGGGTTCGGTTAATGCAAGTATTGAAGATCGGGTGAATGTCAAGGCTGACTTCTTCTTGGAAGGTACGATTATGAACCTTGATGCGTCATTCGATGATCTTGTAGAGCGTACATATACCTTCCAGTTGCTCGTGAATGACCGTCAACGTAAGACGATATTCCAAAAGACCGTTGATATTGCAAAGCAAACAGAAGATGCTGATGCGGTAGGTTGGTAATTAGATAAAATCAAGTAGAAGATCTTTATTTTTGAGGAAAAATACATTTGTACTATTGCATTTTTAGAAAATTAGTACAAATCCGTGTTTAAAAGAGGAAGAGCGGAGAAAAACTCCGCTCTTCTTTTGTTTTAGGCAAGCTTATTACGAAGGAGTTCTTGAACAATTTGAGGGGAAGCTTTTCCCTTGGATTGTTTCATAACTTGACCTACGAGGAAGCCCATTGCTGCCATCTTGCCGGATTTAATTTCACCCACGACCTTTGGGTTTGCTTCAATCACAGCATCGACAAAAGCTTCAATTGCAGATGTGTCTGACACTTGGCCAAGGCCTCGTTCTTTAACAATCGCAACGGGGTCTCCGCCCTTTTCGAAGAGTTCGGGAAGAAGGGCCTTTGCAGTTGGACCATTGATAGTTTTGTCATTGAGAAGCTTAAGTAAGTCGCCTAACATTTCAGCGGTTAATGCCGCATCTTGTAAGCTAACACCCGTCTTTGCTGTGAGTGCAAGCACTTCTGCCATCACCCAATTGGAGGCAAGTTTACCATTGCCACAGTGTTTAGCGACGGCTTCAAAGAAGTCTGCTAATGCACGATCTGCAGAGAGTACGCCGGCATCGTATTCGGGAATGCCATATTCGGCAATCATACGTTCACGACGCTTTGCAGGTGCTTCAGGGAGATCCTTAGCCCATGTCGCGATTTGCTCTTGTGTAAGTGCGATGGGCATCAAGTCTGGTTCGGGGAAATAACGATAGTCGTCCGCATTTTCCTTTGAGCGCATGACTTGCGTTTCGAAGAGGTCTGTGTCCCAACGGCGCGTTTCTTGGCGGAGGGCTTGCCCTGCATCTAAGGCAGCCTTTTGTCGTGCAATTTCATATTCCAATGCGGCATGAATGCCGCTAAAGGTGTTCATGTTTTTGATTTCAATCTTTGTGCCATAGGCCGTTTGACCCTTTGGACGGATTGAAACATTGACGTCCGAGCGCATGTTGCCTTCTTCAAGGTTACATTCAGAGACGCCTGCATAAATCATCATTTCACGGAGTGCATTGAGGTAGGCAATAGCTTCATCAGGCGAACGCATATCGGGTTCAGAGACGATTTCCATGAGAGGTGTCCCCGCGCGATTGTAGTCAACACCCGATGCGCCTGCACGATGTGTTAATTTTGCAACATCTTCTTCTAAGTGGATATGGTGGATGCGAATAGTTTTCTTATTGCCATCTTCACCTGTGATTTCTACACCACCCCCAAGGCAAAGTGGGTAGTCAAGTTGGGTGATTTGGTAGTTTTTTGCAGAGTCTGGGTAGAAGTAGTTCTTACGATCAAACTTTGCATATTCAGCAATTTTACAACCTAACATTAAGCCCGCCATTACAGTGTAGCGAATGGCTTCCTTGTTCATGCTTGGAAGTGCGCCAGGGTAACCTAAGCAAACAGGGCAAACATGGGAGTTAGGAGAGGCGCCAAAGGTCGTTCCGCAACCGCAGAACATCTTGGTCGTTGTCTTTAATTGTACGTGAGTTTCAAGGCCAATAACGACTTCGTATTCCATGATATGCTCCGTTTCTTAGCGTGCGATTTCCAACGCTTTTGCGACCTTAAAGAGGGTCATTTCTCCGAAGTTTGGACCGATAAGTTGAACGCCAACGGGTTTTCCTTCTTCGGTCTTGCCAGCGGGGATTGCGATTGCGCTACAACCCGAGAGGTTGGCTGAAACTGTCAAGACGTCGGAGAGATAGTTACGAATGGGATCGTTTTGGTAAACACCTAACGGCCATGCGGGTTCCGGGGTAACAGCAGAGAGCAAGCAATCACACTCCTTAAAGGCGGCGTCAAGATCTTGACGAATCAATGTGCGAACCTTTTGTGCGCGATTGTAGTAAGCATCATAATAGCCACTCGATAAGACAAATGTTCCCAATAAGACACGACGCTTCACTTCTGCACCGAAGCCTTCTGCACGTGTTTTCTTGTATTGTTCAATCACATCATCACACTGCACGCGCAAGCCGTAGCGAACACTATCAAAGCGGGCAAGGTTTGCAGAGAGTTCTGCAGTCATGCAAATGTAGTAGGTTGGAATACCATAATCCGTGTGTGGGAGGGAAATTTCCTTGAGTGTTGCGCCGAGATTAACAGCGCGTTGCTTTGTTGCCTCAACAAGAGCACGAACTTCAGGATCCATGCCTTCGCCATAGTATTCAATGGGCAAACCAATTGTCATTCCTGCGAGAGGTTTTTCGGGATCAGCATCTGCCCATGCGGTGGTGTAGTCAGGCACAGGGACATCAAGGCAAGTAGCATCCATTGGATCAACACCTGAGATGACATTTAACAAGAGTGCGGCATCTTCAACTGTCTTGGTCATTGGGCCAACTTGGTCAAGCGAAGAAGCGCATGCAACAATGCCATAGCGGGAGACACGACCATAGGTAGGTTTGACGCCTACTAAACCGCAGTGTGAAGCCGGCTGACGGATGGATCCGCCTGTATCAGAACCCAATGCGCAAATTGCCAAGTCTCCGCCAACAGCCGCAGCGCTTCCTCCCGAAGATCCACCAGGGATACAACCTCGTGCAACAGGATTTTCGGTTGGTCCAAAACCAGAAGTTTGTGTGGTGGAGCCGAGAGCAAATTCATCCATATTGGTACGACCGAGGAAAATGGCGCCTGCAGCGCGCAACTTTGCAATTACGGTTGCATCATACGGAGCCGTATAACCTTCTAAGATACGCGAAGATGCGGTGCAAGGCTGGCCCATAACATTCATGTTATCTTTAATTGCGATTGGTACGCCTAAAAGAGGTAAATCAACGCCCTCTGCGCGCATACGATCGCAAGCTTCTGCTTGTTTTAACGCGCCTTCGCCATCAATAGTAACATAGGCATGGATGGTTGATTGCGAAGCTTCCATCACTTCAAGGAGACCCTTAACAACATCAACCGACGTAAAGGCGCCTTCTTTGAGACCCTTCAACGTTTCTGTAATTGTCATTTTTGCGAAGTTCATACGTACTCCTTATTCTACCACGCGAGGCATACGGATTTCTTCATCAATGCGTGCTGGAGCATTGGCCAAAATGACTTCTGTCTCTAAGCCCGTCACAGGAGTGTCTTCTCGGAAAATATTATTCACGCTATGTCCGTGTAACGTTGGGTTTAAGCCTTCAACGTCTAAACTTGCAATGCGATCGACATAAGCAACGATGGTTTCAAGTTGTCCACCAAAGGTTGTACGTTCTTCATCTGTTAAATCTAAACGCGCAAGATGCGCGACTCTATCAATATCAAATCCTGCCATTACGCAATCTCCTAAAAGGACGTATTGTATCAAAATTACTTCATAAAATATACACTAAATTTTATATCAATCAGAGGATTGATTTTTATAGAAGGGTGGGGGAAGGTTTAGCCGATGATACGGCCATAAGCATAACGATTGTGATGAGCATAATCTTTGAAAATTGTTACATTACTGTAGCCCGCACAGTCAAGGAGTCGTTTAACCGAAAGTCCTTGTTCGTCGCCAATCTCGAGAAAAATTGCACCATTGGGTTTAAGTGCAAGGGTTGCATCAAGAATGATTTGACGAATGATTTGCAGGCCGTCTTCTCCACCATCAAGCGCTGTTCGTGGCTCGTTAGTAAGGATCAATGGAGGGAGTGCATCGGTGTCCGCAGTGGAGATGTAGGGCGGATTAGAAACAAGAATATCAACACTTCGTTGAGGGAGGGTTGAGGCTCCATTCGCGAGTTCAAAGGTAACACGGTGACTTAATCCAAGACGAGTTGCATTCTCCTGTGCAAGTGCGAGTGCGTCTGGAGAAATGTCGATGGCGTGAAATTGCCGTGTGCCACTTGTATCTGCTTTCGCGAGAGAGAGAATAATTGCGCCTGTACCAGTTCCAATATCAACAATAGAAGTTGCGTGTTTCCATTCTTCAGAGTGAAGAATACGTTCTACAAGTTGTTCGGTTTCGGGACGTGGAATAAGTGCGCGCGCATCAGTTTTTAAGGTGATGTTGTGAAAAGGCCATTCGCCAATAATGTACTGAATGGGTTCGCCTCGCGCGCATCGTAAAAAGAATGTGCGCAATTGTTCGCGTTCATTTTCCGTTGCTTGTCGGTGCTGTTCGAGAAGGAGGCGTCCAGGAGAAATATGGAGTGCTTCTGTGACAAGGATTTCTGCTTGCGTTGGTGCTTCTTCTTCGGGAATTCCATGGCGCACAAGATACGCGGCTCCCATTGAGAGAAGCCGCGCAACGGTAAACGGTTCTTCTATTGGATTAGAAGGGCATGTCATCGTCAGCAATTTCGTCAGTTACGAAATCTGTCTCTGGCATTTCAATAGGTTCAACGGTTGAACCATCGACTTCAATGCGTTCAATTTTGAATGCATTAAGGTCGGTGAAGTAGCGTTCTTGCCACTTGTTGCCACGGAGAGAGAAGGTTACACGAATGCGATCACCAATTTTAAAGTTTTCGACTAAGTTGCACTGATTGCGCGTTAGGGTCATTTTAATGTCTTGTGGGTAGCGATCGTCCTCTTCGCGTACAACGAATTCACGTTTGGTGAACCCAGATTGGAAGGTTTGGATATCCATGATTTCCATGAGGGTGCCTTCAAGTTCAAAACTTTTGCTCATTATTATTTCCTTTATTAGCGACGTAAAGCAAGGCGAATAATATCTTGTACGCTTGCCTTGGGGTTAGATTCATAAGCGGCTTGTGCCATTTTTTGAGCGTCTTCAGCCTTATTACCAAGGGCAATAAGCGAGAGAATCGCATCCCGTAACGCCAATGGTGCCTCAGCGTTATCGGTTTCTTTATGGCGAAGAGAGATTGCCTCAATGGGGTCGATTTTATCTTTGAGCTCAACGATGATGCGTTCTGCAGTTTTTTTACCAACACCAGAGATTGAGGAGAGGCGTTTAACATCCCCCTCTGCAATGGCGGTTGCAAGTTCTCCTGGTGTTAACCCAGAGAGAACGTTGAGCGCAAGCTTTGGGCCAATTCCTGAAATCGTGAGAAGCGCCTGAAAGAACTGACGTTCGCGTGTAGTGGCAAAACCAAAGAGAAGTTCGTCGTCTTCGCGAACAATATGGGTCGTGTAGAGTTTGACCTCTTCGCCTGTTGCTGGAAGGCGATCAAAGGTAGAAAGAGGAACGGTAAGCGCATACCCAACACCAGCACATTCAATTACGATACCAGTGGGTTGTTTTTCGTCTAAACGTCCATGTAAATGAGTAATGTAAGCCATAGCGGTAAATGAACGTTAGAATTAGTCCGCAGAACGCATACCATATTTACGAATAAGGCGTTGCAAGTAGCCGCGTTCAATGCCTGCAGCACGCGCAGAAAGGGAGATGTTCTGTGCATTGCGCGCGAGAAGATCAGAAAGATATTTGCGTTCAAAATCTTCAATGATTTTACTCTTCAAATCCTTAAAGGGGACATCTGCGGCGATCTTCATGTCTACTTCGTCGGTCGTTGTTTTCTCTTCTATGACAGCCTTCACGTCCCCTTGTAGGAACGAGGCAATGTCTGCAGGAATACGTCCTAACGAATGCAATTTTTCAATCAACGTACGAAGCTCACGAATATTTCCAGGCCAATTATAGCGCATAAGAAAAGCAATGGTCGAAGGTTGTTGACACCACGCCATAACCGATTCGTTAACGTGTAAACGTTCTGCAATCGAGGTTAATAAAAGAGGAATGTCATCGCGACGACGACGAAGCGCGGGCATTTCAATTACAATCACCGACATTGCGCAATAGAGTGGTTGATAGAAACGCCCATCTTTTGCCATCGTTGCAAGATCTTGTTTAGAGGCGAAGATAAAACGAATATCTCGGCGAGTCTCAAGCGCACGTAACAAGAGCGGTTGCAAATCAGATGGCAACATATCAATTGAGTCAATAAAGAGCGTACCATTTGATGCGAGCTGTAATGCACCTGGGATTTCGTCTACACTGAAGAGTTCTCGTTTCGCGAGCTCAACGTTATTGGCATACGCATTACAATCGAGCGTAATGAATGGTGCTTCCGCGCGCGATGATTCTGCGTGGATATCACCTGCAAGTTCTTCCTTGCCAGTCCCTGTTTCGCCTAATAAGAGTACAGGACTTGTAGAAGCAATGGCTTGTTCAGCAAGGTGAAAGACGTGACGCATAAGAGGCGTACGACCAATGGAGTGGCCGAGTTGTTCGCGAGCACTCATAACATACTCTGGGCGATCCTGCACCAATGGCACAATAATACGAGTATGACCTAATTGCACTTCCGTATTTGGTGCCAAGCGAGCAGAGGTAATCTTCACGCCTTCAATGCTCGTGCCATTGGTAGAATTCAAGTCATGAATTGTTAAGACACCCTTCCCATCGGAGGTAATCTCACAATGGCGACGAGAGACGGTTGGCTCTGCAATCGACAAATCGTTCGCCAACCCAGAACCAATGGTAAAGGGATATCTAGAAATCAAGTACTCGCGACCTTCTAACGGTCCCGATGTAACGAGCAAACGAACTTTACCACCTTTGCCACTTGAGGGCGCTACGGTAGGAATAACAATCGTTTGATGCGAAGCTGTTGATGCGGACTCTTTCATGCCTAATAGTATAACACAATCGCATGCATAAGCGACGACTTTTTTTATTTTTATTAAATGGAAAAAAGGGGGTGATGTTATACTTTCTTTGACGATTCATTTGTTTTCAAACATAAGAAATAAAACTACCGTAAAGCAATGACGGAGAGGAATGGAATCTGCATTTCTCCACATTCTTCAATTAATGTTTTACAAAGATGCGTGTGAGAAAAGTGCAATTGGTGGAATAGAAGAAGGGTGCGACATCTAAACCATTGTATAAAGAGAAACATAAGTAAAAATGAAAAATGCTTTTCTCATTTGAACAAAGTTGTGATATAATAGGAATGCTTTTTTACTCGAGTCGAAGAGTTGTAAAGTTGGTTCCAAGAGCTTTACAACGGTTGCGTTTCTAACGCAGAGGAGGACGTTATGGGTGGCTTTTTTGGTGTCGTTTCGCAACAAAGTTGCGTTTCTGATGTTTATTTTGGCACAGACTATCATTCGCATATGGGAACGGTACGTGGCGGCATGGCCTTTTTTGCGGGTAATACGTTTCATCGTTCAATTCACGACATCCAAAATGCACAATTCCGAGTTCGTTTTAATAACGCAGCAACACGTTTTGCAAACTTAAATCCGTCTTACGGGTTTGGTGTTATAAGCGATCAAGCCGATCAGCCCATCCTTGTTCGTTCGCATCTTGGAACATATGCACTTGCTTTTGTTGGGTTTATCTCGAACCTTGATGAAATTGCAGAGGACCTTCTCACTAACCACAAAACACACTTCTGCGAACTCGGCAAAGAAACAACACTCAACCCTCTTGAAGTCATGGCGCAATTGATCAATATGAAAGATTCAATTGCCGAAGGTATTTCCTACGCGCTCTCAAAGGTGAAGGGTTCTGCGTCACTGCTTCTTCTCTCTGACAAAGGTAAACTCTATGCAGCGCGTGACCCTTATGGTCGCACACCTCTCGTTTTAGGGCATCGAGAAGAAGACAACGCTTATGCTGTGACAGTTGAATCCGCAGCCTTTGCAAACATTGGCTATCAAACACTCCGTGATGTGAAAGCTGGCGAAGTCGTTGTACTTTCGCTCGAAGGTGTTGAAACCGTTGTTGAAGGCGTTGATGAATGTGCAATTTGCGCATTCCTTTATGTTTACTACGGCTTCCCTGCGAGTACGTATGAAGGTGTAAGCGTTGAACAGTCGCGCTATAAGAGCGGTGGCTACCTTGCGCGGAGCTCGGGCGTGGATGCAGACATTGTTGCTGGCGTGCCAGATTCTGGCGTGGCGCATGCGCTTGGTTATTCCGTGGAAAGTGGCGTTCGTTATGCGCGTCCTTTTGTGAAATATACACCGACATGGGCGCGTAGCTTTATGCCACCGAATCAAAACATTCGCCAAAAGATTGCCAACATGAAGTTGCTTCCCATCCATGAATTAATTAAAGATCGTCGTTTAATTATTTGCGATGACTCGATTGTTCGTGGCACACAACTTCGCAATCAAGTCGGCCGCCTCTATGATGCTGGCGCAAAGGAAGTTCACGTTCGTATTGCCTGCCCTCCATTGCTCTATAAGTGTGAATTCTTAACCTTCTCGCGTACGGAGAGTGTGATGGATTTGATGACACGCCGTATTATCCTTGAAATGGATGGCCCGAACGCTGATATTGAATCCTATCGCGACCCAGATGGCGAACCTTACAAGCGTATGGTTGAAGAAATGCGGCGCCGCCTTAACATCGATTCGCTTGCCTTCCAACGCGTTGAAGACGTTATTAAGGCGATTGGTCTCGGAGATAAACGCATTTGTACATATTGCTGGACGGGAGAAGACATCTCGCTTGGCGGTTGTAAAGGTCGTTGTGCAACGTGCCCTGGCGCTTGTTCAACGAAAAATGACAACTAATCCGTCTCACAAAGCACATTCCTCTACGCGTAAAGACACCCCATGGCTAAGAATAAAGTCCGTCGTATTGAACGTCTTGAGAGCTTCTTGATTCCGATTATTCAAACGGAGGGAGCCGATCAAAATGTACAAGGCTTTTGGATTAATGCCTTTCTCGCCTTTTTAAAAGGCGTCTCCAAGATTTTTGGAGCTGTTGTTTGGTTGCGCATGTGGTTCTATCGCATCGGCGTATTACGCCGTTGGCCATTGGGTTGCCAAGTAATTAGCGTGGGTAACGTGACTGCAGGTGGTACAGGCAAAACCCCTGTCGTTGAAATCTTTGCTCGCGAACTTACACGTCAAGGTCGTAAAGTCGCTATTCTCTCACGCGGTTACCGTCGTAAGGAAAAACCATTCTTACAACGTATCTTCTCTGACAAAATTGATCCGCCATTAGTGGTTTCAAATGGCCGCCATGTCCTTCTCGACTCTGAAACCGGCGGTGATGAACCCTATATGCTTGCGTCAAACCTTCCTGGCGTTGTCGTGCTTGTTGATCGCAATCGTGTAAAGTCGGGTCGTTATGCTATTCGTAAATTTGGTTGCGACACATTAATCCTTGACGATGGGTTCCAATATCAAAAGCTTAAACACTCGCGTGACATTGTGCTTGTCGATAAGACAAACCCCTTTGGCAATGGCAATATGCTTCCGCGAGGAGTGCTTCGCGAAGCTGCAAAAAATATTCGTCGTGCAGACTTTATCTTTATCACAAAAAGTGATGGCAACGCAACTGCACTTCGTCAGCGCATTCGTCAGTACAATCGACATGCTGAAATTATCGAATGTCGCCATGCGCCTCAACGACTTAAAAACGTCTATGCGCAAGGCGATCAGGAACTTTCGTGGTTGAACGGTAAGAAAATCCTTGCACTTTCTGGAATTGCAGTTCCTCAAAGCTTTGAAAACTTCCTTCGTGGCTACGGCGCACAACTCGTTGACTGTGCACGCTATGCAGACCACCATCGATATGCAGCGGAAGAAGTTATCCAGGTGATTAACCGTGCTGCAGACCTCGGTTGCGATGCGATGATCACAACTGAAAAAGACGCCGTTCGCTTCCCAAAACTCTCCAATACCGATGTTCCCGTCTACTATTTGCGTATTGAAATTGAAATCCTCAATGGCGCAGAGAACTTCTGTGAAGCCGTTCGACACATTTGCTATAAAGACGAACTCACGACAACCGTCGTGACGAATGCGCGTAAGAAATGAAACTCCTCGGTAAAGTCGGCATTGTAAGTGCCATGACCGCGATTAGTCGCTTCTTTGGATTAATTCGCGAAGTCATCATGGCAAAATATTTCGGGACCGGAGCCTTCCAGTCGGCATTCGTTATAGCCTTTCGCATTCCCAACCTCTTTCGTCGACTTTTTGGAGAAGGTGCATTAGGCGCCGCCTTTATTCCCATCTTCCACGAAATTGAAAAAACAGAAGGCAAAGAAAAAGCGCAACAATTCCTTGGTCGCATCCTTGGACTTATGACATGCACCCTTGGATTGCTCGTTGGTCTTGGTATTGCATTAACCTATGGATTTCAATACCAATGGTGTGAAGAGGGATCACGGTGGGTCACCGCTATGCCACTTATGCGAATTATGTTGCCATATGCACTCCTCATTTGCATTGCAGCAATTCTTTCCGCCGTTCTCAACATTCACGATCGCTTTGCAATCTCATCCCTCACCCCTGTAATCCTCAACCTCGTATGGATCGGCACACTACTTCTTGTTTGCCCCTTCCTTCCAGAAACTGGCATGTGGCGAATTGGAGCAGTTTCAATTGGAATCCTCATTGCAGGGGCTGCCCAAATTTGCTTTCAATTGCCAGAACTTAAACGCGTAGGCTATCGTTTCCGCTTAATCTTCACAGGTTGGCGAGAAAGTAAATACCTTCGACAAGTCCTACTACAAATGGGGCCTGCGTCTCTCGGTATCGCCCTAGCTCAAATCAATATTTGTATCGATGGGTGGCTTGCCTTCTATGGTGCAGAATGGGCGCCCTCTGCACTTGAATACGCTGATCGCATCATCTACCTCCCGCTAGGCCTCTTTGGGACAGCCTTTGCCACAGTGCTCTTGCCAACCTATGCAAAACAATATGCAACAGGTCAAACAGAAGAACTTCTTGAGACCTTCGAATCCGCGCTCAAAAACATCTTTATCATCATGGCGCCAATGGCATTAGGGCTCTGCGTCCTCGCAACACCCACGGTTTCTGTTATCTATCAACGTGGCGCATTCAATCAAGACTCCGTTCTTTGGACATCACGTGCAGTCATCGCCTATGCGCCAGGATTAATCGCCTTCTCCGCAGCAAAAACAGTAATTCCAATTTTCTATGCACAAAAAGATTTAAAAACCCCCGTAAAAGTTGCAAGTTGGTGTATCCTTGGCAATTTGACCCTTAACATACTCTCCGTGCTTTGTCTTCCAGAAGGGTGGCGTCATGCAGGCATTGCTGTGAGCACCGTCGTAAATTCAATCGCAAACACCCTCATCCTCCTTTTCATTCTTTCTCGGAGAGGGTTACGCATTCATCTTGGAGCAATTTTAGCAACTCTCTTTAAAACACTTTTTGCAGCAATTGCCATGGCTGGCATTGTAAGTTGGTGCTACAACCTTCTGCTCACATACCTCCCTGTTGCACTTGCACTCCTCCTTGCTATTACAATTGGAGGTCTCCTCTACCTGCTCTTGATCTCCCTCGTTGCAAAAAAAGACCTTGCAAATTTCTTAGAAGAATTCACACTCCTTAAACGCATCAAGCGAAAACTCCACCTCTAAAAGAGCGTACATCATCTATACTTCCTATATTAATATAGGAAAGATGTTCCAAGATTTTCAAAATTAAGAAAACAGCGGTAAACATCTCAAAAATGATCATTTTTACCCCTTTTTTCAAACACGGCCTATTTCAACGTCAAACAGGTGCTAAATGCGTTTCAAACAGGTGCTGTTTCATCGTCAAATCAGTGCTGTTTCATTTTGATACCTATTTACCTTCAAAACCGTAACAAAATTACGTTCAAAAAAAGAAGAAAACCATGGAAGGAAGAAGAAAAAGTCGCGCGAACCCATCAAAATAGAGTAGGGGAGTAAGCGAGAAAAATTCAAAAATTAAAGATTTTACTTCAGAAATGTGCAAAATTAAAGAAAATTACAATTTTTTTATTTTTTTATTGACGAATAAGAATTCTTTTTGATATTTTTGTTGATACCTTTCTAGGGAGAAAGGATCGTAGCTCTTTGACATCATCAGCCGTAGAGGCGTAAACAACAAGAGGATTGCATGGCAACAGCCTTGGACAAGATTCGAAATATCGGTATCGTTGCGCATATTGATGCGGGTAAGACAACGACCACTGAACGTATCCTCTTTTACGCGGGTATGACGCATCGTCTTGGTAATGTTGACGATGGCAATACTGTAACGGACTGGATGATTCAAGAGCGTGAACGCGGTATTACAATCACATCCGCGGCAATCACATGCGCTTGGCGCGATACCCAAATCAATCTTATTGATACCCCCGGACACGTCGATTTCACCATTGAAGTCGAGCGTGCGCTTCGTGTTTTAGACGGCGCGGTGGGTGTTTTTTGTGCAGTAGGGGGCGTTCAACCGCAGTCTGAAACCGTTTGGCGCCAGGCCAATCGTTATAATGTGGCTCGTATCGCATTCGTTAACAAAATGGATCGTATGGGTGCAAACTTCAATCGCGCTGTTGCTGAAATGCGCGAAAAGCTCTCTGCAAATGCCGTTCCTGTTATGATGCCTGTCGGTGCAGCAGAGACTTATGAAGGCGAAATCGATTTAATTTCCATGCAATTCCGTCGCTATACGGATGCTGAAGGTCGCACGTTTGTTGACGAGGCGATTCCCGAAGCATATGCTGATGATGCTCAGGCCGGCCATGAGGCATTGCTTGAAGCATTGGCTGAATGCGATGATGAATTTATGGAAGCGTATCTTGAAAACCCCGAGCAAGACGTTGCTGCGGTCAAGGCGGCATTACGTCGCGCTGTTATCGCATTGGCAATCGTTCCTGTTTTCTGCGGAACGTCCCTTCGCAATCGTGGCGTTCAGGCATTGTTGGACGGGGTTGTAGATTACTTGCCGGCGCCCTTGGAGCGTAAGGCTCCGGTCGGCACAAATGTGAAGACCGACGAAGCGACAGAAATTGAAATGGATGTTGCTGCGCCGTTGTCTGCTTTAGTTTTCAAAATCGCGACAGATGCTTATGTGGGGCGTCTCTTCTTCGTACGTGTTTATGGCGGTGTCCTTAAACGCGGCCAGAATGTGTATAATCCCCGCACGCGTAAACGTGAACGCATCATGAAGTTGTTGCGCGTAAAGTCTGATGACGAGGAAGAGCTTGAAGTCCTCGAAGCAGGCGATATTGGCGCTGTCGTTGGTTTGAAGGATGTAACAACAGGCGATACGCTCTGTGCGGAAAACCGTCCTGTCGCGTTGATGGGCATCACGGCTCCTGAGCCGGTGATGTTTATGGCAATTGAGCCGAAATCCACCGCAGACAAGGATAAGTTGATTGCATCTTTGGATTTGTTGGCTGCAGAAGATCCGACGTGCCAAACGCGCACTGATGGAGAAACCGGCCAGATGATTTTGTGCGGAATGGGGGAACTCCACTTGGAAATCCTCGTTGACCGCCTAAAACGTGAGTTCAATGTAAAAGCAAATACGGGCAAGCCGATGGTTTCTTATTACGAAACTGTGGCGCAAACCGCTCGTCATACGTATACGTTTGATCGTGAAATCGGTGGCCGTCGCCACTACGCGACCTTGACAATCGAGGTCTCTCCGCTCGAACGTGGCAAGGGTCGACAAGCACTTGTTGCAAAAAATGTAATAAAATGCTTGCCAAAACCCGAGTATTCTGCTATTATATCGAACGCTTTATTTGACGCAATAGCAACTGGCGTGCTCGCACGCTATCCAATGACAGATGTCAAGGCAGAAGTTGTCGATTGCGCCATGTTGGATGAAGAGACGGCTACAGACGTCGCTTTTCGAAGCGCCGCCGTTATGGGATTCCGCGAAGCAGCACTCGCTGCACAGCCGGAATTACTGGAGCCGATCATGTCCCTCGACATCGTGACACCGCCTGAATACGTGGGCGATATCATGGGGGATATTAACGGCCGCCGCGGCCAAGTGCGTGACATGGAAATGAAGGGCGACCTTCAGGATGTACGTGCACTGGTGCCTTTGGCGGAACTGTTCGGGTACGCTACGGCGATCCGTTCGCTCTCGCGCGGACGAGCCAGCTACACGATGGAAACCGGCGCGTTCGCGGTGGTACCTCGGGCAGTGAAAGAAGAACTACTCAACAGGTAATGTGAGAATGCAAAGTCAGCGCATACGCATTCGCTTGCAGGCGTACGATCACAAGGTGCTCGACCAGGCCGTGGGCGCAATTCTTGATACGGCTCGTTCTACGGGCGCTCAGATTGTTGGCCCTATTCCGCTCCCGACTCGCGTCGAGCGTTTCACCGTAAACCGCTCTCCGCACGTGGACAAGAAGTCCATGGATCAGTTCGAGATGCGCACGCACAAGCGCTTGCTGGATATCGTGAGCCCGACGGCAAAGACTGTCGATGAGCTCAAGAAATTGAATTTGCCTGCCGGCGTCGATATCACGATTCGCATCTAAGGAGGATGATATCATGCAAGGATTGATTGGCAAAAAAGTCGGTATGACCCAAATCTGGAATGACGAAGGCGTTTCTGTCCCCGTGACGGTGATCGCTCTTGGCCCCTGCCCAGTCGTCCAGGTTAAAACAATCGAGAATGACGGCTACGTCGCCGCTCAGCTCGGTTTTGAACCCCAGAAGGCTCAGCGCCTCAGCAAGGCTGAACGCACCCGCTTTGAAAAGGCTGGCGCAGAACCCTGCAAAATTCTCGCTGAGTTCACTCCGGATTCTGAAGATGAAGTCAAGGCTGGTGACGTTGTTACCGCTGCAGCCCTCGAAGGCGTCGCTTTCGTTGATGTGCAGGCAACCACCAAGGGCCGTGGCTTCGCAGGCGTCGTTCGTCGCTTCGGCTTCCGCGGTGGCCCGATGACCCACGGTGGTCACTCGAAGCGTCGCCCCGGTGGTATCGCAGCTCGCGACCTCCCCGGCTGGGTTGATAAAGGCAAGAAAATGCCTGGTCACATGGGTTGCGTCGTTCGCACCACCCAAAACGTTCGTGTCGCTAAGCTCATCGTTGAAGAAAACTTGATTCTTCTCCATGGCGCAGTTCCCGGCCCGAATGGCGGCATCGTCCGCGTGACAAAGGCTCTTAAGAAGGCTTCCAAGTAATGAGCACGATCAAAGTTTATGACAAGACCGGCGCAACGACATCTGAAAAGATGATCGATGAAGCGCAGCTCGTCCTCGATCGCGGCCAGCAGGCCGTTAAGGACACCGTGGTTGCCATCCTCAATGGCTACCGTGCTGGTACCGCCAAGACAAAGAACAAGTCTGAAGTCTCTGGCACCGGCAAGAAGCCGTGGAAGCAAAAAGGCACCGGCCGTGCTTCTTTCGGCAGCTCCCGCAACCCTGTGTGGCGTGGCGGCGGCGTGGCATTTGGCCCTGTTCCTCGCGATTACTCGCAGAAGGTTAACAAGAAGGTCTCTGCCCTCGCTTTCGCTCGTGCACTCAGCGACAAGATCGCTGCTGGCGAACTTGCTATCGTCGATGCATTGAACTACGATGCAGCAAAGACGAAGGTTGCAGCTGAAATGTTCAAGGCAATGGGCGTCACCCGTTCTTGCCTCGTTATCGTTGATGACGATGCTATGGCTGGTGACGCAAATGACAACTTCTTCCTCTCGGTCAGCAACCTCCCTAACATCGGTGTTGCAGCCGCTGGCGAAACAGATGTCTATATGCTCTGCCGCTTCAAGAACATCGTGGTTACCGCTAAGGCATTCGAAGCTCTCGAAGCTCGTTTGGCTCGCGTAACCGGAAAGGCGGACAAGTAAGATGAAGACGATTATCCGCAAAGTTTCTATGACCGAAAAGGGCGCCCTTCTCGGTGATAAGAATCAATACATGCTCGAAGTCGCACCTTCTGCGACTAAGCCCCAAATTCGCGCCGCTGTGGAAGCCGAATTCGGTGTGCACGTCGTTAGCGTTAACACCGCTAACTATCGCGCCCGTTCGATGACCACACGTACACGTCACACCACCCAGACGCAAGCCTGGAAGCGTGCGATCGTGACGCTCCGTGATGGCGAGCGCATTGAAATCGTTTAAGGCCAAAGGACACCCTATCTATGGCATTGAAAAGTTATAACCCTCGTAGCGCCGGCATGCGTTTCCGCGTGTCTCAGGTTCGCACCCACCTCTCCAAGGAGAAGCCGGTTGCGCACTTGACACTCGCAAAGAACCAAACCGCTGGTCGCAACAACCAGGGCCGTATCACCATCCGTCATCGCGGCGGTGGCGTGCGTCGTCGTTATCGTATCGTTGACTTCTTGCGCAACAAGGCTGGTATCCCCGCTAAGGTTGCAGCTCTCTGCTACGATCCGAACCGCACCGCAAACCTCGCATTGTTGAACTATGCTGACGGTGAAAAGCGCTACATCCTCGCACCTGAAGGTCTCAAGGTCGGCGCAATCGTGGTCTCCGGTCCTACTGCAGAACCCACAGTTGGTAATGCTCTCCCCCTCGAAAAGATCCCGCTGGGCTTGGCGATTCACAATATCGAACTCGTCCCCGGCAAGGGCGCTCAGATGGCTCGCTCTGCGGGCACAAGCTGCACGCTCATGGCTCGTGACAACGGCATGGCCACCCTCCGCCTCCCTTCCGGCGAAGTGCGTATGGTTTCCTGCGCTTGCATGGCCACGATTGGTGCCGTTGGTGAAGGTGACTGGTCCGGCGTTAAGTTCGGTAAGGCCGGTCGTAAACGCCTCCTCGGCATTCGTCCCACCGTCCGCGGTGTCGCGATGAACCCTGTTGATCACCCGATGGGTGGTGGTGAAGGTCGTACCTCTGGTGGTAGCCATCCCCGCAGCCCCTGGGGCAAGCTCGCCAAGGGCGGCAAGACTCGTAATCGCCGCAAGAATAGCAATCGCTTCATCGTCAAGCGTAGAAAGTAAGACACCACTATGCCTCGTTCTATTAAGAAAGGCCCGTACGTTGAAGAATCTCTCCTCCGTAAGGTAGAGAAGATGAACGCTTCGGGTAAGAAGTTGCCGATTAAGACCTGGTCGCGCCGTTCGATGGTGCTCCCTGAGTTCGTCGGGCACACCTTCGCCATTCACAACGGCAAGCAGCACATGCCGGTGTTCATCACCGAAAACATGGTTGGTCATCGCCTTGGCGAATTTGCTAACACCCGCACCTTTAAGGCGCACGGTGGTATGACCGAAAAGGCTGGTCGTTAAGGATACGGTACTACTATGGAAGTTAAAGCCATCACTCGTAATCTCCGCATTTCTGTGCGTAAGGCGCGCCCCATCGCTCGCCGCGTCCAGGGTCTTCCCCTCGCCGCCGCACTCAATATCGCGGACTTCAGCCCCCTTAAGGCGGCTCGTTTCCTCGCTGCAACGTTGCGTTCTGCCGCTGCAAATGCGAAGAATAATAATAATCTCGATCCTGAAACGCTTATCGTCAAGAAGGCCGTTTTTGACGAAGGTACCCGCATGAAGCGTTATTGGTGCGGTGCCCGCGGTAGCGCGAAGCCAATTCAGAAAAAGTTCAGCCACGTTACCGTGGTCCTCACGAACGACAAGTAAAAGGAGCCTACCTTGGGACAGAAAGTTAACCCTATCGGCTTCCGCCTCGCCCTCAATAAGCAGTGGCAGTCGCGTTGGTTCGCTAAGAAGCAGGACTTCGGAACGAACTTGGCCGAAGATACAAAGATCCGTGAAACCATCCGCAAGGCGATTGAAGGCGCCGCCATCACTAAGATCGGCATCGAGCGCTTCGCTAATCGTGTTCGCGTGATCATCTTCTCCGCCCGCCCCGGCGTCATCGTCGGTCGCAAGGGCCAGGATGTTGAAAAGCTTAAAGCTCAGCTCGCTAAGACAACGGGTAAAGAAATCTACTTGGACATCCAAGAAGTTCGTTCTCCCGATGCCGACGCTCAGCTCGTCGCAGAAAGCATCGCTCAGCAGATTGAGCACCGTATCGCTGTCAAGCGCGCAATCAAGCGTGCAGAAAAGACCGCGATGGACCTCGGTGTTGACGGTATCAAAATCCGTTGCGCAGGTCGTATCAACGGCGCTGAAATCGCTCGCGTAGAGTGGAGCAAGAAGGGTAAAGTACCCTTGCACACCTTGCGCGCTAATATCGATTACGGCTTTGTAGAAGCTAACACCACTGCTGGTAAGATCGGCGTAAAGGTGTGGATCTGCAAGCGCGAAGATTTCCAGCCCGCCGCTCGTCAGCAGCGCGGCGAACGCGGAAGGAGGAATTCTTATGCCTCTCATGCCTAAACGCGTAAAGCACCGCAAGGTTTCTAAGGGCTCTCGTAAGGGCTTCGCAACCAGCGGCGAAAAACTCGCTTACGGTGAATTCGGTATCAAAGCACTCGGCCGCGGCTGGGTGACCAACACTCAGATCGAAGCCTGCCGTGTGGCTATCAACCGCCACATGAAGCGTAAAGGCAAACTCTGGGTCCGAATCTTCCCCGATAAACCCGTCACCAAGAAGCCTATCGAAGTCCGTATGGGTTCGGGTAAGGGTAACCCTGAATTCTGGGTTGCTGTTGTCCTCCCCGGCAAAGTGCTCTTTGAAGTGGGCGGTATCCCCGAATCCTTGGCACGTGAATGCTTGCGCCTCGCCGACACCAAGCTCGGTATCCGCACGCAGCTCGTGACCCGCTAATCCGGAGACCTATCAACCATGAAGATTTCCGAAATGAAAGAACTTGACGTAGCGGCTCTCGCAGCGCTCATCACCGAAAAGGAAAATGAGCTCCGCACCCTCCGTCTTAAGCACAATTCCACCCAGGGTGGCATCGAAGCCCCCAGCCGCATCTCTAAGCTTCGCAAGATGATTGCTCAGCTCAAGACTGTGGCCAATGAGAAGAAGGTGAACAAATGAGCGAAACTACTGTCGAGCGCGGTTCGCGCAAGGTGCGCAAAGGCACCGTCGTCAGCAAGTCCGGCGACAAGTCGATCATCGTGCGCGTTGAGCGCCGCCTCCTCCACCCCGTCTATGGTAAAGTCGTGAAGGCTTCTGTGAAGTTCCACGCTCATGACGAAAAGAATGAGGCCAAGGTCGGTGACGCCGTTGTGATCATGGAAACCCGTCCGATGAGTAAAACCAAGCGCTGGCGCTTGGTCTCGATTGAGGAGAAGTAAGCCATGATTATTGAAGAAAGCAAGCTTGTGGTCGCGGATAACACCGGCGCTAAAGTCGCAAAGTGTTTCCGCATCCTCGGACAGCGCAAGGGCTGCGCAGGCGTGGGTGACATCATTCGTGTCTCCATCCAAGAAGCAACCCCCACTGGTGCTGTCAAAAAGGGCCAGGTCTGTTTCGCACTCATCGTGCGTACCGCGCATCCTATCGCGCGTCCTGATGGCTCTTTCGTGCGTTTCGATCAGAATGCATGCGTCATCGTTGATGCTAAGCATAACCCGATGGGAACGCGTATTTTCGGACCTGTTGCACGTGAATTGCGTGACAAGGGTCAGATGAAGGTCGTCTCCCTCGCCCCAGAAGTGGTGTGAGGCGGGACGCCCGCTTCGTGACCGCAGGTAATACGTAAGCGTAAGCCGGGCAACCCTTAGGAAGAACGGGAACGTTTGCGAACTGCGTTTGTTACAACAGCGAGTTACGGAAGAAAAAAATGAGTATTGCAAGAATTAAGAAGAATGATACGGTGGTCGTTATCGCCGGTGCTGATAAGGGCAAGACGGGCAAGGTCCTCTCTGTGAGCCCCAAGAAGGGTACCGCGATTGTCGAAGGTTTGCACCTCGTCAAGAAGACCATCCGCCGCACTGAACAAACCCCTCAGGGCGGTATCGTGGAGCGCCCCGCGCCCATCGAACTTTCCAATTTGATGCCCTACGACGCAGACAAGAAGTGTGGTAGCCGCATTAATCGTACGAAGGACGGCGATAAGACCGTTCGCACTTTGAAGACCTCCGGCAAGGCGCTGGACTAAGGAGCTGAGAATATGGCTAATCTTAAAGAGACCTATCTCAAGGACATCGTCCCCGCGCTTAAGGAAAAGCTCGGCGTCACCAACCCCATGCTCGTGCCCCGTCTCACGAAGATCGTGATCAACATGGGCTTCGGCATCGTGGAAAAGGATACCCAGAAGCAGATCATTCATGACCTTGAAGCAATTTCTGGTCAGAAGGCTGTCCTCTGTAAGGCACACAAGAGCATCTCCAACTTCAAACTTCGTGAAGGTATGGTCATCGGTGCTAAGGTTACTCTCCGCGGTAATCGTATGTATGAATTCGCAGAGCGTTTCTTCAATGTTACGCTTCCTCGCGTCCGCGACTTCCGCGGCGTTCCTACGCGAGGCTTCGATAAGGCCGGCAACTACACGATGGGTATGAAGGAATATGTGACCTTCCCCGAAATCACTGCCGTGACCTCCCCCTCGGGCCTCGATATCACGTTCGTTACCACCGCCAAGGACAAGGACAGCTCGAAGGCTCTTCTCGAAGCTTTGGGTATGCCTTTCATGGGCCGCTAAGGAGTAAGACACAATGGCTAAGACCTCTATGATTGTCAAGGCAGCACGTAAGCCTAAGTTTGGCGTTCGTGCCTACACCCGCTGCTCCCGCTGCGGTCGCCCTCACAGCGTCATTCGTAAATTCCGCCTCTGCCGTCTCTGCTTCCGCGAAATGGCACTCAATGGCGAAATCCCTGGCGTCACCAAGGCCAGCTGGTAAGAGAGAGGACATACAACTATGATGACCGATCCCATTTCCGATATGCTGGTGCGCATCCGTAACGCACAAAAGGCGCGTCACGCTGAAGTCGCAATGCCTGCTTCTCGCATCAAGGGCGAAATCGCTCGCGTGATGAAGGAAGAAGGCTATATCGCTGATTACACAATCGTTGGCGACATCAAGCGCACCCTTACAATTGAGCTTAAGTACAGCGACAAGGCTGAACCCGCTATCCGCGGTCTCGAACGCATCTCGCGTCCCGGCCTCCGCCGTTTCTGTGGCTATACCGATATCCCCACCGTCCTCGGCGGCTTGGGCACTGCAGTGCTCAGCACTTCCGGCGGTATTATGTCCGGCAAGACCGCTCGTGAGCGCAAGCTCGGTGGTGAATTGCTTTGCACCCTTTGGTAATAGGAGCCTGCTACTATGTCTCGTATTGGCAAACAGCCCGTCACCATCCCCGCAGGCGTTACAGTTACTGTCGCAGGCGAAACCGTGACCGTTAAGGGCCCCAAGGGCGAACTTACTCGTACCTTCCAGAAGGGCATCACCACGACCGTTAATGGTTCTGAAATCGTCGTCACCCGTGCCGATGATTCTCGTCCCTTGAAGAGCTACCATGGTCTTACCCGCACCCTCATCAAGAATATGATTGAAGGTGTTACTCAGGGCTATACCCGTGAGCTCGTTATCGAAGGCACCGGTTTTAAGGCCGCTGTCCAAGGCAACAAGGCAATCCTTACCCTTGGCTTCGCTTCTCCTAAGGAATATCTCATTCCTGAAGGTTGCACTGTCACTGTTACTGCTGACGTCAACGTGAAGATCGAAGGTATCGATAAGCAGATCGTCGGTGAAGCTGCTGCTCGTATCCGCTCGTATTACCCCGCTGAACCTTATAAGGGCAAGGGTATTCGCTACAAGGACGAAAAGATCCGCCGTAAGGAAGGCAAGACCGTCGCCTAATCGCGGCTAGGAGTATCGAAACCATGAGTTTGAAGAATCGTAAACAACAGCGCGCCGCACGTCATATGCGCATCCGCCGTCGCATCAGCGCCGGTACTGCAGCACGTCCGCGCATGGCCATCTTCGTCTCGAACCGTTACATGTATGTGCAGTTCATCGATGATACGGCCGCTAACACCATCGCTTCGGCTTCCACCCTCAAGGGCGGTTTGAAGTGCAACATCGAAGGCGCTAAGGCTCTCGGTGAAGCTGCTGCTGAAGCTGCTAAGGCTAAGGGCATCTCTTGTGTCGTCGTTGACCGCGCAGGTTATAAGTTCCATGGCCGTGTGAAAACCATTGTTGAATCGGCTGTCGCAGCCGGTCTCTCCATCAGCGCGAAGACGGAGGAAGCCTAATGAACGATCGTAACAACCGCGAAGAAATCGCCGAACTCGATGAAAAGACCGTGTTCGTCAACCGTTGCGCCAAGACCGTTAAGGGTGGCCGTCGTTTCAGCTTCTCTGCTATCATCGTCGTCGGTGATAAGAATGGCAATGTTGGCCTCGGTATCGGTAAGGCAAACGAAGTCGGTGATGCTATCCGTAAGGGTGGCGAAGCTGCTCGTAAGGCTATGCGCCCGATCGTTATGAAGGGTACCTCGATCCCTCACGAAGTTTATGGCATGTGCGATGGCGGTAAAGTCCTCCTCAAGCCGGCTCCTGATGGTACTGGTATCATCTGCGGTGGTGCTATGCGCCCCGTGCTCGAAGCAGCAGGCATCAAGGATGTCGTGGGTAAGTCCCTCGGCTCTAAGAACCGCCTCAACGTGGTTAAGGCTACTATTGACGCCCTCCACCAGTTGCGTTCTGCTGAAGCCATTGCAGCTCTCCGTGCCTAAGTTGGGTAGGGGAGGAGAATTAACCCTCCTCCCCATCTCCTAGAAAGGATTTTAACAATGGATCTTTCCACTCTCACCAACACTCCGGGCGCCCGTAAGAGCCGTAAACGCGTCGGTCGCGGTATGGGCTCGGGTATGGGTAAGACCTCGACCCGCGGTCACAAGGGTCAAGGCGCTCGTAAGGGCCACAAGCAGAAGCTCGGCTTCGAAGGTGGCCAGATGCCCCTCATGCGTCGTTTGCCGAAGCGTGGCTTTAAGAACCCCAATCGTGTACCTTACTATGGTATCAACGTGGGTTGCCTCGAACAGTTCGAAAACGACTCCATCGTGGACATCGACGTCCTTCTCGCTGCTGGCTTTGGCTATCGCGCTGCAAAGTGCGCAGGCATCAAGATCCTCGGCGATGGCGAACTCACCAAGAAGCTTACCGTGAAGGCTTCTGCATTCTCTGCCGGTGCTAAGGCAAAGATTGAAGCCGCTGGTGGTTCTTGCGAACAGATCTAATCTGATTCGTAATTCCGGCCCCCGATGAATGTCATCGGGAGGCCGACTCCCTTTTTTTCTACGGGGTATGACCCCGAGACAATCGTTAGGCTGAGCGCCTGTAGTAAGAGGAATCTTATGCTCAAGACCTTTGCAAATCTTTTTAAAGTACCGGAACTCCGCGCACGCATTATCTTTACAATTGCGCTCGTCGCGGTTGCACGTTTACTCGCTTCTATTCCCACACCTGGTGTCGATTGGAATGTCCTCGCTGGTATCAAAGAATCCTTAAAGAATAGTCAAGGCCTCTTTGGTTGGTTTGATACGTTTACCGGTGGTGCGTTAGCTCAGTGCTCAATTGGTACACTTTCGATTTGGCCCTATATTTCTGCGCAAATTATTGTTCAGCTTCTTGCCGCCGTTGTACCGACCATTGGTCGCCTTCAGCGTGATGGAGACTCGGGTCGTAAAACGCTTAATCTTTATATTCGTTGGTTGACAATTGCAATCTGCCTTTTCCAAGCAGGTGCTCTTGCAATCGGTATGTTGAACCCTGCAACGCTCTTTGGTTATAACGGCGGTCTTGGAGATCTCGTTGTAATGGAAAGCACAACGCTCTTCATTGTCCTTACAGCAATCTTTATGACGGGCGCTTCGATGTTTGTGATGTGGCTTGGTGATCAAATCACTGCGCGTGGCATCGGTAATGGTGTCTCTCTCCTCATCATGATCAATATTTCCTCGCGTCTCCCCTCTGCTGTTATGAGCGCAGCTCGCCGTTATTTCGGTATTGGTGGTGCAGATGCTCAGGCTTCCGTATGGGAACTTCTCCTTCTTCTTGCTTTTGGATTTGCTGTTCTTCTTGGAACGGTTGCAATTACTCAAGCACTTCGTAAAATTCCGATTCACAATACGCGTTCTATAGCAAAGGGTGCAGCATATGGTGGCAATACAACCTATCTCCCCTTGCGTGTTAACTTCGCGGGTGTTATGCCGATTATTTTCGCAGGCCCGATTCTTTCGATCATCGGTATGCTTTCTAAGCTTGAAGGTGCAAATGTTGTTTCTGCTACCTTTAAGAAGATTGGTGAACTTGTTTCTCCTGCAATGGGTGTTTCTGGAACGTACATCATTCTTTATGGTGCATTAATCCTCTTCTTTACCTTCTTCTGGGTTGCAACGCAGTTCAATGCAATGAACATCTCCGAAGGTCTTAAGCGTGAAGGTTCTTATATCCCTGGTATTCGCCCTGGTATGGCTACCGCTGAGTATCTTGATGGTGTTATGACACGTGTGACCTTTATTGGTGCACTTTCGTTGCTCGCAATCGCTGTAATTCCTTTGCTTTTGACCTCGTCGCGTGGCATTCCTTTTGATATTGCTAACTTCTTTGGTGGAACAAGCTTGTTGATTATTGTTGGTGTTGCATTGGACACCTTGCGTCAACTCGAAGCTCACCTTGTGATGCGCAATTACGACGGTTTCTTGCGTCACGGTCGCATCACTGGTCGTCGCTAATCTGAAGGTGAAATTGAGATGAATATTGTTATCCTTCTCGGTGCTCCAGGTTCTGGTAAAGGTACGCTCGCGGTTGAGCTTGCCAAGCAAGCTGGCATTCGTCACCTTTCCTCAGGAGATCTCTTGCGCGGTGCAGTGAAAGCTGGCACACCTGCGGGAATTAAGGCGAAGACATTTATGGAATCGGGTAATCTTGTTCCCGATGAGCTCATCGCAGATATGATTGCGGACACGGTTGCTGCAGATAAGGAAACGAAGACGCTTCTTCTTGATGGTTTCCCGCGCAATGTTGCACAGGCAGAAATTCTTGCAAAGATGATGGCAGAGAATGCAATTGCTTTGCGTTGCGCGCTCTTGCTTGAGGTGCCGGATGAAGTTGTTGTCCGTCGCATTTCTGGTCGTCGTGTTTGCCCAACATGTGGTGCTGGTTTTAATGTTGATTCGATGCCACCTAAGCAAGATGGTATTTGTGATGCGTGTGGCGCTGCGCTTATTATTCGTAAGGATGATACGCCAGAAACAGTTCAACATCGCCTTGATGTTTATGCTGCGCAGACAATGCCATTGATTGAGTATTACAAGCAAGCGAATGCGCTTGTTGTTGTTGATGGCTCGCATGACGATCTTGATGTAAAGGTGCGTGAAGCACTTGAAAAGATTTCCTAAACGGGTTAACGTTTATGATTAAACTTATCACACCGGAAGAAATGATTCATATGCGTACGGTTGGTCGAATGATGTCGACCCTCTTGAACGCCTGTTGTGATCAGGTTCGTCCAGGTGTGACAACCGGTGAGATTGATAACTTCGCTCGCGCCTTTCTTAAGACGCTTGGCGATGGTACAGCTCAATCGGGCTGCCTCGGGTATCATGGATATCCAGGGGCTTTATGTATTTCCGTAAATGAAGAGGTTATCCACGGCATCCCTGGCGCACGCGTCCTCCAGCGCGGGGACATTGTAAGCCTTGACGTTTGCGGTTCATATCACGGTTACTTCGGCGATAACACTCGTACGGTTATCGTTGGGGGAGCCGATGCAGTTACTGCCGACATCCATCGGTTATTACGCGTCACCCGACAGTCGCTTGAAAAGGCCGTACAGGCTATACGGCCCGGAGTCCACCTGTCGGATATTTCACATCTTGTGGAGAAGACGGTCGTAGAGGGTGGTTGCTCGGTAGTCAGAGAATATACAGGACATGGCGTGGGGCGTCACCTCCACGAGGACCCTCCGGTCCCCAATTATGGGAAGCCGGGTAAAGGTCCCATCCTTCACGAAGGTATGACTCTTGCCATCGAACCGATGGTTAACCTCGGGAAGCCTGCCGTTCGTACACTCTCTGACGGTTGGACAGTTGTTTCGCGGGACGGACTCCCGACCGCGCACTTTGAGTACACCGTGGCGGTGCTCAAAGAGGGAGCAGAAATCTTGACTCCATGGTATGAAAAAGACCCTTGGTCTGATACCTGGATGAAAAAAAATTAAGATTTTTGCTTTTTTTAGTGGACAGGCGACCGCAAATGCGGTATACTGTGCCCTTCATTTGTAAAGGAACAGGCCATGAAAGTTCGTAGTTCTGTCAAACGCATCTGTGAGCAGTGCCGTATTGTGCGGCGCAAAGGTATCGTGCGCGTTATCTGCACGAATCCCCGCCACAAGCAGCGTCAAGGTTAATTCGGAGAAAAAAACATGCCGAGATTGATGGGTGTGGATGTCCCCGGTAGTAAGCGTATTGAGTACGCATTGCGGTACATCCACGGTATCGGCCCCAAGCGGGCCATGGACATTGTTGAAGCGTGCAAGATCGAAGTCGGTAAGAAGGCTGAAACCCTCACTCCCGATGAGATCCGCCAAATCGTTACCTATATTCAGGAAACATATCGCGTAGAAGGCGATCTTCGTCGTGAAGTTTCCGGCAACATTCGTCGCTTAATGAGTATCGGTACTTATCGCGGCTATCGCCACAAACGTGGTTTGCCTTGCCGTGGTCAACGCACTAAAACGAATGCCCGCACCCGTAAGGGCGCCAAGAAGACGGTCTCTACCGTCCGCGAAAAGTAATCCTCTAGGAAGCGCACATGAGCGAAGAAATTAAAGATCAGGCCCCCGCAGAGGAGCAGAAGCCCGTGATGAGCGAGGCTCAGGCTATCCTCTCCGCTGACGCAGCTTCTGCCGCTGCTGACGCCGAGGCCGCAAAGAAAAAGTCTAAGGCAAAGGTTATGCCTGCTGGCATCGCCTTTATTCGTGCCACATACAACAACACCCTCGTCTCCATCGCAGACGCACGTGGCGGTGTGATCTCTTGGAGCTCTTCCGGTAAGGCCGGCTTCAAGGGCTCTCGTAAGTCTACCGCATTTGCTGCAACGATGGTTGCTCAGGATGCTGCTCGTACCGCATATGCTCGCGGTATGCATGAAGTCGAAGTTCGTATGCAGGGCGCTGGCGCAGGCCGTGAGTCGGCTGTTCGCGCAATTCAGTCCGTTGGCATTCACGTCACTTGCATTAAGGATTGCACGCCTGTTGCTCATAACGGCTGCCGTCCTCGTAAACGCCGGAGGGTCTAATCTATGGCACGTTATACCGGTCCTCGTACTAAAATCTCTCGTCGCTTTGGCGAACCCATTTATGGGCCCGACAAAGTTCTCGAACGTCGCCCTAATCCTCCAGGCCAGCACGGCGCAAACCGTCGTCGTAAGCTTTCGGAATATGGTGTTCAGCTTCGTGAAAAGCAAAAGGCCAAGTACATCTATGGCATGCTTGAACGTCAGTTCCGTATCTTCTTTGAACGCGCAAAGGCCAAGCAGGGTAAAACTGGTGATATTCTTCTCCAGCTTTGCGAAACCCGCTTAGACAACATTGTCTACCGTTTGGGTATTGCTCCCACTCGCGCAGCGGCTCGCCAGCTCGTTTCCCACCGTCATATCACTGTCGATGGCAAGGTCTGTAATATCGCTTCTTACATTGTGAAGCCTGGTCAGACCATTAGCGTCCGTGAAAAAGACAAGACTATGAGTGTTATCGTCGAATCGCTCAAGAATCCTCGCACCCAGCTTCTTTCTTGGTTGCAGTGGGATGAGAGCAATATGGCCGGCTCGATTACGAGTGTTCCTGAACGCTCGGAAATTCCGGAAAATATCGACGTTCAGCTCATCGTTGAACTTTTCTCTCGCTAATCCCTAACGCCAAATGGGCCGTGTGACCTTGTGCCACACGGTCCTCGTCAGAAAGGACGGAAATCATGCCGATTCGTTTGAGTCGCTTTGAAATGCCAACAACGCTCGTCCGCGATAATGCCACGGCAACAGAAACCTATGCACGCTTCACAGCTGATCCGTTTGAAATCGGCTATGGTCGTACGATTGGTAACTCGCTCCGTCGCGTTCTTCTCTCTTCTATTGAAGGCTTTGCGATTAAGGCCATCAAGTTACAGGGAGCTGCGCACGAATTTTGTTCTATCCCAGGCATCAAGGAAGACGTCACCGACATTGTTCTTAACTTGAAGAAGGTCCTTTTCAAGAGTTTTGACCGCGAGACTCGTTGGTTGCACCTTGAGAAAAAAGGTCCTTGGGTTGTTACTGCCGCTGATTTCGCTGAAGACAATTCAATTGAAATCCTCAATCCTGACCAACCGATTGCAACGCTTGATGTTGATGGCGAAATCAACCTCGATGTGCAGGTCGGTGTCGGCCGTGGTTTCTGCTTGGCAGAAGGCAACAAAGATCCCAGTTTTGATATCGGCGTTATTCCAATAGACGCCGCGTTCTCCCCCGTCACACGCGTTAACTATGACGTTGTTAATACACGCGTCGGTCAACGCACTGACTATGAGAAGCTTATTCTCGACATTTGGACTGATGGTCGCGTTTCTCCTGATGAAGCGCTCAAGACAAGTGCCGCGCTCTTGCGTCACCATCTTGATGCATTCGTTCAGGCGGAGGAAATTATTATTGTTGATCCTCCGACGCATGAAGGTACTGCTGAATCCGAAGAACTTCGCCGCAAGCTTAACATGGGTGTTGGCGAGATTGAACTCTCCGTGCGTTCTGCAAACTGCCTTAATAGCGCAGAAATTAAAACCGTGGGTGAACTCGTGCAGAAGACTGAAGCTGATATGCTCAAGTATCGCAACTTTGGCAAGAAGTCTCTCACCGAGATTAAAGAGAAACTTCAAGAAATGGGCCTTTCCCTTGGCTTTAAGTTCGATCCGAACCTCCTTAACCACAACGCCTAATTTGGCACTGTTATTGAAAGAAGACCAATATGCGTCATAAACGCCTTAATAAGAAGTTCGGTCGCAGCCCTGAGCATCGCGAGCAACTTATGCGTATGCTCTGCGCCGCACTTATCATCAATGACAAAATCACTACCACTCTTAAGAAAGCTAAGCAAGCTCGTAAGGATGCAGAAAAGCTCGTTACTCTCGCTCGTAAGGGTACGCTTGCTGCACGCCGCCTCGCAGCTGCACGTCTCCGCAGCCCAGAAGCTGTTAAGCGTCTCTTTAATGTCGTGGTGAAAGCTCAAGAAGGCCGCAACGGCGGCTTCACTCGTATCACTAAGCTCGGCCAGCGCCGTGGCGATGCTACCGAAATGTGCGTTCTCGAATGGACTGTCGCAGCACCTGCTCCCGCAGCTGAAGCTCCTGCAGCAGAATAATTGTTGTAGATGATACTTCAAAAAGCGTCTCGCGGTGCGGGACGCTTTTTTACTTTTTTAAATAGATCTTTTAGAAAAGTTTATTTGTAAGGGCAACTTATTGGTTTGTTTATTTGGTTGTCTAAAAAAATATATTTTGGTATAATGGCGATATGACTACTCTAGACAATAATACTTTGGCTTCCGGAAGAATACGTGCAGCAATGGTTGCTGTTGTTGGAAGAACGAATTCAGGAAAATCAACGCTTGTGAATCGCCTTGTTGGCGAAAAGGTTTCTATTGTTTCAGGAATGGAGCAAACAACGCGGAATCGTATTCGTGGTATTTTGACGGAACAACGAGGCCAGCTTGTTTTTCTCGATACGCCAGGTGCTCATAAGGCAGAGAATGAACTCGGTACGTTGATGAACCGTATGGCGAGAGGGGCAGGAGAGTCTGCGGATATTCTTGTTGTTGTTTTTGATGGATCTGCATCCTTGAAAATAGAGGATGAGGGGTGGATGGCACGTGTAGCACGTACAGCAGATTGTCCGCTTTTCTTCTTGTTAAACAAGTCTGATAATGCTTCGTTTGATCCTTCTCCATTCAAAAAAGCTTGGGAGCGTATTTCTTCTGAAAAGGGAATTTCTCGCAAGGTTCCTTGGTTGGAAGTTTCTGCTGAGACAGGAGAGGGCTGTGATTCTCTTCTTGAGATGCTTTTTTCGTATGCTCCAGAGGTTCCTGCGTTATTATTTCCAGAGGACATTGTTTCTGATTTTCCACGTAAACTTGCAATCGCAGATATTCTTCGAGAAAAATTGATCAAGCGTTTGTATCAAGAAGTCCCACATGAGCTTGGAGTTCGCATTGATAATATCGTCGAGAATCCAGATAATACGTGGACTATAAATGCAACAATTCTTGTAAATCGTGCATCTCAGAAGGGAATGGTAATAGGAAATAAGGGACGAACTTTGCGAGCCATGAAACGTTCTGCGGAGCCTGAAATTGCTGAGGCGTATGGTTTAGATGGGTGTAAAATTGTTCCTTTTGTACGCGTTGAGCCGAAGTGGTTTAAGAATCATTTCATTCTTAGAGAGCTTGGTTATAAGGAGTAGGGGATGGCAAAGCAACGTTTGGATCAATGGTTAGTCGCCCATCAAATGGTTGATTCGAGAGAACTTGCTCAACGTTTAATCATGGCAGGAGAGGTTTCTGTCAATGGTCAACGGGCACTAAAAGCATCACAAACAGTTGCAGAAGATGCGCAGGTTATTCTTGCTTCAAAACCGCGATTTGTTTCTCGTGGTGGTGAAAAATTACAAGGTGCATTTGATGTTTTTCCAATCAATGTTAATGGCCTTTGTTGTTTAGATGTTGGTGCTTCAACGGGCGGATTTACAGACTGTTTGCTGCAACATGGTGCTCGTCGTGTGCTTTCGATAGACGTTGGAACGAATCAATTGCATTATCGACTTCGAACCGACCCGCGAGTTTGGAGTAAAGAGCAATTTAATGCGCGTTATTTGACTTCAAAGGATCTTCCTGAAGTACCAGAGTTTGGAGTGACGGATGTATCGTTTATTTCGTTAAAGTTGATTTTGCCTCCAATGGTGTCTGTTCTTGCTCCGGGAAGTCAAATAATATCTTTAATTAAGCCACAGTTTGAAGCAGGACGGGAGTTTGTTCCTCATGGTGTTGTTCGTGATGAGGCGGTTCGTCTGCGTGTGGTTGAAGAAATTAAATGCTTTGGTATTGAGGAACTAGATTTAGAATGGTTGGGATGCGAGCAGTCTCCATTATTGGGGCCAGAAGGGAACGTAGAATTTTTGGCTTGGTGGCGTACTTCGTTATAAAAAATAACGCAGAAAGGCTTATTTTTTGGTAAAAAGTCTTTTTATTTATTTTGAAGAAAGATTAATAACTTTTTGATATAGATGAAGTTGTTTATTTTTATAAGAAGATTTTTTAGAAAAGCTTGCACTTATTTTTATTTTTTGGGATAATGTTTGAGAATTGTTCTATAGATAGAGGAGCACTACAGTGTATACACATATTGCAGGAACAGGGTCCGCCGTGCCAGCACGCGTTGTGACTAACGACGATTTATCTAAAATCGTGGATACAAGTGATGAATGGATCGTTTCCCATACGGGTATTCGACAGCGTCATATTGTAAGTGCAGAAGAAAACGCATCTACTTTAGGTTGTACTGCTGCAAAGCGTGCTTTAGAGGATGCGGGTATTGCACCAGAGGAAGTTGGTACGATTATTGTGACATCGACAACGCCAGACTATGCGGTTTATCCGTCTACGGCATGTATTATTCAGGGAATGTTGGGCGCGGTGAATGCTGCTGCGTTTGACGTGGCTGCGGCATGTCCTGGTTTTGTCTATGGATTGTCGATTGCTAAAGGTTTGATGCAGATTGATAATCGTCCTGTATTGGTTATTTCGACGGAAATTATGAGTCGTACGATTAACTGGTCTGATCGTAATACATGTTGCCTTTTCGGTGATGGCGCAGGTGCTGTTGTTTTGAAAAATAGCGAAGAACCAGGCGGCCTTGGATTCCACCTTATTGGTGCAGATGGTACTGGTGCGATGGCAATTCATCGTGAAGGTGGTGTGCGTACGGAAGAAACAGCACGTCAAGCTCCTGGACCTCTTCAAATGGATGGTCGTGCGGTGTTTAACTTTGCAGTGCGTAGCTTCTGCGATATTATTTCTAAAGCTTTTGAACATTATGGCTGGACTGAAAAGGATATTGCGTGGATTGTTCCTCACCAGGCAAATACACGCATTATTGATGCTGCGGTGAAGCGTATTAATGTTCCTGTTGAAAAGTTTTACGTTAATATTGATCGTTTTGCAAATACATCAAGCGCGTCAATTCCGATTGCTCTCGATGAAATGGTTAAGAAGGGTCTTATCAAGCGTGGCGATCGTATGATTTTTGCGGCTTTTGGTGCAGGCCTTGTTTATGGCGGTGTTGCAGTTGAATGGACAAAATAATTTAGAAAGGAAACGTCTCATGGATAAGAAAAAAGTTGTTATTACAGGTATCGGTTGCATTACTCCCCTTGGCAATGATGTTGCTACGTTTTGGGATGGTATTCGTAATGGCCGTTGCGGCATCAATACCATTACGCGTTTCGATACATCGCGTTTAAATGTGCGCGTTGCTGGCGAGGTAAAAGAGTTTGATGCAGGTAAGTACATCGATGCTCGCGAAGCAAAGCGTTTGGCCCTTTTTGCACAATATGCGGTCGCTGCGGCAAAGCAGGCTTGGGTTGATGCAGGTTATGCAAAACTTCCTGAAGCTTCTGAGGAATGCCCAAATCCTTGGCACACCGTTGGTTCTGTGCCTCCAGAAGGAGTAGACCCTTATCGTGTTGGTTGTATCCTTGGTGTTGGTATTGGCGGTAAGGAAGTTGATAGCCAGGGCTATAAGACGCTTTTTGAAAAAGGCCCCCGTCGTCTTTCTCCAATGACGATTCCGATGCTTATCGCGAATGAAGGTCCAGGTAATGTTTCTATTTACCTCAAGGCTAAGGGTCCCGTTCTTACGGTTTCTACGGCATGCTCAGCTTCTACAGATGCAATCGGTGTTGCTATGGACATGATTCGTGCAGGTCGTGCAGATGTTGTTATTGCAGGTGGCGCAGAGTCGACGATTGAAGAATATTGCGTTGGTGGCTTCCAGGCTATGCATGCGCTTTCCACTACTGAAGATCCGACAAAGGCATGCCGTCCATTTGATAAAGACCGCAATGGCTTCATTATGTCTGAAGGCGCCGCAATTCTTGTGCTTGAAAGCGAAGAACATGCAAAGGCTCGCGGTGCTAAGATTTATGCAGAACTCGCAGGCTATGGTGCAGGTGGTGACGCACATCACGTTTGTGCTCCTGATCCTGAGGCAACTGGTATTATCCATGCTGAAAAGATGGCAATTGCCGATGCTGGTATCAAGCCTGAAGATGTTCAGTATATCAATGCTCATGGCACTTCAACGGGTCTTAATGATCCGATGGAAACATTTGCAGCCAAGGCTGTATTTGGTGAACATGCTTATAAGTTGAAAATGTCCTCAACGAAATCAATGACGGGCCACCTTCTTGGTGCAACGGGTGCACTTGAAGCTATTGTTTGCACGAAGGCGATTAACGATAACTTCTATCCGCCGACAATTAATTATAACACTCCTGATCCTGATTGTGATTTGGATTGTGTTCCTAACAAGGGTGTTGAAGCGCCTCTTGACATCGCGATGACCAATACGCTTGGCTTCGGTGGACATAACTCCTCGCTCATTATTCGTCGTTACAACTAATGTGAGGAAGACTTCACAGGCGAAGTGCCTGTGAAGTTCCTTTTTAGGTATATAAGTAAACGCTATAAATTAAGGAGTCTTATGTACGACCAAGAAGTCATAAAAACAGTTCTCCCTCACCGCGACCCTTTCCTTTTTTGTGATCGTATCATCGAATGTTCAAAGGAAAAGGTTATTGCAGAGGTTGATTACGGCCCAGATCGCTATTTCTATAAGGGACATTTCCCTTCGTACCCGGTTTGTCCTGGTGTTATTCTTGTCGAGTCGATGGCTCAATGCGGTGGTGCTGGCTATCGCATTGCAATGTTAAACGAAGGAGAAACAGAAAAGAAGCTTTTCCTTTTTGCTAAGCTTGTTGAAGTTCGCTTTGTTAATCAAGTGCGTCCAGGTGATACCGTTCGTTATGAAATTGAAACAGTAAAGGCCACGGGTCGTCGCCTTGAACAGAAGGGTGTTGGCTATCTCGTTGGTAAGACTGACAAGCGCGGTAATCCTATGATTGCTGTGGAATCCCAATGGTTCTGTCTTGTCGTCCCTGAAGATTCCCTCACGGAAGCCCCTCAAGCTTAATGATACTTAAAGAAGGAGATAAAATCCATGGCTGAAGCTCCAAAAGTGCGTGGTGGTCTTTGCCTCAATGTTGATGGTGAAGGTTGTAAGAAGTTCGTTGCTCGTGATATTGCTCGTGAACAAGCTAAGCCTCAGATTGAGAATGGGCCTAAGTCTGTTTTGGTACTTGGTTGCTCTGGTGGTTATGGCCTTGCGTCTCGTATTGCCGTTGCATTTGGTGGACCATCCGCCGCGACTTTAGGTGTGTCTTTTGAGCGTGCACCAACAGATCGTAAGGCCGGTTCTCCTGGTTGGTATAACAATGAGGCATTTGATGAAGCTGCTGCAGCGGCTGGTTTTAAGTTTAAGACTATTTCCGCAGATGCATTCGCAGATGCAACGCGTCAATTAGTTGCTCAGATTGCGAAGGATGATGGTTTTGAACCATTTGATCTTGTTGTCTATTCTCTTGCATCTCCGATGCGAACCGCACCAAATGGTATTACCTATAAGAGTGCAATTAAGCCAATTGGTAAGCCTCATGTTGCTCGTACGCTTGATATTATGACGTGCGAAATGAAGGAAGTCGCTGTTGAGCCTGCAACGGAAGAAGAAATTGAACATACCGTTAAGGTTATGGGTGGTGAAGATTGGATTCTTTGGATTGACTTCCTTAAGGCGAATGGTCTTCTTGCAGAAGGTTGTAAGACTGTTGCATATTCCTATATTGGACCAAAGTGTACACAGGATATTTATCGTTCGGGCACACTCGGACGTGCAAAGGAAAATCTTGAAGCTTCTGCAAAGGCTATTACCGAAACGCTTAAGGATCTCAATGGTTATGGCGTTGTTTCTGTTAATAAGGCACTTGTGACACGTGCTTCTGCGGTGATCCCAGCCATGCCTCCTTACATCTCTTGTCTTTTCAAGGTGATGAAGGAAGCAGGTCTTCATGAAGATTGCCTTGATCAGATTGATCGCCTTTTCCGCGAATTCATGTATCGTACGGATGGCCAGGTGCCAGTAGATGAAGCGGGTCGTATTCGTATTGATGATTGGGAAATGCGCACAGAAATTCAGTCTGCGGTTGATAAGCTTATGGAAGCGCTTCAGCCTGATAACGTTGAAACAACAACGGATATTGCAGGTTATCGTACGGACTTCCTTGCACTTCATGGTTTTGAAGGCTAAGTTGTAACCTTTTTAGATTATAAAAGCTCTCGGCAGAAGCTGAGAGCTTTTTTATTGTAGATAAAATTGTAGTTTGCCTATATTTCGTTTGATAATTTGTATGGATATTATATCTTTTATAATTGCTTGATGTTGTATTCTTCTCTTTAATTTATGGTTGATACTCTTACGATGTTATTAGTGGCATACTCCAAGAGTTTTCAAAGATATTGAATTAAAAATAGAAAAATAGTACTATTGAATGTAGGAAGTTTTTATCAAAATAGATTTATAAAGGTCGTTGAAATTTTCAAATAAAAGATTTTTCTTATAAAATATATACTGAAAAATCAATAGATTATTAAAATTAATATTGAAAATTTAATTTATCTTTATTTTTTTCACATGATATGTTATAATATTGGCAAAATTTATTATTGGAGGTTTAGAATGAAAATTACTTCTGCTCTTTTGTGCAGCATGGGTTTGGCTTCGGGCGTACTTTTCGCACAGGGCCCTGTTGTTGCAGCTCTTGACAATCAGCCTGTCTCTGCTTCTCAGGAAGATGTGAGTGAAGGTGGTTTCTATGTTAATATTGGCGCAGGTGCTATGCGTCTTCATAATGCTGGTGGCTATTCCGGCTCCAATCTTCGTGGGGTTCAGGAATATGTAACTTTGCGTTTAGGATGGGATTTTGAAGATTCTCCTTTTGGTGTCGAACTTTCAGGTCTTTTGGCGCCTAATATGCAACGTAGTGTTACTGGCAACGATCATCGTAATTCGTTGTATGGTTTTGCCTTCGAAGGTGTTTATCACCTCTTTGATCGATATGCAGAGTTTGATCCTTTCGTTGCAGTAGGTGTTGGCGTTTATGGTTCTGACTCTACATGGATGAATGGCGATGATGATGCATTTGTTGTCCAAGCAGGTCTTGGTTTCAATTGGCATTTTGCCGAAAACTTTGCTCTTCGTGGTGACGCTCGTTATCATGTTGCTACGGATGATGAGTATATTGCGTTTACCACTGCGGACGTTGGCTTGACATGGTATATGGGAGATCGCTCTAATGGTGCTGGTAATGTGGCTCCTCTTGCCGAAGATCGTACGTTTGAAGACGGTGCAATTGAAGCAAATGAAGCAAGTGAATATAGTGACAAGTTGACAGACGTTACACCTGCGGATGCTGTTGACACGATGCACTTTGAATTGCGTGTTCAGTTTGCTAAGGATACTGCCCTTATTGAAGCCGCTGATTATCCTGTGTTGGATGAATTGGCAGGAATCATTGAAGAAGCAATCGCTGCAAATCCTGAGGTTTATGTAACAGTTGATGGTCATGCAGATCGTCGTCATGGTTCTGATCATGCTTATAATCAGCGCCTTTCTGAAAATCGTGCACGTTCTGTGGCTGTTTATTTAAACAATGCAGGTATTCCTATGGAAAAGATGCAAACGGCTGGTCACTCGTTTGATCGTCCTTTAGATCCTGTTAACTTGGATGAAGGTACGCCTTCGAATCGTCGTGCAGAAGTAGTTATCCGTGGTGTTGATGCTGCAACTCGCGAAAAGATTCGTGCAAATCGTTTGCAAAAGTAAGTAGAATGACAAAGACGCCGGTGCGATGTTTCGCTCCGGCGTTTTATTGTTTATAGGGTGTTGGTGATGGGTAAATTACAGCGTTATATTTTACGTTCTTTTTTAACGGCTGCAACGTTAACTGCGTTGGTATTAACGTTTATTTTGTCTGTTGGATTTCTTTTTCAGGTGTTTCGTTATATTGTTAATGGTGCTCCAGCTGTTGATATTTTAAGGTTTATCGGAGCGTCATTTCCAGAAGTTTTTGGGTTTACAATTCCTTTATCATTAATGATTGCTTCACTTCTTGTTTTTGGTCGTATGTCGACTGATAGTGAGGTGGCGGCAATGAAGGCTTGCGGTGTGAGCTTTTTCACGATTATGCGTGGTCCGCTCATTATAAGCTTACTTGCGACAGGGCTTGCGATATATCTCCAACATTATGCGATGCCGGAAGGTCATTTTCTTCGTCGTACAATAACGAATAAGCTTGCGGTTGAAGCAGGAGAACAACTTGTCGAGCCAGGTCGCTTTGTTGATGAAATGGACGATTTTATTTTCTTTTGCGACCGTAAATCGGATATGGAGCGTATCGTTAATGGGAAAACAGAGAAGTACACTCAAATGTATGGGGTGATGGCGATAGATCGTCGAGAGAAAGGTGTTTTCCGTGCGATTCTTGCAGATTCGGCAGAAATGGATGTCGAGGGTAGCAATTTAAGGTTTATTTTAAATGATGTTATTATTACACCTCCTTATGGTGGACTTGTTAAAGATGGTACATCGTCCCTGACATCAGATTATGGCATCGCAACAGGGGTGAAAAATCCTTTAACGGGTAAGATATCTACTGCGAAGTCATTTCGATATACAATTCGAGATGCAGTCTCTCGTTCAAAAAAGTATGTAAAAAAGCCTAAAGATTATAATCTTAAAGAGCTTATTGACGCTCGTCAAGAGGCGAAGCTACAATGTGATAAATTAGAGGTGGAATTGGAGCAACCAGATTGTTTAGATAGCGTTAAACATCAGCTTAGGGCTGCAAGAAAGCAGCTTTCTCATTTAACATTTCTTATTTCTTATCGTACAGTTTGGGCTATTTCCTGTTTTTGCTTTGTTCTTGTTGGGGTGCCACTTGGTTGTCAGGCTCAACGTAAGGAGAGCTCGCGCGGGATGGTCATGGGTTTGGTCATTGGCCTTGCGTTTTTCTTGTTTATCTTAATGTCAGAATCGCTTGCAACAACGCCTGCTGCATGTCCATGGCTTTTGGTTTGGATACCAGTCTTTATTTGCATTGGTGTCGCAATGCGTCTTATTCCTAAACATCAATAAGGAGATCTATCATGGCAATTCATCCGTTGGCATTTGTATGTGAAGGTGCTCAAATTCATCCAGAGGCGGAAATTGGACCATTTGCTTATGTTGGCCCAGATGTAAAGATTGGGCGTGGTACAAAATTACATCATCATGCAACAGTAGAAGGTCATACTACTCTTGGTGAGTATTGTGAAATCTTTCCTCAAGCGTGTGTTGGTATGAAGACTCAGGATTTAAAGTGGAAGCCTGGTAACATTACTTATGTAGAAATTGGTGATCGAACGGTAATTCGTGAGTGTGCTACCATTCACCTTGGAACTATGGATGGAACCAAGACAGTGATTGGCTCTGATTGCTTGATTATGGCGTATTGCCACGTTGCGCACGGTTGCGTATTAGGCAATCACATTATTATGTCTAATGGTGTTCAAGTTGCTGGAGAATGTACGATTGAGGATCATGCAATTATTGGTGGTACATCTGCATTATTGCAGTTTACGCATGTTGGTGCATATGCAATGGTTGGTGGCGGTACGCAGTTGCGTAAGGACGCACCTCCTTATATGTTGACGATGGGTGTAGAAAATCTTGTTGTGCGCGGTCTTAATTCTGTTGCCATTCGTCGTCACCCTGAGAGCTTTAGCTCTGAAGCATTTGCTGCGTTAAAGGATGCGTATCAAATTATCTATTCAGAAGGACTTCCGCGTTCACAAGCTTTGGAGCGAGTGGCAAAGGAATTGCCTCAATGTTCAGAAATTCAACACCTACTTGAATTTTATGCGAATGCATCAAAACATGGTGTTGTATAAGGATTTCTGATATTTTTAATAGGGCCTCTACATATCTATGTATGGAGGCCTTTTATTTTTAAGCGATGCATGAGAGAAGATGAAATTGTGTATGCGTGTAATTATATTTTAATTCTATAGATTAATTTGGAGTTTTGTTGTGTATATGTGTAGAATTGAAAATAAAGCAATATTTTTTTTAATTCATTTTTTTATAAATTAATCTTTTTCTTGAAGGACGGAAAGTGTCATTTGACGACTAAAAATATTATACCATCAGCTTGCTAACGTGAAATTTACAAATAAACAACAACTATCGTGTAAAGATGTTTTATTAATATAAATGCAGAACATACTGTTCATGAATCAGTTTAGCTTTTAAACTGTATCTTTTTAAGAGGGTTATTAATACCGAAATAGGGATTTAAACACTTTATTATAGCTTTATGGTAGGCGGAGGAAGTCCGAAGCACATTGTTTGTGATAGGTGTTGTTGGTGGGTTAGGGCAATAATTTGATTGACAAAATTTGACAAAGAAAATATAATAGGTGGCAATAGAACGCTGAATTTAAGCCGTTTTGTCATTTTATTACAATTAAGTAACATATCGGTGTTACAACAAGAGGACGATTTAATGAAGAAAATCTTTGTTCTGTCTTTGTTTATTCTTAGTTTATGTTTTTCATCTGTGCTATTGGCGACAACACAACAAGAGCAGAAGATGTTACGTGAGCTTGTGAATCGTGTTGCGCCGGCATTAGAGGAGCGAGTCTCTTTTAAGGTTGATTCGTCCGTGAAGGAAATAATCATTCAACCATCTTCACAAAGTAATTTTACAATTATTGCGCCGAATAAAAGCCTAGCGGCGGCAGGGTTAGGGTGTTATCTCCGTTATGTTGCTTATGCACATTGGTCTTGGTGTGGATCACGTCTTAAGGTCCCGATGCCAACACCTGAAGAGCGATTGGTTTTTAAGCCTGCGTTTGAGCATATGATAGCTTATAATTTTTGCACGCTATCTTATACAATGGCATATTGGGATAAGGGAGATTGGACCGCAGAGTTAGATCGTCTTGCTTTGTATGGTTTTAATATGCCATTAGTTCAGCTTGGGTTGCCAAAGGTTTGGGAGTTAACGCTGCGAGAATTAGGTTATCCAGAGGAGCGAATTCGCGCGTTTATTCCGGATGAAGCCTCTGCAGCATGGTGGAACATGGGTAATCTTGAAGGATTGGGAGGGCCTTTAACGCAAGCAGAGATTGAAAAAAATGCGTCAATTGGACGATGGCTTGTTCAGGAAATGAAAAATCGTGGTATGCGTCCTATTTTATTGGGATTTACAGGACTTGTTCCTCATGATTTGAAGAATTATCTTTCTCCGTATGAGTTTTCAGATGCCCATATGGTTGACCAAGGAAATTGGTGCGATGGGTTTAAGCGTCCAGCTGTTCTTGTTCCAACAACAGAAAGTTTTAAGAAGATTGCACGGATTTATTATAAGAATCTTAAGTATGTTTATGGCATAGACCATATTGATGCATTTGCAGGAGATCTTTTCCATGAAGGAGGAAATACTGGAGGGCTTGATGTTACTGCTTGTACACGTGCAGTACAAGCGGCTCAGCAAGAGGCTTCTCCTGGCGCGATTTGGGTTGTTCAGGCGTGGCATAGCAATCCAACGCATGCATTGTTACAAGGGCTTAATCCTCGAATATCTTTAATTGAGGCGCTTGTAGGGGATCAAAAAGATGGTCATCATTATCAAAGAGATTTTTTGGGTATTCCTTGGGTTTGGTGTGAATTATTAAATTTTGGCGGAAACCATGGTCTATATGGGGGATTTTCGATGCTTGCGCATCTTGGGGAATTAAAAAACACACGTTTTTTCAATACAATGAAGGGCTTTGGCTTGCTTTCTGAAGGTCTAGAAACGAATCCACTCTTTTATGAATTGTTTACTGAAAGATTCTTTTATCCAGTCGACAAAAATATGACGCAGGTGGAACAGACGCAATGGCTTGAACGCTATGCAAAACGTCGCTATGGCATTACAACGCCAAAGATTCAACAAGCGCTTGTGCTCTTAACAAAAAGCGTTTATAACCCAACGCGTAAGCAAGAGGGTACCACAGAGAGCATCTTTTGTGCACGTCCAAGCTGGAATGCTCAAAAAGCTTCTTCATGGGCGTCTGGAGAGGTTTATTATAATATCAAGTATGTTCTTCAAGCTGCAAACCTTTACTTGGAAACTGCAACTTCAAATCCGTCATTGTTGAATGTTGAAACCTTTCGATATGACTTTGTAGATGTTGTTCGTCAAGCATTGTCAGATTGTGGACGGCCATTGCTTGCGGAGGCAAACAAAAACCCTGCGGCACGACAAGCCTTCTTGAAGTTAATTCTTGCCTCACACCTTGTGCTTGAGTGTGCGGATTCATTCCGAATGGATCTACGAGAAAAAAATGTTATAGCCTATGGGAAAGTAAAAGCATTAAAGGCTTTGCGTCGTATGTATACAACCTGGTCGGGACGAAAAGGTAGTTTGAATGATTATGCACATCGTCAACTCTCCGGCCTGATGAAAGATTATTATTATAGACGGTGGAAAGCGTTCTTTGATGCTGTAGAACAAAATCGATCGCTTTCTTCGCATGAAGTGAATACAATTGATAATGATTATCTTTCTCGGCGTTATGTAAAAACAACAAAGGTTGAGAATAAAGACATGCTTAATCGTCTAACGGTTTCACTCCGTTATGTGGAAGAACTTCATGCAAGGTATGCAGATCGATTCGTTACGACTGTAGGGGTCCCTTGGACATTGCCAAAACATGGAGGAGAATCAACAATGAGCTTTAGTGTTTCGGAATATATTCAAACGGCAGGCTTATATGATGTTGAAATTCAGTGGAAAGGAGGACCTCATGCACTTGCGATTCATAAGGTAGAACTTTATGAAGGGGATCGTCTTGTCGCGCAAGATGTGCATTATGGCGAAACTGGTATTGCAAATAAGAATAATGTCTATCATCTAAATATTCAGGCTTTTAGACAATCTCTAGATGACTATGTTTTACGTGTGACAGGTGCTGGAAAAGGCGGTTCTGATAGTAGAGGGACGATTGTAATTAAGAAACGAAATTGATAGGAAGTTTTAGATTGCAAAATTATAACGCGTGATGAGGGAGCTTATCACGCGTTATAACATTATAAAAACATTGAAAAATAAAAATGTTATGTTATTATTTTAAGAAAAAGAACCTTTCTTTATTGAAATAAAAGATGAACTTTGATATACTATGTTCGATTTTGGAGTTTTTTATGCGAAAAATATTGTATGTTTTTCTTGGATTAATGGTATTCTGTGGTTGTGTTGCAGACACGGGTATTGAACATGTTGCTGCGCACGATTTGAAGCCAGGTATTATTATTCCTACATTGCGCGTAGGCGTAAAGGTTCGTATTTCTGTTTCTGCAATGGGTGCGGAAGTTTTTCCAGAAACTTTGAAAGAAGTTTCTTCGGAAGGAACCATTGTACTCCCTTACATTAATACTGTGCAATGTGCAGGAATGCGAATTGAAGACTTTCAAAAGTTGTTGACGGAACGCTACGCCGAATTTTATTTAGAGCCACTTGTTGCTGCATATTATGTTCCAGAGGAAGGGGGCTCATCTCCCTATGGTTCGGTGTTGGTAACAGGTTGTGTTGGGCGTCCAGGTATGGTAAGTATTCCTCAAACGTGTGACTTAACGGTAATGCAGGCGCTTCAGAATGCAGGCGGTATGGGGACGTGGGCAGAAATGTCTAAAGTTCGTGTAACGCGTTCACTTGCAGATGGTACAAAACAAACGGTAACGGTTGATGTAGAAGAAATTGGCCAGCGAGGCGCAACAGATCAGAATGTTGTTTTAATGCCAGGCGATGTTATTCACGTACCGGAAATTAGTTGGTAATTTTATATAGGGAAAAGGAGTCTGAAAATGAAAAAACTTCCAATCTTTGCTCTTGTCCTTAGCTTGATGGTTGCAGGAGATGCTTATGCACAGCAAATGACAGAAGCAGATTTGACGCGTGCAGCGATTCATAAGTCTATTGCTACAAAAGCACCGAAGGCTCGTCGAGAAGCTGTAAGAAATGTGATTGCTGCAATTGAAGCACTTGACATTGATGATACAGAGAAGATTGAAAAGCTTATCACCGCATCCCGTGCAATGATTTCTGCGAGTAAAGATGGCAATGCTGTGGGTGTAATCGCTGAAATTTATACACGAATTTCGATTGAGTATCTTCCTGCAGTCTCTTCAATGTTGATGGAAACTGGCTTTGGGCAAAAAGATAATGGCTTAACAGACGAGCAAATGTCGACCTTTATTAAGGTCGTCCTTAAGAGTTGTACAGACTATATGGTCAGTGCAGGTTGTGATGCTCCTGCGGCACGTGCGGGCATTATGACTGCGGCATTTGTTGGTGCAGCAGAAAATCAAGAAATGGCAACTCTCGCAGCAAATGAGGCTCTTAATAAGAACATTCGAACGGCAGCACTTGCTTATTCGGAAGATCTTTTGAAGGGCAGCACCACATTGCTTTCTGAGGGTTCTGGCGTTGCGGAGTTTGGTGAAAAGCCAGCAGTTGATCCGGACAAGGATCATATTGTGAGTTACAATAAGACCAAAGAAGAAGCTGTTCGCGAAGGGGCTCATGCAGTAGAACATCCTCGTACTGGTAGCGATGATGAATCTCTTGAACAAATGAAGGTTCCGTTAATTTCTCGTTTTGCGAATGACGTTTCGGGCATTGTTTCTGATACAATGGCTTCGACAGTGTACGATTGGGAGTATTTGGATCCTTCGCAACTTTTAGATGACCCCCTTGCAACTGCTATTATGGGTGTTGCTAATGTTGATACAATCCCTGGTGACGCAACGAGTAACACGCCTTCGGACGAGATTTTCATCGGTGATAGCTCGGTCCTTTATGATGGTCAGCGTTAATTTTGAATACGGAGTTGAAAAATGAAAAAACCTTTTATCTTTGCTTTCTTGATGTGTGGTTGCTTTGCTGCCACCAACGCATATGCTTATAAGCCAGGTTTTTCCTTGGGCGAGCTTAAAATTGCACCAGTCGTTAATGCATCTCTCGCGTGGGAGTCGAATGCAAACAATTCGTATAACAACGAAGAATCTGCCTTGATGTGGCGTCTCCAGCCTGCATTTTCGGCATCGTATAGTGCTCGTCGAACCCTTTTCACCTTGAATGGTTTCTATACACTTGAGCGAGGATTCTCTGGCGAAGGTGGCGATACAGACTCTTATGGTCTCAGCGGTGCACTCATGCGTGATATTGGTCGCGATGGTCGTTTCACTGTCAACTTTGCCTATACACATTCTGAAGATGATCAATTCTATTTTGGGGGCGTTGATGCAGATGGAAATGTGCTCCCAAGTTCTATTGACAAAGACAAGAGAGAAAATTACAATTTCTCGGTCGCGTATGGCTCGCGTGGTCCGCGATGGATGTATAGTATCGGTGGTGGTTGGTATCGTACGCGTCAATTAGAAACGTCGGGAACAACAAATGATTCGTACAATTTAACCGCGCAGGGAGGTATCGCAACAAGTGCAACGAACTATCTTTCTGCGTCGTTCAGTGTTAATGCAGACAAGCCTGAACGAGGAAGTACTTCTATCAGTTATACATTGATGGCAGGTGTCTCTGGTGATTTCTCGGAACGAACCTCTTACGTTGCAATGGCTGGTGTTTCTTACTATGACTATTCTGGTCTTATTGATGACACTTCGTTCTCGCCTGCTTACAATGTAAGCTTGGCAAGGAAGCTCACGCGTCGCATTGCTGTAGCTTTGGCTCTTTCTTCTCGTTATGAGGCAGAAGATTCTGGTTGGGCAAATCTCTATTATGTGTGGTCGCATCATTTAACGGCGTCTATGAATTATACGGTTGATACGTTGACCTCTTTACGTCTTGATCTTTCTGCAGCATATGAAGATCATACTGGTACGATTGAAGCCGCACAAGATTATGATCGTATCTACTATAATGTTCGTGGATCGGTTTATCGTAAGTTGAGCGAAGTTATGACAGGTTACGCGTCGATTTCTTGGCGTCGCGATGACAATGACTCGAACGAGAAGGATGACATTCGTCTTGAAGCTGGCTTCTCTGTGAAGCTCTAAGTTAGGTTAAACGCACGTGTGCCGTTTGCTTTTCACGAAGTATTGGATGCTTGCCCACATTTTTATGTCGGTAGGCATCCTTTCTTTTTTACCATCTCCATCAATGGGATTTGCAGTGTGGGCAATAGGATCAATGCTTATTGCAATGTTCTATTTGCCACCAATTTTAAAGGGTGAAAGCTTTTGGATTGCACGTCAACGCGTCAAACAACGTTTTTCTGTAGATTCCGTTTTTTGGATGGGGTTGGTTGCGATTCTTTATTTGCTTGTCCAACTTTTTAACGAACGTAGTTCAACGCGTATATTTGTAAATGGTCATTGGGAGTATGGTCCTGCAAAGGCCGCCTTTTTGCCTTCTTCTATTTCTCCCTTTGAAGGTGAGGCTTGGGGCGTTGTGTTTTTGGTCTCGTTTGCGGTATCTATTGTTTGTGTAGTTCTTGTTCGTTGTGCTTTGCCCCGAAAGCAACGTCTAGCACTTTTGATAGGAGTTTCCTATTTAACGGGTTTTTATGCTCTTCTTTCTATTGTCTTTGGAGCGTGGGCAAAAACAATTGCATCCTCTCTTGAAGGTGCAACATTATGGATGTTAATGTTTTCTGTATCGCTTGGTATTGTGGTTGAGCATTTTCTTGAAAAACGAAAAGAAATTTGTGTTTGGGCGCTTGTCGCCGCAGCTTTAAATGTTTTAGGCTTGATGTGTTGTGGTACACCAGGCATGGCTATGTTTGGTGTACTTCTAACCGTGTTTTATGCATTTTTCTCAATGTTTATTGTTTCTGGTAGCCATGTAGGGATTCGTTCTTTGTGGATGATTATTCTTATTGTACCAATTGTTCTCTCTGTTGGATTAGGACTGGCATTGGGTAAGGATAAGGGGCCGTGGCATTATTTTACCCACACAGATCGTTGGTCAAACGAAATAACACAATCTTTTGATCGTTGGTCTTTTAGAAATGAAGTTGCTGGAAAAGTTCTTAATAAATCGGTTTTCTATGGACATGGACCAGATGCGTTCAAGCGCGTGGGACCATCAACAATTAAAGGCTCTTCAAATTGGAAAAAATGGAAAGCGGAGACAGAACAACCGAGTGACATCATGCAGCTTTTGATAGAACAAGGTTTGTTTGGTTTTTTGCTTGTCATTTTACCTATTCTTGCGATGATAGGTCGGTGCTTACTTCGTTTAATGGAATATATTCAATCTCGTAAGCATTATTACAGTATTCGTTATGTATTTGTCGCGATTGGGGCATCTATTGGTTTGCTGACAACGATTACAATGACATTTGTTGCCAATCCTTTGCATACACCGATTGTTCTTGGCTGTTTTCTTGTTGTTCTCTCAACGTTGAGCGGATGGTTACCTCGCAAACGCTAATTTATTAGCTTTTCGCTTAACGAAGATACGAAAGACCTCTTTTTGAAGGTTTTAATTTAACAGGTGACATGAAGGTCATATAAAAAGAGCACATAATCGTTATGATTATATGCTCTTTCTTTGTATTAGAGAGAAAAGTTATTACTTACAATGTGGACAATTCCCACGTAGAATTAATGTTGCAGAAATGGTTTCAAAATCCGCTGGGATATCTGCTAATGGTAGTAGGTCAAGCGCAGGCGTTTCACCAAAGTCATAGACATTTCCACATTTAAGACATTTAAAATGTGCGTGCGGGGTTACATTTGCGTCATATCGGAGTTCAAGATCTTCAATATGTACTTTCATCGATAAGCCATGTTCTACAAACGCATGAAGAACATTGTAGACGGTTGTGCGTGAAAGCGTTTTAATCTTAGGCCGCAAGGCTTTATAAATGTCATCAACAGTGGGATGGATTGGATGCGTCACAAGGAACTGATAAATTGCAACACGTTGCGCCGATGGGCTAAGCCCATGGGCGCGTATTGTTTTATGGAGTTCCGCTTGTGTTGGCGTCACCATAAATCCGTTCCTTACGAGAAGTAACGCTTTAAGAGGCCTTCAAATCCTGCGCCATGACGAGCTTCGTCCTTGCACATTTCATGAACGGTGTCATGAATTGCATCGAGGCCGAGTTGCTTTGCCTTCTTAGCGAGGTCGAGCTTACCTTCACAAGCGCCTTGTTCTGCAGCTGCGCGGAGTTCGAGATTCTTTTTGGTAGAATCGGTGATGACTTCGCCCAAGAGTTCTGCAAACTTAGCAGCGTGTTCAGCTTCTTCATAGGCGGCCTTTTCGTAGAAGAGGGCGATTTCAGGATAGCCTTCACGAGTTGCAACGCGAGCCATTGCGAGGTACATACCGACTTCAGTGCATTCACCAGTGAAGTTCATGCGAAGACCTTCAATGATTTCAGGGTCAACACCCTTTGCAACACCGACGCGGTGCTCGTCTGCCCATTCCATCTTGCCGGTATTGTTCTTAAGCGTAAACTTAGAACCTGCGCAGTTGCATTGGGGGCACTTTTCAGGTGCTGCATCACCAACGTGAACATAACCACAAATCGGACAAACATACTTATTCATTTTTATTACTCCTTTGTTTTTTCTAGGGATTTTCTTGAAAGAATGGAATCATTATAACATCTCAAAATTTAAAATGCAAGAACTTTTTTGTAATAATTACAATTTTCTTTGAAAAAGCCTTTTGTTTCTTGTTAATGGGCAGATTAAGAGGGGTTTTATGAGGGCTTTTATCTAAATAAAAGTGAAAAAGTGTTTTTTGAAGAAGATTCTGCGATAAAATTGCAGAAAAGAGAGCATGTCTCTTTAACTTTTTACGATGGTTGACTCGAGCTATAGTTAAATGATAGAAAACATTTTATTTTAGATATGCTAAGATTAAACGTTTAACGTAGGATGAGTATAATATCAGTATATAAATAACGCAATCTACGGATTTACAAATGTATGATTAAATATCTTATGCTATACAATTATAATACGTTTATGCTTTAATGATTGTAATACGTTTATGCTCTGATGATGTTACTTGTTATAACACGATTAAATGCTTTATATGAAGTATTACAAGGATGTTGGTAAATACATTGTTAAATCTCAATGTATGTGTAATATATAGCATTTTATGTTTATGGTACGTGTATGCTTCGTATGATTGCTATGCCTTTAAATACGTGCATTTAACTTTATTAAATTTACATCATACAATCTATAACGTTATTCTAGTTGCAGCAGTTGTGTCTTTCATGACACAACGAAAGAACGTCTATTTTATTTGGAAGCTTCTTTTGCGTATATTATACTAGTTTAGAGAGAATCCACAGTCCGATAGGGACGGTGCAGATGCAAGTAATATGTGTATTAAAGATCATTGCAGAGACAAAGGTCGTATCGCCTCCGTAAACTTCGGCAATGGAAACGCCACCCATTGCTCCTGGCATAAGTGCAATAATGCTAAAGACAAAACGTTGACCTTCTGTTAATCCTGGTACAAGCGCAATAATCGTAATAAGGATTGCAGGAATGATGACCATTCTAAAGAGGGTTGTTTGAAGTTGAAGTTTGGAGAATAAACCCTTTAATGGAATGCGACTGAGACACATACCACAAACAATTGCACTTGTTGGAATCGTTGCATTTCCGATATATTTATACAATGTATTAATTATTATGCTAGAGTAGGGGTTTTCGAGAAGCGTTTCATTGGTGATGTGCCATCCAAAGAGCACATTAACAATGGCCATAAGGCAAAGGCATGCAATTGCGAGAAGAAGCGCCATAACAGGTGGGCGTAGGCAAATTTTGGGAATTTCCTGCCACTTGACGCGTTGCCCTGTAAGAGTAGAAAAGCCGAGCGTCCACATGAGCGAGTCGGAGGCAATGGTTGTGAGCGCGACAAGCGCAACGCCTTCCGTTCCCCAAGGGGAGCCTGCAATAATCATAATGGGTAGGAATGAATAATTATTCATTACGCATGAAAAGTGAAATGCTCTTCTTGTCGGTGCACGATAATGTCGAACAAGATATTGTTTTGCAAAACGGCCAATGGTCCAACCAACAGCAATAATAACGGCTGCTCCAACTGGCATTATCCAATCATTTGCAAGCTTCTCCAATGTATATCGCTGAATAATTGCAGAAAAAATTAATGCGGGATAAAAAACATTAATAACGAGTTTTGAGAGTGCTGCAGAGAAATTGATGGGATATTGCTTACTTCGTTCAATGAAATAACCTAAGCCAATCATTCCAAAAATAGCAACGATTTGTAATGTGATTTCTTGGAGTTGCATTATGAAGAACCTTTAAAATAGCAGAAGGCTAATCGCCATAATTGCCATGCCAGAGACAAGACCAATAAGAGAGTCGTGGCCTTTACCATAGGTCCGCGACGCGGGAAGAAGTTCGTCGAGGCTGATAAACACCATAATACCCGCGACAGCGGTAGAGGTAAAGCCAAGAATGATGGGAGAGACAGTAAATGTGAGTGATTGGTAGGCAATTGCCATAACAAGCCAAATGAAGAGCGCTCCAACGGGTTCCGCTAAACCTGAAAGACAAGACCATAAAAACGCCTTTTTACGACTTCCTGTAGCGTAATAGATTGGAACAGAAACTGAAATGCCTTCAGGAATATTATGAAGCGCAATTGCAATTGCGATGGCGATACCCATTTTGGGATTTTCGAGAGATGTTAAAAACGTGGCTAACCCTTCAGGAAAGTTGTGGATTGTAATTGCCAACGCTGTAAAGACACCCATTCGTAAGAGTTTTGATTTGTTGTGGCGTTCTGTTTCAATGAGATGATGCTGTGCTTCAGGGGGAGTGTTTGCGGTTGGATCGCGAAGTTCTGTATATTCTTCAGGACTATGTGTTTCGTGTGGGTTTTCTGCATCAGGCACACATTGGTCAATGACAAAAATAAGTGCGATTCCAAGGAAAAATCCTAACGTTCCGATAGCTTGTGTTAATTGACTTGACCATCCTGTTTGAGCAAGTTCACTCATGCCATGCGGAAAGATTTCGATAAATGAAACATAGAGCATAACACCAGCGGAGAGCCCGGTGCATACAGACAAAAAACGATGATTTTCTCCTTTTGCAAAGAACGCAATAATTGCTCCAATTGCAGTTGAAAATCCCGCAACGAGTGTCAGTAGGAACGCAATAAGTAATGTTGTCATGAGCTCATTATAACAAAAAGCCTTTATTGATGCATTGTTTTTTAAGAAGGAAACGTTTAATTCAAACAACATGAGACGTTTTTAATGTGAAAGTGTGGTCTTGCATTCAAAGATTTAATGGCTTCGTATAGAATGAGAAAGCTATTGATTTGCGTGTTTAGAATGCCTATTATTTTGACAAGAGGATAATAAATGAGATATAATGCTCTAAATTACAAGTAGAGAAATGTAATTGTACATACATGTAGTTTTACAAGACTTGAATGGATGTAAAACTATTTTCGCTTTAAGCGATGAAGAGAAAGGTTTTGAAGGGATGAATCGTATTATCGTTACTGGTGGTGCGGGTTTTATTGGTTCTGCGGTTGTGCGTCATATTATCAATAATACGCAAGATGAAGTTTGTGTGGTTGATAAGTTGACTTATGCGGGGAATTTGGAATCGCTTGCAGAGGTTGAAGCCTCAAATCGATATCGCTTTGAAAAGGTGGATATTTGTGATCGCGTAGCATTGGATCGCGTGTTTGAAGACTTTAAGCCAACGCATGTGATGCATCTTGCGGCAGAAAGCCATGTGGATCGTTCTATTGATGGCCCTGGAGAGTTTATTCAGACAAATATTGTGGGCACCTATACGTTGCTTGAAGCAACGCGTAAATATTTTAATCAGTTGGATGACGCGTCAAAGACAGCCTTTCGCTTTCACCATATTTCAACAGATGAAGTGTACGGCGATTTAGAGGGGCCAGAAGATTTCTTCCGTGAAACAACGCCGTATGCGCCGAGTTCGCCATATTCTGCGTCTAAGGCTTCAAGTGATCATCTTGTGCGTGCGTGGAAGCGCACATTTGGCTTGCCAACGTTAGTAACGAATTGCTCAAATAACTATGGGCCCTATCATTTCCCAGAAAAACTTATTCCGCTTGTGATTCTTCATGCGCTTGACGGCAAGGAGTTGCCAGTCTATGGTAAGGGATTACAAATTCGCGATTGGTTATATGTCGAAGATCATGCGCGAGCACTTTACCTTGTGGCAACAACGGGTATTCCTGGCGAAACGTATAATATTGGCGGTCATAACGAGAAACGCAACATTGATGTTGTTCTCAAAATTTGTGAGCTTCTTAACGAACTTCGTCCGCGTCAAGATGGTAAGTCTTATGCAGAACAGATTGTTTATGTTGCGGATCGTCCTGGACATGATTTGCGTTATGCAATTGATGCAGACAAGATTGCGCGTGAATTAGGATGGAAGCCGATTGAGACGTTTGAAAGTGGCATTCGCAAGACGGTTCAATGGTATCTTGATCACAAGGATACATGGTGTGCACATGTTCTCTCAGGAGAATATAAGATGGAACGCCTCGGTGTTGGCAAGTAAATTTCACGTGGTCGAGAAGCTTTTTTGCTTGTCGATAACTTGTCCATAAAATCCCCATTTCAAAAAGCATTGTTTTGAGACTCAAACCGTACTGCTTTGAGCTTCAAAACCTATTGCTTTGAAGTTCAAAACGGTACGGTTTCAATTTGAAAGCAATAGGCTTTTAAAATGCATTTGAAGGAAATTTTTCAGGGTGGCGTGAATTTATTGTGGAATCAATGAATTATCGTTTTTTATAAAAAGTCGGTAAGTTTTTTTGAGGAGGAGTCGGTGCCATTGTCTCTTGTTGATAACTTTTCAACAAGGCGGGATAGAATTTATGTATTGGAGATCGTTTGAGATAGAAATTTCTTCGTATGTTTCGCATGGATTTTTGTATCGAAGGTTTTGCTGATGTATTGCTATCTTATATCTAATATGATATACTATATATGTCTTTTTTATTAGAAAGGTTTCTTATGGCAGATTTAATTGTTGCGCTTGATGTTTCCTCTAAGGCAGAAGTTGCAGAGGTTATTGCTCGTTTGGGTGATTCGGTTGATTTTTACAAAATTGGCCTTGAACTCTTTTCTGCAGAAGGTCCGGATGTTGTTCGCCTTGTGAAGGATGCTGGTAAGAAGGTTTTTCTCGATCTTAAATTACACGATATTCCGCGTACGGTTGAGCGTGCTGTGAAGTCGGGCGCTGCATTGGGTGTGGATTTGATGACGATTCATGCTTCTGGCGGCAAGGCAATGATTCGCGCAGCGGCTGATGCGGCGGCAACGTTTGGCGAGAAGGCTCCAAAGATTCTTGCTGTGACGTGCTTGACATCGCTTGACCAGAGTGATTTAGATGACTTGGGCGTGCAGCGCGAAATGCCGAATCAAGTTGAAGCACTTGGTTTGCTCGCAATTACGAATGGCGCAGATGGTATTGTTTGCTCTCCGCGTGAAGTTGCGAATATGAATCGTGTTCTTACGCCTGCTGCTGGCGGTAAGAAGGTTGTTTTCGTAACTCCTGGTGTTCGCCCTGCAGGTGCGGATGTGGGGGACCAAAAGCGTGTGGCAACACCTGCTGGCGCAGTTCAAGATGGTTCAACTCATCTTGTCGTGGGTCGTCCGATTCTTGAGGCGGCAGATCCGATTGCTGCTGCTCATGCAATTCGCGCAGAGATGGATGCTGCGCTTGCGAAGTAATCGTTTGTAGACGATGAAAAAGGGGCGTGAATACGTTACAAGTGGTCTTCTTGATACCACCTCAGAGGGTGTTTTCGATGAAACACCTTTTGAGGGGCGGTTGCATTCTGCATTAAGTCCTGCAGATTTGCCACGCGATTATGGTATGGCGGGAGCTGTTGGTGCGTATGAGGTGCCCTCGATTGAGCGTACGGTGAAGGAATCGCTTGATGCTTTGTTGGCTTCGTTTACGGAGGATGATCCTCTTGCGGAAGTCAACGCGGCGCTCGATCAGTTGTTGCCTGCTGCAGACCGCATACGTGTTGTAGCAGAGGCGGTTAAGGGATCGATTGTGACGTTGTCGCTTCTTCATCGAGCAGATAAATTTTTGTATAATCGCACCCTTATTCCGCAATTGAAGAAATTGTTGTTGCCGACGTTGGGACCTATCACAATTCGCATTATGGATCGTTAATCATGAAATGGTTGATTTATAATATTCTTTTTGCCATTGCTTATGTTTGCATGTTGCCAAAGTTTCTCACGCGTATGCTTCGTCGTGGGGGGTATGCGAATCGTTTTAATGATCGTTTTGGAAAGTACCCACACGATATTCGCGTGAGTTTGCAGGATGGAACTCCGCGTGTGTGGGTGCATGCAGTGTCGGTTGGCGAGGTGGCGGTCGCAGGACAGTTAATGAATGAACTTCGTCGTCAATCTCCGCAGATTGCGTTTGTGCTTTCGGTGACAAGTAGCACGGGTTGGACGCAGGCACAGAAGGTTGTTTCTGATTGTGATATTCTTATTCATGCGCCATTAGATTTTCCGCCGTGTGTGAAGCGTGCGTTTGATGCGATTAAACCGCGGGCATATATCATCACTGAAACGGAGTTGTGGCCGAATGCTATTCGTCAAGCGGCATTGCGTGATGTGCCGACGTTTTTGGTGAATGCGCGTATCAGTGATCGTTCTGCACCGGGATATCGTCGTTTGAAGTGGTGGTTTGGACCAGTGTTGAATATGTTAACGCGTATTTATGCACAGTCGGAACTGGACAAACAACGTTTAATCGATGCGGGTTGTGAAGCTTCGCGAATTGATGTCACAGGTTCGATGAAGTTTGATGTTGCGCAGCGCAATGTTGAAAAGGAAAAGGAACTCCGCGAATATTTGAATGCGGCAGGGTTTGCGCCAGATGCTCCAATTCTTCTTGGTGGATCGACGTGGCCGGGAGAAGATTTCTTTATTTTAACAGTTTACCGCAAGGCGCTTGCATTTAACCCCGCATTGCGCTTGATTATTGCGCCACGTCATTTTGAGAAGGCTGGAGATGTTGAGGTAACGATTCGCAATGCGGGCTTCCCATGTTTGCGTAAATCGCGCGTGGCTTATCCGACGCGACAGCCGAAGGATACGGTTTTGCTCGCAGATACAACGGGTGAATTGATGGGTTTATATGGTCTTGCACAAACCGTCTTTGTTGGGAAATCGCTTTGTGAGCATGGCGCACAAAATATGATTGAGCCTTGTCTTTGCGGATGTGCGACAACGGTTGGTCCTTATACGGAGAATTTCCGACCTGTAATGAGTGACCTTCTTGAGCAAGGTGCAATTCTTCAAGCGCCAGATCGCTTGGCCTTAGAAGATAGTTTGTTACGCCTCTTACGATCTGAATCGGAACGCGCATCGCTTGGTGAGCGCGCAACTGTCGCCGTGAAAAAACGCCTCGGCACAACGCCTCGCATTGTACAGAATATTCTTTCACAACTTTCGTAAATACTTTATTATGTGGTTGAAGACATTTTTTATTTCTTTTATTGCTCTCGTGGTACTCTTTACAGGGTGTGCAACGCCTGTCGAAGATTATATTAGCGAAATGATAAGTACGGATAAATATGTTCGTGGTGCGGCAATTCCAAAGTATAAGGCGCTTTTAAAGCGAATTGAAGATAATGCTGCGACAGATGAAGATATTGAACTCTATGCCGAGATTCAGAAGCAGTTGAAGTATTTTTTGGGTCATACCTTGCCGAGTGCGCCAATACAACGTGAGTATGCAACGGTATTAATTGATGATCAGAACTTTCTACGCTACCTTGTACGAAATGATAAGTCATCAAAGATTCGTATGCTTGCCTTGCGTCGTTTGATTGGTTTTGGTGTTGTGAGTGCGGAATTACAACGATTGCTCGCTGATGTTTTGAAAACGAAGAAAGACCCCAATTTCGAAGTTCGTAAAGAGGCGGTTAAAGCGATTTATAAACAGGATGACTTGCTTGCGTTTGTTGCAGAGAATGATGAGCACGCAGAGGTGCGTTTAGCGGCTGTGCAACGAATGAAAGCGTCTAGTAAGACTGAAGCTGTTTATTATGAAATTGCACTTAATTCGGCTTCAATCACTGATCGTATTACGGCAACTGCAAAGTTGACCAATGTCGAGAATTTAAAAAAGGTTTATGAAGCAAATGATTCAATGGCGAATAATGCAGTTCGTCTTGCCGTTGTAAAGAATCCTGCAATGACGGATGCCACGGTGTATGCCTCGTGGTATGAAAGTGATCCTTCATACGAAGTGCGTGCTTCGTTGATAACAAAGATAAAAAATTTAGAAAAACTCTACGAATATCTCCGAAATGCAACGTCGTCAGAACATCCGGGTATTAAGCGTCAGTATGATCATGTCATTGCAGAAACGTTAAAAGTTGAAGCACCAAAAGATGGCGCAGAATTAAACAACCTTGCATGGATTACACAAAATGTTGCTGAAGACGAGAAAGATCGTTTAGCAATTGGTATTCTTATCACATATCAAAATGATTTAGAAAAGAAACTTGCGTTAAATGCAACGAAGTCAAATCAAGACCTTATTGCGAAATACGATGCAAATACTCAAATTATTGAAAAAGCTATTCTTCATGGAGCAACACTAAAAACGCGTGTTGCGGCCGTTGGTATAGGTCGAAATCGTCATACTCTCAATACGATTATTGGAAATCGTAAAGAGGCGCATCAGTTGATTGAAGAAGCGCGTAAGCGTCGTGATGCAATTGATTCAAAAACGATACGTGACGCAAAACCATCGATTGAATGCCTAGAAACATTGCTCATTATTGTTAATGATGAATATCAAGGTGATGCAATGAAAATGCGTGCACGTGATAAGTTTCAATCACTTGTAAAGACGATTGTTGATGAAGCAAAGGATGTAAATGCGCTTGTTTGGATTATTCGTAATTCGAAAGTTCCGCCGAAGAATCGCTTGAATGCCATTGCGAAAATCCAATCTTGTGATATTCTTCGCGATTTGATTAATTCAAAGACACTTGCACCAGAGATTCATAAAACGGCATCGCAGCGTCTTGAAGACTGTTATTGTGAGATGTTGCGTTCGGGGCGAATCAAGGAGGATGAACTTGTGAGCTTAATTCAACATTGGAAATCGGGAACATGTACGCGTATAGAAGAGGTTAAGAATTTAGTCACACGATTGATTTCAAGAGATGTTTTAAAGAAAATTGAAGGGTGTGATAAGTTGCGCGAGGCTTCGCGTAAGGCTCGCCAAGCGCTTGAAAAGAAGATGTTGAAGAATCCGTCAACATCGTATGAAGAAGTGATGGCAATTCTTCAAGAGAAAAATATCACGAAAGAGTTACGTGACCTTGCGGAGAATCATGTCGCGATTAAAAATGTTATCGCCTCTGCAAAAGATCAAAAGCATCTCGCAGATATTGTTATTTATAGCACGAAGAATGCAAAACCTGCAATGGATAAGTTAACAAGTGTTGCAGAATTAATTCGTGTTGCATATTTACGAGATCCCATGAATGGTTATCTTCGTCGTGAAATTTTAAAGAAAACACAAGGTAAAACTATCCAATTTAGTGAAAGCTCAAAGTTGTATACGATTCTTGATGTAAAGAATTGGTCGGATGGCGAAGAGAAGATTACAGAGAGAAACCAAATTCAGTTTATCTATAAAACTAACGATAAAACGCTTCGCATAAAAGGTTTGTAAGTATAAAAAAAGAGCGTTGAGAGACGCTCTTTTTTATTAGGGGTAGGGGAATCAAATGCCAAAATGGGTTTGACTTAACACATGAAGTAGATTTTGTTCAACGTCTTCTGGTACATGTTGTTGACCGAGGAAAATGGAAGGTTTGGGGAGCCCGTGGAAATCCGAGCCTACAGACGGAGTGAGCTCAAGGCGTTTAGCGATTCGTAAGAGGCGCATTGTTGTGTCGAGGTCGTATGTTGAGTAGAAGCACTCCATCCCACGCAATCCAAGCTGCTTTAATTTATCAATTTCCGCTTCAAGGATAAGCCAGTCGGTGGTTAAACTTAATGGATGCGCCATCATAACAATTCCACCAGCATTGTTGATGAGTTGAATGCATGCCTCGGCAGAGTATCTAAAGCGGTCACGATAACAACAAGCGCCTTTTCCGAGAAACTTTTCAAAAGCCTCGCTTAGGTCTTTAACGAGACCTCGTTGGATAAGTGCTTGAGCAAAGTGTACGCGACTTACAAGATCTTCGCCAGCGTATTGTTTAACTTCCTCAAAGGTGAGGTCAATCCCAATGGCATTAAAGGCATTAATCATCGCAAAATTACGAGAGCCTCTGCCATCAAGAATAGCGTTAAACTTCTCCTGCAATGTTATATCCTTATAATTAAACCCAAGTCCGACGAGATGTAATTGTCCAAAAGGAACTTCAGCAGAAAGCTCAATTCCGGGAATCCCCCGAAGTCCGATGGTCTTGCATTCCTCAAGAAAAGACTCAACGCCACTAGCCGCATCATGATCAGTTAATGCCATGGTTGTTAAGCCTGCGCGTTTTCCTGCATGTGCGAGTTCTCTCGGTGTAAGAGAGCCATCGCTTGCAGTAGAGTGACAATGTAAATCAATCATCGGGCCTCCTTAAAAGATAAAACGCACGATGGCGTGAATGAGAAAGATAAACCCAATAAACCAAACAATGATATTACAAAAGCGACTGAGCAACACACACATTCCAAGATTACGTAAAAGCGATTGTTGAATCACCTTTGCGACTTCTGCGCCTTCTGGATCTAACGTTGGATTTTCGATTGCAAACTTAAGAACTTTATTTGCCTTCACAAACGTTTTTGCTTGAAGTGTCAAAAGCGTTGCGATGGAGGAGAGGAAGATTGCGCTTCCGAGCTCAATCCATTGTCCATAAGAAAGAAAATTCGGCCAAAAGAAATACTGCAAGCTATAAATCAACGCAAGGATACTCGTTGTAAGAAACGCGGGAAAAATAAAAAATTTAAAGAGCACATTAAAAAAAGTATTCATAATGAGTGAAGTATAACATTTTTTTTAATTTACTGCAACCATCCTCAGATAGGTGTTTTTCGAAGAGATTTTATGGTATAATAAGCGTATGAAATTATTCTCGCCTGCCAAAATTAATTTAACGCTCGCTGTTGGTGCTCCACGTGCTGACGGCTTTCATCCGCTAGATTCTATTGTTACACCATTAACACTAGGGGATGACGTTTTCATAGAGAAAGATGAAACGACATCTCTTATAATGGAAAGTGAGACGGTTGCTCTTTCGGATATTCCTGTTGATAATGAAAAGAATCTTGCGGTACGTGCAGTAAGAGCATTGGAGAAACATGTCGAGTGTTCGCTCCCAACAAAGATTCGGATCATTAAGCGTATCCCACTTGGCGGTGGTCTTGGCGGTGGAAGTAGTAATGCTGCAACAATTCTTCGAGGAATGAATCAACTTTGGCAATTGAATTTATCCCTTGAAACCTTATGTCAAATTGGCGCAATGCTGGGGAGTGATGTCCCATTATTTGTTTTAGATGGTACTGTGCGTATGCGCGGGCGAGGGGAGATTGTTGAACGAATCGCGCTACCCGATGCACAACCATTAAATGTCGTACTCGTCAATGATGGTACGCATTGTCCGACCCCTGCGGTTTATAAAAAGTTTGATGAAATGCAAAAAAAAGCGAATAATGACTTGACAACAAGGGATGGTTTTTGTAATAATATGCGTCTCTCACTTCAAAAGGGTGAATTCAAAACGGTAGCTGAATGGGTTTCCAATGATCTTGAAGCACCATGCTTTGAACTCTTTCCACACGTTGGCGGTGTTGCGAGTGCAATGCGAGCTGCGGGTTGCTTAGGGGTAACCTTAAGCGGTAGTGGCGCGACAGTATTCGGGCTAGTACGGAGTCCCGAAGAAGGCGAGAGAACGCTTCAAAACCCCGCTTTGGCGGGTTATTCGCGAGCGTGTGTACAGACGCTGCCCGATGGTGTAATGGCAGCACACGGGCCTTTGACGCCCATAGTCATGGTTCGAATCCATGTCGGGCAACCATAAAAAGTTGTCCCAGCGTTTGACAAAAAAGGAAAGAGCAATGGAAAACCTCAAAGTTTTTTCAGGTACCGCCAACCGCCCATTAGCAGAGAAGATTGCAGAATGCATGGGCACATCTCTTGGTGCAATTGATTTGCGCCACTTCCCCGACGGCGAAATTTGGTGCAAGTACAGTGACAACGTTCGCGGTGCGGATGTTTTTCTTGTTCAGCCCATTTGTGGTCAGCCGAACGAGATGTTAATGGAATTGTTGATTATGATTGATGCGGCACGTCGTGGTTCGGCGGGTCGTATTACAGCAGTTCTTCCCTATTTCGGTTATGCTCGTCAAGATCGTAAGGATCAGCCTCGCGTACCGATTACGGCCAAGCTTGTGGCCAATTTGCTTGTTGCAGCAGGTGCAAATCGTGTGTTGACGATGGATTTGCATGCGCAACAAATTCAAGGATTTTTCGATATTCCCGTGGATCACCTTCACGCCGCGCCAGTTATGGTGAAATACTTGCGCGAAATGAAGCTCGCTAAGCCTCTTGTCGTTTCACCCGATACCGGCGGGGTCAAGACGGCTTACGCTTATTCGCAAATGCTTGGCACAGGCCTTGCTATTGTTGCGAAACAGCGTCTGGGTGCCGCGGAAGTGGATGCGTTCAGCGTCGTCGGTGACGTCGATGGCTGTGACGTGATTATGGTGGATGATATGACTACAACTTGTGGTACGCTTTGTGCAGCTGCAAAGCTCCTCAAGTCAAAGGGCGCTCGTAGCGTTCGTGCGGTCGTCTCCCACATCCCTCTCACGCAGGTCGGCATTGACCGCTTGCGCAACAATAATGGATTGATTGAAGAACTTATCACAACCGACTCGATTCCGCTCGTGGATAAGGAAGCTGGCTTGCCTGTACACGTTCTTTCTGTTGCTCCGTTGTTGGCAGAGGCTATCATTCGCATTCATAATAACCAGTCTGTCTCTTCGCTTTTCCGTTTGTCGTAAGGTTGAGATAGACATTAGTCCCAGAACAAGGAACAAAAATGAATCAAATCACCCTCAACGCTGTTGTGCGCACAGAGCAGGGATCCAATGCCGCCGGTCGTTGTCGCCGCGCGGGTAAGATTCCCGGTGTTATCAAGCGTATCTCCGGCGAATCGACGCTCATCGCGATCGATGCTTATGAATATGAAATGACCATGCGTGGTCACCACGGCGATTCCGCTCTCGTTACCCTTCAACTCGGTGAAACCGCTATCGCAGCACTTCTTCGCGAAATGCAGCACGATGTTATCACTGGTAAGGTTAGCCATCTTGACTTCGGCGAAGTCGATATGAACAAGACCGTTCGCGCTGAAATCGCTATCAATATTGTCGGTACCCCTGACGGCGTTAAGAACGCTGGTGGTATCCTCGAAATCGGTCTTCGCTCGATTCATGTTGACTGCCTCCCGGCAGACATTGTTGAAACTGTCGATGTCGATGTTTCCGCACTTAAGGTTGGCGAAAGCCTCACCGCCGATAAGATCAACCTCGGCGATAAGTATCGTGTAACCAGCCATAAGAACTCCGTTATCGCAACTGTTGTTGCAGGAGCCTAATCTATTTACGTATCCATAGTTGGCCGAATTTCGGCTGATTCCTAACGGGAAGGTCGTATGAAAGTCCTTGTTGGACTGGGGAACCCTGGCGAAGAATATGCCCAAACCCCCCATAACCTTGGCTTCCAAGCAATTGACTGCTTAGCAGAACAATTAAATGCTACATGGAAGTTTGAGAAACGGTTCAAAACCCTTGCCGCGAAAGTCCTCAGAAAAGGGCAAACGCTTTGGTTGTTAAAGCCACAAACCTACATGAATCGCTCCGGTGAGAGTGTGGGACCTTTTTTGAAGTACTATGGTGCTGCTACAAGTGACTTGCTCGTCTTGAGTGATGATTGTGACCTTCCTCCGGGAAGACTTCGTATTCGAGCTTCAGGATCTGCAGGTGGTCATAATGGTCTTAAAAGCATTATCGCTTGTATCAGTACAGACGCTTTTGCACGTATCCGCCTCGGAGCAGGGCGTGCTCCTGGAGAACAAAGAGGACTCGTTGATTTTGTCCTTCATCGTTACTCTGAGGCAGAGGCTAAGGAAGCAAAAGCAACGGCACAATGTGCAGCAGATGCCGCCTTGTGTTGGATTGACAAAGGAATCACAGAAGCTCAAAATCGTTTTAATGCGGTTCGGCCCACGAAAAAAGAGGAAATATTGTAATGAAGCAGTATGATGCAAATTTCATCTTCGTTCAGACTGGTCGTGAAGACTCCTGGGCGAAAACAATTGAGCGCATGCAGGGCGAAATCACCCGTATCGGTGGTACTGTTATCTCTACCGAAGATCGCGGTAAGAAGACCTTCGCTCGCATTCAGCAAAAAAAGGAAAGCGGCACCTATCTCACCATCCGTTTCGAACTCGAAGCAGGCAAGGTGAATGAACTTCGTGCTCGTTATGCTTTGATCGAAGAAATCTTCCGCCTCCAAATCTTGGCTGTTGATCCTATCGTTGAAGCTAAGCTCGCTAAGCAGGCTGCTGAAAAGAAGGCACGCCTTGAAGCAGCTCAGAATGTTGAAGCCTAATTTTAAGTAGGGAGTTAATCTCATGGGCGCAACCCTTAACAAGGTCTTCTTAATGGGGAATCTCACACGAGATCCCGACATGAAGCAAACGCCTTCGGGCGACACAATTGCTGAACTTGGTCTTGCGGTTACCGAACAGTTCCGTTCGCGTACAACGCATGAAGTTCGCGATGTTGTCACTTTTGTAGATGTTACGGTTTGGGGCAAGGTTGCCGAAAACTGTGGTAACTATCTCACAAAGGGTCGTCCCGTATTTGTTGAAGGTCGCTTAGTTCTTGACACTTGGGAAGATAAAACAACGGGTCAAAAGCGTAATCGCCTCCGCGTGCGTGCTGACCGTGTTCAGTTCCTCTATGCCCCGACGCGTCGTGAAACAAATGGCGCAAATCTTGGCAGCGAATGGTCGCCTGATCGTTCTTCCGGTGTTATGCCCGCCCAGAATTTTTCACCCAAGTCAGAAGATGCTGCAATGCCTTCTGAAAAGAGTGATATCGAAGATCTCCCGTTCTAATCATTTTGACAAGCAAGGAATACTACCATGCCAATGAAACCCAAACGCCCCGGCTCCCGTAAGCCTAAGACCGACTTGGTCCCTCGCAAGCGTCAGACCATCCTCGAGCCTACCGAAATTGTTGACATCAACGATGTCGAATTGCTTAGCCGCTTCGTCACAGAATATGGCAAAATCATCCCCGCTCGCGTCACTGGCGTCACCGCACTCCAGCAGCGTCACATCAAAAAAGGCATCCGCCGCGCCCGTAACATGGGCTTGCTCGCCTAATTGATTGAAAGGAATTGATACCATGTCTCTTGAAGTTATTCTCATGGACGACGTCCAGCACCTTGGCAAGATTGGTGATACCGTCACCGTTCGCGATGGTTATGCACGTAACTACCTCCTTCCTAAAGGTCTTGCAGAGCCTGTCACGAAGAACGCTCTTCGTAAGCTTGAAAAGATTCGCAAAGAACGCGAAGAACTTTTGAAGATCCGCAAGGCTGAAGCAATGGATAAGGCTGGCAAGCTTAAGGGCCAGACGCTTACCATCGCTATGAAGGCTGTTGAAGGCGATGAAGAAGGCAAGCTCTATGGTTCCGTTACGGCTGCTGATATCGCTAAGGCTCTCACCGATGCAGGCGTTGCTATCGATCCTGCAATGGTTAAGCTTGAAGAAGCAATTAAGCACCTCGGTACCTTTGATGTCACGATTGCCCTCATGGCTGACATCGAAGTTCTCCTCAAGATCGCTGTTGTTGCTGAATAAGCAAATTCATTTGCGATATTTAAAGAACCCTCGGCAAAGCGCTGAGGGTTCTTTTATTTTATAGTGTTGTGATAAACGATAGGGTGGTGCGATATTTGGAGTGTATACCTATAGGCATGGAGGAGTTGTATCTGTATTATTTAATGTGCGAAGGAGAAGAGAAGAAAATCTATTGGTGTATGATGATAGACGTAGGAATTGCGCCTTTGTTGAACATTGTGTTGATGCGTGTCTGAAGGAGAATATGAATATAGCGTAGAAGGCGGTTTGAAGAGCATTAGAAGCGTTATAAAGAGGACAGGGCAAGTCTGTTGCTTAAATGCTTGGGAGCGCGTTGTTGACGCTAGAAACGAGGATGTTCGAGATTGATGTTTGCAGTCTTCCCTTTTGACTTATGAACGTATTGTCTTTTGACAGAATAGATTTTTCGATTAAAATTTCTACGCAGTTTTTAGAAATAGAGAAAAATTTTTCATTGTTTTTTTATACAAGATAGCGCGAGAACAAATGGATGGAAAATATCTCTAAAAGACCTTGTTACGTAGGACTTATAAAATTTAATGGCGTGAACAAGCTTCAATTTTTTACCAACAAAAATACTATATCTTGTGTGTTGACTATATAAGTTGTCTTATATCTAGTTTGACAAAGATTCTTTTTTTTCGTATTCTTTTGACGTTTATCACTCGCGTTAGGTGGTTCTTGCGAGCGATATGAATTTAACAACATGAAAAAAGAGAGGTGCGTGCATAATGATTAAGACGGTGATAAAGCGTGATGGGCGTCAGGTGCCATTTAATCTGGGTAAGATTGCTGCTGCTATTGTTAAGGCGCTTGCTCAGACGCGTTCGTGTGAGCAGTTAAAGGACAAGGATGATTTTGATCTTGAAGCCTTGGCAAACAAGCTTGCAGAAGAAGCCGCACGTAAGGTAAAGAGTGAAGCACCGGACATTGAGCAGATTCAGGATGCGGTGGAACGTGCACTCATGGATAACAACCTTCCTGTTACTGCAAAGTGCTATATTCTTTATCGCGCAGATCGTTCGCGTGCTCGTGAACGTAATACGAAGTTGATGCGTACGCTTGCCGACATCGTCCATGCCTCTGCGAAGGATTCCGATATTAAGCGTGAAAACGCCAACATTGACGGCGATACGGCAATGGGCTCAATGTTGAAGTTTGGTTCTGAAAGCTCGAAGCAATTTTACATCGACAATATGTTGCGTCCAGAAGCGGCTCGTGCTCATGAACAAGGTGATATTCATATCCATGATTTGGACTTCTATAGCTTAACGATGACCTGCTGTCAAATTGACTTGGTCGATTTGTTAGGTCGTGGTTTTAGCACGGGGCATGGGTTCCTCCGCCCGCCAAAAGATATCCGTTCTTTTGCTGCGCTTGCTTGCATCGCCATCCAGTCAAACCAAAACGACCAACATGGCGGTCAGTCGGTGCCGAACTTTGACTTGGCCATGGCAAACGGCGTGCGCATGACCTATGCGCGTCACTACAAGTCTGCTATGCGTGAAGCGATTTCGCTCCTTTGCAGTGAGGAATTGGGGGCTTCTATTGAATTGCCCGCAACGCCGAATATGACCACGGTGAGTGACCCAGCTCGTATTGAAGATGAAGCGAAGGTATTGGTCGCTGCAGGTGTCTCTCAGGAGGTGGTAGCTCGTGTGCAAGAATTTACGCGTGATCGTGCCTACAAGTATACGGAGCGTGATACCTATCAAGCGATGGAAGCCTTGATTCACAACTTGAATTCGATGCATTCGCGCGCTGGTGCACAAACTCCCTTCTCCTCTATTAACTACGGAACAGACGCTTCTCCAGAAGGCCACATGGTCATCAAAAACCTCCTCTTGGCAACACAAGCAGGCTTAGGCGATGGAGAAACCCCGATCTTCCCGATTCAAATCTTCCGCGTGAAGAAGGGTATCAACTTTGAACCTGGCGAACCTAACTATGATTTGTTCCAGTTAGCTTGTCAAGTGAGTGCGAAGCGCCTCTTCCCGAACTTCTGCTTCCAGGATGCGCCCTTCAATGCTGCACTTTACAAGGAAGGTCATCCTGAAACTGAAATCTCGTACATGGGTTGCCGTACGCGTGTTGCGACAAACAACTACTGTCCTGAAAAATCGCAGGTTTGGAAGCGTGGTAATCTTTCCTTCACCTCGATTAACTTGCCTCGCTTGGCCATTCAAAGTCACGGCTCTATCAAAACATTCTATGCGCAGTTAGACGACATGATGGAACTTGTGCGAGACCAGTTGTTGGATCGCTTGGAAGTCCAATCGCGTAAACGCGTGCGTAATTTCCCCTTCTTGATGGGCGAGGGACTTTGGCTTGACTCGGAAAAGTTAGGACCAGATGATGAAGTGCGTGAAGTCATTAAACATGGATCCTTGACCATTGGTTTTATTGGCTTGGCAGAAACATTGAAGAGCTTGACTGGTAAACATCATGGCGAAAGCGAAGAAGCGCAGAAGCTCGGTCTTGAAATCGTGCAGTATATGCGCGACTTTGCCGATCGCACCTCTCAAGCTACTGGGTTGAACTTCACATTGATTGCAACGCCTGCTGAAGGCCTTTCTGGACGTTTTGTGCGCATGGACAAGAAGCGCTTTGGTATGATTCCCGAAATCACCGATCGCGACTACTATACAAACTCTTTCCACGTGCCCGTCTACTATCCAATCAGCGCGTTTAGAAAGATTGAACTTGAAGCTCCTTACCATGAATTAACCAATGGTGGTCATATCACCTATATTGAGTTGAATGGTAAGATGGCGGACAACCCAGAAGCCTTTGAGAAAATCGTCCGTCACATGGCAAATCAAGGGATTGGCTATGGCTCGGTCAACCATCCGCTCGATCGCGACCCTGTTTGCGGCTATCGTGGCATCATTGATGATGTCTGCCCTAAGTGTGGCCGTCGTGAAGAAGACGGTGGTCCAAGCTTTGAACGCATTCGTCGTATTACGGGCTACCTTGTAGGCACGTTAGATCGTTTCAACAATGCGAAGGCGGCAGAAGTCCGTGATCGTGTAAAACACATCTAAAGACCCTCTATAGACAAGTCGTATCGCTTCGGCGAGCGGCTTGTCTATCATTGTCTACTATGGCCATTACCACCCTTCGTATTGCAGGCATCGTACCAGAGTCCATCGTTGATGGACCTGGTTTTCGTTTTGCCATCTTTACGCAAGGGTGCCCGCATCGCTGTCCAGGTTGCCACAATCCACAAACCCATGATCCTGCGGGCGGACGCTCTATTACGCTCTTAGATCTCATGCGTCAAATTTGGCAAGTGCGCACACACCTTGACGGTGTCACCTTCTCGGGTGGCGATCCCTTCTGCCAACCCTTTCCGCTCTACCACCTTGCGCGTTGGTGTCACCGCCTTGGCCTTCATGTGATGGCCTATTCGGGTTGGACGTATGAAGCCCTCAAACAAATGCCGCATGTGCAAGATCTACTGAATGAAATCGACACCCTTGTTGACGGCCCCTTTATCCTTGCACGCAAGTCCCTTGACCTTCGCTTTCGAGGCTCCTCTAACCAACGCATTCTGCACCTCAAAAAAGGCGAAATAACAGCCATCGAATAATCTCTAACAAGAAACATAAATATCCGAAGGAAACACCATTGACAATATATGGTGTTTTATTTTTTTTTGTAGAAAAGATGTGACAAAAGAAAAACCCTCCCGGACAATGTCCGTGGAGGGAGGGGTTGTGTGTCTGTGTAGGAGAATGTTTGAAACGCGTTTATTATAACAAAAGTTGATAATAAAATGCAAGTATTTTCTTAATGTATTTTATATCTTATTTATAATACAGTGTGTTATTTGAATTTAAACAATTTGTTTTCGCGTAAAAAAGAGAAAATAATAAGAATTATAAGGAGAAAAACAATAGAGGAGGCAAAAGCTGCCCCCTCTATTGTTCAAATCACTACTCAAGATTAAAGCGCAGTCATTTCAATGATTGTCTCATGACCATTCAAATCACATGGATCAGAAGAAGCCTCAGCAAAGATAAGCGAATCTCCCTGAACCTCTTCAAGAATAACATCCATCCATGCCTCAATCGCGGCAGCAACTTCATCATCGCACTGAACACGAAGCTCAATACGCTGTGTCACCTCGAGATCAGCCTCCTTGCGAAGCGCTTGCACGCGAGAAACAAACTCACGCATAAGGCCTTCAGCAATGAGTGCAGGCGTGAGCGTTGTCTCAAGCGCCACAACAACATTACCTTCGGCTGCCGTTACAAGCCCTTCCTTTGGTTCACGATGAATAATTACATCTTCAGGCTGCAATTCTGCTGCTTCACCCTGAATAGAAATCGGCAACGTCTCACCACGAGCCAACTGTGCGGCTTGATCAGAAGAAAGCGCCGCAATCGTTGCAGCAACAGCTTTCATCTTCGCACCAAAACGAGGACCAAGCTTCTTGAAGTCTGCCTTAAGCGAAAGCACTGCAAGCTGCGTCTCGTCAGAACGAATTGCAATTTCCTTCACGTTGAGCTCTTCACGGATGATGTCTTTATACTTTTCAACTGCCTGACGGACACTTGTATCAACACTTGCCACATGCAAGCACGAGAGCGGCTGACGCACCTTGAGATCCTTATCCGTACGGAGCTGACGCCCGAGGCTGACCGTGCGCATAATAAGCGCCATATCTTCTTCAAGCATGCGATTACGCGCCTGAAGATTTGCCGTCGGGAAGTCGCAAAGATGAACCGATTCCGGATCCGAAGCACCGCGAAGGTTACGATAAATCTGTTCAGAAATAAACGGCGTGAACGGAGCAGCAACCTTTGCAAGCTGAACAAGCACATAACGCAACGTACGATACGCGCACTGCTTATCTGCGGAATCCTCACTCTTCCAGAAACGACGACGGCTACGGCGGATATACCAATTCGTCAAATCATCGACAAACGCAACAAACGGGCGCACGGCCTTCTGCAAATCATATGCATCCATTGCTGCGGTCACATCTGCAATGAGCGTTTCCATTGACGAAATGATCCAACGGTCAAGTACATTCTCAGACGATGGCGTAACAACCTCTGCCTCTTCAAACTTATCTGCGTTGGCATACGTCACAAAGAAGCTATATGCATTCCACCAAGGAATAAGAAGATCGCGCAAAATCTGACGCACTCCAGCTTCAGAGAAGCGAAGATTTTCCGCACGAACAACCGGTGAATTAATCATGTAGAGACGCAATGCATCCGCGCCACAACGATCAATTACCTCATTCGGATCAGGATAGTTCTTCAGACGCTTTGACATCTTCTTGCCATCTTCAGCCAAAACAAGACCATTGACAACCACATTCTTATATGGAGCCTCACCAAAGAGAAGCGTTGAGAGCACAAGCAACGTATAGAACCAACCACGCGTTTGGTCAAGCCCCTCTGCGATAAAGTCCGCGGGGAAGAACGAACTCAATGCTTTATTTGAGAAAGGATAATGCTGCTGTGCATACGGCATTGAGCCCGATTCAAACCAACAGTCAAGTACTTCCGGCGTGCGATGATATGTTTTGCCATCCTTCTGAATGACAATCTTGTCCATATAATGCTTATGAAGGTCCGTAATTTTCTTGCCGCAAAGCGCTTCAAGCTCAGCAACCGAACCCACGCAAATCATATCCTCAGGATATTCGTCATTAATCCACACAGGGAGACAAGAACCCCAGAAACGATTACGCGAAATATTCCAATCCTTTGCGTCACGCAACCAATTGCCGAAACGATTTGCACCCACGGCCGCAGGCTGCCAATGCACCCCATCATTATTCTTTGTGAGACGCTCGTGCAAATCCTCAACACGCACATACCACGCATCAATCGCGCGATAAATCAACGGTGTATCCGTGCGATCACAGAAAGGATACGAGTGAACAATCGTTGCCTGATGAACAAGCTTACCCGATGCCTTCAACTCCTTAATAATATCCTTATCGCAATCCTTACAAAAACGACCTCGCCATGCCTCAGGCGCTGGTGCAACAAAGGCGCAACTATCATCCATCGGATCCTTCAGGTCAATCCCAGCGGCTGCGCACACACGGAAGTCATCTTCACCATACGCAGGCGCATTGTGAACCAAACCCGTACCATCTGATGTTGTCACATAATCGTCATTCAAAACAACAAATGCATTTTCCCAGTCCTGATAATACGGGAAAATCGGCTCATAACGCAAGCCAAGCAACGCCGACCCCTTAAACGTGTCGACGATATCATAACTCTCTGCCTTCTTAAAAACCGCGCTAAGACGTGCTTCAGCGAGAATATACACCGCGCCATCCGCCTTATCTTTCACCGCGACATAATCAATCGAAGGACCTGCGCAAATTGCAGCATTTGTCAAAAGCGTCCACGGCGTCGTCGTCCAAATCAACAAATACGCCTCATCACCCCAAGCCGCCTTTGCACCCGCAGTAATGCGACAACGAACCGTCACCGCAGGGTCCTGGACATCCTTATAGTTATTGCCTGCTTCAAAATTCGACAACGGTGTTGACAACTTCCACGAATAGGGCATGATACGATGACTTTTGTAAATACGCCCTTGATCCCAAAGTTGCTTAAACGCCCACCAAACACTCTCCATGAACGCCGGTTCCATTGTCTTATAGTCGTTGTCAAAATCAACCCAACGACCCATACGCGTCACCGTATTGCGCCACTGCTCCACATAACGAAGCACCATTGAGCGGCACTGTTCATTAAACTTATCTACGCCCAATTGGCGAATCTCATACGTGCCACTTACACCGAGCGCATCCTGCGCGAGTGCCTCAATCGGCAACCCATGACAATCCCAACCAAACCGACGCTCAACATAATGCCCACGCATCGACTGATAACGCGGCACAATATCCTTAATCGTACCAGCGAGCAAATGCCCATAATGCGGAAGACCCGTCGCGAAAGGAGGCCCATCATAAAAACGGAAAATCGGCGCACCCTCGCGCTGCTTTAAACTCTTCTCAAACGTTTTCTCGCTTGCCCAAAGCTTAACAATCTCTGCCTCATTCTTTGCGAAATCCGGACGATTAGAAACAGGTTTAAACATACTTAAGCGGCTCCTTCACCGCATATTTTATTTAACGATACGAATTAGAAAACTCGAAAAATATTACTTAACCACGAAGAATCGCGAGCACACTTGCTGCATCTGGTGCCTCAATCAACGAAGCACGCTTAGCATCATCCATCAACGTCCGCGAAATAGCGCCCAAGAACGTTGTGTATCCCGACCCTGCACTCGGCGGGACCAACATCAAAATAACAACACGCGTTGGCAAATTATCTGGCGCATCAGCATTGAAACCATCCTTACTGATACCAATCGCGCAAATAAATTCATCCACCACATCCGTGCGACCATGTGGCAACGCAATCTCATCGGTCATCACCGTAGAGGCAGACATCTCACGACGAACAATCGCCTGCTTCACCTCATCACGCTTAGACGCATCCAAACGTCCCGCTGTAATAAGCGCCTCCGTAAGCTCTGCGATAATCCCAAAAATATCTTCACCACGAAGCGAATTGACTACAACAGCCTTCTCAAGCATAGCATCGTAAGTATTCATTTCCAATTCCTTTTGTAAACAAAATCCTCAATCCAAATAAGACGTCCTCAACATCGGATTCGTCTTCGTATCATCCAAAATCAACGCATCTAACAACTTGCCAACAACACCTGGGCGACCATCGCCCACCGGCAAGCCATTATATTCCACCACCGAAACAACATTCAACGTTGTTCCGACAACAAGAATTTCACGTGCACACAACAACTCTTCCTCACGAATCGGCCGGAACACAATCCCCGTGATCAATCCCTGTGCCTCCAACGCCTGCGCAAGCTCTGCAACACGCAACATCGTTGTCCCTGCAAGCACCGTCGTTAATGGCGGAAAAACAAGTCGTCCAGACTTTGATACAATCCCAATGTTCTCCGTGGCACCCTCTGTGATATGCCCCTGCGTATCAACCCCCACCATAAAATCTACATGCCATGACTCCGCCTCAGCACGCATTAACACATTCGGCAAATAATTACACGTTTTCGCCGTTGCAAAAAGCGCGACCTTCTGCGGCACTTCACTTTTGCGAAGCTTTGCTCCCTCAGGATGCAACTGCATAAACGGCATTCCCGCACGATAAATCACAATATACAACGCCGCGCCTAACGACTCTGTTGGCGAGACGCCCATACTTCCGGGGCCACGACTTAAAATAACGCGTACCGAACATTGCGGCTGACGCGCAATCGCCAGCAACTCAAGAATCAACGCACGAATAGCATCAAACCCACCGCGAAACGTCAATCCAATTTGATATGCGCTTCGCTGCATTCGCTGAAGATGAGCATCGAGATTATAAATTGCGCCATCGACACATTTCATCGTCTCAAAAATCCCATCACCGCGATGTACAAGATGGTCATCCACAGGGACAACCATCAATGCTGGATCTGTTGTATAACCATCCAACAAACTCGAATAATAAAGATAATACAACCCCTCTGCACGCTGTTGGGCATGCAAAGACTCGACAAGATTACTTGCATCAATTAACTTCATGTCGCCATTATTGTAACAAATATATACATATGAATGCAAGTGTAAAGAAAGAGGATATCGTTGGTGCTTGATCGTTTTATTGCGTGGAGAGACAAAAAAGAAAAAAATTCTATAGCGAGTCATCGGTTTGTTATTAAGAGAAAGATTACTCAATCTTGGTTACAGACAAGTGAAATGCGCGAATTTTGAAAGAGATGATTTATGCTATATTTTGAGCCTAGGATGGAAGAATTGGATAAAATTATTGATTTAACTATGTGTTATGGTAATTTATTGAGGCGTCATCAAAGGTTGAAAATTAGAGTCTATTGTTTTCAAATTGAAACCCTATTGTTTTGAGCATCAAACCCTATTGATTTGACGGTCAAACCCTATTGATTTGAGCTTCAAAACAGTAGGCTTTGAACTGCGGGGTTATAAAGCGTTTCGCAACGGGGGCAAGAGATTGGTTGAATGAGCAATCTTTTTCTTTTCATTGACTCGTAAAATTGCCCTAACGAATTAAGCAATTTTCTTCTTTTCATCGACTCGTAAAAATGCCGTAACGAATGTAGAGAAAATAAAAAATCCTTGCAGCGAAATTCTTGCGCAAGGATTTTTCATTCTATTACGATAATTATAATTTTTTAACGCTTTTTGCCAAGCCCAAAGAATTTAAGTGCAGCACGGAAGTCTGCCGGTAGGGGGGAGTGAGCCTTAATGTGCGTGCCCATAATCATTGGATGGGGTAATTCAAGCTCAGTGGCATGGAGCATTTGTCGTGTGACTGATTGGATGCGCGGATCATCAAGGCGTTTCATGCCGTATTGGCGGTCGCCAATGATGGGGTGGCGGATGCCTGCAAGATGGCGACGGATTTGGTGTGTACGGCCAGTTTCAATGCGGAGGGAGAGGAAGGAGGCTTCTGCCGTGGCTTTGAGACGTTTCATGTGGGTGACGGCGCGTTCTCCATCGAGGGTTTCGTTGAGGGTGGAGTTGAGGCGGTCGATGCTGCCCATTGCGATTGCAGAGTAGTATTTGGTGACGCGATGGGTTTTAAACATCGCGATTGCGGCCTCAAGTGCTTCGGGGCGTTTGCTGAAGAGGATGACGCCAGAAGTTTCGCGGTCGAGACGGTGGACGGCACAAATGTCGGGTTGATTTTCTTGTGTGCGAAGGATTTCTTCTGCAGAGTCTTTACCTTGCGTAAGGACACCTGCGGGTTTGTCAACGGCAAGATACCAATCGTCTTGCCACAAGACGCGAATGTGCGGGCGCTTGTCAACAGACTTGTCTTGGCGTGCACCGGTGCTATGTTGAACAACAAACGCAACCTTGTCACCAGGCTTTAAGTTGTGGCGTGCGATCCAAACAAGTTTACGATTGACCCACACAACACGTGCGTCAATCATTGCTTTTGCCGCGCGTTTTGTTGTTTTTAAACGGGAGGCAAGAAAGTCTTGGAGATTGATACCTTCTTCATCACGTGTAACGATAGCAAGTTTAGGCTTGGCTGTAGATTGATTTGGGGGCATGGGAACCTCCTTTATTAAAGCGTTTTTACGAAGCGAGAGATGCGAACAAGCGCCTCTCGTAATTGTTCCATGCTCGTGGCATAGGAACAGCGAACAAAGCCTTCACCGCACGCACCAAAAGCTGTGCCAGGAACAACTGCAACATTTTCTTTATCCAAAAGTTGCAAAGCAAATTCGCGTGCGGAGAGGCCGAATTTTTCAATTTGCGGAAAGGCATAGAATGCGCCTGCGGGGTTGTGCATGGGGATGCCGGCTTCTGCAAATGCCGCATGGAGGAAGTTTTTGCGTTGTTCATATGCGCGCAACATGGGGGCCATGTCTTCTTCGGGTTGGCGCATGGCTTCGAGGGCGCCGTATTGTGAGGGGGTGGGGGCGCACATGATGGCGTATTGATGGATTTTGAGGATGGTATCCATCATCCAACGAGGAGCACAGATGTAGGCCATGCGGTAGCCTGTCATCGCCCATGCTTTGGAGTAGCCGTGGAAGAGGACGAGGCGGTCGCGAAGTTCGGGGATGGAGGCAAAGGACGTGTGGGTTTTGCCACCCCAAGTGAGTTCGGCGTAGATTTCGTCGGAAAGGACAATGAGGTTGTGGCGAATGGCAAAGTCGGCGATGGCACGAACATCTTCGGGCTCAAGGATGGCTCCCGTGGGGTTGTTTGGGAAGTTGAGCATCAAAATTTTTGTGCGTGGGGTGACTTTGGCTTCGAGGGCTTCGACGTTGAGGCGGAAGCTATCTTTGACGTAGGTTTCGACGGGTACGGGGACACCGTGGGCCATGGCGATGCCGGGGGCATAGCTTACGAAGCAAGGTTCGTGGTAGAGGACTTCGTCCCCAGGATTGAGGAGCGCTCGGAGGGTGATGTCGATACCTTCTGAAGCGCCAACAGTGATGAGAACTTCGGTAGCGGGGTCGTAGGATCCCCCGAATTTACGTTTGACATAGGCGGCAATTTCTGTACGGAGTTCCATAAGGCCTGCATTGCCGGTGTAGTGAGAGAGGCCATTTTCAAGGGATTTAATGGTGGCTTCTCGAATGTGCCAGGGGGTATCGAAGTCGGGTTCACCAATGGCGAGGGAGACAACGCCTTTACGGGTGCTGACGATGTCAAAGAATTCACGAATCCCACTCTTGGGCAAATCAACGATATGTCGAGCAAGATAGGTATGGGGGTCCATGGAGAGTCCTTCTTTGTTTAGGGGCTAACAACGAGGCGGGGGTCTTCTTCAGAGGGGGTCATTAAGACCTTGTGTTGTTTGTAGGTTTTGAGTTTGAAGTGGGTGGCTGTGGAGATGATGCCGTTGATGGTGGCGAGTTTTTCACTGACGAAACGTGCAACAGCCATCAAGTTGGAGGCGGTGACGAAGAGGAGAAGGTCGTAGGCACCGCTCATGAGGTAGACGGCATCGACTTCTTCGAATTTGCTAACGCGTTCTGCGATGCGGTTGAAGCCGCCGTCGCGTTCTGGGGTGACGCGGACTTCAATGACGGCGGTGATGCGTTCTTTGGAGATGAGGTCGTCGTTGATGATGGCTTGCCAACCGCGGATGACGCCATCGTTTTCAAGCTGTTGAATCGTGTTCGCGACTTCGTCGGTGGTGACGCCTAACATTTGTGCAATGATTTCGGGCGATTCTTTAGCATTTGTTCTTAAGATGTCTAACAAACTCTCGACCATGTGTGCCTCCAGTTTCTTAACAAAAAAGGTTGCAGAGCGCGCTCTACAACCTAATTTCCTGTATGGTTGCCTCACAAGGATTCGAACCTTGACAAACTGATCCAGAGTCAGTTGTGCTACCGTTACACAATGAGGCAATAAATATAAAACGCGATGTATTATGCCAAATCTCTCAGGAAAAAGCAAATACTTTTTTTAGAAAAGGTGTTTTTTTTGTTCGGGGGTGGATTGCATTTTGTTTTTGTGGGGTGGAGGTGGCTGTGTTTAGGGTGGGTGAGGCCTTGATACAGACACCTCCACGGGGAGGGCTAACGGATGAGGCGCAGGGTCTTGATTTCGAATGCGCCAAAGGGGAGTTCGCATGTGTGTGTATTAGGATCAATTGTTATGCGTTCGCTAATCTCTTCTTCGCAAAGGTTGGTGAGCTCAATGGCTTTGATGTCATTGGCGAAGGTGAGGCGGACGTTGGTGCGGTTTCCGGTGGTTTCGTGGAGGCGCGCAACAACGACTTCATCGGCTTCTGCACGTTTGAGGAGGTCGAGGGTAACGTGTCCGTTGTTGAGGGAGGTGATGGTTTGGATGGGGAGGAGGTGTTGGGGCACGTGGTAGAGAGGGGCGAGTTGGCGGTCGAGAGATTCGCGATCCTGTGTTTCGTCGCCAATAGAGACGAGGTAGGTGAAGATGTGGCGGCCTTCTTCTGCGCGTGTGTCGGGGTAGCATGCACTACGAAGGAGGCTCATACTGAGGTCGTCACGTTTGGCGCGGAAGCCATATTTGCAGTCACTCATAAGGGAGAAACGGCGGTTGGAGTCTTTGAGGGTTACTGCGCGTTGGGCACAGAATTCCATTTGGGCTTGTTGCCAAGAAGTATTTTCGTGTAGGGGGCGCATGACGTAGCCGTAGGGGGCGGCGCATTGCGCCTCGTTGGCGTCGGTTTCGGGGGTGAAGGCAACGCGGAGGAGTTGGCGACGTTCGTGCCAGTCGACCATGGTTTCGAATTGTAGGCCGTAGTCGGAGGAGAAGGTGATGTGTTGGTAGAGTGTGGAGTCACCGATTTTCGCCTCGATGGAGAGGGTGTCACCGAGGGGTTTGACAACGACATCGCGGGGGAAGGTTTGTTCTTCTTCGCGGTAGTAGGGGTCCATGTCCCAGCCTTCGTAGTCGTTGGGTCGGTTGACGTAGAGGGAGAGGATGTTGGAGGGGGCGCGAAGAGCCTCACGTTGGTTGACTTTGTCCCAGAGAGAGATGAGGTGGCCTTGGGTATTGAAGGTCGCACGTAGGGTTTTGTTTTCGAGGGTGAGACCGTCGGCTTTACCGCGAGCTTCGGTATGAATCATGGGACGGCGTGTGGCATTGATGTTTTTGGCTGCACGCAGTTGTAATTTACGACATTTATCGATGGCTTCGGTGAGTTCTTTTTCGGTGGATTCGTATTGTTCGCGAATGCAGGAACCTGGTAGAATGTCGTGGAATTGGTGGGTGAGGAGGGTTTTCCAAAGGGCGTCTAGTTCAGCCTTTGGATAGGCCTTCAGGTCGTTGCATGCCCACAAGGTTTCGGTGTTTTGGAGGAGGTGTTCGAGGGTACAGTTGAGTTTTTTGGTGCGGGCTTGGTTGGTGTAGGTGCCGCGGTGGGTCTCAAAGTAAAGCTCACCTTCCCAGGTGTGGAGGTGCGGGGCATCTTTGAGGAGGGCGTTGAAGAAGTTTTGTGCGGGGCCGGGGGTGACCTTGGGGAGGCCTTCAAGGTTTTTCATTCGGTTGAGGCGCTCGATGTGGCATTCGGAGGGGCCACCGCCACCATCGCCTAGTCCAAAGAGGGAGAGGAAACGTGGCGCTTCGGCTGCGTCAGGATAGCGATCGCTCGCAGGAACGAGTTGACGTGGTGTGGCAAAGGCGTTGTAGTCGTTTTCTGGTGGGAAGTGTGCGACGATTTCACTTCCGTCGATTCCACGCCAACGGAAGCTATTGTGCGGCATTTTGTTGAAGGGGTTCCAGGAGAGTTTTTGTGTGAGAAACCAATCGCAGCCGCTCTTTTTGATGATTTGGGGAAGGTTACCATTGTAACCAAAGACGTCGGGGAGCCAAAGGCCTTTGGGGACAACGCCAAATTTTTCTTTGAAGTAGTGTTTGCCAACGAGGAATTGTCGTACGAGACTTTCACCGCAGGGGACGTTGCAGTCGGGCTCAACCCATGTACCGCCTTGGATTTCCCATTGGCCAGCTTTGACGGCGTCTTGGATGGCTTTGAAGAGTTCGGGTGCGCGTTCTTCAACGAAAGCGTAGAGGCAGGCCTGGCTGGCGCCAAAGACATAGCCGGGATAGCGTTTGATGAGTTCAATTTGGCTTGCAAAGGTACGCACGGCTTTGCGTTTGCTTTCGCGGATAGGCCATAACCATGCGACGTCGATGTGTGCGTGGCCGACAGCGGTAACGTCTAACGCGGAAGTTGTTGCTGGGCGCGCGAGTTCGGGTGCAAGAACTGCTCGTGCGCATGCAGCGTTGGCAGGGCGGTCGGCATAGGCATTAACTGCGCGTGTGAGGATGGCAAGGAGTTGGCGCGCACGTGCAGAGGGTTTTGGGGTTACGGTGTATAGATCCCACAAGACTTCAAAGTCAAAGCGCAGGTTGAAGGCTTCTTTATTTAATAATCCCATGCGTAGGGTTTGGACAACGGCAGGTCGATGGCCACCAACATCGTAGGATTCTGCACGATGGGGGTCAGTAATAAGGTTGAGGCCAAAGAGGGAGTTGCTCGCAGCTTCAATGTAGAAGCGTAGAATGCGTTGGCCGAGGGCATCAGTTTGAATGAGATGCGCAGGTGGGATGAAGAGATCCTTGCTATAGGATTCGTTAAAGACGGAGTTACCGGTTGTTGCGTAGAGTGGGTGGCCTTCGCAGTCGAAGATGAGAGCTTCACCTGTGAGGTTGATTGAGAGCGCAAGTTGGTCGAGTGGCCACTGTTCTGGGAGGGGGGTCTCAATGAGGAACCACGCGCTTTCCCAATGTTGTCCCCAAACGGTTCCTTCGCAGATGGGTGTAAAGGGTGCGTCATGGCGTTGGTTCCAAGGGCATTCTGCACCTGTATTGCGAAAGGTTGCAATCAATGGGCGGGTTTCGCTAAAGCGATCTTTTTGAATGCGTTCTAAAAAACGTGCACAGCGTTCTTCTGTATGGCGAGTAGCTTCCGTAAACATAGTGATCTCCTATTCGTCAAATATGATATCACAGCGAAAAAGAATTGTGGCGAAAGTTGTAAAAAATATTAATTTTTATGATAGAGGCTTGCGTTCCTTGTTTTATTTCGCTATACTATGGTAAGTCAATGGAAAAGATTTTCTTTGATACGAATTTTTAAGGAGTAAAGCCATGAAGAAAATTATCATGTTTGCAATGGTCGTATTGTGCGCTACAGGTGTGATGGCACAGCGCGCAAAGAAGTCGTCGAAGTCGGCCGAAATCCCCGAAGGTCAAGTGATTAAAATTAAGGAAATTTCGGGTGTCGGTGGCGATAGCGATTATTTGGCTGAACCCCCGCAAATCAATGAAAAGGGTAAGGTTAAGATTAATCATACCGATGATTATAAGAAGGATAATGTGAAGGGTTGGCACTTCTTCGAAGTCGCTTATAACGTTGGCGCAGTGGGAACTGATGCTTCTGGTAAGAAGAAGCCAATCCTCGTTATTCCTGAAGTGGAAGTGACCTTCGCCGTACTTTACGATATGAAGAAGTCGAAACTCGCTTCGAGCGTTGCTAATAATGCGAAGAAGGCTGGCGGTGCGATTGGTTGGGAAAATGCAAAGCAGGAATTCTCTTTGTTCACTAAGACGATTACTTATACTTCGATTACGCCGAAGCGCGAACACTATGCCGCTGTTTGTGTGCCGCCGAGCGCAATTGCTGCTTATGGCGATCCCGTGGCGTTTTCTGTACAGATTTCCGTTGATGGCGTGCCGCAGGGTGATGTTGAAACGTCCTTCTCCGATACTAAGGTCGGAACCAAGATGTTAAAGGACCTCGTGACAGAAAAGGGCAAGAACTGCGCGTGGTGGGAAAGCATCGAAAATAAGACGGAATCTGTTGTTCGTCGCGAAGGCATCTTGCGTGACCGCTCAATGACACCATTCGTAATGGCAGGTGATCGCTATTATGATCAGGTGAAGATGGATAAGTAAGGCTTTTTAAAATCTCTACTTAGGAAATGAGATCATTATGGAACGTATTTTAACCCTTAACGTCGGCGCCACACGATTGGTGTTGGCCGAGTTTGAGGTCGCCGCAGGGAAGACGCCTTCCTTGCGTCGTTATGCCTTTGGTGAAATGCCAGGCGGCCTTGAAGTTGGACCAATGCTCTCGGTGACGATTGAACAGACGATTCGTGAAATGTTGGCCTCGTCGGGGATTCGCCCAGGGCATGTCAATATTTCTCTCTCTGGTCAAATGGCTTTCCCTCGCTTTGTCAAGATTCCGGCTGATAGCCCCGATCGCATGCGAGAGATGATTCAATTCGAAGTCGAGCAGAACGTTCCATTCCCACTCTCAGAGGCTGTTTGGTCGGATGCTAAGATTGGTGAACCCGATTTCGCTGGCGAACAGCACGTAATGATTGTTGCTGCGCGTACGGAAATTGTTGACGCCATTTCCTTGGGATTGATCAACGCAGGATGTGAGCCGGAAATTGTTGATGTTGCGCCTATCGCACTTTATAACGCGGTGCGTTTTAACTATCCTGAAGAAGATGGTTGCACGCTTGTCGTTGATATCGGTGCACGTAGCACAAATCTCGTCTTTGTGGAACCGGGTCGCATTTTCTATCGTACCATTCCTGTTGCTGGCAATAGCATCACCGCTGAAATTGCAAAGACCTTTGGCTTTGATAATGAGACGGCAGAACAGTTCAAGTGTGAACGTGGTCTTGTTGCACAAGGTGGCGCTTTTGCAGTTGATGATCCTGAAGTGGATCGCCTCTCAAAGGTCATTCGCAATGTTATGGCACGCCTTAATGCTGAAGTTACACGCTCTGTTGCCTTCTATCGTAGCCAGCAGGAAGGTCAAGCACCTACACGCGTACTCTTAACTGGTGCTTCCTCTCAATTGCCGTATTTGCAAAATTTCTTCGAAGAAAAGATGCAGATTGAAGTTGATTTCTTGAATCCTTTCCAAGCGGTGGCTTATCCTAAGGATGTGGATGCGGAAGTCTTTGGTGTTGATGCCTTCTCGCTCGCGATTCCCGTTGGTTTGGCATTGCGTCGCGGTTTAACGTGCCCTGTAGAAGTGAACTTGGTTTCGAAGGAACTCGTCGCTCGCAAGGTTTTCCGTAAGCGCATTCCTTTCTTCATCATCTCCGCAATTGGTATGATTGGTGTGGCGTTGTTGTGGTTCTTCCACTTTGACATCATCGCTAAGCACTACGAGGCCGAACAGCCTAATGTCGACTCTTGCCAAGAGATTCATGATAATTTGCAAAGCATGTATGATGCGCAAAATAACAAGCGTCAAGCTGAAACAAAGCGCATGCAGGCTTATGTTGATTTGTTGCAACAGCGTGGCAAGTGGCAGGATTATGTTATTGCTGTAACACAGGCCTTGCCTGAAGGCTATTGGTTAACATCGTTTGAGCCCTATCGTGAGAAGGGTGCAGAGGCAAATGCTCCTTATACGGGTCTCCAACTCGTTGTTTCCGTTTGGTCCGAAAAGGAAAAGGGTGGAACAGGGGATGCTATCTTTGCAGAACGTTTAAAGCAATCGCCCTTGTTTGACAAGGAAAAGGATGGCATTAAGGCTATCAGCCATAAACGTGATGATTGGCATGCTGAATACACCATCATCGCTAAATTCGCTGGCGTCGAAAAGGCTCCTGCTAAGAAACGGAGATAAGCAAAATGGACGCAAAACAAAAGATGAAACTTATTTTAGCTGGTGTTGCAACAGGGCTTGTGATGCTCGTTCTCCTCGTGTTAGCATTTTTGCGCATGGGGGATGCAACCACCTCTGAGCAAGAATATAATGACAAGGTCGATATGTTGACGGGCAGCTATGCAACCCGTCCGTATCCGAATAAGGCGAATCGCGACATTGTTGTTGCTGATATTGCTTCTGCAAAGAAGGTTTGCGAGGATGCAAAGGCGTGCTTCTATCGTACGATTGAGATTCCCGAAGGGGAATCGCCTTCGGACTTCACACGTCGCATTCGCGATGTTGTGCAAACGTTAAATGCTCGTCAGAACGCAAACCTCGCACGTTTGGATGCAATTTCGAAGGGTAAAGAAGAAGAAGCTGCAACAACAGAATTGAATTACAGCTTTGACGCCTATCTTTCGGGTGCATTGCCCGCGGAAGAAAACCTTCCACGTCTTGCTGCACAGTTTGCATTCATCGAGAATTTCACGGAGATGTTGTTGACGTGTGCAGGTGACAATAATGTGTTGATCACCGACGTTAAGCGTGAAGTCTTCGATAAGCAAGAGAAGAAAGAAGAAGCTAAGCCCCGTCGCTCGTCTAGTCGCAATAAAAAGAAAGATGTTGTTGAAACCAATGCCTTTGGTAGCACGCCAATGGCAAAGGAAATCACAGGAGATGGTATCACGCGTGAATCCTTCTCTGTCTCTTTCCGTACGCGCTATGATGCACTTGCGAAGTTGCTCAATATGATGCGCGAAACTAAAACCTTCTGGGTCGTCAACAGTGTTAAGGTTGTTGCTGTTCAGTCGATCGCGAAGGAAGTTGAAGCACGTCAGAGCAAGAATGTGAAAGGTAAGTCCACCTCTCGTCGCGCTCGTGCAAAGGCAGAAGATGTCGCAAAGGATGAAGTCGATGCAATCAATCGCCTCGTTCCTGCACCTGCGACGGCTGGTCTTGTAGACGTGACACTCGTCTTTGATGTCTACACCGCAGAGCCTCCCGCGCAGGAAGAAGCCAACGATGAAGCTCCCGCAAAGGAAGGAGAATAAACTATGGCAACCGGAAAAGAAATCTTTGCTCGTCATTATGACCGCATTATTGCAGTTGCTGTGCTCGCAATTTTGTTAGGGACGCTTGCATATCTTGTTCTTGCAGGTATGGAACGCCAAGCTGCGGTGATGGAAGTCTCCGCGAACTTCAACCCGCCTGAAAAGGGCACGGAGAAGGTGCTCGAGCGCACCGAGCAAGAAGCCTTGATTGCAGCGGTTGTAAAACCTGCGGAAGCGGCACGTATTGTTGTTCGTGAGCGTCCAGAAGAAGAGGCACACAAATACACCGACCTCTTCACTTCCGAAGGTCGTTTCCTTTGTGTTAAAAAAGAATGCGCAAAGCCGATTCTCGAAGCAGATGCGGTTTGTCGTTTTTGTAAGACCAAGCAACCTGTCGTTGAAAAGGTCGACTATAATGCTATTGATAGCGACGGTGATCGTTTGACCGACGCATGGGAAACAAGTTATGGCTTAAATCCCAATAATGCCGAGGACGCAGAAATAGACTTGGATAACGATGGCTTCTCGAACTATGACGAGTTCGAAGCAAAGACCGATCCAACAAATCTCGAATCGCATCCCGATTACGAAGCTTACATCGCATTGACTGGTGCAACCGAAACGCGTGTTCTTTTACGCCTTGTGAAGGAACAACCTGGTGGCATTATGGAAATCAAGGGTGAGAAGAAGAATGTTAAGGCCTTGGATTTCGCCCCTGTAAGCGAAGATGGTAAATTGGGCAAAGCCATTCAGCGCGTCCTTCCTGGTAAGCGTATCGGTAAAACAAATTATCGTTACCAAGAATACAAGGAAAAGCAAAAGCAGCAGCTCGAGTATACGCATCAAGTGACAAAGACACGTACAAATGTTGCAAAGATGCTTGTCAATGTTTCGTCCGTGATCATTACAACGATGAGCCCCGAAGCGGTTAAGGCTGAGGAAGAACTCGAAAAGGCAGAGAAGGCATTAGCTTCTGCTCGTTTGGTTGCAAAGGCAACGGCAAGTGCTACAGAAGATCTTGAAAAGTGCGAGAGCACCTATGAAGCAGCACGCGCTAAAGCTACGCAGTTTGCAGAAAAAGAACTTGAAAACACAAAACAAACGTATGAGTTGGCATTCTATGATGAAAAATATTATACAATGCCAGGCACAACGTGGAATGGTGAGCCCCTCATCGGTCTCGAAGCTGCAATCGCTGTTGACATTTTACCCGAAACCCTCGTAATAGAGCATCTTTTAGAGGGCGCAGAGTTTGCTGTCAAGAACGAAAAATATAAAGTCGTCAGCCTCGCGATTGATAAGAAAAAGACGATTCCGACACTCAAACTCATGCGTTTGAGAGATGGAAAGACTTTTGACTTGACGAAAAAAGAATAAGCGTTGAAGATTTAGTCTTGAAATCTTTCGTTTATTGAGTTATACTACTGACACGATTTGGATACAGGCACTTGCCTGAGATGCGGAGATAAAGCGTTATGACAAACTTTGTGCGCTATGCAGTAATCGGTGCTATCGTTGCCGGGGCCTCAGTTTATGGCCTCGCGCAAGATGCTGAATTAGATGCCTTACTTAAAGGCCTCATTGAGCAAGATCAAGAGGAACTCATCATTGATGACTCTGAAATCGTTGCTGATGACATTATTGAAGACGACGCAGAGGTTATCGCTGACGTTGCAGAAGATGCCGTAGAAGCTATTGCTGCTGCGGAAGAGGCTGTTACAGAGGCTGAACCCGAAGCTATCGAAGAAGTCGTAGCCGCAGCTGAAGAACCTGTTGCAGAAGTTGCAGAGGTTGTCGAAGACGTTGCCGAAGTTCCTGAAGCAGTCGAAGAAGTCGCTGAAGACGTCGTTGCTGAAGTTGAGCCTGAAGCACCAGAAGCTGTTGAAGAAGTCGTAGCCGCAGCTGAAGAACCTGTTGCAGAAGTTGCAGAAGTTGCAGAGGTTGTCGAAGACGTTGCCGAAGTTCCTGAAGCAGTCGAAGAAGTCGCCGAAGACGTCGTTGCTGAAGTTGAACCAGAAACACCTGAAGCAGTCGAAGAGATCGTAGCGGTTGATGAAGCAACGGATGCGCTCCTCGAGGATATCTTGGCTGGCGCAACGGATGAACCCGAAGCTGTCGAAGAAGATGCAGTTGCAGAAGCTGTTGAAGACGCCGCTGAAGTGGTTGAAGAGATTGCTGAAGTTGATGAAACAACTGATGCACTCCTTGAGGATATCTTGACTGGTGCAACGGATGAACCCGAAGCTGTCGAAGAAGATACAGTCGCAGAAGTTGAGCCAGAAGTCGAGGAAACTGTTGAAGACGTTGCTGAAGTTGAACCAGAAGCAGTCGAAGAAGACACCGTTGCTGACGTTGAACCCGCAGAAGAGCCTGAAGTTGTTCCTCCTGCTAGCGAAGACAATGACAAGGCACTTATTGCAAATATCGATGCCTCTGATACCAGTGAAATTGATGCTGACACCGAAGCAAATCGTCAGATCGCTGAAATTGATGCGTTGAATCGCATGAAGAATGAAGGTCTTGATCGTTATGCAACGGAGTGCTTTGAAAAGGCACAGTCGATGATGAGTCTCCGTGTCGATGCAGGCCTTAAGACCTTTGAAAAGGTCGCCCACTACAATGAAGCTATCAAGATGTATCGTGAGGCTCTCAAATATCTCCGCAACCATGAGGGCAATCTTGAAAAGCGTACAGATTGTGAAAAGGGCATCATCGAAGCCTACTATCGCCAGGCTCAGACCTATCTCCTCAACAAGGAATATAACGAAGCAATTGAAGTTGCCTCCAAGGCCGAAAAGCGTGGTCATCCGTATGCCCATGCATTAATCGTTCGCATCCAGGAAGAAAAGAATAAGCCCGCAGACATTAAGCCGACGGTCATTCTCCCTGAATATGCGAAGGAAGAATACCAGACGGAACGTGTGACCATTGCCGAACGTATGAAGCGTGCAACGATTTACTATCAGTTGGCAAAGTACACCGAAGCTGGTCATCAGATTGATCTCGTGCTTCACGAAGATCCCTCAAATGAAGAAGCTATTCATCTCCGTTCACGTCTCCAGCGCCGTCATGCAGATTACAATCGTAATTTGAAGCTCTCGACGCATGACAAGATGATTAATGCTGTTGAAGAAAACTGGACCCCTGTGGGTGCTCTCGGTGTTGAATCTGAAGAATTCTTTGCTCCTCAGGCAACGGCAAGTGCTAAGACGCCTGTCAATGATCAGGGCAAGAAGGATGCTGAAATGATTCGTGCTAAGCTCGAAACTATTCGCTTGCCCGAATTTACCATCTCTTCGAATCAGACCATCGCAGATGCTGCTCAGATCTTTTATGATATGGCAAAGCTCTACGATAAACCCGAACTTCCCCCGGAAGAACGTGGTATCGCTTTCATTCTTAACTCGAATGCAACCAAGAAGGCTCCTGCAGCATCCTCTGAAGAGGAAGAAGATCCGTTTGCAGAAGAATCCTCTGATAGTAATGGTTTGAAGACGCTTCCTCCGATCAACATGACCTTCGTTACGCTCAAGGAAGCTCTCGATATGGTCTGCGAAGTGTCGAACTACAAGTATCTCATTCGCGGTCGCTCTGTGATGCTCGTTCCCGCAGGTACGTTTACGGAAGGTGAACTCGTTCTCCGTAAGTATAACGTGATGCAAGACGCTGTTCAAAAGCTTGTCCAGGCCTCCAACGAAATGTCTGAAGGCGATAGCAGTGGTTCTGAAGATAGCGGTGGCTGGGGCGTGGATTCCGGAGGTCTCGATGCTGGCTACAGTGCAGTCTCTCCTGCCGTCTTGAAGGAAACCTTCATTAACCTCGGCGTTCCCTTCTCCTCTGATGCAAAGATCTTCTATCTCTCGTCTTTGGGTAAGCTCTATGTGACCAACACGCCAGAAAACCTCGCGCTTGTTGAAAATATTCTCGAAGAATTCAACGTCACACCCTTCCAGATTGAAGTTGAAGCTCGCTTCGTTGAAGTTAGCCAGACAGACCTTAACTCTCTCGGTTTCGAATGGCGCTTGAATGGCGACCTCCTTGGCACAATCGGTGATGGTATTGATTGGACCTCGAATGCTCTCGGTGGCAATGAAGTCGCTGGTGGTACGAATGGTCAGGGTCTCCGCGTCTTCCGCGGTTATGGCACGGGCAACACCGGTAATAGCAACATCGCTGTTCATGGTGGTGCAAATGCTATCAACCAAGGCACACGCTTCATGGGCGACTCTTCGCTCTATGCAAATCGTGTAAACCTCTCTAACAGCAACTTGCCGATTGATGACACCTTTGCATCCTTCTCTGCTGTCTTTGGCGAACTCGATATGACGATGGTTCTCCATATGCTCGCTCAGCGTTCCGATACGGACATGCTTTCGAGCCCCAAGGTGCTCGCTACACCTGACCAGGAAGCAATTATCCGCGTTGTGACGGAATGGATCTTCCCGACGGAATTCGAAATCCAGGAACTCAACGAAGACTACAACAATAATGACGATGATGAAGACAGAAATGGTGCAGCAAGTGCAGCACCGCCTGTGAAGTTCGCTGTTGAACCGTCGTCCTTCGAAAAGCAAGAAGTTGGTGTTAAGCTCCAGGTCATTCCTCGTGTCTCGCCGGAAGGTCAGATGATTCAGCTCAGCGTGATGCCACAGGTAATTGAATACTTGGGTGACTTCGAATACGGTATGCAGATTCCTTACGTCCGTGGTGTTTCCGAAAGCATCCTTGCCGGTACAACGGAATATGAAATTGCTTACTACACGGTTTCGATGCCTCAGCCGAAGTTCCACTTCCGTGAAATTAATACGCAGCTCTCTGTGTACAATGGTGCAACGGTGGTCATGGGTGGCTTGATTACTGAAGTTCGTCGCTCCTTTGAAGATAAGGTCCCTGTTCTTGGTGACTTGCCCTTCATCGGCTTCCTCTTCCGCTCGGAAGGTGATTATAGCGAAAAGCGCAACCTCTTGATCTTCCTCACGGCTCGTCTTGTTGACCCTGCAGGTCGTCCGCTCAAGACGGCAACCGATGGTCGCCTTGGCGAATCGGCTGGTGCAACACCCGCTTCGACAACCACGATGGGTAACGCAGAATAAGAGAAGCGTTCAATAAATAGAAAAGGTTCGTCTTCGGACGAGCCTTTTTTATTTTTAGGTATTTTATTTTTAGTGTTTTATAGCGATAGCTAAAAACGTGGTAGGCGCGAAGGTGAGTTAGGGGAGGGGGAGATTTTGAAGCGTTTTTCGTGAAAGATGATGAGATGTAAAGTATCGTCAAGGGGAGAAGTCTGTGCTGATCGAGATGAAAAAGAAGGTTATTGTTGGTGGAAAGGTGTTTGAGGGATCGTTTTATTTCTCTATTTCTGTTTATGTAATGTGGGATTGTTGAGGTGATGGAGGCGTAATTTGAGATTAGAAGTTAGAGATGTGGGGACTTGTATTCATGTTTACAGTGGGTAGGAGAGAAGGGATTTATCGCATCATATATATATTAATAAGGTGAATAGGGTATGACATTTCTTTAAAATTGAATATTGAAGGAGGGTGAAGAAGGGAATGTCTTTGGAGGCGTGAGCGATTGGGGGTGTTGAGATTGAAATGTGTTTGAATTGGAAAGGATGCTTGACGAAGAATAAGAAGCTTTGATTTAGATAAAGTGTTGTTTTTGGAGCATAAATTTTTATCGACTATTCTCTTTGTAGAAGTGTGTATTTGGTTCAGATTTGAAACCGGTGCGGTTTGCTCTTTAAACAGCACCTGTTTGCGCTTCAAACCGCACCCGTTTGACGCTCAAACCGGTGCGGTTTGAAATTGAATGTGCATGCGGAGGAAAAATGAGGTCTTTTTGATGTCTTTTTATTTTAATGTTTGCTCGTGTTGATTGGCTTTTGGGAGGGGTGGGGGATTCTTTGGAATAGATATTTTGTGAATTGCAAGTTAAATCGCGGGGGGTACGGGGAAAAAGGTTGAATATTTTCATGCTACGAGTTCCTTGTTGTATTGTGAGGGTCTAGGGTAATTAACAAGAATTTCTTGTAATTCCAGTATTTCTTTTGTGGAGACCT
>JAZLBT010000008.1:0-20835 GCA_045613865.1 Candidatus Spyradenecus sp. | reverse complement strand
ATCGGTCCATCAGATGGAGGGCATCTGTCAAATCCTTGTCGCCATAGAGGCCCTCTTTTCCGCCATACTGAGACAACCGGCCAACATCTTCCGAGAATTTCGCTTCAACCTTTGTAAGCGAGTCAAGTGCCGCGCGCTGTTTTTCATCTGTTGAGTTGTCCAAATCGCTGGTCTTTTTGAAATCGCTGATCTTTTTGCGAATGTCCTCAAGCATGAACGTACAGGTGTCTTTCACATCTTCCACGTCTAACTTGTGCACATTTGCGATCAGATTTTCAAGATAGTCACACTCTTCTTCCCAGGTGTCCGTAAGCGCGAGCGAACGAATATAAGGCAGTCCCTCGCGAATACGTGTCAAAGCATTCCCCAAGAGCACCTCGCGCATCGTGCGCTGCGCATTCACGTAAGGATTCATCGCCGCCTTTAATTCCACGACGACCTTTTCACGTGCCTCCGTGTACGCCACACCACGTACATTTACAAGATTCGCAACGTTCATATTGATGATGCTACCTTGTGTCGAGCCAACCGCCTTCTTGAAGTAGTAGAAGAGGATCTCGATTGCGCTATTTTCAAGATAGCAGCGTTTGCCATCCTTCTCGAAGAAAACCCCATTCTGACGCGCATCAATAGTCTCCGCCACATCCTCTTGGATACGAGTCTCTAAGTCAAACTGAGCGGCATCAAGGTACTTTTTAAGGACTTCTGCGGCCTTTTTTTCGCTCGGTGAAGGGGCAATCGGATCCAAAATGGTTTTCACCTCGTAGAGCAACTGAGAGACCCATTTCGTAGAGGCCTGCTCACAAGCCTTAAACGAAGTCGTTGCCAACGATAGCGCGTCTTCTTTCGTGAGGTCCACAAACCCCTTTATCGCAGCAAAGTGGGTCTCAATTTTCTTATAGGCGCCCGTGAGAGACGGTGACAAATTTTCTAAGAAGGCCTTCTCATGCGTCTGGAGAACCTTTAGGTGCGCTGGGGGCATCTCCTTAAGGACGTCACTAGAGAAAACGGCATACTTCATTACTGCGTGACACGCTTCTTTCCACGTGGTGGAATCCACATCCTCTGGTGGCGTCTGCGCCTTCTTCTCAATCAACTCCTCCATCTCAAACTTTTCGATGCGATTACGTAGATTAAACAACTTGGCACGCGCGGAAGAGAATTCCTTAATCACCAAGTTCATATGGTTGACGGTTGAATTCGCATCAGAGGTATTCAGATTTCTCAACTTCGCATCTGCAGCAGGATCAAGCGTTCCTACTTCACGCAAGCTTGCGAGCAGCTTATCAGTCGTTTCCCAATTCGACTCCAACAGCGCCTTGACCGTCTTATTGGTTTGTTCCAAATCGATATCCGAGATGTCACCATACTCCTTGGCGAGTTCTTCCTGCACCTCTTTCAGACGCTCTTGCTTTTTAGTCATCGTCACATCAATAATTGTACGCCCCTTGGAGATAATCTCCTTCATCGTACGATCCATCTTGTCGACAAGTTCACGGAAGTTAGCGCCAGAGAGCCCTTTAGCATCATCCAGATTCTTTAATTCATTCGTCACTTCATCAATGGCTTTTTCAAAAACGCGCATTTCCTCGCCCGCTTTAGTACAGAGCGCTTTCGCTGCCGTGATTTGATTCGCGAGGTCTCTTTTCAAAGCGGCTCTTTCCTGCCTTCTCTGTTCTTGGGGGCTTAGCGGCTTAGCGGCAGGCGCGGGCTTAGCGGCGGCGGCAGCAGCAGCGGCGACAGCGGCAGTAGCAAGAGCTTTCGCCTCATGCGGGGCTAATGCACGCCGCAAGGCCATCACCACCTCATCGGTTTGCGTGAGCTCCGTTTTGTTGACCTGCCACTGTTTGGCCATGGTATAAATCTGATGCACCGCTGTGGGATCTTCTTTGATTGAGTTGGCCAAGCGTGTAGCGAATTTTTGGATCAAGTCTTTCACAGCCGTGGGATTGGTCGCATCAAGGGAGTACAACTTCGCGAAATCTTCCACTTGACGCACAAAGGCAGCCATTGCATCCACGGCCTTTTGGGCCTCTTTACCCACCAGGTGATGATCACCGCCTGCATGATGAGTGGCCATATTAACCAGATTCCCTGCAACGCGCCCCAATTGGAGTTCTAACTCATGCTGCAAACGATTCGCACGCCCGGTGGTACGCGCATTGAAGAGATTGGCAATAAAAGAGGTGAAAGGTTCATAAATCTTCCACACCTTTCGAGGATCGTGCGGATTTGGGCCACGTTGAGGAATGTTCGGGGTACGCACTTGGACAGCGTTCCCTTTAAGGAGGTTGGCAATATCTTCTTTCTTAATATTGTTGTCAACCTTGTCCAACGTATTATAGTCCACGATGCCCACATCGCCAAACTCATTAATCGTGAAGGCATTTTGGCGCGCCTCAACCGCATTTTGTGCACGGTTCGCACGAACTGTATCAATTTTCGAACGAATACTATCAATCAAAGACATTTGACACCGCCTTTCAAAAAATTAGACACTCAAACCATTCAACGAGAAAAAGCGTTCGTCTGACACCGCAAAGGGTGCATCTTCTGCGGCTGCGTGAAACGCTTCTACCATCGGCGATTCATCCTCGTCTTTAGCTTCCGAAATAAGCGCCTCACGCCAATCGCGTAAGGAGATGAGGAAGGAGAGGAACATCGCCACCCATACCTCTTCCGAAAACGAGTCTGACAATGGTACACGCATAAAAAGCGTTAAGGCGCCTGAACGAGAGACGCCAAAGGTAGCATTCGGAAGATCATTGAAAAGGTTATGTGCTGAGAGCAATTCCAAGAGTTGTTTCTTTGAGAGGGTTGTTGCATCTTCGATGACATCGGCATACACGTGTAGCCAGAGCGCCTCATCATCCTCTTCAAAGTTAACCTCAAGCTCACCTACCGAGAGACCTGCCACACGTTTGTCATTCAGCTTTAGACCTGCCACGTTTAAGCGCGCGGCCAAAACATCCATCAAATCATCTGCCTTCATTGTAAACCTTTTTTTATTCAAATTATACCGCTTACATGTTACGAATCACATTCGAACGTGTATCAGAAATACTTGTCATCAAGTCCGTCGCCGTGGAGTACGATTCATCGCGACGATCTACGAGTGATTCCAAACGCGTCATGTCGGTCTGCGATTCGTTATTGAGCGCATCAATCTCCGATTTGACGAGCGAGAGCATGCCTTCGAGGGTCTTCTTATTCATACTGTATTGGTTTTCCGTTCGCCAGCCAGCCTTGTAGAAGTCCGCACGCTCTTCGTTATCATTTGGGCGGTCATCCTCAGTCGCGTAATACGTCGGCTGATAGCCCAGCGATTCCAAGACTTTACCCGTTTCATTGGAAATCCAGCTATGCGCATCACGATCGCCAACGTCATCGGAATCAAACTCCGCCTGGATCTCGGTCAACTCTGCAAGCGCTTCGCTGAGTTCGTCAAGTCGGTCATTACGTTGCTGCATACGCGTGCTTAGAGGCTCGACTTCACCTTCCACAACGACTGCGCGAAACTTTGAGAACTGCACCATCAGGTCTTGAAAGTCCATTCTGTCGGTAGAACCATTGAGCGTCACATCATAATCGCCAGCCTTTACACCCCAGCGATCTTGAATATTGCCAACTTCAACCATTTCTATGGAACCCATAACCAAATCCTCACCTTATTATAAATTGTTAATCAATGTTGACCCTGTGGAGGTAATCTTCTGCACCAAAGAAGAGGCCGTCGAGAAGGCGTTGTCACGTTTTGAGATCAGCGACTCCATGGACACCATATCCTGCTGCATCTCATTGGTCTCAAAGTCAATTTCGTACTGCAAGGCACTCTGAGCCGTCTGCAAATCGCCGCGCGTCGCTTGGTTTTTACTATCTACCGGGAGCTGCATGTCTGCATTAGACTCACGGCGATAGCGATCCAAGATCTCCGAAGCGGTCTGCAACGCAGGATCAGGATCGCACTTATCGCTCGACTTTTGATTCTTTGTCTTCAGCGAAGCAGAGGCCTGCGTAATGGTGGCAAGCGCCTCTGCTAGTTCGTCCAACTTCTTTTGGCGCGCTTCGAGTACTGAGCCATAGGCAGCCGTCTCGGTCTCAATGGCATTCGCCTCTTGAAACATCGCAATCGACGCCGCTTTCACGTAGTCGCAGTTGGCCTCATCCTTAACGGTATAGTCCTTCTGTTGCACCCCGTAGATGCTCAGCCCTTCAATTGCTTTCGATTCAATGAGCGCCATACCGCCTCCTTATGCCTGAATAGCGTCACGCATCGACTGGACTTCAGCCTGAAGTACGCTGTCCATCAACTGAAGCACCGAGTCAATCACGCTCTGGCACTGGGTGAAAAGGTCCTTCGCCTGGTCGAGCATTTCCTGAGCTTCCTGCTGTTCAGCGCCCATTTCAGTGGCTTCAGCACGCATCATTTCAGTAATGCTCGAGACGCAGCTCTGCCCCACATTGCCGAGGGCCGCAATCATATCACCGAAGGCACGCGAACGTGTCTCCATGTGCACGCCCTTCAAGTAGTTCATATCCTGCTGCAAAACAGCGGTCGTTTGATTGAACTTCGCCTGTGCGGCAACCAAATCAGCCTTAATTTGTTGCGGAGTGGAAACCTGAGCCAATTCGTTAGCAGCATACGCTTCTGCGTAAGCAATCTGATCAGACTTCGCGTTAGGATCATTACGAATGTCCCTCAGTTCGCTCTTGACCTGTTCACGATAGAGCGTCTGACACTCTTCGGAAGTCATCGTCTTCAACTTTTCTGCAGCATTAATTTCAGCTGTCAACTTTGTGACTTGGCCTTGCTGTTCCTGCGTTAATGTACCTTCCGGACCCTGGCCATTCGCCTTAATACTGTTCAATTCGGCCGTTTTCGTATCAATGTATTGCTGTAACTGCGATGTCGGCGCAGCGTTTTGTTGAGCAACACCATTCGCTTCACCTCCCGGCTGCTGCACCTGTGCCTGCGGCTGATTCACCTGTGCCTGCGGCTGCAACTGAGGAACACCAGCCTGCGGTCCTGGCAACGGGAGGTCTGGCAACACCACTTCTGGATTCACCACCCGCGGCTGCTGCGGATTATTCGCCGGCTGTTCCACTACCGGCTGTCCAACTGCCTGCTGCTGCACCTGCTGCTGAGGATTGTTTGCCGGTTGTTCCACTACTGGCTGCTGCACCTGCTGCTGCGCCTGCTGCGGATTGTTCGCCGGTTGTTCCACTACCGGCTGCTGCACCTGCTGCTGTTGCACCTGCTGCGGATTCACCTGAGGTTGTGCTTGCTGCTGTACATTGGTCACTTCTTGCTGCACTTGCTGGGGTTGCGCAGCTTTGTCCATCATCGCGAGCTTCGTCACGCGCGAGTCATTAAACGTCCCTTCTACCGCAGTACGCGTCGATTCAGATGTGGCATTGGCCACCTTATTGTAGTTAGCAACGGCATCCTGTGGCTTTGCCTGCAATTCAGCGGTCTTGAGTTCAGCCCTAGCTTCTGTTACTCCCGAAGCCTTCTGGGCCTCCATCTGCTTTGCGAAGCTCTTCCCCTGCGTGGAGAGGTTGTAGGCCTGCATGCCCACTTGCACAGCACATACGGCCACGCTGCAAATCAACCCCGTCATCGCGGCCGAACGCTGTGCATCAGCCTGATTCAAAATGCTCGTCTGCACCTGTTCATTTTCTGCTTGACGCACATCACGTGCAGCATCGCGCATCTTCTGGCCACATTCCACTAAAAGGGCCATCAAGGCATAGATGTCAAACATCACCGTGCTCGAATCAGCGCTAAAAGAGACCCCAGAGGTGCTACTCTTACTCAATGCTTCGCTATAAACATTAAGTTCTGCCTCCACTTCCTTGCACACAGTTTCCACCTGCGCAGGCGAGAGGTTCATCATGTCGCCTGCGCCAAGCTTGGCACAAAGCGTTCCAATGGCATACTCATCAGCAGCTTCGGGAGCGTCAAGTTGCGGCTGCGCTGTGGCCACCGAAACGACCTCTTCATCACCTGCGACCGACATCGTCAAGCTACGCGAGACGCCATCTACCGAGGAGGTGGCTTCCGTAGCTTCCGTGCCCTTGATATTGGAGAGCACCGTGCTCCAATCGGCATTAATCTTCGAGTTCAAATTGTTGACATTAATTTCCATGGCAAATCTCCTTCATCCTTAGGCCATTTGGCCCATCATACTCGCAATTTCGTTTTCGGTATCAATGGAAGAGTTAATAATCGTAGAGATATCCGAATAAACATTCTGGATCTGATTCAAAATGCTTTCGAGTTCTTCCTGGCTTTCTTCCAATTGCTGCTGCATTGCGGTCACGAATTTTTCCAATTCCGTCACGTCTGCCTGCACGGATGAGGATTTATAGTTCAGTGCCGCCGCGGTGCCCATTGACGCAGTCATGCCCACGCCCAAAATGCTCCCCGCAATGCGCATGCCACCCTGAAGCGATTGCGCCGACTTCATTGTGGCCGTCGCGGCCGTCATGGCGACCTGCGTACCCTTGCCCATTGCAGACTGAATAGCCGACCCTGCGCCACCAAAGCCCACCGTGAGTGCAATCATACCCACCGCCACCGTCAACGAGGCCACGATCTGCGCGGCTTGATCGCTCATGCCCGCATCCTTAAAGGCATCGGTTAAGGCTTCGGTAAGCTTCTCGGTGGCGCCTGTTTCATTCATCACGCACATCCCGACGGCCATCACAGCACCAATAACTGCCCCCAAAGCCAGGCCACCGGTTGCCACACAGGCCACCACCGCCATCGCCACTGAGAAGGCTGCCATCATCCATCCAAACACGCGCGAGGCGGTATTTGAATTGGTCGCCTTATCCATCTGCTCGAGCGACTCATTAATCTTTTCCATCTGCTCGCCATGGCGCAACTCAAGCTCAGTCTTTTGCACCTCAATACGCTCCTTGGCGAGTTCTGCCTGCTGCTTGTCGGTTTCAAGCTGCAAATAGGAGATGAGTTTTTCAAGGTCAATGGTGCGCTGCAATTCAGAATCAGGATTATCCAAAGAGGGCACTCCAGTGGCCCCCGTCGGCGTACCGACTTCAGTCGTTGCAGCAGGTGCGGCCGTATTCGTTATACGCACCGCAGGCTGACTGGCGAGCAAACCTGCGATATCCTTTGCCAACACCTGTGCATCTTCCGTGAGCCCCATTGCCTTCGTCATCTCGCTTAAACGATCCACGTAGACTGGGCGCACGGTTGCACGTTCATTAATTCCAGGTACTTCACTCATCTTGCACCTCCTCTTCAATGAAAGGTTTTGGATTAGGCTACGCCTTCAATCAACTTCTTAAGTTCTTCCGCCTTTGCGCGATACTCACGGCCACGCTCCGTGTCCGTCGGCGCAAACTGTTCCAACGCTGCCAAAGCCGAAGCGGCATTTGCGCGGTCACCCTTGGCCAAGTAGCACTCTGCTGCGTGATACTGCGGCTTTGGATCATGAATATCCAAGAACGAAGCATACGCATAGGCTGTGATTGCCCCTTCATACTGCTTCTTCACCTGCAACACAGCGCCCATGCCGATCCAATACTTGGGATTGAAGTGATCAAAGAGCACTAAGAACTTAAAGACCTTCTCGGCATTCTCGATATTGCCCGTCTGGTAGAAATTGAAGCCAAGCGAATAAATCGCCTCCATTTCAGCATCCGTGATGCCCTTCAATTCACGCACCGTCGTCATCTCAAAAGCAATCTTCTTTGCTGCTTCTTCAATCATTTCCTTCGAAACTTCCATTGTTATGCTCCTTTGTCTCTAAATTGTTACCTGTTGTTAATCGTTCATTGATGCATTAGATGTGATCTAAATGGCGTGCTTCCATCTCATCAATCATTTCATTATCCATGCGCTTGAGCGAATCAGCAATCACATCCTCTACCGAACGCACCGTCGCCATAGAATGTTCATCATCCTCTTCCTCAATTTCCTCATGCAAATGATTCAAATCATCTGCCATCACTTGCACCGCCTCACGCAGCGCCTGAATGCTACCCGAATCCAAATCGTGCAACTGTTGGTCAAACTTTTCACGCAGCGACTCCACGTCCTTCTTCGTAGCCAAATAGACGTCCTTTGCTTCACGTTCAGCAGCCTTTGCCTCATCCAACGAGCCCTGCGCTTTATCCAAAGCGGCATTTGCGAGCGTCACCGATGTCTTCGCATCCGAGACCGCAGTCTCAGCCTCAGCTACGGCGGCTTCCAATTCCGTTAAGCCAGGGGCATTTGCCGTATTCACCTGCTTAAAGGCATCCAATTTCGCCTGTGCAGTTGCCAAATCCGATTCAGCCTTTTCCAAACGCTTTGTGGCGCTCTCTACATTATTCTCAGCAGAATCTACGGACTTCTGCGCACGATTCACCGCTTGCGACTTTTCCGTATACGTCGTCTCAGTCGTCTTCAACGTTGCTTCCGCAGCACTCAACTGCTCACCGATCGCCTTCAGTGCATCCACGTCCGTCTGTTGCTCTTCAGAAAGCCCCGTCAATTGGTTTAAAGCACTCGACAAACGACTCCGTGCCGCAGCCAAACGCGCTTCATTCGTCTCCATACGCATCTGCGCGAGCAGCTCTTCTAAATCTATATTTGCCGACGAAACCGTCACACCCTCACCGGCCAAAAGAGGTGCCGTCACCGTAGGAGCCACTACCTCACCACGTTGCACAGCCTCAGCCACAGAAGCGAGCTGCTGCACGCCAGTTGTCGCATTCAAATTCACGTCCATAATCCCCTCCATTTCTAAAATCAGTTGTCAGTTGTCAGATTGTTTCATGCTCAAATGCGAAACGGCTTCATCATCGTGGCAAACTTTCGACGACGACACTCCCCATCAGTTTCTGCGTCCGCAGCATCTGCGACAGGAAGCGAACGCGGTGATACATGTGTTTCACCTTCTAGCTCTGCTAGCGGACGCATCCCGCGACGGGCTAATTCAGCATTTACGGCTTCACGTTGTTCTGCAGTAAAGCGCATTTTCATCACCTCTTCACGTGTGGTTCCGCTTTCTTCTAACATACGATCAGTCTCTGCAAAACGCAACTTCACTGTTTCAATCATCTGTTTTGATTCTGCGATTGTTTTGCGAATCTTTGCGAGATATTCTTTTGTGTCAGTATCCATCTCAAAACCTCAAATTCTTAGATAAAATTGGGCATTTCAGGCGGTTGAAACGTGAATGCTTTTCCCATCAGCTGTCCCAAATCATCATCACGTCGCAAATCAATATCCTGCACGTTATCGATTCCATCAAGAAGAGAAACTGTCTTTGACGAAACCGTCAATGCAGGTCCTTCTAGTCCTTGACGTACCACATTTTCAGGCTTGCTTGTTGTGGAGGGATGCTCTGTTCGCTCCAAGCGATTGCTATCGATACGTCTATTTAATGTTGCATTTAAATTGATATCCATAAGTCACCTTCTACAGTCAATACAATTTAAATCGAAAAAGGTTACAAAAAAAATTATCTTTTTTCTTTTTGTAGGAATTTTGCAAAATATGATAACGATTTCTCCTTTATATATATAGTTTATCAAAAATATGATGCCTATCGCAAGTTGAAAACAAATAAAAGGAGGTGCGTTTTTCTTAAAAGAGGTGGTAAATTTACGCTTTATCGAATATTCGGTAGAGGCCTAGATTGTGGCTTGTTTTTAACTAAGTATGATTCCATGGTATTCTAAAAAAAGAGTGGACAAGGGTTTAAAAAAAGACTATACTTTAAAAAGATTGTGCTTCAGTTGGCAATCGATACGAAAGGAATTAATAAGATGAAATTGAAGGCTCTTTTAGCATTGACACTTTCATGTGTGTCTGCCTTTAAGCTTTTTGCGACCGATGTAACAAAAATTACAACAACGGGGGCGGTCGTTGGTGAATGGACAATGGATATGCCAGCAGCCTTAGCATTGGCAAAGGAAACGCAAAAGCCTGTCTTTGTTTGTTTTACGGGGAGTGATTGGTGTAGCTGGTGTAAGTTGATGGATCGTGCCGTCTTCGATACAGAGACATGGAAGAATTATGCGAAGGATAAAATTATTCTTGTTTGGCTTGATTTTCCTAGCAACAAGGAGCTTGTTCCTGCAGAGATTGCTGCACGAAATGCGGAGCTCGGGGATCAATATAAGGTTGAAGGATTCCCTACATATGTTATTTTGAGTGCGGAAGGTAAAGAAATTGGCCGCATGAGTGCGTTGCGTGATTACACAGCGGAGAAGTTTATTAAGGATTATGAAAAGGTTTTAATGAAGCCTCGTCTCCAATCGTTGCTTGCGCCTGAGGTTTACGCCGATTATCTCGCAACAAAGGAACAGATTGACGCAGTTATTGAAAAAGCAGACGCAGAGGGCGTTGCATTCCGTCAACGAATGAAGCAGTATCAACAAGAGGTTGATGCGCTCGTTAAAAAGTTGAAGGCAATAGAAGATTCGATTATTAAATAAGATTTGCCTTTATGCATTGAATGAAATAAAAAGGATCTCCTAAGAAGGGGATCCTTTTTTACAATCTATGAGAGACATTAATGAAGCCTTAAGCTTGTGCAGTAGGGGAAGTGTTGAGGTCTTCGCGATGACTACCAGGGGCCTTTACCCAATGAGGTAAATCATAGATTAAATGCCGTGGCAAAAGATTTATTGCATCCAACGCCTCTGTTGTGAAAGGAACCCATACAAATTTGATCCACGTTTCCTTTGTAAGCGGATCGATAGGTGGTGCGATATGAGGAATATCGAGGGCAAAGACGAGATTGATTTCGCAATGACGTTCACCATGTTGATCAAATGCATTTTCCGAAACAGCAAGAAATTGCCCTGCGTTGGAGACGAGTCCCATTTCTTCAAGAATTTCGCGTTGAAGCGCTTCTCTTGCGGATTCGCCGAATTCAATATGACCTCCGGGGAGATAGGCGCGTCCACCTTTTGCTGGTTGGCAGAGAAGGATGTGACCATCACGCACGCAAACGCCGCGTGTAATGGTTTCGATATTTGCATTTTCATAAGCCATAGAGTGTGGTTCCTTTCGAAACAAGAGGGCGCGGATTCGCGCCCTCTTTGTTTTACTTACCGCAACACTTTTTGAATTTCTTTCCAGAACCGCAAGGGCAGGGGTCATTACGGCCAACTTTTGGCGCTTCACGTGTGATGGGTTGAGCCTTTACAAGTTCACCATCATTAAAACACCAGTCGCCATTCACACGAATGAAGCTTGAACGTTCATGATGTTCAAAAAGCGTTCCATTCACCTTGTAGCTTGCAATGAATTCAACAAGACCAGTTTCATCATTGGCTTCACCAGCTTCAGTTGCGATGACCTGCATACCTTCCCACTGAGAATTTTGCGACCAACGACGAGAGGCTTCTTCGTCAAATTCTGCCTGAACGGCAGGAGAAGACGAGGTGCGGAGGAAGTCGATGTTGCAAGTAACGTAAGCACTGTAGCGTGCGCGCATCAACTGAACCGCAGTTTCTGCTTTTGTTGCGCCCGTGAGAATCGGGCCGCAACAAAGGTCATAGGGCTTACCAGAACAACATGGGCAATTTGAGGTGCTCATTCAGTTTCCTTATGGCAATAAGATTTTAGACTAATTCACGACGGATGAGTTCTTCCGCGATCTGCACGGCATTGAGTGCTGCACCCTTGCGGATGTTGTCGCCAGAGCACCAAAGTGCGATGCCATTTTCTTCAGAGGGGTCGATACGCACGCGGCCGATACCAACGTTATCCTTACCACCGAAGTCCTTCGGCATCGGATAAGCAGCGGTGGCCAAATCATCAACGAGTTCTGTACCAGGTGCTTCGCGAATGATGTTGTGCACTTCTTCAACAGTGAAGGGACGTTCAAAGGTTGCATGAACAGCGATGCTGTGTGCATAGAAAACAGGAACGCGGACGCATGTGCAAGCGATACGCAAATCAGGTGCACCAAGAATCTTGCGACTTTCGTAGGTAAGTTTCGCTTCTTCAGTAGTGAAACCAGGCATTTCTTGCTTGGGGCCACCGATTTGAGGAATGACGTTTGCAACAATCTGATGTGCAAATGCCTTGGGTTCAACGGCTTCGCCAGCTGCAACCTGCTTCATCTGAGCATCAAGCTCGTCAATTGCTGCACGACCTGCACCCGAAACACTCTGGAAGGTGACAGCCGTCATATGACGCAAGGGATTCTTGCGATGCAGTGCTGCGATACCCATCAACGTGATAATCGTTGAGCAGTTGGGGTTTGCAATGAAACGGCTACCCTTACGAATCATGGCTTCCATGTCATCACCATTGATTTCAGGGATTACCAACGGAACATCATCATGCATACGGAAATCGTCACCGTTATCGATAACAATTGCACCAGCATCGGTTGCAACTTTACCCCACATCTTGCTTGCACCCTTGGAACCTTCGGTGCCTGCAAACAAAACGATATCCAAACCTTCAAAAGCTTCAGGTGTTGTTGCGCGGACTTGGAAAACTTCGCCTGCGATTTCTTCTTCGCGATCACGTGTTGCGAGAATGCGAATTTCGGAGGCGGGGAATTTGCGCTGGCGAAGGATCTTGATCATCTCTGTGCCAACTGCGCCAATACCAACAAGACCAACTTTGTACTGCTTCATAGCATGTCTCCTTTTGTGGGTAAAATAAACATACTATATAATAGCAAAAAAAGAACTCGCAGAGTAAAAAAAAGAGAAGAAAATTGGAAATAAAAATAAAAAAACGCACAGGGTTTAACCTATGCGTAAATGGCTCCGAAGGCAGGATTCGAACCTGCGACCAAGTGATTAACAGTCACCTGCGCTACCACTGCGCCACTTCGGATTAAAAAATCGCTGAAGGGAATTGGCTCCGAAGGCAGGATTCGAACCTGCGACCAAGTGATTAACAGTCACCTGCGCTACCACTGCGCCACTTCGGAACGTGGTTGATGTCTTTCCAAAAAAAATGGTGGCGGGTGAGGGTCACGATCCCCCGACACGCGGATTATGATTCCGCTGCTCTACCAACTGAGCTAACCCGCCAACTGGAAAACGCCGTACATAGTATCAAAGTTGTAGGAGGTCGGTCAAGTATTTTTTTTCAATTTTCTTTAATTTTTTATTTTTACGATTTTAGATGGTGGAGAATGGCGATTGTTTCTATCCAATCTATTCGCAACAAAGGGTAAAATATAAAAGACCGAGTCGCCCCCGGCCTTTTACAAATGGCATCAAAAATTCTCAATGTCGCCTTAGAGTGTTGTTAAAAGAAGTTTTGAGGACATGAGCGGTTTGAGATTAAATCCAAATTTTGGTGGCACAAGCACAAGATCGCCAGAGAGGAGTGTGAGCGGGTGACCTTCAAGTGTTTCGAGCGTCACCTTGCCATATTCGCAGAAGAGGATCATAAAGCTTTGTTCGGTGGTGCGAAGCGTGCGTGCACGTTCAAGATAGAGTGTTGCGAAGTCAAAGCCTTGCATCCCTTTTGCGAGATGGAGGTTGCGGTGGTGTTCTTCAAGTACGCGGCGGATGGGGCGTAATTCGGGCTTGAGTGCAATTGCGGCCTTCTCGCGGTGAAGTTCGCGCCCACGCCCCCAATCGTCAATGCGATAGGTGGTATCACTTGTTTGTTGAACTTCGTAGATAAAGTTCCCTTGGCCGACAGCATGCACAAGACCTGCAGGTAAATCATAGATTTCACCGGTGTGCGTCTTGTGAAAGAGAAGTTTTTCAGGCAGTTGGTCAATGGTGGCGTCGGGCTCCATGCCCGCCCAAATGCCTGCGTCTTCATTTGCATCAAGGATGTACCACATTTCGTGCTTTGGGCGTCCGCCAAGACGTGCAGCTGCGATTTTGTCCGGATGGACTTGTACGGAGAGACGTTGGTGCGCATCCAAAATCTTCACGAGCAACGGAAAGGTTTCGTCATCAGGGGCTTTTGTGCCGAGAAGATCACGTCCAAAGACACGCGCAATACGATCGAGCGGAATCCCTTCAAAGGGCCCATGTGCAACAATAGATGCATCTCCAGGGATGCCTGAAAGTTCCCATGATTCTGCACATGGTGTTGGCGTTTGCGAACGATTATACTGCTGTGCAATGCGTGTGCCACCCCAAAGGTAATCTTTGTAGATGGGGCAGAAGGTCATGGGATAGAGATGATACATTTTCATAGTGAGCACTCTTAATGTTGTGCCATCCACGTATGGACGTCTTCATGTGCGCGTCGAATCGTGGCTTCAAATGTTTGCGGTCCGCGAGCAAGCCCTTTTTCAATGATTGTGGCAATGGCATCAGCGGTGATTTTCTTTTGCAAGAAAGCGTGAACTGCAACTTCATTTGCGAGTGTCAAAATCGGATGCGTCCAAGAACCTTTTCGAAGCGCCTCAAAGACGAGTCGCAAGCATGGGAAACGTTCTAAGTCGGGGGCTGCAAATTCGAGCCCTTGCATTTCTTTTAACCCCATGGGGGGAACGGGTGCATGAAGTGCACGATCCGGCCATGTCAACGCATACTGAATAGGCAATGCCATATCTGGTTGCGCGAGTTGTGCAATTAATGCCGTATCTTTGAATTGAACAAAGGAGTGTACAATACTTTGGGGATGAACCCAAACTTGTAACTGGTCAGGCGAAAGTGCAAAGAGATGAAGTGCTTCAATCATCTCAAGCCCTTTATTCATCATGGTTGCAGAGTCAATTGTAACTTTTGGCCCCATGGACCAACGAGGATGATTTAAGGCTGCGTCAACAGAAACTGTCGCCCAATCCACGGTCGTCTGTCGAAAAAAGGGACCGCCACTAGCGGTAAGAATTACCTTCTCAATGCGTGTCTCTGCATAACTTTCAATCGGCGCATCTGTTGCACGTACACATGCCGGTTGTGTTGCCATCGATTGCAAACATTGAAAGATGGCAGAATGTTCAGAGTCAAGCGGTAAAATTCGAACGCCTTTTTCTGCGCGCTTCTGCATCACCTCATCGCCTGCCATGACGAGAACTTCTTTTGTTGCGAGTGCAACGTCATGTCCTGCATCAATTGCTGCGAGAGTAGGGGCATAGCCCGCCATTCCCGCAATTGCCATAACAACAACATCCGCTTCGGGCAAAGAGGCAAGCTCACAAAGTGCCGCCTCGCCATTAGGAATACCAAGGTCATTTTTGACAGAGAGTGCGAGATGTTTAACCTTCCATTTTTGTGCGAGCGCTTGCAAACCTGCAACGTCGCGACCCGCGGCGAGGCCAACTACTTCAAACAACTCAGGATGACGCTCTACAACGCGAAGGGTACTCGCTCCAATTGAGCCTGTAGCCCCTAAAATGACAAGGCGTTTGCGCATAAGATGAACTCTAAATTAGAGAGCAAAGGCTAAAAGAATCATTGCGATTAAGGTCACCGGGACGAAAATCAAGCTATCAAAAGTATCAAAGAATCCGCCCATTGCAGGGAAGAGTGCCGATGAATCTTTTACTTCGCATTGACGCTTGAAGAGCGACTCGAGCAAATCGCCCAAAATACCCACTGTGACAATCACGACAACTGTAAGAAGCGCCCAAGCAATGGCACCAGCAGATTGCGTTAAGAAACGTACTGCAGCCAAGAATTGTACATTTTCAAAAATATGTGCGCACGAAATAATAATGATAGCCGCTGTCAACGAGAAGAGATAGCCACCTACAGTGCCTTCCCAGCTCTTCCCCGGGGACAACCGCGGACACATCTTATGTTTGCCATAGGCTGAACCAATGAAATAACCGCCGGTATCACTCATCTTTGTAATCAATGCAAGCGAAAACGCGAGGAAAATACCTGCATTTGCACCAAAGGTTTCGCCGAAAAACGTCACCACGAGCAAAAACGAGAGTGCGACAGGGATATAAAGAAACGTTCCTACTGCAAGCGCTGCCGTTTCCATCGGTTTCTCAATTTTCGCATCGAGCAAAATACGGAAGAACAATACCATTGAAATAACAACCAACATAATTGGTTGAATTGCAAGTATTGAAGCCATTTGAATCACCGCCTCCAACGACTGCCCCTCTGGTCGCATGAGGTAAGTGGCAATAAACCAACAGATTGTCATTGCGCTCATCAACTTAAGGGGCAACACATATCCCTTCTTTTTTAACATCGCGCACAATTCGTAAAGACAAATCAATGCTGCACCACAGATAAGGGCACCAAGAATTGAAAGCGGCAAGAGGAAAATTGCAATCACCCAACCCGCTGCAACACTTAAACCACAAATGACGCGTTTTTTAGATGCCATAATCAAGCTCCTTGTTTATCACTTGCACACATTATAACATAAAAAACTGCGTCTGACTACTTGAAAATCGTACGAATCGCTCTAAAGCGCGCACGCGTAGTAGCAAATATAAAAATCCACACGTCTCTTCTTTACGACGAAACAAAATCTGCAAATGAAAATAAAAAAGAACGGAACCCGTGAGAGTCCCGTTCTTCTACTTTTCGAGGAAGATTAAATTTTATATTCGTTTGAAACGAATACGATTTAAATCAGCGGCGGAGGCCGAGATCAGCCAAAATCTTACGATAGGCAGGTTCATCCGTACGCTTGAGGTAATCCAAAAGCTTACGACGGTTATTCACCATACGAATCAAGCCATAACGAGAAGAATTGTCCTTCTTGTTAGCCTTGAGGTGTTCGGTGAGGGCTTCGATCTTCTTTGTGAGCGTAGCGATTTGAACTTCGCTGGAACCAGTGTCACGTTCGTGACGGCGGAACTGCTCGCGGATTGCATTTTTGTCGACCATGGTGTGTTTCCCATTAATATTGTGGTTAGACGCACCTTTCACAGCTACTCCGTACCTCGGAGCTTGCCCGCAACGGGGAACGTATCCTAAGACACGTCGCAGGAAAGTGGGCAATAAAATACCACATCCCCCATCAAAATGCAAGCTTTTTTCTAAAATACTGCCTTCTAAAGAGAGATTTATCTTGGAAGAGGGGGGGGCTTTCTAAAATTAATACTTGCTTTTTAAAATAAGATTATGATACAATGCGCGCCACTTTGTGCTGATTTGAAAAGTCCTCCAGCTTGCGGGCACAAAGGCATTTGCTGTTACGCTAAAAGGGAGACACTCAGGTAAAACCTGTGAGAGGCGGCAGCACATCATGGATTGATGCGCGCCGTTTTTTTTGTTTAACCTGAGCTTTGAAAGGTTGTAAAGTTATGAGTAAACTTAATGCACGTCATGTTTTCACTTCGGAATCCGTTTCTGAAGGACACCCCGACAAAGTTGCAGACGCCATCTCTGATGCAATTTTAGACGCATGCCTTGCGTTAGACGATCGTGCGCACGTGGCTTGTGAAACAGCCTGTGGCACCAATCTTGTTGTGAATTTAGGCGAAATCACCTGTCGTGGCTTTGAAACATTAAATACCAAAGCGATTGCCTCCAAAGTGATTGAAAAAATCGGTTACGATGATCCGACCGAAGGCTTCTGCTATCAAGACTTTGCCTACGTCAATAACCTCCATGCGCAATCGGCCGACATCAACCAAGGCGTTGATCGCGCCAACCCAGAAGAACAAGGCGCTGGCGACCAAGGCATGATGTTTGGCTATGCCACCAACGAAACAGAGACTTATCTCCCTGTTTCAGTGATGGCTTCGCACCGCATCCTTCAAGACCTTGCAAGCCTTCGTCGTTCGGGAGCAATCGACTACCTTCGTCCCGATGCTAAGGCGCAAGTCTCCGTTCTTTATGCAGAGGGTCGTCCGCAAGCCATTACCACAGTGGTCTGCTCTCACCAAACGCGTGATGTTCCCGAAACGCGTATCCGTAAAGATATTGAAGCTGCAATCCGTGAAACCTTGGCCCCGAGTGGACTCTTGACCAACGAAACCGTCTTCCACATCAACCCCACGGGTCGTTTTGTGATTGGTGGTCCAGCCGGCGACTCTGGTTTGACAGGCCGTAAAATCATCGTTGACACCTATGGTGGTGTTGGTTCCCATGGCGGTGGCGCCTTCTCCGGTAAAGACCCCTCCAAGGTCGACCGCTCGGCAGCTTATTACGCACGCTATGCGGCGAAAAACATCGTTGCTGCAGGCTTAGCCTCCAAGTGCGAAATTCAAGTTGCTTACGCCATTGGTGTTGCGGCGCCGATGAGCATCAACGTTTCCACCTATGGTACAGGGACTGTGGCAGAAGAGAAAATTGCAGAAATGCTTCTCTCTGGTAAAATCTTTGACTTCCGCCCTGCGGCACTCATCCGCGACTTGGATCTTACCCATCCTAAGGGTTGGAGCTACTCCGAATGCTGCAACTATGGTCATTTTGCTCACCAAAATGCACCTTGGGAACGCCTCGATCGTATCGACGCCATCCGCGCCTACATGGCTTAAGCCATCCAGTCTACCTATAAAAAGACGTGTGAGCCTCCCGCTTACATGTCTTTTTTTATTTCTTACGCTAGAAAATAAAAACAGCCCCCTCAAACGAAGTGGCTGTTAGAAAGGAGAAAAGAAAGCCGCTTAGCACTTCTTAACGGTGGCTTGACCATCCGCGAATGCTTCAACAATAACCTCATCGCCATCAGCGAGCGACAACGTGTCTGCATTTGCGACATGCCACAATTCATCATCCCACTTTACCATTGTCACACCATTGATTATGCGAATGCGAAGCTTCTTGCCAACGATACGATCGGTAGTTTCGTCAGGTGCATTGCGTAAGAGTGTCTTGTGGACAGTGTTTACGATAAGGGAACGATAAGCAGTGTAGTACAAAAGAACAATGACAGAGAGAATAAGAAGGAAAACCAGAATACCCCACTTAAGTTCAGGGCCAATCTTATATGTGAAATAAGAAGTTAAAATGAGCATTGCTGTCCACGATAAGAATTCACTGTCAAAAAATAAGTCGATAATCAACAATGTCAACGAAAGTGCGATTAACCATTCGAGAACCATAAAGACCTCCAACATAAATACTTTTTAATAAAAAAAGACCATCCTACCACAAATCACGATAGGATGGTAGCCATTTTTGTCAGCTTACGAAACTGTGATAGCTTCAACCACTGCAGCAGCGCCCGACGGCGGCGGCATAAAGACTTTGTTAGCAGGTTCCTTAGCGATTTCAGTATAGGCCATCAACGACTTTTGAGCCAAGAGGACCTTTGCCAAATCTTCCTTAGCAATGACCTTAGCGAGGGTTTCCAAGTAAGCGCATTCAGCTTCTGCGCGAAGGGCTGTTGCAGCCTTTTCAGCTTCAGCGAGCATAATGACATTTTCAGACTTTGCCTTTGCTTCCAAACGTAATGCTTCAGCCTTGCGGGAAGCTTCCATCTGGATGCGCATGGCTGCGAGAGTTTCGTCGTCAGCCTTCATTTCCTGGATTTCGGCGCCGGTAACATTGATACCCCAACGCTTGGTGGTCTCAGCAACGCCAGCAACGATTTCTTCAGAGAGCTGTGCACGTGCAGAGAGCAATGCATTCAAATCGCGAGCGCCCACGGCAGAGCGGATTTCGTTCAATACGAGTTCGACTAAGGAGCGGTGCAATTGGTCAACTTCGTAGAGCGCCTTCATCGGATCAACGATTCGCCAACGAATCACGCAGTCAACCTTTTCGAGGCGGACGTTATCCTTGGTGAAATATTCACGCGGAGGGGTATCGAGAATCTGTTCCGTCAATTCAATGAAGACAGCCTTGCCCTTGTCATCGCGCTTAAAGGTATATTCTTTGCCACCAAATGTCCAATCACCAACTTCTCTTTTCTTATCGAGGAAAGGAATCGAGAAGTGAAGGCCACCCTTTTGAATTTTAACAGGCTTACTAAAGCGTTCAATGACGCAGCAGTGACCTTGGGGGATTGTATAGATGAAATTGAAGAATCCCATGACGAGTAACTCCATGCCCCATGAAAAGTTAGTAGAAAAGATCGGGGCAATCTTTTCTAGAAAGCATCTTCAATACTTTACCATTTAGATATTAAAGCGACTTTCAAAACATTCTCCTCGTCTGTATCTTGTCTTACAAGTTAAATATGTTTATTGTCAACAAAATATTCCACGAAGATTATAAATGCATTATACCCCCCCCCCATGTCAAGTTAAATTTTCGCAAAATTTATGAACTTAAATAAATATGTAAAAATAGCGGTAAAAATGTGCTTAAATGAGAGTATTATAGAACGATAGAAAAACCTATTTTCATTTGTAAATCCTCACTTTAAAATAACTGCGTAAAATTTCATAATTTCAATATTCCTATTAATTCTAAAACGGACATTTACATTGCTCATATACTTCATTATTATGGACATTTACTTTGAATGTAGTTGTTATTAGAAGTTGGAGATTAAGAGGGTTAAAATAGTATTGAACGGCTTGTTGATAGGTTGTGTATAAATTGTTTATAACTTCTCGTTTTCAAACCCTATTGTTTTAGTTCTTCAGGGCTTTGTACTATTTTCTAGAATTTTCTAAACAGGTCTAAAAAGTCCTCGGCCAAAAATTGTACTATTTAAGAATTTTCCCCGCTTGTCATTTTCCCCTTAAAAGTGTTGGCCCCCAAAAAATTGTACTGTTTAAATTTTGCATGAATAGTACAAATTGTACTGATTTTAAGCTTAAAATTGCCGGCCATAAAATATTCAAGATAAGTTATTGTAAATGGATAAGTTACGGCTCAGCAAATAGAGTACAAACTATTGAAGAAATGAAACCTATTGTTTTGATTTTCAAACAGGTGCTGTTTGAACTTTAAACAGGTGCTGATTGAACTTCGTCTACGGCACGTTTGAACTTCAAACCGCTCCTGTTTGAAAAAGATATAAATAACCTCCGATTTACGTCTTTTAAAAATCTTATTTTTATG
>JAZLBT010000007.1:0-29621 GCA_045613865.1 Candidatus Spyradenecus sp. | reverse complement strand
GGTCTCCACAAAAGAAATACTGGAATTACAAGAAATTCTTGTTAATTACCCTAGACCCTCACAATACAACAAGGAACTCGTAGCATGAAAATATTCAACCTTTTTCCCCGTACCCCCCGCGATTTAACTTGCAATTCACAGGACTAAAGGGAGGGGTAGACGAACACGATGGAGGCTAAAGGCCTTGAAATCTGGCGTAACCCGTTTCCCGGCAAACGAGTAGTCTCTTCCCGCTCTCTAACAATTCCAATATCTCTATACAAAACTAGTATTCACACACAGGAATACGCCCCTCACTCCTCAAGGAATCTACCACACGCTATTCTCGCAAAGTAGCGAGGGTTGAAGTGACATCCCATTGGTTGGATAATTATTGCTTAGCTTCTAATTTTTGCCAACCCGTAATCATTGATTCAAATCTAAGATCCCATGCTCATTAAATGCACTCCACAAGAAGGTCTTCTATTGTACCTCACAATGTCGCCGAGTGAAAAGATATACACAATCTTTACGCCGTCCTCTTACAAATATCCAACACTTCACTAAATTAATCAAATACGGAATAAAAAGATGAAATTTATACAATGGAGACACCCTCCACGAAGAAATATGTTGTTTCTACTTTTTTAAGTTTACGAATCATCTTAAAGTCTCTCCATGATTACGGCTATCACATAGCAAAAAAGGATTAAGCCATCATCAATCAAAAGATCATTTTCGAAGCATGAATATAAGGCTCGTAAGGGAAATCAATGCCCATTGAAAACGAAGTTCGAGCTAAATATCATTGAGGGGAAAAGAAACAAAATCTAAGTTCACGAAGGATATCCCATCATATCCTTCTCAAAAGCACCCCCAAACCATAAACAACGGATTAAATACCAAAAATGAACATTCACTATATTCATAATCCACTTTAGTATAATTCATTTTCGATATGTTATAATTTTTGAGCTATGTTAGAAAAGTAAATAGAAGAAACAGTATTGTCCCTTCATTTCAATTATGTTTCTACCTAATCTAATTTATATTATTTCGCTCCGCGATTAAAAATAACTTCACGAATTGTAGCAAAAAAGATATAGTAGTCAAGCCAAATTGACCAATTATTGATATAGTAAATATCTAATGCAACACGTTCATCGTAATCAAGATTGCTCCGACCCGAGACTTGCCATAAGCCTGTTATTCCAGGTTTTACACTTGCAAAAGTATCGTAATATTCACCATAGTACTTAACCTCAGCTTGCACAATTGGACGAGGGCCTATGAGCGACATTTCACCTTTTATAACATTTAATAACTGAGGCAATTCATCTAAACTCGTCTTTCGAAGAAAACGTCCAATGGGAGTAATCCGGGGATCTTTATCTAGTTTAAATTTTTTTTGCCATTCAGCTCTATATTTGGGATTACGCTTAAGAAGGCGGTCCAATCGTCGCTCTGCATTAGAATACATCGTCCTAAACTTAAAAACACGTATAGGTTTACCACGGCGTCCTAAACGCTCTGCCGCATAAAAAATCGGACCACGACTTGTAACCTTTACACAAATCGCCAATATTATCATAGGGATAATTGCAACAATGAATGCTACAAGAGAGAAAAGAAACTCAAAAATTCTTTTCTCTAAAATCGCAGCCTTTCGACGAAGACAATTCCCTGTTTCAAATGCTAAAAAGTTATAAAAATTTGCAGCATACATCCTTAAAACAGGAAAGGAGTTTTCCTCTTCAACAATAAGAACGCGATGAAATTTAAACATGAACTTTTGTAAATATGACAACGGATAGGATACTCCTGGACAAAAAATAAGATACGACCTTTCTCTTGCAGAAAGCACCTTTAATTCTTCCGCCGTATAATTTTTATAGGGCCAAATCTCCGATTCTGTCACGGTGCCTACAATTTCTAAAATACTTGTCGAATCTGTGTTTATCTTTTTTATAATCTTTTTTATAGCAACAGTATCACCCATAATAATCGTTGGAATTCTACATAGATGAAGGCGACTTATTATACAACGTAAAATAACTCTAAATAGAGGTAACACAAAAAGACTTAAAATACACGCATAGGTGATTGCTGTTCGCGAATAAAGAAGATTGGTTCGTGTAAAGGTTAAAAACGCAGAAAAGAAAGCAAATGCCGCAATAATACTCATCGTTTGTCTTCTTAACTCCTCTACTGGATTCATTGGCAATCCAGGATAGAGCAAATTTCCAAGATAGACTCGTCCTGCAAGATTCATTGCAACAACCATCAACGGAATCGGCCATAAATGCCAGACAATCTCCATCGTGTAACGAGCACCTTGCTGCTTATAGAGAAAAAATCCAATAAAAATGGCAAAACTCAACGCCAATACATCTGTTATTAATAATAACAGAGCTCTTGATCTTCCAGGATGCTTCGAAACAAATGGTATTGACATTCTACTCCCTTAATTAACTACTTTACAGTTTAACAAAAGATAATATTAAACACAAGTTTTATTCTTTTTGTATATATTACACATAAAATGTAAAGAACACGCGAGAGTCCTAAATATTACGACTCCGAAAATTTATACAAGCGCATATAAGACGTTTAACGCAACTTAAAGATACCTCCTCCTTACAAATTTTTCTCATATTTTGAATCCATAACGAAAAGCGTGGGGAAAGAGAAGAAGATAAAATAACAAAACACATATGTGTTCGCCGCAAGCATTAAACATGCCAAAGAAATCGTGAGCGCAATTGCGACACAACTATTTGGAATTGAATGATGACGGAAATTTTTTATCAAAAGATAGAAAATCGGCAAAATCAACCAAGCAACGAAAAAGAGAAGGCCAGGGATGCCAAAGCGTACACAATGCTCTGTATAACGATTTAAGGGTGGTGGATTTTGATTTTTCACCCAACGTTTTACCTCTTCTTGATCTTCCACTTTATTTTCTTCTCGCAAGGCCTTTGTCATGACATTTCGATATTCTACCGCACCATAACCACAAATCGGAGCCTTTGAAACAAGCTTTAACTCCGCCGCAAGGTGAATTGCTCGTGCAGAACGATTCTTGTCTACATTCTCTATTGGATTCATCAAGCCTAAAATCGTTGAGAACGAATGCCGTTGTGTCATTAACGTAAAGACTGATGCTCCAACAAACATTAAAATGAAAAGAAGAAGTCTAACACGTATCTTTGGTTCCATTCGACAAATAAAACAAAATGCAAGCAACATCCATATCATCACAGCGACTCCAAGCGAAACTGCGCCTGCTGCACTTAGTGTCTTTACGAGCAGAAATGCAGAGAGTGTCGCTAATATAAAATTACCAATAACCCCTTTTGTTTTTTTGGCCACCCACGCAAAATAAGAGAAAAACAACGTACAAAAAACAAGCAAGAGCGCATAGTATGCAGGTTCTTCAAAGACACTACGACATCTCTCCTCGCCAACATCTGTCCAAAAAACTGGCGGCCACCAAGAGTTCTCGTTTGGTGAAACTTTCATAAAGCAATGAATTGCTTGCCCTAGAAAATCCTTTGCCCATGCAACATCTGCAAAATAGAGCAGTTCTATACAAGCATACAGTGCTGTATAGCCAAACAATGCAACAAAAGCCCAGTAAATATATCCTTTAATTTCATCATACGGGAAAATTAACAATCCCGTCATGAAAAGATACCATAAAATAAAAAATTTAAAGAATTTAAAAACGCCACTAATGTTATCACCGAAGGCCTCCAATCCTCCAGCAAATAGAGACGCAAGGTTCATCCATACAAACCAAGCACCTCCCAACAGCGCAACCATTCGAAGGTATTTATTCGTTTTCCAAAGATTCCAAAACCGATCGATATTTAGGAGGAAAAGAAACACAATCGGCACACGCATCAATTGTGATGTAGGAGGATGAGGGAATGCATTAAAGGGATAAACCAAAATTACCAACGCAAGTAATACCTTTGTTATGGTATCACGCCAAGAGGAACTTGTATAGATTTGAGTTATTCCCTTATACCACTTCATCAAAACACCTAACCTCTCATCTCTCAATACAAACCATCAACGATGACCTCATTTTATCATATATATTAAGGTAATAGCAATAAAATCTTCCTCTTTTCTCTTAATTCGTAGAAGAAATATTTTTATGCATGGATTTTGCCGAGATGATTTGGAAATTTGAAAGTCCAAACTCTGTCATTACAGAAAGGAAATGATCAAAGAGGTCACTTTGTATTGCCTCGTGATCCACAAATCCTGTTTCTGATGTAAAACAATATATTTCTAAGGGCAAACCGCGTTCTGTCGGGCTTAATTGACGTACGGTCGTGAGCATCTCATGATTAATGAGTGGGTGCTTTTTAATATAAGCGAGGCAATACGCACGAAACGTTCCGATATTCGTTAATCGACGCGCATTAACGAGAGATTGCTTTGTTGAGACGCGCTCATCATTATACGCACGAACTTCTTTTATCTTTTGCGTAATATAATCGCGTATCAAATCAATTTTTTCCCAATGCGCAAGCATTTCTTCTGTTGCGAAACAAATCGAATCTAAATCGATATGAATCGAGCGTTTAATACGACGCCCACCACTATCATACATGCTATTCCAGTTTTTAAATGGACTCGAGATTAGGTTATAGGCAGGTACCGCCGTTACCGTATTATCCCAATTTTTTACACGAATTGAGGTAAGTGTCATGTCAATAACACAACCATCTGCATCTGCTCCTGGGACTTCAATCCAATCGCCCATACGCACCATTCGATTACTTGCGAGCGTAATTCCAGCGGTTAAGCCCATAATTGAATCTTTAAACACGAGCATCAAGACAGCAGAAAGAGCCGTCATTCCCGAGAGAATAACCGTTGGGTCTCGTCCTGACAACGTTGCCACTCCTGCAACAACAGCAAAAATATAACCAAAAATTGACAAAACTTGGAAAATCCCCTTTTGAGGAGATTCTGTAACGCCATTGTGTAAATTAATGAGACGATAAACGAGGCGCAACCCTCCGGAGAAGATAAATGCGCAAATAAAAATAAAGAAGATTCGATTTGAAACAATGAGAATAGTACGTGCCGCAGATTCGTTTAAAATCGTATGCGTAAAAATACCTGCAACAATCAATGGAATTGCGAGTGGAATACGCGCAAGGAGACGAGAATCCAGAATAACACCAAGAACGGTCTGAGTGTCCGTTGTTTTAAAATAGGCATGTCTTACCTTTTTGATTGCCCATCGAGAAAAGAGGTAAGACAAAACCGTTGTGCCAACAACAAGCACAAGTTGCATAAGGGTTCGCGGAAAAACATGCCATTCGTTAATATAATCACGACAACGATAAAGAACTTCAAATAGATAATGAAACATAAATTCACCACCTTTCCTATCGAACCTTCTTTTCAAAAGAAAAAAGAGCTCTCACACTGGGCGGAGCTCTTTTTCTAAATTCGTTATCAATTAAATAACGTGAACGACTTTATGACCGGGGTTCACGCCACCGATGATAACGGGCTCTTCGCCAGCTTCTTCAAGCGCCTTGAGCGTTGCGCCAGCATCAGCAGAATCAACGATAAGGATGAAACCAATGCCCATGTTAAAGACACGATACATTTCTTCCTTCGCAACATTGCCCTTTTCGCCGATGAACTTAAAGACCTGCGGGACTTCCCAGGATGCAGAGTCAATTGTGACGTCAACCGTCTTGGGGAGAACACGCGGGATATTATCATAGAAGCCACCACCAGTAATGTGAGCCATACCATGAATATCAACACCTGCATCCATCACCTTAAGCACTGGCTTAAGGAAGGACTTGTGCACTGCGAGAAGCGCGTCAGCACATGTCGTATCCGTGCCGGGAAGAATGTCCTCAGGCTTAAGACCTTCTTGTTCAAAAACAACCTTACGAGCGAGCGAGAAACCATTGGTCTGAAGACCGCCCGAAGGAAGACCGATAAGCACGTCACCGACCTTAATCTTTTCACCAGTGATGACCTTATCCTTCTTCACCTGACCAACGATTGTACCCACGAGGTCATATTCACCGACGGGGTAAAGACCAGGCATTTCAGCGGTTTCGCCACCGAGAAGCGCACAATCATTTTCTGCACAAGCCTTGCAAAGCCCAGAAACCACATCGTTAAAAATAGCAGCATCAAAGACAGATGCACCAATGTAGTCAAGGAAGAAAAGCGGTGTAGCACCTTGAACAAGAATATCATTGACGCAGTGGTTCACAATATCCTGACCGACGGTATCATGGCGACCAGCCATTGCTGCGACCTTAAGTTTCGTGCCAACGCCATCAGCAGAGGCAACGAGAATGGTGTCAGCACCAGGGCTTTGGAAGAGACCACCAAAGCTACCAATACCACCAATAACACCTGGGGTAACAGTTTTCTTCACCATCTGCTTGATGGTTTCAATACCACTCATCTTCTTATCGATATCAACGCCTGCTGCGGCGTATGCACTGTTCTTATTATCCATTGTTGGGATCTTTCTTTGTTTTTCTAAATGCTAAATAACGTAAATGAATTAGAGTTCCTTCTCAGGTTCCTTCATCGAGACGGTTGCCTTAACGAACTTCGCGTTATTTGGAAGGTTCACTGTTGCAATACCCTGATCGTCCGTTGTAAAATCAACAGCTTCATCAACCTCTGCTGTTCCAGAAAGTTCTGTAGCATAGGTGATAAAGAGCGTTCCATTGATCTCATTAAGATTTGCAACAACGCCCTCACCATAAGAACCCTTTACCGTAATCTTCTTATTCTCCACATCGATTGCAGTAATTTCAAGCTTCGGCTTCGCACCTGTATTCATTGCAAAGGCATCAACCTTTTCATCATCAGATGCATTCTTCAATGCGTCGCTAGCGCCTTTAGTCTCGTCATTCAACCATGTGGTATAATCTTCGATAAACGCAGTATCCGCACTTAAAGAAGAGCCGCCATCAGAAACGAATGCACGAGGTGCAATACTCAACGCAATTCCTTTTGCAGAGCCTTCCCCTTCAAACGTCAAATTCGTAAACGTTGCGCCATTGCTTGGGGCTTCAATTTCAAATGTTTTTTCACCAATAGAAACCGAGAACTTCAACTTCTCTCCCAACGTCTCAGCACGAGCAGAAATGATTGTCGGTTGTTCTTCAACAACTGTGATACCCGTTTCAACCCATGTTCCAGTTTTGCCATCAGCGATCAACAACTGACCAGATGAATCTGGTACAATCACTAACTTTTCCGATGCAAAATCCGCATAGTTCGGAGTTTCCGATGGAATAGTAAAATACATCGTTGTTGTGAAAATTGCCACCGAACTTGTTGTCACACTTCCATTCGAAATCGAAAATGTTGTTTCATTTTTGGCAGATGCAGTTGTTGTCACATTCACACTAAGCGTATTCGCATGCAAAAACGCATGCATAGAGAGGACAGCGATTAAAGGAAGCACATATTTCACTGTTTCAATGCCTTTTTGTTAAAGAACTCTCAATAAGTTTGGCATGACATCGATTAACGATGTTGCCCCTTTTGTAATCTCTTCTGCGCGAGGACCAATTGCCACGAGCGGAACATTATTCATCGTGTGACCACGGGTGCCAAGATTCTCAATATTCCCATGATCAGAGGTCAAGATGAACAAGGTGTCTTCATCTCGACCAGCAAGCACCTCACGCAAAAACACATCCAACGATGTCAAGATTGCCGATGCACGATCCCACTTCTGCGTGTGCCCTGCGACATCCGTGAGGAAGTATTCGAAGAGCGTAAAATCATTCTCTGCCGCAATATCGAGCAATTGACTTGCCGCAACATCTGGCGTAATCAAAGGCCCCACATATCCCTTTGGCACAATTGCCTCTCGCGTAAGATCGTGCAAAACAGCTCTTCCCGCGAGCATATCCTTTTGGTAGCGAATCGTCTCGGGTGCTGTCAACGACATAATCGTTGTCACGCTCTTAAAGCGACGTGCGGCAAGTTCCTCAGGGGTGTCTGCAAAATAAGCATCTGCAAAACAAACCTTTAAGCCTCGCCGGAGTAAGGTCATAAAGAGATTATCCTCTTGTAAAAGTCGACAAAGCGTCGGCCCTGGGAAACCTTCTTTATGACGTCCCATCACTTGCGAAGCATTCACTCCGGTATAGAGGGTAGCCTGCCCTGTTGCAGATTGTGGCAACCCTGGCACGCCAAGGGTCGTATCCAACCGCGTCGCTGTCTCCATCAACTTACAAAGCGTTGGACATACCGCGGGGCAAACAGGATTTTGTTCTCCCGCTTCCCCGTAACCCACGCCATCGATAAAGACATAGAGCACTCGCATGATGTCATTATCATACCAAAAAAGGATCCTTCTTCGCAACACATTATTATAAATAATAATCGCCTACGAAAAGAAGTAAATAAAAGAGCCCCGAGCGTGTGTGCACAGGGCTCCTTGAGGATTCACGCGATCAAACGCTTATTCGACGATCTTGACGCTGTTGTAAGAACCAACGTCATTCTGAACCCAATCCTTGCATTCAGGATCTGCGCACCAAGAGCCATTGATGACAAACTTGTATTCGTGGGTGCCCTTAGGAAGAGTCACGATACCAGAGAAGAGACCTGTGCCCTTCTTGTCTTCGAGCTGCTTTGCTGTTGCGTCCCAATTATTGAAGGAACCAGCAACAAAAACCTTGCTACCAACTTCTGCGCGAACAGAGAAGGTAACACGTGTGCCACGGGGTGCGGCAGGCTTCTTTGCAGGAGCCTTCTTAGCAGGAGCTTCTTCAGCCTTGCATTCACAAGCTTTCTTGGTGGAGCAGGATTTGGTTGCTGCTGCAGCCTTAGCAGGAGCCTTAGCGGCCTTCGTCGTCGTTGCTGCAGTGGATTTAGCGGGCTTCTTCGTAGCCATATTTTTTCTCCTTTTCATCCTATCCATTAGGAATTGCGCATATATTATACAATTTACCCCTTATAAGTCAAGATTTTATTTTACTTTAGTGTGCTTTTTTGTATTTCCTTTGCTTTTCTCCCGCAAGTCCCTTCACAAAATCACATATTTATGATATTCTTACACATGTTTAATCCCATTTTAAAATTTAAGGATACGAGCATGCGTAAATGGTTTTTAATTTTTTGCTTAGGTTGCGTCGTCACAACATTAAAGGCGCAAACTCCCGAAAATTATGACAACGCCTCCTACTATGATGGCGTTGCTGCTTATGTCGACAACAAAGTCATTACGGTTGATTCGGTTTTAAAGGAGCTCCTCAACAGTTTCAACATTGCCTCTCTTCCTCCCAAAGCACGTCGCGAAAAGATTGTAGAACTCTACCCCGTTGTTTGCGACTTAATGATTGAGCAAACGTTGATTCTCAAGGAATACTCTAAACTTGGCATGAATATTCCCGATCGTTTTGTACGCGAACGCATTCAAACGATTATCGCTGAAAACTTTGGTGGAGACGAAGCCAAACTTCGCGAATTCCTTCGTCAAACGCGTATGACACTCCAAGATTGGCGTACTAAAATTCGTGACAATCTCATTACAAAGGCCATGCGTCAGACCGAGGTCAATGACAAGGTACAAGTCACCCCTCGCCAAGTCCGCGCATATTACAACGCCAACAAGTCCAAATACACCACAACCGCAGGCACGCACATTTGGACAATCTCTCTCGCTGACACGCGTACACGTGCAGAAAACATTCTTGAAGCAATTAAAAAGGGTGAATCCTTTGAATCTCTCGCACGTCGTTATTCTGTTGACGAAAAAGCAACCGAAGGTGGCAACTGGGGACCCATCAATTTAACCGAAAACTTCACAGAAGAAATTGCAAACGGCATTGAAGCCATGGCTGATGGAGAGATTAAGATGTTCTCTGCAGCTGACACCTACTTCTGCATCGTGAAGAAAATTGCCACCTTGCAGGGTGGAGAAAAACCGCTTCAAGAAATTTGGACAAAAGTTGAAGACGATGCAATTGCAGAAGCATGCGAAGCTCGTTACAAAGAATGGATTGATGAACTCCGCAGCAAGGCTTACATCAAGAAAGTTGAAAACACCTTCTACAAGTCTCAGCCTGAATCTCAAGCTTCTGAAACCGACAAGTAAACACATATGAATCGTACCTCTCCTAGCGAAGTTAAAGCCTGGTGTATTGAACGCGGCTTCCATCCCAACAAAACATTGGGACAGAACTTCTTGATTGATCGCAACATTCTTGATGTTCTTGCTGATGCCGTGGATATTGCCCCTGGCGACCGAGTGCTTGAAGTGGGTCCTGGACTCGGCGTTATGACAGAAGCCCTTCTCCAACGTGGTGCTCACGTCACGGCTGTTGAAAAAGACCCCGCACTCGCACAATGGTTGCGCGATTCACTCCTCAAAGAATACCCAGACACCCTTGAACTCATTGAAGGGGATGCCCTTGAATGTGATTGGCCAACCCTGCTTGCTCGCGATTTCAAAGCCTTTGCCTCTAATCTCCCCTACTCCGTGGGAACGCGCATTCTGATGGATCTCATCCAACAACCTCAAGCCCCAAAACGCCTCGTGACGCTCGTCCAACTTGAAGTTGCTGAACGTTTCGCCGCACAACCCTCTACGCCTGAGCGTGGAACTGCGGGGGTTTGGTTGCAACTCGACTATGACGTGCGTACCGTGCGAAATGTAAAGCCTTCTTGCTTCTGGCCACCACCCGAGGTTACGAGTGCGATTGTTGCAATGGAACGTCACGACCGCTCCACCTTGGATGAAACAGGTAAAGCGCGTTTACGCCAGCTCTCCAAACTTCTCTTTACCCAACGCCGCAAACAACTTGGAAAGGTCTTGCGTAAAGTGCCTGCACCATTCAACACCATCACATGTGAAGCGGCAAATATTGATCCAACACGTCGCGCAGAAACCCTTACGCGCGTTGAATGGGAATTGCTTGTAAAACAAATTATTACGCCATGAGGCAACCCGAGCACCATCCCACGGTTGAGTTATTTCCTTCCACAAAAGGAAATGCAACCAAGGTTTATGCTGTCGCTTACACGCCAACACAAGGGCTCTTCTTAACCCCTACAAAATCAGCTCGCAAGCCCTTTTTACTTCGCTGTGGTGAGATTCTCTTCACAATGGAAAAACGTCCCAAGGAGACGCCTACAAGTGAAGCAATGACAAAAGCGCAACTGCGAATGCTTACACCCATTTCACTTCGTAAAGCGGCGTTTACAGCGCTCCACCTCTTCACCACATGGGCGACCTATCAACACTGTCCGCGATGTGCAAACATTCTTCAACCGCAACCGAGTGGTGCTCGTCTTTGTACAGCATGTAATCTTGAAATATTCCCGCCTATTTCACCTGCGGTTATTGTGGGAATTATTTGTGATGGGAAATTGCTCATTACGCGTTATAGTGCCTCACCCTATGGATATCGTGGGCCTGCGCTTGTCGCAGGTTATTGCGCACCTGGCGAAACCTTTGAGGAAACATGCATTCGCGAAGCACGCGAAGAAACCAACCTTGAACTCAAAGGCCCCTTTCATTACTTTGCCTCACAACCATGGGGGTTGAGCAACTCACTTCTCGCAGGATTTTTCGTTCGCGCGACCAAACGACGTAAGATCAAACTCAACGACCATGAACTTGCAGAAGCGACCTGGTTCACACCAGAAGAATGCCAAGCACTTCTTCCACCAGAAGGTGCTTTCTCGCTTACCATGCAAATGATTCAAGCCTTTTCAAAGGGTGAAATTCCCAACTTCTAAATCTAGGAGGAATACGATGAACGCAATCAAATTGGCACAATGGACAAAGGGTACATGGTCAACAATGCCAACATTCCCTTTTACCTCTGTTACACAAGATAGTCGTAAGGCCACCGTTGGCACCCTTTATGTCGCACTCAAAGGCGAACGCTTTGACGGACATGATTTCGTTCAAGCGGCATTTAAACAAGGCGCCACCGCAGCGCTTGTTGCTCGCACATGGGCGCCTCCAGCACATTTAGCCGATTATCCCCTACTCCTTGTTGACAATCCTGCGCAGGCACTTCAAGACCTCGCACAAGGTTATCGTCAGTCCTTGCAAGGAAAAACAAAAATCCTTGGCATCACAGGTTCTGCAGGTAAAACAACGCTCAAAGAGCTCTCCGCAGCGCTTCTCTCTGGAAAAGCAAAAACCGCAGCGACCATTGGCAACTATAACAATGAAGTCGGTTTACCGCTCTCTTTGCTTGCAATCCCAGAAGATGCACAGTTCGCTGTCATTGAAGCCGGGATTAGCCATCCAAAGGACATGGACCCATTAGCAAAAACAATGGCGCCTGACGCTGCTGCCATCTCTGTTATTGGACCTGCGCACATCGAATTTTTTGGTTCTGAAGAAGCCATTGCAACAGAAAAAGCCAAGCTACTTACAGCAGTTCCAGAAGATGGATTTGTTGTATTACCCCAAGAGACAACAGGGTTTGACATCCTTAAGTCCGCATGCCGTTGTCGCGTGGTGACATGTTCAATCAAAGACGAAAACGCAGACTGGTATGGTGAGCCCCTTGCAAAGGGTGTCTTGCGCGTTCACCACAAACAAGAACCTGCCGTGCTCCTTGAAACAGGCCTTTGTGGTGCACACAATGCCTCCAACACACTCATTGCGTATGCCGCCGCACGAGAATTTGGCATTTCCGCGCAAGAAGCAATTGAAGGCTTAAAATCCTTTAAGGCGCCAGCAATGCGTTGGGAACAGTTAACCATCGGTCCAGTACAAGTGATTAACGATGCCTATAATGCCAACCCTCTCTCCATGCAAGCGGCACTTGAAACCTTTGCTGGCACACCAGAACCCGATGCAAAGGTCGTTTGTGTTGGCGACATGCTCGAACTTGGAGAAGACTCACACGCACGTCATCATGCTGTTGGCATTCAATCAGGCAATGGGCCTTGGCGTCTACTCATCGGCATTGGTCCAGCCTCACGTCATTTGGTGCAAGGAGCCATTGATGCCGGCTATCCAATTTCGCAAACGGTCTGCTTTGACACAACAGAAGAAGCAATGGAGCAAGTCCCCCTCCTCATTCGTTCGGGAGATACACTTTTGCTGAAAGCCTCACGCTCTATGTCGCTTGAACGCCTTCTCGAGCCCCTCGGGAAACTCTAATTCCCACGCTACTTGAGCTTGTTGATAACCTGTTCATAAACACGCATTTCAAACGCGTGCTATTTGAACTTCATTTAGGTGCTGTTTGAACTTCAATTAGGTGCTGTTTGAGCGTCATTTAGGTGCGGTTTGATTTGCAAAACAAAAGGTTTCATTTCTTCAATGCTTTGTACTATATTTTCCGAGCCGTAACTTATTCATTTGTAATAACTTATCTTGAATATTTTATGGCGATCAATTTTAAGCTTAAAATTAATACAATTTGTACTATTCATGCAAAATTTAAACAGTACAATTTTTTGGGGGGCCAATTATTTTAAGGGGAAATTTCCGCTCGGGAAGAAATCTTAAAGTGTACAATTTTTGGCCGGGACTTTTTAGACCTGTCTAGAAAATTTTAGAATATAGTACAAAGGGCCGAAGAAGTGAAACCAACAAATGAAGTTGAGTTTAAGCCTTTACATTATACACGATGTCGTGTATAATTAGAGTCTCAAACAATTTGAATTTCAAGAGGATTTACCATGCTTGTTGCTTTAACTAAATATGCTAAAATGCATAATCAAAGTGGCAATACCGTCCGTCGTCTTGCTGAAAATGGGATGTTAAAAACTTCCCAAAAAATTGGGCGCAATGAATGTCTGATAAAGTGATTGATCCTGATTTGGGGAAAAGAGATATCTTGGAGTCTGAGATCCCGAGAGATGTGTTGGATATTCTTCTCAAAGACAAGACAACGGGGAAGAATATTCTTTGGATGACCGATGGGTACGAACATCTTGAATCAATATTTGGCATCAAGATGGGGATTCATGACCCTATCGATGCGGATGCCATTTCTCGTCCGGGAAACAAAATTATTCGCCCACGTGTTGACAAAAGCAAAGAAGAGCAGCGTAAGCGTGTCATCGGTAAAGCTGAGGTGTTCACGCCTTCGTGGATTTGCAATAACATGAACAATCTCATAGATGCGGCATGGTTTGAACGTAAGACATCGCCGTTTACTGTTGAGGGCCATAAATCATGGCGAGCGACAAAAAAGCCAATCGTATTCCCAAAGAAGTTAAAGAAGACTTGGCTTGATTTCGTAACCGAAGTGCGCCTTGAGATTACATGTGGTGAGGCTCCATTTCTTGTCAGTCGATATGACACCACCACAGGCGAGGTGATCCCTATTCCCGAACGGATTGGTATACTTGACCGTAAGTTGAGGATTGTGACTGAGAATGTCGGTGGAAAACCGAAAGAATGGCTGAAGTACGCAAAGATGGCCCTTAAAGCCGTTCTTGGGTTTGAGTGGCAGGGCGATAACGTATTATTGGCTCGCGAAAATATTCTTTGGACGATATTGGAGTATTACAAATATTATTGTTCATCAACGCCAATAAGCCACGATGACCTTTTGGAACTTGCAGATATCGTGAGTTGGAACATCTGGCAGATGGACGGGTTGAAGTTTGTTCTTCCGATGAGTTGCAAACCGGAGGAAATCAAAATACCTCTGCTTGATGGGACAATCGAAACGCATACGAAGCCTTGTCCTGGGTGTGCAAAGAAACACATTCTTGATGGCGCAGAATTCCACAACGGAATTTATAGTAAGATTATGGATTGGGGAACAGGTGAGCCTCATGAATTCGTTTGGCATTATCTGCATAGGGATAGGGTAAGCGTGGAAAAGGGAAAAAGGGAGCTGCAATGACAGACTCGTCCATTTTGGGAGAACTGATTGTCGGCCGTGTCGAGCCGCGCATTTATGCTTTCACGACCAATACCATACCTAATTACTTGAAGGTTGGTGACACCTACCGCCCAGTGGAGGTTAGACTGAATGAGTGGCGTGAGCACTTTCCCAATTTGAAACGTGAGTTCGATGATTCCGCCAAGATCGGCGATGTTTTCTTCAGGGATTATTCCGTTCATGCCTATTTGGAGGGAACAGCGAATCGCCCACGGCTTGCCAAGGAAACGTTTCCTGATGCCTATTATTCAAATGAGTTCTTTAAAGGCGCCACTAAGAGTGATATTGAGGCGGCAATTGATGATATACGCAATGATTTCAAAGCAAAAGGACAGCGGTATCAGTTTTACAGCATCGCGGAAGGGCTTCCGACAGGTGTGAAATTCTCCTCGACTGGTATGTGGGAGCTACGTCCCAATCAATACGCCGCCGTAAAGAAGTTCGAAGCGGCGGTTGCGGCCGGTCGGAAAAACCTGCTCATGTATGCCGTCATGCGCTTTGGTAAGTCGTTTACGTCCCTTTGTTGCGCTAAGACAATGAATGATGGTAACGGGGCGAACATCGTTCTCGTTTTGTCCGCGAAAGCAGATGTCTGCGGTGAATGGAAGAAGACTGTCGAGAGTGCCGAAAACTTCCGGAATGATTATGAATTTCTTTCCGGCGAAGACCTCAAAGCGAACGACAAAATCGTTTCAAGTTTACGCCAGAAGGGGAAGAAGGTCGTTATCTTTCTCACGCTTCAGGATTTACAGACTTCCACGATCAAGGAAAGGCATCGGGATCTCTTCAAGAAGAAGATAGATCTTTTGATCGTAGACGAGACCCATTACGGAGCTCGTGCCGGCAAATACGGTGAGATTATTCGTAAGACAAAGAGCTATGTGGCGGATAAGTCGTCCGGTAAGGATGGAGAAGACTGTAAGAACGCCGAAAACATGGACGCGGCAATCAAGGCATTCAAGGTGAACGTGACGCTTCACCTTTCGGGAACGCCTTACCGAATCCTGATGGGCAGTGAGTTTGACAAGAAGGATATTATTGCATTCTGCCAGTTCACGGATATTGTCAGCGAGCAGAAGAAGTGGAACGACGAACACATATTAGACGATGATTGCCGCGAATGGGACAATCCGTATTTCGGTTTCCCGGAGATGATCCGCTTTGCATTCCATCCAAACAAGTCCGCTCGGATACGGCTTGAGGCATTGCGCAAGAGCGGGGCGACGTATGCGTTTTCAGCATTCTTTGCGACTGAAAGTATTTCGCCCCAGAATGATGGCAGCCATAGAAGATTTAAGTTCGAAAATGAGATACACGAACTCTTTCAGGTGATTGATGGCAGTAAGGAAGATGATGAACTTTTGGGGTTCCTTGACTATGACAAAATTAAGGACGGCATGATGTGTCGCCATCTGGTCTGCGTACTTCCTTATTGCGCCTCTTGCGACGCTCTTGCCGCATTGATTGACCGCGAGAGTAAAAGGGGTGCTTTCAAAAATCTTGCCGAATATGAGATCATTAATGTCGCCGGACATGATATGCCGAGCAAGTATACGAATGTCGAGGAAGTCAAGAAGACGATTCGCGAATGTGAGAAGGCTGGCAAGAAGACTCTGACTCTCACTGTGAACCGTATGTTGACCGGTTCAACCGTTCCCGAATGGGACACGATGCTCTACTTCAAGGATACGTCTTCGCCGCAGGAATACGATCAGGCGATCTTCCGTTTGCAGAACCAGTTTGTGACGGAAATGAAGCCTGTTCGTTCTGACGGCAGTGAAGATGTAATCAAGTACAACAAGAAGCCTCAAACGATTCTTGTGGATTTTGATCCGGCGCGTCTTTTCAGTATGCAGGAATCGAAGTCTAAGATATTCAATGCTAATGAGGACAAGGCCGGGAACACGAAGTTGAAAGCGCGCATTTCCGCTGAACTTGCAGTTTCGCCTATCGTGTGTGTGGCCGCCGGGAAGATACGCCGCGTGGAGGCTGAAGACGTGATGAAAGCCGTTTCGGACTATTCGCGCAATCGCGGTGTCACCGATGAAGCTTCAAGAATGCCCGTAGATGTCGTAGCGGCGGCGAAATCCAAGGAACTGCTTGCGGCTATCATGAAGGAGAGTCCTCTTGGGAGCAAGGGCGGTCTTACGATCGATCCGCACAAGGGCGAGGGCGATGATCTGGATGAAATGAAAGGAATCATAACGAAAGGCGCGACAGGTGATGCTCCAACGGGAGGCACCGCGTCGATAACTTCAGACGAACAGAAGGCGTTGGCGGAATTCGAGGACAAGTTCAGGGCGTATTATGCACGACTTCTCTTCTTCGCATTCCTTACGAAAAGCAGGGTCTGTTCGGTTGAGGACATCATTGCTTGTATGGATAAGGCTGACAATGCAAGGATTTCAAAAAACCTTGAAATTACAAAGCCCGCGCTCAGAGCCATTCAGAAATATTTCAATAAATTCATCCTCTCCGAATGGGACTATAAGATCGACAATTTGAACGCTCTTTCGCGCGATGATTCGCTCAAACCGTTAGAGCGAGCGCAGACGGCCATTCGCAAATTCGACCGTCTTGGCGTCTCCGAGATTATGACGCCGGAGAAGATTGCAGACGATATGGTTGCCCTCTTCCCTGATGACGAATTGAAGCGCATCGCGCAAAACGGGGAGAAGATTCTCGATATTGCCAGCAAAGCGGGAGAATTCGCGATTGCGCTTTATAAACGCTACAAGAAGATCGATCCGAATATTGATGTTAGTGATTTGATTCTTTCTATTCCTACTTCATCACACGCTTATGAATTTACGCGCAACGTGTATGCGGCTCTTGGGCTGAATCTTGACAATATCGCAGATATCTTCACCTCATACGATTTGTTGGAGGTCAAAAAATCAAACGGCGAAATTGACTACGATCGAATCAAACTTCTTCTCACTCAGAAAAAAGCTTTTAGGAAAATCACCATGAACGACAAAGTTTCTACAAGAGGTAAACACTTCACAATCGCTGGTGTTATTGGTAATCCGCCGTATCAAAAGGATGATGGAGGGAATGGCCGAAGTGCAAGTGCAATCTATCCAGAGTTTTTAGGTGTTGGTACCACGACTGCGACAGGTTATGTTAGCATGATTATGCCGGCTAAGTGGTATTCTGGTGGCAAGGGATTGGACCATTTCAGAGGCGAGATGTTGAATAGTGGGCACATATCTCGACTTGTGGATTATATGGATTCCCATCAATGTTTTGGTGATGTGGCAGATGTCGCTGGTGGAGTTTGTTATTTTCTTCATTCTAAAGGGCATGATGGCGCTTGCAAGTGCGTCAACTACGATTCGCACGGAACCATTACTGAGGCAATGCGGGATCTGGGAGAACGGGATGTATTTGTTCGTCATCCAGTAGCTAATGGAATTATTGGAAAGATTGAAGCAAAGGGAGAGCGTAACATGAGCGAGATGGTTTCTCCCAGAAAACCATTTGGGTTGGCTACAAACGTTATTCCTATTCTAAATGGAGAACTCTCATTACGGACTAATTCAGGATGGGCGAAGTATAAAAGAGATAAACTTACCGTTGGGGGGGATTTGGTTGACAAATGGAATGTAATGATGTCCTATTTGAGTGCTGAACATGCTGGACAACCGGATAAGAACGGAATGTTTAAGATTTTGTCATCTTTGGATATTCTTCCGCCAGGAAGTATATGTACTGAGACATACATACTAGCAGGAAGTTTTGCAAATAAAGATGAGGCAGAGAATCTTCTAAATTATTTGAAAACTCGTTTTGTCAGATTTTTAGTCGGACAAGTTGCTATGACCCAGCATATTACTCGGCGTTGCTTCTCATTTGTTCCCGTGCAAGATTTCTCAAAGTCGTGGACGGATGAAAAACTGTATGCGAAATACGGCATTACAGAATCCGAGCAGAAGTTCATCGAATCCCTCATCAAACCGATGGAGTAATTGTGATTAAGGAAGTACAGAAAGTGCTTGCTCTTGAAGAAAGGATCGTGATATGAATACTGAGATAAAGCAGTTGCGGGGAAGTCAGATTAAGGGCATCATTTTTTGTGTTGTCTGTATGTTGGCGTTATATTGCATGTCATGTTTGGCATCGAATATGTTACATCGTGATGTTTTCGCGAACGACAACTATCTTATTTGGTTTATGCTTGTCGAGTTGATATTTGTTGTAGCTGTGATAGCACTTTTGTTTTCGCCTAAGGTGTTTTTGTCTGTGATTGCTCGTATCGTAAATAAAAAGATAGAAGATCAGACCGGTTGCAATAATGCAATTGGTGAGATGGAGCAAAATGAATCTGCAATTCGTACTGTAATAAGTAAAGGAGAGACTCCACCAAAAGTTGCATATAATGATGAGGGAGTTGTGCGGCTATTAAAATATATGCAGAGGATAGACAAGACGGTAAAAGCCCCTAAAGACTTTTTTGAGAACGTCACGCGAAAAGACTTTGCGAGAAAATACTTGAATGATATTGCAGTCTTGATGTCGGATTCGTCAATAGATGTAAAGGCGGAATTGTGTTGGCGACTCCTTTATGCTTTTGTCTATGATTTTGCCGACAATCATTTAGTTTCAACGGAAGATACAAAGGCGAAGATAGAAAATATGCGATTACTGCTATTGAAACTTTCTTCATCAGGTGGCGACAAAAAGAATTTATCGGTGTTTTATGCGTTAGTATATGGCATAATGCGTAGCGCATTCCGACAGGAAGATTATAAATCAGTTGTTGAAGCATATATTTTACTATATCGTTCGTGTTTGAAGGATGCTGAAGTGCGTTCTGAAATGAAGTCTGATGTGTATGAAATGGTGGGTGCGTCAAAGTTATTTCTTAGGGATAAAAATGCGATTCCATATCTTAAGTTGGCGCTTAGTTATAACCCCAAAAATCTAGTGGCATTATTGCGCCTGGCGGAATATTATTTCTCCCGGTATGACTATGTTAATACTTATGAGTATGCGGGGAAGAGTTTCTCCTTGTTGCCAGACCATGGCCTCAGTGATGACGAATTAAATGAAGTGGGCGATGTCCTATCAATGATGGTTTATATGAGTGCTTTTGCATTAGGGAAGTTCAACGAGGCATATACAACGGTTTCTGCGATAGATGAAAGAGTTGGTAATGATGCATCTGTTAAGGGGAATCGGGCATATTTAGCTTTTAAATGTGAGAAGTACGAAGAGGCGGAGCAATGTGTGAAACAGGCGTGGGAACTAGATCCGAATAAGGGATCGGTTTTGAATGTTCGGGGTATGTTGTTTCTGAGGAAGGGAATGTATTCAAAGGCTGTAAAGGCATTTAAGGACGCGATCAAATATTTTAAGCCGAGCAAGGATAATTCGCTAGAACGATTCTTCTATGGGGAGATTTGTAATAACCTTGCTGTTGCGTTGTATAAGAATTCTGAACAAGAAGCTGCTAGAAAATGGTTTGATAAAGCTATGGCGATTTGCTACCCCAATGTGTCGGTTGATGTTATGGATGTTTTGCCTCCGATTTCATGTCCTGATGGGAAAAACAGTGTATAGTTATTATTGTGGACAATCTCAAAGAGACAAGTATGACAACTGCGAACGTTACAAGCAAGTCAAAAGATGCAGGAGAGGGCATTAACAAAAAATACTCCTTCCCTGTCTATGATTTGACCCCGACTGATAAAGCGGAGGGGGTTGAATGTTACTCTTATATGCTTGATGAAGCATTAAAAAGGGAAAAGGTTACGAATATCGCGATTGCGGGGCGGTACGGATCGGGAAAGAGTTCATTTCTAAATACATTCTTCAGGACGCGTAAAAATGAGACAGGTTTGTCCTGGAAAGAGAAGAGGTTGCGCAAGAAAGAGAAAGTCTTAAAAATATCAATGGCAGCTTTCCTTGAAAAAGAAGGCGAGCAGAAGATGGATGAGTCGCGAGAACGGCTGCTTGAAATTAGCATTCTTCAGCAAATGTTTTACCATGTGACACAGGGTGAATTGCCTTTCTCTAGGTTTCGGCGATTGACTCGATTCGGCTGGCGTAGATGGTGGCTAATGCTTGGGTATTCGTTACTGCTAATGGTATCAGTAATTCTTTTAGTTCAGCCATCGTCAATGCTTCAGCACCTACCTAATGAGGCAGTTTTAAAATGGAGCAATGCGGCGTATTGGGTTGGCATGGGGTTGTTGTTAGTTGTTGGCGCGATAGGCGTCTTTCATGTGTTGCGTTTTTATAAAAAGATCAAGCATTGCAACTTAAATTTCCAGAATATCGAGCTTGAGATCGAAAAGGAAGATGAAACGTCGGTGTTCAATCGATATATGGATGAAGTTGTTTATTTCTTTGAGGAAACAGGATATACGATCGTTTTGTTTGAGGATATTGATCGATTTAAAGATGCTCGGATATTTGCGAAGTTGCGTGAGCTGAATCTGATTTTAAACAGTGCTAAGCAAATTGGACAGAAACCGATTCGTTTTATATATGCGCTTCGCGATAATGTGTTTACAGGGACGGAGCGTGTTAAGTTTTTTGATTTCATCCTTCCCATCGTTCCGATTGTAGATTCAAAGTCTTCTGCGGCAAAACTTAAGAAGATGCTAACTGCATATGTCGGTGAGGGCAAGATAGCTGAATATGACGAGATGATACATGCCCTGTCTCCGTATATTTCCGATATGCGGTTGATGAATAATATTGTAAATGAATTTTCTGCATATCGTGAGATGATTTCTACTCAGGGACATGGGCTGTGCTTCTTGGGGATGGTAATCTTTAAGAACTTCTTCCCTGCCGAGTTTGCGAAGCTCTACGAGCGAACAGACTCACTTTTGGCAAGAATATTGGAACGAAAGAAAGAAGTTATTAAAGAGAAAGTTGCGGAATTTGATCTCGAGATGAATAAGGTGAAGACGACAATTGCGGCATCAGAGAGGGAGAAACTACGAGATATTACAGAATTACAATCGCTCTACATGGCGCATTGTGTTGGTAAGACACTTCCTGATGGAGCGAAATCAATTGAGTGGAAAGGACATGAGCAGATCACATTGTCAGATTTCTTTTCCGAGCCTAATCTTTTTGATTCTCTGTATGGTAATGATTTTCGCATTGTTCATGCAACAAAGAGGTCACACTATAGCAATTATTGGGAAGTTGGGACATCGGAATGTAAATGGTCATCTACATATCCGCAAATTCAAAAGGAACTGGGAGAGTACAAAGATCGCGTTAAGGCCATAGAAGACAAGGCAGAGGAGAAAAGGGATGCGTATAATCGCCGTATTACGGAATTAGTCATTGAGAAAAATGCTATTTGCAGATTGTCTCTCGCAGATATGCTTAAGAAGGGGTGGTGTGGCGAGGATGATATTAGGAACGCCTTAAGGGATTGCTATTCGAAGTTTGAAGCAAAGGATGGTGAAACGACACTGAAAATAGCCATTAAGAGGGAAACAGTTTTATTGTTGTATCAGTTATTTTATGGTGGCTATGTTGGAGAAAATTACGAACATTTCATTTCGGTGTTTAAGACAGGTGACATGGCGCGAGGTGATAATGATTTTGAGACAGCTGTTTTGGAGAATGTTGAATATCCATTTGATTATGAACTTGCTGATCCAGCGGCGGTTGTAGAGCATTTAGGGGTTGGAATGTTCACGAAATCTGCCATTCGGAATTTTGCGTTGGTTGAAACAATGATTAAGGCACGAGAGCGTTACAAAGATAAACTTGACGCATTTGCCTCTCAGTTTGTTAAGAACACCGCTGACAACCAACGATTTGCAGTTGAACTGATCTCGCGAGCATCTGCCATTGATGATAGTGCAACTAAAGTTATTGGATTCTATATAGAACATTGGAGTACCTGTTTAGATGATTTGTTTAAGGGAGGGAACTTAACAGAAGATTTAAAGGTAAAATTGGCAGAAGCTACTTTAAGATGGATTAAATCTTCGAAAGGGGTGTTGCCGTCTGAGGTAGGAACATTTGTTTCGGAAGCTAAGCACCCTTGTGAAATGTTTAAGAGCGCGGGATATGATCCAGAGGCCATGGCTAAACTGTTGAATGGGGCTAATGTGCTTTTGGAAAACTGCGTGTTTGAGTCTGATGATGAGAAGAAGTATGTGGATGCGGTGAGACGCTCTGGTTGCTATTCGTATGAGAATGGAATGCTTGAACGCCTTATGGTGGCGAGTGATATTGATGTGTCAAATTTCAGGCAGGCGCCAATGACATGTATTCGAAATAGTGGCGTGTCGGATATTGTCAAAGATGTGGAGGAAAACTTCGATTATTTTGTTGAGACATTTTATACCGTGGAGAAGTCTGAGAAAGAAGATGAACAGCAAGTTGTAATTGATGTGATGAACACTTCCATTTTTGAGGTCAAGGATAGAGAAGTGTTTGCCAGAGCTCAGAAACAGCTAGTCGAAGATTTGTCGTTGGTCAAAGATGACGATCTGTCGAAATGTCTATTGCTAGCAAATATGGTTGTTCCTTCGTGGAAGAATGTTGTGCATGCGGCAGAACGGTTTACATATGATGATACCTCGCAAGGATTCCTTGAAAAGAACAGAGAATCCCTTATGAGGCAAGATTGGCAACCAGCGGAAGAGTCGTTACAGAAATGGGTTGATTGGTTAATTAGCACAGAAACTGTTCCGGAAGACACCTTGAAAGTTGCACTGGGGTTATTCCCTGCGCCGATAAAGGTGCAGGCACTAACAAAACTTGATATCACCGCAGAAAGGATTCGTGTTGCAATGGGAAGTGGCCGAATTATATTCACTCCTGAATTGTATGAACAGTTTAAGAAAGCGGGGAAGGGTGGTCACATGGAGTTAGCGGAAGCGTGTCAAAGTGAGTTCATCCAAGCTTGCAAGACCCATGCTTGGAAGATGAGTAATAATGATTTGACGCGAATATTCACAGGTGACCGATTCTCAGATAGTCAGAAATGTATGATATTGAAAATGCATGAGGGTAATGTATCCGATGCTACTGTTGCCAAGGCTACGGCAACATTTTTGACGAAAGGCAATTATAAGAAGTTTTCAACAACGGTACTTGAAGGCGTTTTCCCACATCTTATGCAGCCTGAATTACAAGTCTTAATCTTGCAGAGACTTGATCTAGATGTCGCGAAGGTTAAGGCTATAATTCCAAAAATGAAAGAACCATACAATAGCGTTTTAGATGAAAAAAGCCGAAAAGAGTTGTCGTCGACAACGTTGAACAAATCATTTATAAGGTTTCTTATCGACAAGGGGCTGATCGCTGGCAAGATAAACGGTACAGACGAGGTTGCCAAGTAGGAAGCTAAAGGAGGATAGAGGACTGACCCCATTGGTGGAGTAGAAATGGAGGAGTAGAGACTATGGCGATGTCGCGAGAGATGACACGATAGAGGCGATCAAGCGACCAGGCGGTCTGACGGCAGATGGCGTTTGAAGAGCGCGGCAGTGTGGTATAATTTCAACGTGAGCAGTAAGGAGTGAAGATGAGAAAACGTGAAACAGATCGGACAAAGGCAGATTGCCCGCGGTATACATTGAGCGACGAGATGATTTCGCTTGTTGCCGAAATAACAGAAGTCGCTCCGCACCTTGATATGCGCGAAAGAAACAACAAATAGCTAAGTTGAATAATTAGGAGTTGTTGAGATGTCCAAGCAAGAAATCATAAAAATCTTCGGGGCCCGAAAGATTCGCTCCGTTTGGGATGACGAGGCGGAGATTTGGTACTTCTCCATTGTCGATGTGGTGGCGGTGTTGACCGAAAGTGCAGATCCGGCTAATTACTGGAAAGTGCTTAAAAACCGATTGAAAAAAGAAGGGAACGAAACCGTTACAAATTGTAACCAGTTGAAATTGCGGGCCGCAGACGGCAAGATGCGCATGACGGACGTGGCGACCGCCGAACAGATGTTTCGCGTTATACAGTCGATTCCATCGCCCAAGGCCGAGCCGTTCAAAATGTGGATGGCCAAGGTCGCGGCGGAACGGATCGACCAGATGCAGGATCCGGAACTTTCCATCCAGCAGGCGCTGGCGGATTACAGGCGGCTGGGATATACGGAGAAGTGGATTGCACGCCGCCTCAAGTCCATTGACATTCGCAAGGACTTGACGGACGAATGGAAGGCGCGTGGCGTGGAGGATGAGCGCGAATACGCAAAGCTCACCAATACAATCTACAAGGCGTGGGCTGGCATGACCGCAGGGGAGTACAAGCGATTCAAAGGGCTTAGGAAGCAGAATCTTCGCGACAATATGACGAACATGGAGCTGATTCTAAGCATGCTTGCCGAGGAATCCACACGCGAGATATCTGCCGCGACGCGGCCGGACAACATGATCGATCATCATAAGGTCGCTGCCAGCGGAGGGAGTGTGGCAAGAAATGCCCGGATTGAAATAGAGCAAAAGACCGGGCGCAAAGTCATATCACCTCTCAATGCATCGGATACCGGAGCGCTGGATGTCGATTCCGGCGATATGTTGCCGCCGCCCACGAAGTAGAGGCGTGTCAATGAGATCGAAGACGAAAGGGCAAAGGGAGAAAGGGCCGAAGAACTGAAACAATAGGCTTTGAAATTGAAAACAGTACGCATTAAATTTCAATCCTATTCGCATTTCTAAATAAAACGTACAACCCACTTAAAATTCAATAACTTATCAGTCGATCTTGATGAGAAAATCATCCTAAAAAGCGCTCAGGAAAAAGTTATAAACCACCTGCGTTATTTTTAATTTTCTACTTCGGGCGTTAAAATCCTTATTTTCTTTATACAAATATTATGTTATAATAGCACCACTACGCGTTCAATTTAAATGAAGGAGTCTTTCATGCGTTTAGCTTTTTTAGCTGTAGTCGGTTCGCTCTTATTTGCAGTAGGATGTTGTTCGAGTGGTTGCATCACAACCTCTTATGCCGTCACAAAACTTTATGGAGAAGTCTTATCAACGCATGAAACACGTGCAGTTTTTGGCGGTATCAAAGAAGCGCCTTGCCGTCATATGACAGCGCTTTGCCCCAATCGTTGTGATCATGGTGGCACATATGCAATCTTTAGCATTGAGGAATATCTCAAATATCAAAAGATTGATCAATATGGCGAAGAACATCAAAGCACCTTTTACGTTTCTCTCACAAATGGTCGTGGCGAACGTTCCCCTGGCACTTCTGAAGCTTTAGAAACGATGATTAAATCTTTAAAAGAAAATGATAAAGTCATCCTTCATTGGGCACACATCTATGTGAGAGACGAATATGTCTCTGAACCGCGTCGCGTGGTAACATTCCTTCAATAAAAACAAGACGAGGTCAACATGGCACAACCACCCCTTAAAATCTTAATTGCCGCAGGAGAAGTCTCTGGCGACATGTATGGCGGTGCACTTATTCGTGCCCTTCGTGAACAATACCCCGATCGCGAGCTTGACGTGCGTGGTATGGGTGGCGATGCAATGCGCGCAGAAGGCGCACAACTCATTCATCACACAGATGAATTGGGCGCTATGGGATTCTTTGAAGTCCTTCGTCAAATCAAATTCTTTAAGCGTGTTCTCAATGAAATGGTGCAACTCGCAACCGAATGGAAGCCTGATGTTTGCATCACCCTCGACTACTACTCCTTTAACATCGCGCTTGCTGAACGCATCCACACGCTTGGCATTAAAACCGTTCACTACATTTCGCCTAAGGTTTGGATTTGGCGCAAGAGTCGTATCAAGCGCATGGCAAAAGCCTTTGATCTCCTCTTATGCATCTTCCCCTTTGAACCCGCACTGTATGAACCAGTGGGATTGAAGGCGGTTTATGTGGGACACCCCTTAGTTGAGCAAGCCGCGAAGACAAAAGCTGAGCCTGCACCCGAGTTGCCGTGGTATGGCGAACACAAAGTCGCAATTCTTCCCGGTAGTCGCGCCGCAGAAATTCGTTCTATTTTGCCCACCTTCTTAAAGGCCGCACGTCGCATTGAAGCCGTGAAACACGGAAATTGCTCCTTCATTCTCCCGACGCCGACACCTAAAATGCGTGCAGAAGTCGAGCGCGTACTTGCAAAGCATCCCCAACCCATGCACTTCCAAGTCATTGATGGTCAAGCACGTCATGTGATGGCGCAAGCAGATGCCGCAATGATTGCAAGTGGCACAGCAACGCTTGAAGCTTGTCTCATGGATTGTCCTGCATTGCTCGCCTACAAGGTGAGTTTGCCAACAGAACTTCTCGCCCGTCTCGTGACCTTGCACGCAACCTTCCGTTTCGCAGGCTTGGTGAATATCATTCTGAATCGCCTTGCAATGCCAGAACTTCTTCAACGCGATTTCTCTGTTTATAACACCGCCTATTGGGTCCTCGCCTTTATGCGCGACACAAAGCAGCGTCGAGAATTAAAAAATGCCTACGCAGAAGTTGTTGAAAAGCTCGGTCCTGTAGGGGCAACAAAACGCGCTGCAGAAGCCATCGCAGAAGTGCTCGAAAAATAAGCAAAATCTCTTGCAATTTAAAGATTTAGCCACGGCTGCCCTTGTAAATACGCAAGAGCAGTTTTTTTTGCTTGCATTTGTATATATAATGTGTTACCTTATGTCCTTTCCATCGCGGGGAGGATGCCCGCAGGATGCCCCTTTTTTCTAATAAAGGATAATAAACAATGAGCAATGAAAAATATGTCTATTTCTTCGGTGGCAATGCCTCTGAAGGTGACGGTTCGATGAAGATGATTTTGGGCGGTAAGGGCGCCAACCTTGCTGAAATGGCCGCAATGGGCCTCCCTGTGCCTCCGGGCTTCACCATCACCACCGAAGCATGCGGTAAGTATTATGAAATCGGCGAAGAAGCCCTCTTCGCAAAGATTATGCCTGAAGTTGATGCAGCTTTGGCTAAGCTCCAAGAAGTTACCGGCAAGACCTTCGGTTCGGGTTCCAATCCCCTTTTGGTTTCGGTTCGCTCCGGTGCTGCAGTCTCGATGCCCGGTATGATGGATACCGTGTTGAACCTCGGTCTCAACCCTGAAACCGTTGATGCAATGATCGCCAAGACCGGTAACAAGCGCTTCGTGATGGATAGCTATCGCCGCTTCATCCAGATGTTCGGTAACGTCGTGATGGGCATGGAACACCACGATTTCGAACACGAACTCGAAGCAGTTAAGGCTGTTAAGGGCGTTAAGCTTGACACCGAACTCTCCGCTGAAGACCTCGAAGAAGTTATTGCTCGCTATAAGAAGGTCATCAAGGCCCAGCTCGGCAAGGACTTCCCCACCGATGCTCACGAACAGCTCAAGATGGGCATCCAGGCTGTGTTCGGCTCTTGGAACAACCCCCGCGCTATCAAGTATCGTGAATTGAATGACATCCGTGGCCTCGCTGGCACCGCTGTCAACGTTCAGACGATGGTCTTCGGTAACAGCGGTAACAACTCCGCTACTGGTGTTGCATTCTCCCGCGACCCCTCCACCGGTGACAACTCTTACTTCTATGGCGAATACCTCATCAACGCTCAGGGCGAAGACGTTGTGGCTGGTATCCGTACCCCGCAGGAAATCACCATCGCTGGTTCCCGCGAATGGGCAAAGCGCGCTGGCATCTCCGAAGAAGAACGCGCAACCAAGTATCCCTCTCTCGAAGAATCTATGCCTGAAGTCTTCAAGGAATTCGATGCTATCCGTGTCAAGCTTGAACAGCACAACAAGGATATGCAGGACATGGAATTCACCATCGAAGATGGCAAGCTCTTCATGCTCCAGACCCGTAATGGTAAGCGCACCGCAGCTGCTGCTGTTCGTATCGCAACCGACCTCGTGAAGGAAGGCCTCATCGACGAACAGACGGCTGTTCTTCGTGTCGAACCTCAACAGCTTGATCAGCTTCTCCACCCGGTCTTCAATGCGCTCGCAGAAAAGAAGGCCAAGGTTATTGCAACCGGTCTTCCCGCCTCCCCAGGCGTGGCCACAGGTGCGGTTGTCTTCACGGCTGAAGATGCTGAAACCCAAGGTAAGCTCGGCAAGAAGGTCATCCTCTGCCGCGCTGAGACCTCCCCTGAAGATATTGCTGGTATGGTTTCTGCCCAGGGTATTCTCACCGCTCGTGGTGGTATGACCTCCCACGCCGCCGTTGTTGCTCGTGGTATGGGTAAGTGCTGCGTCGCAGGTTGTGGTGATGCTATCATCGATGCAAAGAATAAGACCATTAAGATTGGCGATATCGTTCTCAAGGAAGGTGATTGGATCTCCCTGAATGGTTCTACTGGTAAGGTCTATGAAGGTCGCATTGAAACGGTTGAACCTGAATTGACCGGTCCCTTCGCAGAAATTATGGCTCTCGCAGACAAGTACCGCACGATGGGCGTCCGTACCAATGCTGATACGCCTCGTGATACGCAGGTTGCGGTTCGCTTCGGCGCTGAAGGTATCGGCCTCTGCCGTACCGAACACATGTTCTTCTCTGAAGATCGTATCATTGCCTTCCGTCGCATGTTTCTCGTCGCAGAAAAGGTTAAGAAGCTTAAGGAAGCTATCGCAACAGCCGCTTCTGATGCTGAAAAGGCCGCTCTCACAGCTCAGCTTGAAGCTCCGCTTGCTCAGTATAATGCCGCTCTCGACACGCTTCTCCCGCTCCAGCGCGAAGACTTTGAAGGCATCTTCAAGGCTCTCGATGGCCGTGAATGCACGGTTCGCTTGCTCGACCCGCCCTTGCACGAATTCGTCCCGCACGATGA
>JAZLBT010000006.1:0-74576 GCA_045613865.1 Candidatus Spyradenecus sp. | reverse complement strand
AGATTACAGGCGCGATGTTATTCTACACGCATGCTTACGCAGCATGGGAAAAAGGATCCGTTGAAAACTTTAATCGCATCATTCGCCGCTTCTATCCAAAAGGCACAGATTTCTCAAAGGTCTCCACAAAAGAAATACTGGAATTACAAGAAATTCTTGTTAATTACCCTAGACCCTCACAATACAACAAGGAACTCGTAGCATGAAAATATTCAACCTGTTTCCCCGCACCCCCCGCGATTTAACTTGCAATTCACATATACGTGCGTATGAAAGTGTGTTCCCTTTCAATCCCCTTTGAGCACGCGATATAAGGCAACGGAAGGAGATGATTTTTTCGCTTGCATTATGTAGGGAAAAGGAATATACTAACGAGTGACAATCATAGACATTTTATGATGTTTGTCTTAACGAAAGGATGTTCGTAATGAAGAAGTTAGAAGGTTTAATTGCCGCCCCTCACACGCCCTTTAATGCAGATGGCTCGGTCAATTACGATTTGATCCCGGCCCAGGTCGAGACGCTTGTGAAACAAGGTGTTGTCGGTGCATATATTTGTGGTACGACAGGTGAAGGCATTTGCTGCACTGTTGCAGAACGTAAAGCTGTGATGAAAAAGTGGGCAGAAGTCGCAAAGGGTCGCCTCTTCATCATCGCCCATGTTGGTGCACTTTCGATTGGTGATGCACGCGAATTGGCCGCCTATGCACAAGAAATTGGTTTGGATGCAACAAGTATCGTTCCGCCCAACTTCTTTAAGCCTGGTAGCATTGATGCATTGATTGACTATTTGAATGCTGTTCTCTCTGCAGCTCCCGATTTGCCCTTCTACTACTACCACACCGGTATGAGTGGCGTAACCTTTGATATGGAACAATTCCTTGAGAAGGCTGACGGCAAGATTCCTCAGCTCGCAGGTATTAAGTTCAACTATCCTGATTTGTACATGTATCAACGTTGCTTGCGCGCATGCGGTGGTAAGTATGACATTACTTGGGGTATTGACGAATGGTTCGCAGCTGCACTCGCTTGCGGTGCTAAGTCGGCAATCGGTTCGACCTACAACTATGCTGCACCTCTCTACTACAACATTTGGGATGCTTACAAGACTGGTGATCAGGCTGCAATTGAAAAGGGTATGGCGAAGGTTTGCCGCATCGTTGACTTGCTCGTGAAGCATGGTGGTGTTGTTGGTGGCAAGGCAATGATGAAGATTCATGGCCTCGATATGCCGACCGTGCGTCCTCCCTTGACCAACATCACGCCCGAAGCACAGCGTGAATGCGCAGAAACCGTTGCAGCGATCTTAGCGGAGTAATTTATGTTAAGCACAGAACGTTTAACGAAACTTGAAAAGGTCTACCGCGACGGCCTTCTTTGCGATGTCGTACCCTTCTGGTTAGAGCACGGCTTCGACAAGGAGTATGGCGGTATTATGACCGGCTTGAACCGAAAGGGCGAGCTCATTGACACCGATAAGGGTGTTTGGCAACAAGGCCGCTTTGCATGGATGCTTGGCTTCTTGTCCAACAAGGTCGAACGTCGCCCCGAATGGGAAAATGCTGTCAAGCGGACCTTGGAATTCGTTCGTAAATACTGCTATGATCCTGCTGATGGTCGCATGTACTTCCACATGACCCGTCGTGGTGATCCTATTCGCAAGCGTCGTTATGCCTTCTCCGAAAGTTTCATGTGTATTGCTTGCGGTGAATATGCACGCATGACTCAATCTGACGAATATGCTGAACTCGCTCGTAAGACCTACAAAATCTACGGCGATCACGTTGACTTCCCGCCGAAGTTCACGGACGTTCGCCCCGCACGTGGTTTGGGTCACCCGATGATTAACATCGTGACGTGTCAGCGTTTGCGTGAAAGTATCGGTTATGAAGAAGCCAATGACCGCATCGACCAGGCTATTGAAGATATTAAGAAGTATCACATGAAGCCTGATATTCGTTGTGTGATGGAAACTGTTGATCCACAAGGTGGCATCATCGACCACATCAACGAACGTACCCTCAACCCCGGTCACGCAATCGAAGGTGCCTGGTTCATTATGAACGAAGGTAAAATGCGCGGTCGCCCAGACTACATTCGTATGGGCCTCGACATGCTCGATTGGTCGTGGGAACGCGGTTGGGACCAGGAATACGGTGGCATCATTTACTACCGCGACGTCTTCAATCACCCCGTCAGCGAATACTGGCAGGATATGAAGTTCTGGTGGCCTCAGAATGAAACCCTCATCGCAACCTTGCTCGCCTATCAATTAACTGGTGATGAAAAGTATGCCCGTATGCACACCCTTGCGCATGACTGGACTTACGCACACTTCCCTGATAAGGAATACGGCGATTGGTATGGCTACCTCGCACGCGATGGTCGCGTTTGCTCGGATATCAAGGGTAACCTCTACAAGGGTTGCTTCCATATCCCGCGTATGCAGTATGAATGCTGGAAGCTCTGCGAAGAGCTCCTCGCAAAAGGCCCTTTGAACCTTGTTTGAGTCTCTCATAACAAAGTTCATGCCAATGGCGACCTTCTGGGAGCTCTTTTATTACGGGCTCTCGGGGGTCGTTGCTACAATTGTTAGCCAAGTCGGGTATTCGGTTTGCTTCCGCAAATTTGCACTGAGTAATGTTTGGTCAAAAAGCCTCTCGTGGCTTGCGGCAGCAACCGTTGCCTTTTTTATGATGCGCTATCTTGCCTTTAGTGGTACAGAAGCGCCTTTCTTTGAATCCCTTTGGAAAACCTTCTACACCCGCATTGGCACTGTGCTTGTCACCATCTTTGCAATGTGGCTTGTGATGGATGTGTGGCTCAAGTGGGATTTGCGTGATCGAGAACGTGTAAAAACGTATGGCAAATGGCCAGAGATTATCAATCTCACCGTCACCATTATTGAGGTGATACTGAATTATCTCATCGCCAAATTCTACGTCTTTTAAATTCCTAAAATAAGCTCCTTCGACCGAGGGGCTTTTTCTATCAAAACAGTGAGGATAAGACCATGCAATTCGATTACATCCTTTCCGTTGCCATCCTCCTCTTTATGATGATGGACCCTTTTGGAAATTTACCCGTCTTTCTCGCTACCCTCAAGCGTGTCCCCTCCCGCCGCAAACGTCATGTTATCCTCCGCGAACAATGTATCGCCTTCTTTGCCATGTGCATCTCCCTCGTAGGCGGCCAAACCCTCTTCTCATTCCTTCATGTTGAGATGGATCAGCTCGCTATCGCAGGTGGTGTTATTCTCTTTATTATCGGTCTAAAAATGGTTTTCTCAACCCTTGTTGACGTCGTTGAAGATGGCGCCACTGCAGAAGAACCTTTTATCGTGCCTCTTGCCATTCCACTCGTTTGCGGACCAGGGGTTATCGTACTCCTTGCTACACTTCACGGCAGCGCACCTGAGGCAACTTGGATAAATTGTGCTGCAGCGCTCATCCTCGCATGGGGTGTCAACCTTGCCATTATGCTCTTTGGACGACGTCTCGCCGTCATTCTCGGTACCCATGGTATGAAAGCAATGGAAAACCTCATGGGTTTGCTCCTTGCAGCCATTGCCATCGGCATGATCATCGACGGCATTAAAATCTCCTTTAAACTCGCAGCCTAACCCTTATGGAGTTTCAACGTGCTCGAAACCCAATTCGAAAACGAACGTAATACCCATCGCGCAAACTTCCAACTTGTTGCCAACTTTGCCCCTATGGGCGATCAACCCGAGGCGATCGATGCCATTGTTGAAGGGCTTGAACAAGGAGCTTCTCGCGCAATCCTCCGTGGTGTTACGGGTAGCGGTAAAACGTTTACTATGGCCAACGTTATCGCACGCTTTGGTCGCCCCACACTCGTTATTTCACATAATAAAACCCTCGCAGCACAACTCTACGCAGAACTTAAAGCCTTCTTCCCTGAAAACGCCGTCGAGTACTTCATCTCTTACTACGACTATTATCAGCCCGAAGCCTACCTCCCACAAACTGACACCTATATCGAAAAAGACGCCTCTATCAACGAAGACCTTGAACGTTTCCGCCTCGCGGCCTCACACGCACTTCTCGGTCGAAAAGATGTCATCATCGTTGCCTCCGTCTCTTGCATCTATGGCCTCGTCTCGCCAGAAGATTATCGCGGTCTCATGATTGCCCTTCATCAAGGTGATGAAATTGACCGCGAAACCCTTATGCAACAACTTACCGAAATTCAATATCAACGCAACGACTATGAGCCTAAGCCTGGCGTTTTTCGTGTGCGTGGTGATGTTCTTGATATCTTCCCTTCTTACGCGACAGAAGGTATTCGCGTTAGCTTCTTTGGCGATGAAATTGAATCTCTTAAAACCATTCATGTCACCACTGGCAAAGTTACAGGCACGATTCCCTCTTGCCTCATTTCTCCCGCTAAACAGTTCGTTATGCCTAAAAGCCAAATTAATCGAGGCATAGAACGTATTAAACAAGAACTTCTCACCCGCCTCAACGAACTTGACCGCGATAACAAACTCCTCGAAGCTCAGCGCCTTCGACAACGCACAGAATACGACCTTGCTATGCTCGTCGAAATGGGTTATTGCACTGGCATCGAAAACTACTCTGCACCCCTTGCAGGTCGAGGCCCTGGTGTGCCGCCACCAACTCTCGTTGATTACTTTGGTGATGACTTCCTTTGTATCATCGATGAAAGTCATGTCACCCTTCCTCAAATCCGTGCAATGTATAACGGTGACCAATCTCGTAAACAAGTCCTCGTTGATAACGGTTTCCGACTTCCCTCTGCAAAAGACAACCGTCCTCTTACCTTTGATGAATTTGAAGATCGAATCCCGCGCATTCTCTACACCACGGCAACGCCAGGCCCTTACGAACGCCAAGTCGCTACCATTGAAGCCGAACAGGTCATCCGTCCTACTGGACTCCTCGACCCCATTATCGAAATCCGTCCTCTTGCAAACCAGATTGATGATGTTATCGAAGAAATTCGTGCTAATACCGAACGCGGAGGCCGTACTCTCGTTGCTGCTCTCACCAAACGCGCTTGTGAAGACCTTTCACAATATCTCATTGACATCGGCATAAAAAGCGAATATCTCCACTCCGACATTGATGCCATTGAACGCGTTGACATCCTTGCTCGACTTCGTCGCGGCGACATCGATGCTCTCATTGGTGTCAACCTCCTTCGCGAAGGTCTTGACCTGCCTGAAGTTACTCGTGTTATTCTCCTCGATGCAGATAAAGAAGGCTTCCTTAGAAGCGAAACTGCCCTCATTCAAACTGCAGGCCGTTGCGCACGTAATATTGACGGACGCGTTATCCTCTATGCCGACCAACGCACCCCCGCTATAGAAGCCCTTTGCGCTATTACAAACGCCCATCGCGAGAAACAAATTGCCTATAATGAAGCCCACGGCATCACCCCAAAAACCGTACTTCGCTCCATTAATGAAGACCTTTCTAACCCTGCGAAAAAAGGTAAACAACGCAACGCCAAAGCCTCTAGTCTTGACCTTTATCACGTTGCTGAACAAGGACTCTCTACTGCCGATCTTCAACATGCTATCGAAACGCTTGAAGCTGAAATGCGAGAAGCTGCAGAAGCCCTTGAATTTGAACGCGCCGCGCTTCTCCGTGATGAACTCCGCGCACTCCGAAAACAATTCTAACCTCCACCTCCTAGCGATTTAGCTCGTAAGTTACACGTGACTTACTTTTCATTTTTGGAGAAGGTTAATCGATTGTCGCATGGGATTTTTGCTGCTTAGAAAAACAAAAGACCACCCCTTTTTGGGATGGTCTTTTTGTTAGCTTTGAAGTTCGTTTTAGCCGAGGATAAGGTCATCCAACTTTTGAATGAGAGCTTCAACGGTGATACGTTCTTGTTGCATGGTGTCGCGGTCACGAAGTGTGACGGTGCCATCTTTTTCGAGGGTGTCGAAGTCGACAGTGACGCAGAAGGGGGTGCCAACTTCATCTTGACGACGATAACGACGACCAATTGCACCGGATTCATCCCAGAAGCAATTATAACGACGTTGCAATTTCTTAAAGATTTCACGCGCGAGATTATAGAGCTCAGGCTTGTTTTTCACCAAGGGGAAGACACCGACTTTAATGGGGGCAATTGCCGGAGCAAGGTGAAGAACGGTACGAACGTCTTCTTTACCCTTCTCATCAACAAGTGTCTGTTCTTCATAGGCATTGCAAAGCATTGCCAAGGCCATACGGTCAACGCCAGAAGAGGGCTCAATCACGTGAGGGATGTAGCGACCTTCAAAGAGGCGATCAATAAAGATATTGGCATCTTCTGCGGTTTTGCCACGTGCTTCCCAATCTGCAATTGTCTTTTGACGGAAGGCTTGCTTCTCTTCATCGCTCATTTTCTTGACGGCGAGCTTAAGGGGCTCGTCAAAGACTTCCATCGTTTTGCCTGAATGTTCCTGGTGGCGGGAAAGGTCAAAGTCAGAGCGTGCTGCGATACCTTCAAGTTCTTGCACACCAAAGGGGAAACGATACTCGATGTCAACGCATGCGCGCGCATAGTGGGCGAGTTCGTCTGGTTTTTGCCAGTATTCTACGAAGGAGTCTTGGGGAAGACCATTCTGGACGAGCCACTTTTTGCGTTGTTCAACCCAATACTTGTGCCAACATTCCCAACCCCAGTCGGCTTGTGGCTGGGAGAGGTCGGTGGTTTCGGTTAAGGGCGCGACATGACCATAGAGAAGTTCGATAGCTTCATCGGGTTTGATGAAGAATTCGAGTTCCATTTGTTCGAATTCACGGCTACGGAAGATGTAGTTGCGAGGGGTGACTTCGTTACGGAAACTTTTACCAATTTGACCAATGCCAAAGGGAGGTATTTGACGGGAGGAGACCATGACGTTGGAGAAGTCTGCAAAGATGGCCTGTGCTGTTTCAGGACGAAGGTAGGCAACATTGGAGGGGTCTTCAATGGGACCAACGATTGTCTTGAACATGAGGTTGAAGGGACGTGGCTCGGTCATGATGCCACCGCAGTTGGGGCAGGGGAGCGCATCGGTTTCACCAGCAGGTGTAGCAAGAAGGATAAATAATTGCTTGATGTCGGTGATGGTCTTCAATGTTTCGAAAATGGTTTCGAGATATTCAGGGTTCTGAACGATGTAGAGCCCTGGGGCAATTGATTTGCCTTTGGTCTTGCACCAAGTTGCAATTTTTCCTGCATCGCCGAGGATGGGGGTTAATGCAGCGCAAATGGCGCTATCTTCAAAGATGTCCCAGATTTGGTCTGCACGCATGAGTTTACGGCAGTTGCCTTTGCACATGCTCATGGGGTCGGAAAAGGTATCAAGGTGACCGGAAGCTTTCCATGTTGCAGGGTGCATGATGATCGATGCGTCAAGACCTTCAACGTCTTCACGATCACGTACGGTTGCACGCCACCAGCTCTCCTTGATGTTACGCTTCATTTCGCAGCCAAGCGGGCCGTAATCCCAAAAGCCTGCAAAGCCACCGTAAATCTCAGAGCTTTGAAAAATAAATCCACGGCGCTTGCAAAGTGAAACAAGTGCGTCGAGCGAACTTTTAGGTGCTTCTTTCTTTTCCATATTTTTTCCTGTTTAAAACGTTCGTATAAAATCTCAATTAGTATATCACATTTACATATGTTTGGGGAGAAATAAAAGATTCTTCACAAAAATTGTAATAAAGGGACGTAAAATATGGTATACTAATTAAGATTTTTTTGAATTCCTTTTCGGAGATAAGACAATGGCGATTGAAATTACAAAAGAAGAAGTTTTTGCATTCCATGATGGGGGTAAGGTTGCGGTTGCACTTCCCAAGCCTTTGAAGACGCAGAAGGATTTGTGTTTGGCATATACTCCTGGTGTCGCTCAAGCAGTTAAGGAAATTGCTGCTCAGCCGAAGACGATTTATGATTTGACGAGCAAGCGTAATTTGGTCGCAGTCGTAACGGATGGTACAGCAATTCTTGGTCTTGGTGATTTGGGTGCAGAGGCTTCGATTCCTGTTATGGAAGGTAAAGTTGCACTCTTTAAGAGCTTCGCAAATGTAGATGCTTGGCCGGTTCCGTTAGCGCATTGCCGTAAGGATGGCAAGAATACTGGCAAGACGGATCCCCAGCGAGTGATTGATGCCGTGCGTGCCATTGCACCGATGTATGGTGGTGTGAATTTGGAAGACATTGCAGCACCTGCATGCTTTGAAATTGAAAAGGTGCTTGATGAAGAGCTTGATATCCCCGTCTTCCATGACGATCAGTGGGGTACGGCAGTGATTGCGCTTTCTGCGTTGATTAACTACGCAAAGCTTTCTGAACGTAGCATGGATCAGTTGAAGGTTGTTATCAATGGTGCGGGCGCTGCAGGTATTCGTATCGCAGATATGTGCAAGGCTGCTGGCGTCAAGGATTTGACCATGTGTGATTCGAAGGGTGTGATTCGTACGGATCGTACGGACTTGACGGAACATAAAGCACGTCATGCTGTAACGACGGACGCGAAGACATTGCAAGAAGCGCTTGTCGGTGCTCACGTCTTTATTGGCGTCTCTGTTGCGAAGGCGCTTTCGGGTGACGATGTGAAGACGATGGCCTCTTTCCCTGCAATTTTTGCATTGGCTAATCCGGATCCGGAAATTGAACCGTGTGAAGTGAAAGCTGCACTTGGTGATGCTCCTTATGTGATGGCAACGGGTCGTTCGGACTTCCCCAATCAGATTAACAATGTGTTGGGCTTCCCCTTCCTCTTCCGTGGTGCGCTCTCTGTTCGTGCACGTACGATTAACACGGAGATGAAGGTCGCAGCAGCACAAGCTTTGGCCGATTTGGTGCATGAACCTGTTCCTCAAGAGGTGCAAGATCTTTATCCCTCTGAAAACTTGGTTTATGGCCGTGACTATCTTATCCCGAAGGCCTTTGATCGTCGCCTCTATGCAGTCGTTTCTTATGCTGTTGCTGAAGCTGCTGTGAAGTCGGGTGCCGCACCTGCGGATACCGATTTGGCTGCGATTAAGGAAATGCTTGCTCAGGGCTTCTAATTCGTTACGTATGGTTCAAGACCAACCGTTTAGCCGTCGCCTATTTGCGTTGATTGCTGTCTTTGGAAAGTTTGGCGCAATCACCTTTGGCGGCGGCTATGCTGTATTAGCAATGATTGAACACGAACTTGTGGAACGACGTCGTTGGATGTCGCACGAGGAGTTGCTTAATCTTGTTACGATTAGTGAAACGACACCTGGTCCCATTGCGGTTAACCTAGCGACCTTTGTCGGTTATCGCATGGCAGGCTTTTGGGGTGGATGCGTGGCGACGTTTTCGCTCGTCTTTCCAGCGTGGTTAATTATCTTTTGTCTAAGTTCGTGTTATTTGCTTTTTCGTGAGACTCCGTGGGTGGCCTCTCTTCTTGCGGGAATTCGCATTGCTGCAATTGTACTTGTGTTACGAGCCTTCTTGAAGATGGGGAAGAAACTCTCTTGGGGATGGGTGAATGCCCTTATTGCGGGTATTGCATTTCTGAGCGTGGTTCTCTTTTCGATAAGTGCAATTGTCGTACTTTTATTAGCGATTCTCTTTGGTGTCTATTGGCATGGCGTACGTCAGCAACATCGTCAAGTGATTGAGGAGACGTCGCCATGATTTATTTAATCCTCTTTTGGACATTTTTTAAGATTGGCCTTTTTACGATTGGTGGCGGTTATGCAATGATTCCATTAATCCGTCAGGCAGTTATTGATGAACATCATTGGATTGATGAAACACAGTTTACGGACTTCGTAGGAATTGCAGAAAGTACACCAGGCCCTTTCGCGATCAATATTTCAACCTTTTCTGGTGTACAAGTTGCAACGGTTGAAGAGGCGAATGCATTCTTTGCTTCAATTGCATCGACACTTGGCGTTATCACGCCATCGGTGGTAATTATCTTTTTAATTGCGATGATGTTTGGCAAATTTGCACGCCATTGGTCTGTTCGAGCGGCATTGCAAGGCGCCCGACCTGCTGTCATTGGCCTCTTGGGGGCGGCAACAATTTTTCTTGCATGGAATACACTTGGCTTCGCAACACAAACATTTAACGTAAAGGCGTTGGTTGTGGGTTGCGTGTGTTATCTTTTTGCTGCATGGCGGAATTGTGGCGCTTTGTGGTTAATTCTTTTTGGTGCGTGTTTAGGCTTGCTTGCGCATCTTTTTGGCTTCTCGCTATGAGAACCATCTTTCATTTCCTTCAACAATACTGGTCGTGGGCACTTGATCTATTTTATCCGCGTGACTGCGTGATTTGTGGTAATCGCGTAACCTACCAGGGGTATTTATGTCCAACCTGTCGTAATGATCTCTGGCCAGAACGTCATGCTAAGTGTGATATTTGTGGAATTGAGTCTCCAGATGAAGTGACAGAACACTTCACTTGTCCAGCCTGTCGACAACATCCTCCAGCCTTTATAAAAGCCTTTGTAGCGCTTCGATATATTGAGTCAGTGAAAGAGCTTATCCTTGCATTTAAGTATTCCAAATGTCTTTGGCTTGTGGGAGATTTTGTTTACTATCTTCAAATGATTTATGTAAATGAGATCCTTGCACAAGGGATTTCTATTGATGGGATTGTACCCATTCCGATGACACTAAAGAAACGACGCTATCGTGGTTATAACCAAGCGGAGATTCTTGCAAAAGAACTCGCAAAACGTGTTGGTGTACCCTGTTACTCGAAGTGGTTATCGCGAACGGCATCAGCCACATGGTCACAAGCACGTTTACAACGTAAAGACCGCCTCGTTAATGCAAAGCGTATCTACCACCTTCGCAAGCCACTCCAGTTAAAGGGGAAAACGCTTCTTCTTGTGGATGATGTAATGACAACGGGTGCAACTGTAAATGCTTGTGCTTCACTTTTAAAAGCGTGTGGCGCAAACGTCTATGTGCTTGTGCTCGCGCGGCCTTTCTTTGCATAAGGCTGAAAAAGAAAAAGCCTCCGTTGCGGGAGGCTTTTTTGATTACATTGTCGGCAATATTTATTCTGCTTCTTCGCGAACAATCTCTGCTCCAAGAGACTGTAAATGTTTTTCAATGGATTCATATCCACGATCAATCGACTGTGCATTGTGAATGATTGTTGTACCTTTTGCACAGAGGGCGGCAATGATAAGCGCCATACCTGCGCGAATGTCAGGGCTAGAGACAACGGCACCTTGAAGTTGAGTTGGCCCCGTGACAACAGCGCGATGCGGATCACACTGAACAATCTTTGCACCCATGCCAATCAAATGATCGACAAAATAAAGTCGGCTTTCAAACATCTTTTCAAAGAAAAGCTCCGTGCCACGCGTTTGTGTCGCTAACACGATTAAAACGCTCAAAAGGTCTGAAGGTGTCATTGGCCATGGGCCATCTTCAATCTTTGGAATCGCAGAGCCGAGATCATAAGCTGTGCGTAAGGTCTGCTTTCCAGGAAGGCGAAGCGTGTTTCCTTCGATGCTCCAGCGAACCCCAAATTTCTTAAAGACAGGTGCAAGCACCTCAAAGTCACTAGGATCAATATTTTCAAGAGAGAGCGAACCCTTTGTAACGAGTGCGGCAACCATATAAGAGACGGCTTCAATCGTATCGCTTCCAACACGGAAGGTGCCACCCTTGAGATGCTTTGACCCCCGGATAACAAGACGGTTTGTTCCAATACCGTCAATCTGAGCCCCCATCGCTACGAGCATATGACAAAGGTTTTGAACGTGGGGCTCGCATGCAGTGTTATAGAGGACGGTTTCTTCTTCTAAAGAGGCGGCGAGCATTAAGAGGTTTTCTGTCGCCATTACAGAGGCTTCATCGAGCATAAAGTAGGTGCCTTGGAGCTTCTTTGCAATGACCGTACACGACCCCGTGCGCCAGAATGAGCACTTTGCGCCAAGTGCTTCAAAGCCGAGTGCATGGGTGTCTAAACGACGACGGCCGATGCTATCACCACCAGGTGCAGCATGAAGACGAATCTTGCCTCGACGTGCAAGCATTGGTCCTACAAAGAGAAATGATGTGCGAATGCGCGAACAAATCTCTGCAGGTAAATCGGGCTCTTTGCGTAAACGACGAGGATCAATAATCGCGGTATGTTCTTCTGGTTGATAAGTGACCTTTGCACCGAGGGCTTGAAGTCCTTGAATCATCACGCGAACATCGGCAATATTTGGAAGATTCTGAAGCGTAACAGGTTCGGAGGCAAGAAGTGTTGCTGCGAGCATTGGAAGTGCCGCATTCTTATTGCCTGGCACGACATGAACGCCACTGATGGGCTTGCCGCCTTGAATAACAAATCGTGACATAAATTATTCCTTTTCTAAATGCGCTTGAACGGCTTGGAGTGCCTTCCAGTTTTCCTTCTTCATTGCGATTGCCAAATCAGCTAACATTTCAATGCGCATGGGATGATGCAATGTGATGCAGGGAATGTTATCAAAGAGAGACCAACGTCCAACAGCGGTTGTTGCTGCCGATGCATTCGGGAAAAGCGTTGCGCCTGCAAAGGGACCTAAGAGAATGATAACCTTCGGCTGAATAAGCTTAATCTCTTGACGCAACCATTCCGAACAACGTAAAACCGCATCACGTGGCGGGCGACCGTTTACGGGACAACGAATGGCATGTGTTAAATACGTTTCATGGGGGGTGACGTGAATTGCTTGGAGCATCTTCCACAACATTTCACCCGCGCTACCCTCAAGACGTGATCCAATCGCCTCTGGTCGATCGCCCATCATGTAGGCACCATTAATAACCATGACCTTTGGCGCGTAATTACATCCTGTTGAGTCAAGATGTGTTTCATTCGCGAGCGGGCAAGAACCGCAACGCTTGATTTCGTTCTGAAGAAGCGTGAGTGATGCCTTTACCATCTCTGAAGTCTCGCCAACCTGTTGAACCTTCGAAGGCGCATCAACGACAGGCATCTGCCCTGTTACGGGTTGAGGCGGCTTGACGGGTGAACAAAATGCATTCCAAATCTCAGCATCAACAGGAACAAGCTTAGCGCCAGACTCACGTAATTGAGTCAACGCTTCAATCGCGGCATCGATCGCTTTCACCGCGGGATGGTTTTCGGGGGAGGAGAGGGGCTCATCAGGCATAGCTGTGCATTCCTGGAAAAAGTTTAGAAAGGTTAACCCACGTTAAGGTCAAGAGAATAAAGACGAGGCCAACACCATAAAGTGTTAAACGTGTCTTCCCTTGCTTGGCAAAATGAAGAGCGGCAATGTAGACAAGCCATGTCGCGAGCGACCACTGTTCCTTCGGGTCCCACTGCCAATAACACCCCCACACTTCATTCCCCCAAATAGACCCGAGAACAAGTGCAAGCGTGACGAAGAAAAAGCCCCACGCAAAGGAAAGATGCCCCGCTTGTCGAACGTCATCACGTTGAGACCGATGTGCAGCGAAGAGTAAACAAAACGCACGCGCAAGAAGAGCATAAGCAATCATATACCCAAGCACATGGGGGACAAAGAAGGGACTCTGCAATGCTGGCATCAACGGTTTAATCTCTGCAGAGAGAACAAATGCCACCGGAAAGATAATAAGTGCTCCAATTGCAGCATCTAAACGAATGGGCGCAATCTTTAACGTATGCCACGTTAATCCTGTGCTCACAACAAGAATGAGTGGAATCCAGAGAAAGGATTCAAAGACATTCCGCATCGGCGGATACCCGACGCTCAACCAACGTGTGAACAACAAGCCAATCGCGAGTACTCCCACGGCCATCCATGCCCAACGGCGCACCCGCATCCATGACGTTGGCACAAAACACGCGAGAAGCGCACAGAGAAGTTGCGCCATTGCGAGAAAACCAAGAGGCGTTGTCTTTATTTCCATCGACGTGTCTCCCGTAAAGCAAAGAGAAGTGCGCCTAAGACGAGAATCCCATAGCCGCAAAAGACCCAAGGCACCCCTGGATCGCGCCGACAAAGAAGCCCCGTGTAATAAATGAGCGAGGAGTGCTCACCAAAAATCCACGCATAGGTGTCGGGGTCATAAAAGGGATAATCGCGCGGTCCCATAACATCAAAGAGATCCCCATAAAACATCTCCACGGGATAGTCGATATTATCATAACGCATATGCGAGTATCCGCGCGGTGCAACAAAATAACGAGGCATCCGGGGAATTCTTCCCGCAACACCAAAACTCATTTGATAAATCGTCCAACCATTATAACGCACGGGCTGATTGACCGATGCAATACGACGCTCGCCAGTGGGCAAGAGAATTTCTGTTCGCCATTGCTTGGGTGTGGTTGTTCCTGTGTAATAGATTTGTTGAAAGCCCCCAACAACAAATGTTGCCTGATCTAAAACAACTGTTCGCATCGCCTTGTCCGGAAGACCATAAACCGTGACCTCCTGTTCCACAGCCTTCTGCGCGCTCCACCAACCGCCAAAAACAACACATGCAAATCCAAGGTGAAAACATCCACTCACCCAACGCTTCCGCAAAAACGCCCAAAGCCCAATCAACGCCATTGTTGGGAAACAACAACAAACGGTCATACGGATTAACCAATGCGTCAAATAAACGTGCAATTGCGGAAAGGCGAAGGCTGCAGAAATGAACGCAAGTAACAGCGTACTCCAACCCGCAAGCCAACGCAATGCTTTCATCTTCTGAGCACTCAGAGAGAAGCGACGAGGTGGTGTGGGGGAAGTATTTGGATTGCGAGACATGGGAGAAAGCCTTTAACGTGTGGGTGGCGGTGTACGTTGTTGTAGGAGTAGCTTCAACGCGGGAACGAGACGACCATAAATGCGCTTCCACGCGGGGCAGAGATGTGAGAGTGTACGCGCATCACGCGAGGCATCATGCCCCGTTCGATTCTTGGGACAGTCGCCATTGCAAAACGTTCGCCATGCACAGTCCTTGCATAACGCATTAAAACATGCCTTACGTTGTCCAAATTGCGTATGTAAAGGCGCATCCCAAAGTTCATCCCAGTCGTGCTCATGGAGATTGCCCAACTTCAACTCTGGGCGAACAAAAAAGTCACACGGATAAACATCGCCGTTATGCTCGACAACAAAATAAGCACGGCAATCATTTCCCATTGCGCAACTATTTGGATTTCCTGTTTGTATCTTGCCTGCAATTGAGTCGAAAAGACGCACCGAGATAGACGACACATCCTTCTCTAACCATTCATCAAAAATCGTGCAGATAAAGGTTGCCCATTCTTCAGGACGAATCGCGTAGGGGAGGAGCTGGCCGTTCCCATCCCACTCTACACACTCGATAAACTGCATATAGCGTGTCCCAACAATATCACGGAGATACCGATAGGTCTCAAGCGGATGATGTACATTTGCCTGTGTAACAAGGGTGAGAATATTGAATTCTGTCCCTGCTTCACGCAAACATTCAATGCCCCGCAAAACCGCCGCATGGCTTCCATGCCCCGCGGCATCACAGCGGCGAAGATTATGAACCTCCGCTGGTCCATCTACACTAACGCCAACAAGAAAACCTTCCTCCGCAAAGAACTTTGCAAGTGAAGGTGTAAAGAGCGTTGCATTCGTCTGAACAAAATTCTGGATAATTGCACCTGGTCGTGCATAACGACGCTGTAGGCGAACAAGTGTGCGGTAGAATTCCTCTCCCATCAGCAGAGGCTCGCCGCCCTGAAACGCAAACGAGTGAACCGGAAAAGGAAGCGCGAGATACCCGCGAATAAGACGTGTCAACGTGGCTTCATCCATGCGGTGTACCCGTTGCTCTGGATAAAGTTCTGCGCGACCGAGATAGAAGCAATACTCACAACGCAGATTACAATCCGCGCCAGCTGGTTTGATGAGTAATGAGAAGGGTCGCATGTCTCTCTTTTTCCTCTCCATTAGGGATTTCATATTATAAAGGATATCCACGTTTAAAACAAGTTTTTTTACAACCTTGCTTAAAGTGCCTAGAGAAGAAAAGACGAAAATTGAGCACGTTGTTAGAAAAGTGTTGGGAGCTCATAAAGCGAGGGGATAATCCGCACCTTTGCAGCGAGCAAACGCTCATGCGTCTGATGCCCTGCACTACATAGAATACTCTCCCAACCCAACGTTTGGGCAACCTCTGCATCATGAAGCGTATCGCCAATCATAATCACGGGGCTTTGCAATTTCAAACGCTTCGCTGTGTCAACCTTTGTTGCACCATCATAATTACGACTGCCACAAATAAAATTCATATATCGCGACAAGCCAAACTGTTCAAGTTGCACCTCAAGGAGATTCTGTTCAAGTGCAGAGAGAACCCCTTGCTGGTAACCATGCTGATGAAAATATTGCACTGCGGCCATCGCACCGGGTTGAAGCGTAAGCGTCTTCGAAAAGATGTAACGCATGTGGAAACTCTCCGCAAGTGCATCCCAATCATACTGAGACGCAGGCTTGAGGCCAAGATGCTCATAAAAATGAACTACCGGAAAGCCAAAATGCTGGCGATAATAATCAATTGTAATCGGTGCAATCTGATAGGCTTTAAGAATGGGATTCAGCGCGTTAATACACGCCTCCATATCTTTTAGAAGCGTACCATTAAAATCCCAAACGATGGTAGGTTTCTCTGTCATCATGAATCTGTCATCATGAAATAGAATGAATAACTTTAGCGTTCGCAACAGGATTTGCCTCATGGTGACTTGCTATACGCCCCACATTAATAATGAGCCCGAGCGCAATTGACGATGAGAGAATACTCGACCCGCCATACGAGAAGAAGGGTAGGGCGAGCCCCTTCGTTGGCAACAAATGCGTGACAACGGCCATATTTGCTGCCGCCTGAGCACAAATAATCATGGTTGCACCAAAGGCAAGCAACATCCCTTGCTTATCAGGCGCATGCAACGCAACCGTTGTACCACATCCTAAAAGGAGAACAAATAAGATTAACGTTGCCCCCGTGCCTACGAGGCCATAGTCTTCGCCGACGATTGAAAAGATAAAGTCTGTGTGACACTCTGGCAAATATCCCTGGCGTTGCATTCCCTTGCCAAGTCCTTGACCCATTAAACCGCCATTACGAAACGCAATCTCCGACTGTGCAGCTTGATAGTTCGAATTGTCGCCCTCATTCTGCAAACGCTTCATGCGGTTCTCATTTGCCATAAGTGCAATGGCAATCCCAGCGAGTGCACATACAAGGAGAATGAAGCACTTTTTCCATCCCCAACCACCGACTAATAACATCAAGCCCAAAAGCGCACATGCAATTATCGTACTACCAAAGTCGGGCTGAAGAATCAACCCAACGGCAACCCCGCCGCCAAGAAGCATCGGAATAAGGAGCGTTTTCAAACGCATCGTATTGACCAATCCCCCTAAACGATCCATATGCGCAGACATAATCAACACAATTGCAAGCTTCGCAAACTCCGCGGGCTGCACGCGACAAAAACCAAGTTCAATCCAACGACGCGACCCCTTTACGGCCACGCCCACGCCAGGTGTTAACACAAGCGCAAGCGAAATCAATGTCGCGCCCAAGAGAAAATACATCACCCACTTACGTTTATAAAAATGGTAATTCACACTTCCCGCAACAATGGCAGCACACACAGCAAGCACTGCAAAAACCGATTGCGACTTAAAATAATGAAAGAGATTTGCAGACGCACCTACATCCTTTGCCCCCGCATACGAAATAACGAGCAAAGAAAATGCCGCCATGGCAATCGCAATAATAGCAGACGCGAAAATGGAGAGACGCAACATAAGAACACAGACCTTCTCTAGACATTAAAAAAGGCGCGGTCGCCCGCGCCTTTCAAGCGAGCAAAATTATTCAGCGCTCGGGATAATCAACGTAGTGCCAGGCGTGAGTGCATAACCAGCGGCATCGTCGATGTTGTTTGCTTCACGAAGCGAGGAAACCGAAATGTTCCAACGGCAAGCCACTGCGAGGAGGTCTTCGCCTTCCTTCACGATATACGTGGTTGCATTCGCTGCAGGTGCTGCAGGTGCGACAGGTGCAGGAGCTTCGGGGAGCGCTTCAACAGCTTCCACTTCAGGAAGCATTGCAGGTTCGGTTTCTTCCAAAGCAGGTGCTGCAGGCACAGGTGCAGGAGCAGGTTCAATCACTTCGACCGGCTGAGGTGCAGGTGTTTCAACCTTCTTCGGTGCTTCAGCCTTCTTAGCAGGAGCTTCGGCCTTCTTAGCAGGAGCCTTCTTTGAAGAGGTAATCTTCTTTTCAGGCTTTGCACCAGGAAGCTTCAACTTCTGACCAACAAAGATAACATCCTTCTTGAGGTTGTTTGCTGCCTTGATGTCAGCAACTTTCACGCCAAAACGAAGAGCAATTGTACCGAGCACATCACCGCTCTTAACCGTGTAAACCTTGACGTTCTTATCTGCGGGAGCAGCAGAAGAAGCAGGGCGCTTCTTTGCCTTTACCGTGAGGTCCGTACCTGCAGGGAACTTCAACTTCTGACCAATGTAGAGCTTGTTCGGATTCTTTGCAAGCGTGGGGTTGAGTGCGAGGATATCCGGCTTGTGGAGGTTGAAGCGATAAGCCAAACCGCTGAGCGAGTCACCTGCGGTCACCGTGTAAACAACAGGTTGCGGCGGCGGAGGTGCAACGCGCGGCTGAGCGGGTTCAACCGGTGCAACTTCTTCTGCGGGAGCTGCAGGCGTGGTCGGTGCTGCAGGTTCTGCAGGGGTCACAACAACTTCTTCCTGCACAACAGGTGCATCATTCGTTACAACAACTTCTTCCTCTGCAGGAATCGTTGTTTCATCCGTCGTCAAGCTCGTAGCTGGTTTCGGAGCACAACCCGTCATAACGAGGGCAGAAGCTGCGGTAATGCAGAGCGTCGAGAGAATTTGTTTCTTCATTACTGAATCCCTTTTAAATATGGAATTTAAATTTAAAATCACTGCTATTATAATAGCAAAGTTTACCTGTGAGTGCAAGACTCCATCTTGCTTTTTTCAAAAAACGTCCTAAGTGCAACAAGCAAAAAAGGTTGTTTGAACCAATGGCCAATCTGCACGCGTTAACGCTCTTCCTTTGTGCCACGGAGCACCGCGATAAAGGCCGACTGCGGTACATTCACCGAGCCAAACTCCTTCATACGCTTCTTACCTTCCGCCTGCTTCTTGAGCAACTTCTGCTTACGTGTGACGTCACCACCATAAAGCTTTGCTGTCACGTCCTTACGGAAGGGCCGAATGTCCTCGCGTGCAATAATCGTGCGACCGATACATGCCTGAACAGGAATCTTAAACATGTGCGGCGGAATTGTCTCACTCAACGCCTTACACATCTGCTTGCCACGCGCCACCGCACGATCACGATGCACCATGCAACTAAACGCATCCACAGGTTCGCTATTCAACAAAATATCCATACGCACAATATCACTTGCCTGATATCCATGCGGCTCATAATCCATCGATGCATAACCACGCGAAATTGACTTTAACGTATCGTGGAAATCAATCAAAATTTCATTGAGCGGGAGGATGCACGAGAGAATAACACGCTGCGCGTCAAGTGTTTCCGTGCAGTCGACAAGTCCACGGCGATCCATCACCAAACGCATAATATCACCCATGCACGAACTCATCGTGATAATACGCGCCTTAATCATCGGCTCCTCAATCATCTCAATACGTGATGGGTCCGGCAACTGCACGGGATTATCAATATCCAACACCGTGCCATCCTTCAGCGTCACACGATAAATAACCGCCGGATGCGTGTTGATAATGTCGAGCTGGAATTCACGGCGAAGACGTTCTTGCACCACCTCCATGTGAAGCAATCCAAGGAAACCGCAACGGAAACCAAATCCCAAGGCCACCGAACTTTCAGCGTGAAACGTAAAGGCCGAGTCATTCAAATGCAACTTCTCAAGCCCCGCACGCACCTTGTTATACTCATCGGTACTTACTGGATAAATACCACAGAAAACTGTCGGGTGAATTTCCTTAAATCCATTAAGCGGCTCCGACGCGCCATCACGATCCGCCGTTAATGTATCGCCAATCTTAATCTCCGCGGGGTCCTTAATCGCGCCAACAATATACCCCACCTGACCTGGTTCAAGCACATCCACAGGCTTCTGCGAAGGCGAGAAAATACCCACTTCCTTCACCGGCGTACTCAAACCCGTGCTCATGAAGCGAAGCATATCCCCTGCGCGAATACATCCATCTACCACACGCACATACGTAATCACGCCACGATAAACATCAAAGACCGAGTCAAAAACCAATGCACGCAAAGGCCCCTGAGGTGCCTCCGTCTTCGGCGCAGGAAAACGCTTGACTAACTCTTCCAAAACATCCTGCACGCCTTCGCCCGTCTTCGCAGAAATCTTCAACACCGGATCCACCGGAATCCCCAAGACATCCTCAATCTGACGCACCACGCCCGGCACATCCGAACTTGGCAAATCCACCTTATTGAGTACTGGGATAATCTCAAGATTTGCATCAATCGCGAGATAAGCATTCGCCACCGTCTGCGCTTCAACACCCTGCGCTGCATCAACAACGAGAATCGCACCCTCGCATGCACCCATGGCGCGACTCACTTCATACGCAAAGTCCACGTGCCCAGGCGTATCAATCAAATTAAAACGATACACCTGTCCATCACGTGCAGTATACTGCATCGTCACAGGATGACTCTTAATCGTAATACCACGTTCGCGCTCCAAATCCATTGCATCGAGCGTCTGCTCCTTCAGCTGGCGCAAATCAATGGCCTTGGTCAATTCAAGAATACGATCCGACAACGTCGTCTTACCGTGGTCAATATGTGCGATAATACAAAAATTACGCGTTTGAGAAAGGCTAGTATCATTATTCATAGCCCAATAGTATACCATAGGAAGAAGCGAAGAATCAATGCTTTTTCGCAAGAAACAAAAAAGCCCCCCGCAAAACGAGAGGCCTCAAAAAACAGATGCCATCAACACCCTTAAACCAACTGCAACTTCTCCTCGACAATTGCCTTTGTGATACGCAACTTCGTCGTCTTCGAGCCCGGCAAATCATACATAAAGTCCGCCATCACCTGCTCAATAATCGAGCGCAAACCACGTGCACCCGTCTTACGCTTAATCGCCTCACCTGCAATCGCCTTGAGCGCATCCTCATCAAACGACAAATCAATCTTTTCCATCGCGAGCAACTTACGATACTGACGGATAATTGCATTCTTGGGTTCCACCAAAATACGCACCAAATCCTCCTCCGTCAAATCCTCCATCTTAGCAATCACCGGAATACGCCCCACAAACTCCGGAATCAACCCAAAGCTCACCAAATCCTCCGGCTGCACCATCGCCATCAAACGATCCTGCGCCTTACGCTCCTGCTCCTCATTATCCACAAAGCCAATCGCCTTCTTGCCGAGACGATTACGAATCTTCTCCTCCAATCCGACAAATGCACCACCGCAAATAAAGAGAATCTTCGACGTATCAAGCGCAATATACTCCGCCTGCGGATGCTTACGGCCACCCTTCTCAGGCACATGAGCAATCGTGCCCTCAATAATCTTGAGCAACGCCTGCTGCACACCCTCGCCACTCACATCACGCGTAATCGACGTATTCTCCGTCTTACGAGCAATCTTATCAATCTCATCAATATAAATAATACCGCGCTGCGCCTTCTCCACATCCATATCACATGCCTGCAAAAGATAAAGGAGAATATTCTCCACATCCTCGCCCACATAACCAGCCTCCGTCACCGTTGTTGCATCAGCAATAGCAAACGGCACCTTCAACAAACGCGCAAGCGTCTTGGCAAACAACGTCTTACCACACCCCGTTGGGCCAATCAACATCACATTACTCTTCTCAATCTCAACCTCCTGAAGCTCCGCATCCAGCGAACCCTCATTCCCCTCTACCTGCTGCAAACGCTTATAATGATTATACACCGCAACAGACAACAACTTCTTCACACGATCATGGCCGATAATATACTGATCAAGAAACGCCTTAATCTCCGTCGGTGGCGGCAAAGGCCCCATCCCCTCATCCGAGGCAGCCTTCTCCGCCTTTGACTTCTCGCGACCCGTCTCCAAATCAACATTCATCGCCTTCAACCCACGCAACACCTGCTGGCGAAAAACCGGATCCTCAAAAATAAACAACTCACCCAACTGACGAGCGCATGATTCGCAAATACATACATCATCCAACCCACCAAAAGCCTTATTACGCTCAGTGATCTCCTTTCCGCAAAAAGAACAATGCGGAGACTTCATCGAATCATCAGACTTTTTAGACGTACGCTTTGCCATATCACACGGAATCCTTCCAAAAGAAAAGCCGCCTCCTTTTGAGACGGCATTCAAAAATGGCGGAGAGGGAGGGATTCGAACCCCCGGTACCTTGCGGCACGCATGATTTCGAGTCATGTGCATTCAACCAGGCTCTGCCACCTCTCCAGATGGCACCCCCAAGCGGAGTCGGACCGCTCTTCCAAGGATGAGAACCTTGTGTCCTAACCGATAGACGATGGGGGCGAAATAAAAAATCGCTTCTGTGGTGCACCCGGTGGGACTCGAACCCACACGCTGTTAGGCATAAGAACCTGAATCTTACGTGTCTGCCAATTCCACCACGGGTGCTTTATTAAAATGGTCGGAGCGGAGGGATTTGAACCCTCGACCTTTTGGTCCCGAACCAAACGCGCTACCAGACTGCGCTACGCTCCGAACAATCAATAAAGTGCGAATACTATACCAAAACAATCCACCCAATGCAAGCCTTTTTTTACAAATCACGAAAAACCACGCATTTCACAATCCCCGCATCAGCGCCGTGGTTAATTGGGCTGAGAAATGAGAGCGCAGAGGAGAGACGCGGTGCGTTGGTCGTCGCAGCGACCAACGCACAACGCCTAAAACCTCCCCAATAACCCCCATCACAAAGCCCCGCATCCCCCGAGCATCAAAGAGCCCTGGCCGGCTAGCGACAGCTCATGTCATACGCATGGTGTTATCAGAGGCAAAAAAGAGTGTGTAAGACTAGCTTTTGAGGAACATTTTATACCTTTTTTCAATTACTTGCTTTTTGAGCGTCAAATACTTGCTTTTAGGGTATCAAATACTTGCTTTTTGACACTCAATTACTTGCTTTTTGAATTTTAAGTTGTTAGGTGCTGACTTACGGTCTTTAGGAACCATAACGCGAATTTCCTTTTTGCGTTAATGAAGATCGGGAGAAGGGTGTAAAAAAACGTTTATTGCAAGCTTTTTTTTGAAGGTTTTTAAAAAACGGGGTTACCGCATTTGACAAAGGCCTCTTTTTCACGTTGTCTTCTTTTTTATACTAGGTGGCATATCGTTAGCGTCTCCATACACAGTGTTGGAAACATAGCGATGAAGACAATAAGGTTGAACGGGTGTTTGCCTTATAGGTGGCGTTGACGAGCTTACGCTACCGGTTGCACAAGAATGTGCGCCAGACGTTTCCTCCGAGTGGAGGCCCTACGTCAAAGCTCTCAGGAACAATCGCGCGGCGAGGGCTTCAACGTCTGTTAATCGTAAGTACAGAAGAAGCATCGCAAACGCATAATGAAGAAAGTAAAAATAAAATGACCATTAAAGAACTAAATACAACGAATGGCACTGCAGCTGCAATTCAGTATAGTGTTAAAAAGAACTCTGCAGCATCAAAGTTCAAGGGAAGAGATGTTTATAATGCGCGTGTAACCGCGCAAGTCCTTTCCTTGCAAGATGTCGCAGAGAAGATGGTGGAAGAAGGTTCGAAATACAAGACCTTTGAAATTACTGGTCTCTTAACGCACTTTGCGGATGTTGTTGCACGCCAAGTGGCAAAGGGTTATGCCGTCAATGTCGGCTCGCTCTTCCGTCTGCGTCCCTCAATTAAAGGAACGTTTGATGCAGAAGAGGACTCTTATGGAGAAGGTAACAACAATAAAATCGTTGTTCGCACCACTACAGGATCACTACTCCGTGATGTAGCAGCAAAAGCGCAGGTTCGTCGCATTGATGGAAAGAACATTCCAGAAATACATGCAGTGGTCAATGGTAAGACGATGATTGAAGATACCATCTCTTCTCTCGGCACACTCATTGTCACAGGCAATCGCCTTGCTTGGGATGACGAAAAAGCTGATGAAGGCTTCTTCCTTCTCATCAATGGTGTTGCGCATAAGATGACCGTTGTTAAGGTAGAAGACAAGAAACGTGTCTTGCTCACAGCCGATCAAACCCTTGAGGACAATGACGAAGTCTACTTAACCTTCGCTACAACCAAAGATGGCACCCTTGCCACCTATAAATATGAGACCCAACTTATCGTTGAATAAACTCATATACGCATTTTAGCGTCATCACGCCTCCACGTCGTTGATCTTAACAACCCGTGGAGGCTTTTTTGTCGTCATAAAAAACAAGTCCCTTCGTGGATGTATAGGGACGTTATATAAAAAATAACAATAAAAAAGGAAAAAGAATCGACTTGTCAATTACCATAGCTCAATTTAACGTAACAAGTCGATTATTCTATAAAGATTTTTAACCCGTCCCCCATACTCCTGCGTTTTTACTTATGTTTCAGTTAAATCCTGAAAACGCTCGTTCCTAATAAACTAAGAGCCACGGGCGTAAAACCCACCATGGCTCGTGTGCAAGTATCTACTTGGCATATTTTTTATATGAATGCGGATGCTCGTGTTTATAGTAAATTGTGAAGCGGGTCATCTGGGTCGTCTAAATCACCAGGTTCAAATTCTGTTCTTACATATTCTTCAATCTCTTGATAAAGCTCATCGTTTTCATAGTCGTCATAGTAATAACTACAATAGGCATTGTCCCATTGGGCTCTCATCTTCAGTATTTGACGAGACCTGAACAAGTTAAATCTTTGTTGATGTAAATCGTCCGGCAAAAAGGTATATTCAAACGGAGACAAGAAGGGCTTTGTACTATATGGATTCTCATCGGAGCAATATCTACCTTCATTACTGAATGTGTTTGAAAGTGTATGTATCGCAAGGTAATCTTTGATGTCAATTTGTTGTTTTGATGTAGACGAGGTTAACGTAATAAGCGATAATTTATAATTACCTTCAAACACATCATTTGTAATGAGAGGTAAAGCCATAGATTGTTTTGTATTAATAATGTTAAAGGAAAAAAGATTTAAACAATTTGCAAAGGCAGAATTACCAATTAAGGGGGGATAAAATCCATTTTTTTCTTCAGATTGTGGGAGCCAAAGCCAAAGAGTATGCTCTAGACTTTTCCATATCTTATCATTTTGTTGTAATAACTGAGCTATCTTTTTTGAAGGTATTTTAAGGTCTTGTATTTCTATAGATGTATCCATTTCAATTGTTTCTAGGTTTTGACAATTCTTGAATGCTTCTCTCGAGATGTATATGCCAGAGATCCATGAGAGCTTTACGGATTTTAAATTGGCACAATTAGAAAATGCGCCACATCCAAGAACAGCAAGTCGAGGCACTTCAATTTCAGTAAGCATATTACATGCTTCAAAGGCAAAATCATCAATAGAAATAGCCTGTAGAATATTTGATGGCCGAATATTTGAGAAAGAAAGGGATTTTAATTGAGTACACCCTTTAAATGCCCTTGATAAAATATAAAGAAGTGAAGAATGAATGGTAAGATTTTCAAGATTTACACATCCTTCAAATGCGCTAGAGTGAATGGTTGTTACAGTTTTTGGGATGACAATATCTCTTAGCGAACAGCATCCATAAAATGCTTTTTCTCCAATACTTTTAAGAGAGGGAGGTAAAACAATTTTTTTTAGTTCTTTACAGCCTTCAAACGCATTATTCTTAATATTTTTGATGCTTTTAGGAAGAATGATGCATTCAAGTGGTTTCGTTAAGTTAGCAAAGATACGACCGATAGATTGCAAGGTATTGGGTAAAATAATTTTCTTTAAATTAGGACACCCCTCTAATACACCTTCAATTGATACAATACCTTCACTTAATTGAATCTCTTCAAGAGACTCACAATTACTGAAAATTGTTTTAATATGCGTGACACCCTTTGGAAGCGTACACGTTTTAAGAGCGGTACAGTTAACAAATATATTGCCAATTTCTTTTAGCGTTGTTGGTAAGGTAATTTTTTCAAGGCTTGAACAATTTAAAAATGCCTCATCTTTAATATTTGTTACACCTTCTGGTATGATGATTTCCTTGATAGAGGTGCAATTTACGAAAGCTTTTTCTTTAATTTCTTTTAATGTTGTTGGTAAGGTAATTTTTTCAAGGCTTGAACAATTTAAAAATGCCTCATCCTCAATTTTTTTTACACCTTCTGGTATGATGATTTCCTTGTGGGATGTACAATCTGAAAAACCGTCAATGTTAATGAATTCAAGTGTTGTTGGCAAGGTAATTTTTTCAAGGTTCGTACACCCTGAAAAAGCACCACGTCCAATTATTTTTACACCTTCTGGTATGATGATTTCCTTGAGAGATGTACAATCTGAAAAACCGTTAATGAATTCAAGTGTTGTTGGCAAGCTAATTTTTTCAAGGCTTGAACAATTTAAAAATGCCTTATTTTTAATACTTGTTACACCTTCTGGTATGATGATTTCCTTGAGAGAGGCGCAATTTACGAAAGCTTTTTCTTCAATTTTCTCTAGTGTTGTTGGCAAGCTAATTTTTTCAAGGCCAGTGCAATCTAAAAAACTCCTCGCATCAATTTTTGTTACACCTTCCGGAATAATGATTTCCTTGAGAGAGGTGCAACCAGAAAAATCACTAATGCTGTTAAGCGTTGTTGGTAATGTGACCTTTTTAAGACCAGTACAACCTGAAAAACTCCTCGAATCAATTTTTGTTACACCTTCTGGTATGATGATTTCCTTGAGAGATGTACATGAATTAAACACCCCTTCATGCAAATAGTAATCAAAATATTTACACCCTAATTCTTTTAGTGTTGTTGGTAATGTGATTTTTTCAAGGTTCGTACACTCTGAAAACGCTCCATGTTCAATTATTGTCACGCCTTCAGGGATGATGATTTCCTTGAGAGACGTACAATTTTTGAAAGAGTATGAATAAATAATTTCTAATGTTGTTGGCAAGCTAATTTTTTCAAGGTGTGTGCATCCGAAAAAAACACCATGTCTAATTTTTGTCACACCTTCAGGGATGATGATTTCCTTGAGAGAAGTGCAATTTTCGAAAGCTCCTTCTTCAATTTCTTTTAGTGTTGATGGCAAGCTAATTTTTTCAAGGCTTGTACACCCCGAAAACGCTTCCGAGTCAATTTCTGTTACACCTTCAGGTATGTTGATTCCCTTGAGGGATGTACATGAATTAAACACCCCTTTATGCGAATGGTAACCAAAATATTCACGGCCTAATTCTTTTAGTGTTGTTGGCAATGTGATTTTTTCAAGGTTCGTACACTCTGAAAACGCTCCAATTCCAATTTTTGTCACGCCTTCAGGAATGATGATTTCTTTGAGAGAAGTGCAATTTTCGAAACAGTTGTAACCAATTTTTTTAAGCGTTGTTGGTAAGGTGATTTTTTCAAGGTTCGTACACTCTGAAAACGCTCCATGTTCAATTATTGTCACGCCTTCAGGGATGATGATTTCCTTGAGAGAGGTGCAACCGCTAAAAGTGTTCTCGTTAATAGATTCTAGTGTTATTGTTTGTAAAATGATCAAAAAGTCTCCAGAGTATAGAGTATTTGAAAAAACAAATTTTTCAAAACTTGTACACCCTGAAAACGCTCCACTTGCAATTGTTGTTACACCTTCTGGGATGATGATTTCCTTGAGAGAAGTGCAACCTCTAAAAGCCTCTTCTGTAATTATTGTCACGCCTTCAGGGATGACGATCTCGGTTGCAATTTTATCTTCTTGGGTGGGTGTGTATTCCATGGCTGTCATTCCTTTGGGCATTAATTTAAGATATATTTATTGATCAAGCGCGCGGCGGCAGCGTTTTTCTTTTAGTTCTTTTGCAAGGTGTTCAATATCTGGGAAGAGGGTCCATTCGTGAATGCCGAGATCATAAAGCTCTTTTCTAATACTTTGCTTACAGTCCGCTGGGATACGCCACTCACAGTAAAGGTGGGGAGCATCTGATTGTGTTGTTTGGGGAAGATATACAGGATTACACTTTTGTCCATCGCAACCAAACAAAAGCATTTGTCCTTGTTGCGCACGAATGCGATCGTTTCTCCATTGCGGCTTTACAAAAAGAACTTTCCGATAGTCACAAGGCGATTCAAGTTTGAACTGTGAATCTTTTCTTAGTAATTCAGCAATCTTTTTAACTTCGTTATTGTCGCCGTAATGGATTGCTTTATAGGGCACTTTGATACAAAATACTACTGCGTCTTCATTATCATCTGCTTTGTTTTCAACTGCGAAATAAAGCGCAACTAGAGGGCTTTCAGAGACATCTAATAGACGCGTCGGGAAACGATAATGCTGCATTAAGACCATGCGATTAAGATCTGTTTCCAAACCCTGCAGAGCTTCTGGGAAGCGATGCAATATCTCATTGTAAAAATAACGTTCACGATTAACCCATGCAGCCTTTCGGTAAAGCGCAGGCAAACAAGGAGTTTGAAATCGTTTTCCTTCACCTCGATAAAAGAGTGAACCTTTGTTCTGCTGATTTTCTAGAGAAGGAATGATGTTAATAAGTGTTGCAACAGAAGTAATGACATGAGTCTGCATATTAATTTTCTTTCCAAGAAGCACCTATAATGTTATATTTTGTTTTTTTATATTCAAGTTGTAACCGAACTTTCTTTCGGTGTAAAATTGCAGTTTGAGTAATGAATTTAAGATTGTCATTGGGCGGATTATCTTTAAAATCAAAATTTATTTTCCCTTTTTCTAATTTTAATAATCTTGCGATTTTACACGAAGCGCTTTTTATCTCTTTGTAAGCGATAGCCCATGTTTTTTCGTCTTCATCGGTATAGGTATTACAAGGTTGTAGTGTTAAAGAGAGATTGGATTCAGATTCTAATGTAGACATCCCAACAATAAAACCTGAAATTAAAAATTTACTCATACCTAGACCTCCTTATTTGTATAGGTTTAAACAAAATCCATCATCATAATAAGCATATCATATAAATATTTCACCGTCAAATACTAAAATAAATACAAAAATCAAAAATTGTATCATCTAATGGGTCAGCAAAAAAGAAAGGAAGAAAGGGAATGATCTGATGGTTTCATGTATTTGTTGCAATTAAGTTGAAATTAACGGGTGATAAGTAAGATGCTAGAAAAATGATGATTTTTCAAACCCTATTGCTTTGCGTTTGAAACCAATAGGTTTTAAGACTCAAATCAATCGGCTTTGACAATCAAATCAATAGGGTTTGAAATTGAAATCAATAGGTTTCATTTCTTCGGCCAATCGTACTATTTTCTAAAGTTTTCTAAACAGGTCTAAAAAGTCCCCGGCCAAAAATTGTACTATTTGAGATTTCTTCCCGAGCGGAAATTTCCCCTTCAAATAATTGGCCCCAAAAAAATTGTACTGCTTAAATTTTGCACGGATAGTACAAAGTATTGAAGAAATGAAACAATTAGGGTTGTTTACGATATCTATCAGCCTCCTTTTTAAAGTCTAGCGAGGTCTAAAAATTTTCTCGTTAAAACGGGTAACAAACGAGGGGCTTTTCTCATTAGTATTCACCCCACGGTGAGGGGGAGAACCATCGACCCATATCGTATCGGAAGAAGGTCGTGAAAATGACGCAGGTTTTTGAGGGCGGGGAGTGGTTTTGTAGGGTGGAAAAATCTGATGTTAGCCGTAAACAATTAATCTGTCCTTATCTTATCCATAATCTATTTGAGCGACGGGCGGTTACTCGTCTCATCTATTCTTATGCTCATATTTAAATTTCTTCTTTACGATAATGAAATCGATGATGAATAAAATCAACTGAGATGTAAGTTAAATTGCGGGGTAAATAGTGCTCATAGACCAATTTAAATTTAGTTAAAAGTCAGGCTCAGCCTCGGCTTCATTAATAAGGTAGGTGGTTATGAGCGAACAGGTCAAGAATTTAAAGCCATTAAGAAACTTGATGTAGGTAACGAGTAAATAATGAATCATTGCGACCCAAATTTGCGACTGGAAAATGCATTAAGTTGATTGACTCATTAAACTTTATGTACCACAAAGAGGATTTATGAGCACCTGTCCTCAATTATTTTAATCATGCGATACTGTTTTCTTCCTCTTTGAGACTGAAACATTACTGCAACACCCGTGATAACATCACCGTCTTTAATATGAAACTTTTGAAGGTGTTCTGATGTGACTAGGATTGAGTCTTCAGTTTGAGTTCCTGTACCATCATTTAAATTTGAGTACGAATCTACATATCCATTCTCATTATTTGATATTCTTACTTCACCAGAAAATTTTATTGTTAAGTCTAAAGATGGAGATGTCATTCGTTGACAATTATAAACATCATAAATCAATCGATTATCTTTTTGACGAGTTGTGTAAGTGATCTCAAACTCCTCTCCCAATAACGATTCATCAAAAAACTTCACTCTATTTTGGAGCATGTTAAATTGACGAGTCCCATCTGAAAAAATAAAAGAATTGCCCATTCTATTTTTTCCACAATAGAGTGCGCGAGCTTTATCTAGTAAGTCCCATGCATGACGATTACTTGATATTGAAAAATGATAGCACTTTTCAGATTGTGAGTTGCTTTTATTTCCGATCACAATGTCTACAGGTGAACCGGTCATAAGTTGATTGATTTTCCCATAATATCGATATTGAATGTGATTACTGGTAAATAGGCTCACATTATTGCCCCTCTTGTCTTGATATGACTCTAAAAATATAGCGGGAATTGTTTGCATCACATCCCACTCTCTTCGATTGGGGGACACATCTTTCTCTAAATAAACACACTTTAACCGAGAGCCTTTTTCAAGAATTCGAATTTTTAATGGACATCCCTGTCTCATTTTATCAAGAGAGCCGTAATAATGCATTGAGTCATCATCTGTTGCCACAACGGAGACTAGATTCCCTTTTTTGTCATTAAATTGTTCAATAAATGTCGCATTTCTAATTGGGAAAATATCCCACAATGCACCTTCTTTCCGTCTTTTGACTGCAATAATTTCTTCTTTGTTCTCTGGATTAAGATACAAAGTTACAGGTGTTCCATCAGGACTATTACTTCCCATCCTTGCAGATTTTAGAGAAACGGGCTTAAGTCGACGACTTGACCCGTCAGAAAAAACCATTCGATTTTTACCTTCTTTTGTTTTAAATTTTTCTAATAAAACGCCATTTATAGGTTCAATTCCCGCAAGAATTAGCTCATTTGCGTCTTTCGCATAATCTAAAAGCTCCTTTTCATTTTCAATGTCAAGCCCCAATTCAGAAGCTTTTTTCTTGATGTTGACAAGATATTCATCTTCCTGACATTTACAAAGAAGTGCTTGTGCAATACACGCTTTTATTTTATTTGGGTAAAGATCCCCTAATAAATCCCATGCCCAAAATTCAGATTGTTTTTTTCGAATAATCGGCAATAAGAAGTTAGACGCTTGTTTAATATCACCAGACCATATTAACAACTTCCCAATGCGATAATCTCCCCATACATCATCTTGAAAATGATTATAAACAGATTTGCAAAAGTTAATTGCCCATGTTAAATTTGATACTTGAAGGTTAAATTTTTGTTTATTATTTGTGCATATTTTAATTGAACGATAGATATTTTTTGCAATATCTTCAACAAGTGACGGCCAGTATTCTTTTTGTTGATGAGGATGAGACTGTCCTTCTGCATTTGCCTCCTTCTCTTTTCGTTCATAGCACGACCTAGGTAAATCTTCTAATCCATCATATTCCGTTATTTTTAAGAACTGTTCTAAGGCGACTAAAGGTGGATTGATTTTATATGATTTAATTATTCTTGTAACATAAAATAAGAAGTAATAACGCGGTTCGCCTTGACTTAATGTCTGTTTGATTACACCATCTCTCAAGATGTAATGTGCTTGTTCTAACAATTCAAGTTTCTTTTTAGCATCCTCACTTCTTTCTGACAATGCGGACTTTACATTTTTCTGCCAATCAAGGATTGGTTTTTTCTGTAGAAATTGAATTTTCTCTTTTAAGGCCGTTATAGATTGAGCAAGATAGTTATCATTACTATCGGCCATGTTTAACAACTTGGTATACTCGCCGATGGTAGTTAATCGTTCTCCTTTTATTAATGTCCAACCAATTGAGATAAGCAAATCTATAAATTCATTTTTGTCTTTAACCCATTGGTTTTCTTGAATTATTAGGTTAAGCTTTGATAAAAGTTTTTCCCCATATGGTACTTTCTCTGTATTCGTTTTGTCTTTAAGTATGTCTTTTGCTCGTTCAAATTTTCCTAATAAATTGAGACGCTGATTTTTCGAATTAAGTTTAAAACGACTTAAAGATGACCTCATTTCTTCTTTTTTGTTATAATTTTGTTTTTTAGAATATGCTATTCTAAACACCCATTTTGAGGATTCAACATGTGAAGATTCCTCTATCTCACCTAATAAACCAATTTTTGCAAGTGCTTCTCCATAAAGCAATTTTTGTAAATTGTTGTACGGTCCCGCCAGTAGAGCGCGTGCGCGTTCAACCTCTTCGTTTGTTTTTAAAATTGGAACGGTAGGTAGTTCACCGTTCTCTGCATATTGCATCCAAAGGCGCTCTTCATTTTTCCTATGTTGTTCAGCAGGGTTCATTAGAGATTATCCTTTAGTAAAGACATTGCCGATTCTGGTAATGTGCAAGAGCCAAGGGATGAAGTATTTCCCTTTTTATCAAAATAAATATCAAAATAGCCAGAGTATGTTGAATGCTTAATTTTGGACCTTAGGTGATATTCATTTAAAGATTTCAATTCAATCAAACGATATTCTAAGCCCATCTTTTGAACGGCTTCACGAATTCGATTGGCTACTTCCTCATGGATAGGAACAACATCGATTATAGGTGATGATGTATTTGATATAGTTGGTGGTGGAAGATTGTTGTCTAATATTCCGTGCATAATGGTTGATATATCTTTCCCTTTAAAATCAAAAAATGCTTTTTTAAACTCTTCTGTGATGTCACTTCCGTGAAAGTCTATGTTAGAGACTCGATTCTTCCCATTAAACACAACATCAATGCAAAGTGATGGCGTGGTATTAGAGATATCTGTATTTTTCTTTTGAATATGAATTCGATATCTATACGAAAGAGTGTCCACGTTTGTATGAACATAATTATTTTCTTCAAATAGCGTTAATAGAGACTTTTCGCCTACTATGGAAGATATGGTTTCAATGTCTTTAACCCTCTTCTCAAAGATGTTATCAATCAATAAATCAAAGCATGGAGGATTAAGTGCAAATATTCGTTTTTTTGCACGCGTTGTAACAGTATATGCCCATCTGAAATAATCGTCAGTGTGTTGAGATTGAATATATTTATAATCGGCCCAAACGTCATTCCACTCTCCGCCCTGTGATTTATGTCCTGTTATCGCATATCCATACGTTACAACAGGTGCGCTCAAGAATGAGTTGTCTCTTATTAGCATTCGAATCTCTTCTTTCGAACATAAGGGATTCTTTTCGCGAATGGAATCATAGATTGTATTGTATAATGCAATTGATGCATAGTCTTGATTATTACGCCAAAATTCTGAATAGATAGGTGAGACATTTGTCCATACTTTAACAGGAGGACGTTCTATTTCATCTTTCCAAGAAAGCTCAAGTCGTTGAAAATAAAAATCAAAAACCAATGAATTTTGAGAGTTTTTGGGTCGATAAAAGCCTTTAAAAATTTTGACTTTACTTAATAAATTATTAACTTTAAGAAATTCTCCATTAAAGAAAAAGTCAACACCGCTATTGCCTTCTATGTCCTCAATAGCAGTTCTTGTATTTTTAAGACTCAAAAGGCGTTCTCCTAGACTAATTGTACTATCGTATTGAAGCAATCGTCTAACCTCATTATTGTAATCCCATACATCTTTGTTACTTTGGGCAATGACTATTTTCTCTTCCAAATTATTTTCAAGTATATACTGATTTCTAAAAGCACTCTTGCCATCCAAAAAGATTATGTCAGAGTGTTGTTTGAGTTTAAGAGTATCAAATCTTTTTTGTTTAAGACTTGTCCTCATTTTCATGGCTTCATCTAAGATGCCACTCTCTTGGGTTTGACGATGAACTTTGGTTAGTTCTATTACAACAGGGATTTCACCTATCAATTCAGCGAGTTTCTCAGAATCAAGTGCTGGAGGAATTTGACATTTTTCACCTACAGGATGAAGTTGACATGGGTCTCCCACAAAAATAAGCATGTTGGAGCATTCTTTGTTTTTAATTCCAGAATAGGTTATTAAATCATTTAATAACGAACCTGTTCCAAATTGCAATAGTTCATTATTTTGGTGTGAATAAGAAACCATTGATGCTTCATCTACAACAATGACAGATTGTGCTGGATGTTCTTGGCGTAAAGGGAAAAAGAACTTTGTAAACGAATTCTCTTTCTCATCAAAGACTGGGGCGTCTGTTATTTTATAAATAGAGGAGTGAATCGTATGAGCTTCTGTGCCAATTCGAGTTCCCATAACTTTGGCAGCACGCCCAGTGGGTGCCATTAGCAATGAATTAAGGTCAAACATTTTTTTCAAAGCAGGCAATAATGCTTTTATAAACGTTGTTTTTCCTACACCTGCAGGTCCTTCAACGATATAGCAACGCTTTCCCTGTCGATATGCATTCTGTATTTTGTTAATATGCTCTTTATCAATTCCAAATGACATCTCAACGTCTATAGCCTCATTATCATCTTCTTTTTGTTTATACCTTGTCTCAATATCTTCAGGAACTTTCCCTAAATCAATCTTTTGAGATGTTGTCGAAATAATCTCTGTTTCGCATTTGCTTTGATGACATGAATGATTTTGCATCATCCCAAATCGTTGACGTGCATATTGATCATATGCTCGACCTTTAAGAATAACCGATGAGGTTCCTGTTCGATAATAAACCTTTTCATCAGAACCTAGATAAATAAACTCAGATAACGAGGGTTTAATATGAATTTTAACATAGATTGCTTGCGTTGCATCATCTTTCAAGAATACAGGATCTTCTATTAAAGACGATGCATAATCCCCCAAATAATAACGAACAATATTTATAATCTTCTGCGAAAATCCATCTTCTGTTGGTTTGTAGTTATATCCATTATCGGATTTTCCCAGAATGCCAGAATTAATTATTGCCTTGTTAAGATTTTTTAAATCATTTTCAATCCCAACTACATACCCAGCATCATCAATGCCACAGTAGAGATCACCTCCATCAGTGTTCATAAATGCCGCAATTTCGCTCGCTATTTTACGAAGTTGCTTTTCGGATGGTTCATGTGTTTCGGGATGGAAAATGATACTTTTTTTAAACTCAACTTTTAAGCCCTCACTAATATCTAATTTTTTTCGGGCAACTTTTACAGTAGGACTTAATGTAGCTTTCATTTGGGTACTTTCTTCCGGCAATTTGAATTGAGGCGTTCCGTCATCTGATATAGCGATGCAAACCAACTGGATTGAGCCAGTTTTTTTCAAACGCTTTGTATGTGTTAATATCCCCTCATAAGTGATATTAAGTGTTCGTTTTTCATCAGGCAGAAATATAGAGATAATCTGCTTTTCCATGTCAGCAGAGAGGTAGTTCAACAGATAGGTTTCGCCAATCTTATATTTCATGTGATGCAAGAAGTTGAATAGACTAATGGAAAACAATGCCCCACAGCTTTTGTAAAGCTGCGTTGAGGATTTGGGTGAGTTGTTGCGCCGTTGGCATAAAAACGCCTCCTTTGTGCTTTCCCTTGATGCGATATGGACGGGATTCGAAATCACGTATGGTACTTCTTTAAGACGCATCAACGGAACACTACAATAGTATCACGAAGTGGAGGTTTTATGCAATGAAAATAGTTGCGTGTCCCGTGCGCTTGCATGTAGTGTTTAATCCCACATGCTGTTCTTTGTATAAGCAGTTCTTAGAGGGCGAGCAGTAATCGTGGGGCGCTGAAGCGCCATCGCGCCGCGATTAGCTACTGCCCGCATGGCGTTGTTAGCGGAAAATCCACCTGCAGCCCTTTGCATAAGTTGTCTTTTTTTGTGTGGTTTCTAAAAATTCGTGTAAATTCGTGACATTCGTGGTTAAAATTCAATACATGGGGAGTTCTTTCTTTACTTTCGCATAGCTTTGGTTAGGAAAAAGGGCGAAATCAGTTTTGAGTTTGTAACAAACTGGATTTGAGTTTGTAACATTTCATTTCTTCGGTCCTTCGTACTATTTTCTAGAATTTTCTAAACAGGTCTAAAAAGTCCCCGCCCAAAAATTGTACTATTTAAGAATTTTCCCCGCTTGTCATTTTCCCCTTAAAAGTGTTGGCCCCCCAAGAAATTGTACTGTTTAAATTTTGCATGAATAGTACGAATTGTACTGATTTTAAGCTTAAAATTGCCGGTCCTAAAATATTCAAGATAAGTTATTGTAAATGAATAAGTTACAGCTCGGCAAATAGTGTACAAACTATTGAAGAAATGAAACCTATTGTTTTGATTTTCAAACAGGTGCTGTTTGAGCTTTAAACAGGTGCTGTTTGAACTTCGTTTACGGCACGTTTGAACTTCAAACCGCACCTGTTTGAAAAAGATATAAATAACCTCCGATTTACGTCTTTTAAAAATCTTATTTTTATGTTGATAACAGCTTCTTTGAAATCATTACTATATTATTTCAGTTCTTCGGCCCTTCGTACTATTTTCTAGAATTTTCTAGATAGGTCTAAAAAGTCCCCGACCAAAAATTGTACACTTTAAGATTTCTTCCCAAGAGGAAATTTTCCCTTCAAAGTGTTGGCCCCCAAAAAAATTGTACTGTTTAAATTTTGCATGAATAGTACAAATTGTACTGATTTTAAGCTTAAAATTGCCGGTCCTAAAATATTCAAGATAAGTTATTGTAAATGAATAAGTTACACCTCGGCAAATAGAATACAAACTATTGAAGAAATGAAACAATAGGATTTGAAATTGAAACAATAGGGATTGAAAAATGGCAAAAAAGTTGTGGATGCGCGGTAACATTTAGTCTTCTTTTTATTCTTTTTATGTAATGACTTGTGAGTTAGAAAATAGCATAAAGTGACACTTTGTGTTTGTCGTATGGCGTGTTGTTGTGTTTGGGTTTGTCGCTCGCTGATGCTCCCTCGGAAAGGGACAAAGGGACGGGCCTCGCGGTGCTCCCTCGGGAGCGTTAATTTTTACTACCAAATGAAATTACAGACAATATGATACACTACCCATTATGAGATTCCTTTAACGCAATTAAGGATCTTCGTCACACCGATCAAGGTGTGAATTGGTGCCATTATCAATTAAGACTTAACGAATTTTTGATTTGAACTTTTAGGCTTATCGGGTATTGTCATTTTCAGTTTTCCATCAGCCACAAGAGGCGCTATAATTTGTGACATTACGAAGTTTTTGGATTTGCCAACAAAAGTAACAATTTCTGCTCTGTTTCGAGGAGTAGAACAAAATTCTACAAGAGAATCCGCGATAGATAGCGTCTCTGCAAATAGACCATTTTTCATAACTACCTTAAATTCACCGTGAACAACGGAAAAGATTGGCGCAGGGAGACCTGCATTTGCAAACTCGCTACGCATCGTGGGAATGCCGGAATATCTATTTTCTGTTACATTTAAGAGTTCAAGCATATTTGCAAGTGCAGCATTTCTTGTCTCGGGGCGAACTTTGCCAAGTGCATCAATAGATATTTTCCCATATAGTCCACCACTATTGATAATTTCCATGCGATCACGGTACATTTCAATGCGAATAGGCACATTTTCTGTATGAATGCTATAGTCGCGGTGTACCAAAGCATTAAGAATCGCTTCTCGAACAGCTTTTATTGGATATTCGGGTTTGTCTGCGCGTTGTCCATAATCGTTTATGATCGTCTTTGTGCGGCTATTTTTGCGAACAAATTCTACTGCGTCTTCAAGCATATCGGGAATTGCGCCTGTAATACGTTTGTTGTCGATAAAACGTTCGCCGTCGCTACCAATCGTTCCCTGCTCTGTCCCAGGGAGTGAAATTGCTGTAATACAAAGCTGAGGAAAATATGCTTGCGGATATTTTGAAAAGGTCATAAGTCCTGCGAGTGTAGGCGTGCCATTATTTGTAATACCCATTAAGTCCAAAATTTCTTCATCGAGAACATTCTCTGAAAGATTTTTTCTTTCACGCTTAACAGCAGCGAGATAGTCGTTCATGCGCTTTTCGTTGATCAGGTTGAGTTTGCCATTTTCAATAATGCGAATGTCATCTCTTGTCCTTTTACGAAAAGCCTCATAACTATATATTTCATATTCGCTCATTGGCTCATCAGATTCGCCGACTCTTACATAAGAACCTTTAATGCGGCCTGTGCCTTTATAAAAAACAGGTCGCATAGAAATGTCGATGCCGGGAATTTCAGCAGAAACAATGGCTTTCCCATCAATTTCGCAAACAGTAAATAGTGCGCGTACAGATGGCTCCATTTGTTTGCACTGTTCGGTTACTTTTTTTTGGAGATCCTGTGCATCATATACGCCTTTGATAGAATAATTATCCGCTTCGTCGACACCAAAAATAATAATGCCGCCCTCATCTTGATTTGAGAATGACGAAAGCGTATCAAATAATTTTGTTGGACAGCCTTGTGTTGCCGCTTTTAATTCAATCGTTTGGGATTCGGTTTTTAAAGTTTTAATATCTAAAACGATTTTTTTTAAAGACTCTGCTTGCATTAACGGACCTCCTTAAAGATACGGACACTATTGTACATTATTTTCATTTTAAACGCAAGAATTAACAGTAAAAACTTGAGAATTAACAGTAAAAGTTAAAGAATTAACAGTAAAAATGCAAAAAATAACAGTGAAAGCTTGAGAATTAACAGTGCTGTTCGCTTAAATTGTTAATTCTTAATTTCTTTTTTGCATCCTTTTATTGTTAAAACGATCCATTAAATGAGCGTTTGTACGGGCTTATTGTACGCTTTAAGAGACGTTTTTAATTTCTACAGTGCGGTGGCTTAAATAAGGTGTTGCGTTTTTGGTGAAAAGGAAGTAGACTGTGGGGTGGTTAAGGATGAGTGTTAAGGAAAGGTTTTCAGTTCTTCATTATTCCGTACTCTATTTGCCCAGTCGTACTTATTCATTTTTAATAATTTATCTTTGAATATTTTATGGCGGGTAATTTTAGAAAATAGTACGAAGGGCCGAAGAAGTGAAACAATAGGGATTGAAAAATGGCAAAAAAAGTTGTGGATGCGCGGTAACATTTAGTCTTCTTTTTATTCTTTATATGTAATGGCTTGTGAGTTAGAAAATAGCATAAAGTAACACTTTGTGTTTGTTGTATGGCGTGTTGTTGTGTTTGGGTTTGTCGCTCGCTGATGAGGAGGGGTTCTTTTTGTTGCTGAGAAGGCGTTTTTTGGGGTGGATGTGGTGATTTTGTGTGGGATTTTTTTGGGTGTATATAATGTGTGTTGATGGGTGGGTGAGGTTTTTGGTAAAATGAGGGGGTATGAAGGAACGTGTACCCGTTATTGAAGGTTTTGTTTTTAAGCAGCGCTTGATGGAGGCGATGTATTGTTCGTTATGAGTAGGGCTGAAACCGTGTGTGAGAAAGGTGCTGGGCGCGTTTACATGTTGGATGTGGTGCGTGGGTGGAGCATGTTTTTTATCGCAGGGGGTGATGCGTTATTACTTGCTCTGTGTCTCTGTTTTCCCAATGTGCCAGGTTCGGCATGGATGCGTGAACAGTTGGGACATGTTCAGTGGGAGGGATTTACCTTTTATGATGCGCTTTTTCCCACGTTTTTATTGATTTCGGGTGCGGCTTTTACCTATTCGTGGGCACGCCAATGTACGCAAGGTGTTTCACTTCAACGTAGGTGGGCGCGATTAACGTTACGTACGTTGCTTTTGATTCTACTAGGGGCACTTTATAATGGTGCATTGTCGGCCACTTCACTTGCAGAGATTCGCTATGCGAGTGTTTTGGCGCGAATTGGGTTGGGTGTTTTCCTCGCGGCAATTGCATATACCACCATCCCGGCGCGATGGCGTTGGGTTGGGCTTCCTGTGGGTTTGCTTGCGTACGTAGGCCTTTTTGAACTTTGTGGAGGCGGTGCGCCTTACGCTATGGAGAATTGGGCAGGGGCAATTGATCGTGCATGGTTGCCAGGACGAATTGATGGCAGTGGTGTTAACGGCCTTGACCCTGAAGGCTTGGTTTCCACACTTGGGGCACCCTTAACCGCCTATCTCGGAATGCTTTTGGCCGATTTCTTAAGAACAGCGGTTCCGCGAAAAGCGCTCTGGATAGCTGTGGCGGGTGGCATTTTGCTTGGGGTGGGTTATGGATGCGCGCCATGGGTGCCGATTGTGAAAAAGTTGTGGACGTCAACCTATGTCTGTGTGGCAGGAGGATGGACATTGCTCTTTTGTGCGTTAATCTATTTGCTTACCGATGTGTGGCAGTGGCGACGTACTTTTACTCCGATTACCTTTTTTGGCACAGCGGCATTATGGTTTTACCTTTTACCAAAACTCTTCGATTTCCGTGCCGCAGCATGGAAATTACTCGGTGGCATAACCTCTGCCGCTACAGATCTGCGTGCAGTACATTTACTCGTATGTGCACTTGGCGCATTAATACTTTCTTGGGTAACAGTGGCTTTACTCCATCGTGGCGTGAAGGCATTTCAAGGTGGAAATTGACTGATTAGAACATATGTTTTTGTGTGTTGTAAAACAGGTGTTTAGATGGGAGAGTTCCGCATATTCTAAATGAAAATTAATTACCGCATGGATGGGAGAAAATTTATAAACTTACGTATTGGATAGAAGACGTATAGCTAAGGAAAATAAGCACGTTGTTTATTTTGTTCAATGCAAACAATTGAATACTGTTAAATTTCTATGTCCAATAAATTAACGATAATTTATAAGTGGACTCGTCTATCTGCGAGAGAAAAGAATGATGTATAGTATATTGATGTGTCAATCTTTTTGTGTCGCGGTATTGGGTGTTTGAAGCGGTCTAAATTCTATTATTCTAGAAAAATGAAAGACGGTGAGTTATGTCACCGTCTTACTTTTATAAGTCTTCTGTGTGGTTGAAGTAACTTAATTTTCGGTTTTGTCTTGGCGCTTCATTGAGAAGTACATTTCTATTGAGGATAATACTAACAGGAAGTAGGCAATCAATTCTGTTCCTTCTTCAAGCAGGCGACGAATGAGGGTTGGATTTTCTAAGCCAGGATTTGAATTGATGATAAGTGCCCTATTACCAATAACTTGAGCTACGGCAATGAAGATAAACACTAACGTTGTCATTAAGGAAAAAGCAGGTGTACCAATGAAGGCGGTAATCGATTTAGCGGCCTGTTTTCGATCATAAATCAAATAACTAATCGCTCCAATGGGGAATAGATAGGAGAATTTCCAACTAATAAAAGGGAGTATACTTTCAAAGAAAGAATCGAGTTCTCGAATAGATGCAAAGCAACAAAGAGAGGCGAATACCATCAAAAGTGCACGATGTTTTGTTAAAAGAAGTATTTGTACCGAAAATATTAATGTTGATAACAACAAGAATGCAATTTGTAGGTTTTCAACAATGCCGTGTTCAACAAATGTCTTTTCTTGATAGATCGCAGCGAGTAAATGGATGGAAAATGCAAACCCAATCGTTAAAAAGAAATAAATCAAATAGCGTAAACAAATGTACACTTTTGATGATTGTTCTTGAGAGAGGAATTTCATGTTTAAAGTCCTTTTGCATTAACAAAACTATTGAGAGTATACCCCTTATTACCTTTTTTGTCAAATATTCTCTCTAAATTCATTTATTAAGGATGTATGGGAATGGGAATTTTTGTGAGGAGGCAAATGCTAGACGTATTGTCACAGGTGTGACAAGGGGGTGTTAAATAGGATGAGGTTGATATATTATTTTTAACTTTGCTAGGTCGTATGATGGGCGAGTCGGAAATGGATTTTTATAAGGGTTTTAAGATGGTTTGTACATTAAAATTTTTAGCCTGCGGTGAAGGATTGAGATCTTACCGCAGGCTGAAAAGTTTGTTTTGTGGTGGGGATTAGTGGGCTTCGGTATGGAAGGTGCCATCGGCGTGGAAGTGACCAATGGGTTTGTCGCCTTTTTTCTTGGATTCAAGGGCTATTTTGAGTTCATATTGACCGGCTGTGACGATGTCGACGTTTGTGTCTGGGAGACCTTTGACGGCGACCCATTCGCCTTTGGTAAGGAGCGGGGTGATGGGTTGGGCGATAAAGGTGCCAGGGCGGGTTTTGTCTTTCACAAAGACGGTGGGTTGAAGTCCAAGGCGGACGATGGCCTTTTTAGGGACGACCCATTGGGGGTGTTCGGTAGAGGCAGTGACGCATTCCATGGTTGCATAGGCGCCTAAGCGGGTGTGTTGGTCGTGGTGGTCGAGGATGACGTAGACGGGGGTAAGGCCTGATTCTGTGGTGGTGCCAAGGCGAAGGGTGCCGTGGTGGTTGCTATGGGTGGCGTGCATGCCGCTCGTGAGGTGGTGGGTGTCTGCACTTGGGAGGAGGGCTTTGAAGCGAAGATTATTGTCGTGGAGGAGATTGAGGATGGGATCGCCCATTTCAACCCATGCACCGTCGTTGACTAAGCGGGTGTCGATGTAACCTTCTATGGTGGCATAGACGGAGAGGACGCCATTGGTAATGGTTGCATCGCCAACGAGGGCCTGCCATTCGGATTGCTTCATTTTGAGTTGCATTTCTAATTCGGCATTCGCGATTTTGGAAGCTTTAAAGGTTGCAAGGCGTTGTTGGAGAAGGGTGATTTCTGCGGCACGTGTTTGGAGGTCGGGGGAGGTGATGGTAAAGAGAAGGTCGTTGGGTTGGATGCGATCGAGGGTCTTTTTCTTTAATGTGAGGCGGCCTGCGATGGGGGCAATGGCGGTGGATTGTGCATCGGGGTTGATTTCGAAGCGTCCGTGGAGGGTAAGAGTGGATTGGAGTTGTTTTTTTTGTGTGGTGGTGGTTTCTAGTCCGATGACGTGGAGGAGTTCTTCAGGAACGTGGATGGATTCTAATTCCGCGTCATGGTCATGGTCGTGGTCATGGTCCCCGGTGCAAGCGGGTGTTTGGGCTGTATGGTCATGCGCATGTTCGTGGTCATGCTCCTCGTTATATGGCGTAGCGTCATGATCGTGATTATGTGCATGATCGTGATTATGGTCCCCATTACATGGAATGGTATCATGGTCATGATTGTGATCATGTGTGGTGTCATGGTCATGATCATGGTTGTGTTGTGGGGGTGGGGTGTGTTCGTGGGAGTGGCCCGTGCAGTTTTCACCATGGCGGTGAGGTTCGGCAAAGAGGGGGAGGGCGATCAAGAGGGCGCAAAGGCGGATTGCGGTATTCATTTTAGTCTTCCTTTCGGTCGGTTGTAAAGCGATTGAGTTCGGCTTGTGCAATGGCGCGATTGGTTTGCCATTCGAGCATGGAGAGTTGCATATCAACGAGGCTTTCGTAGGTTTCAAGATAGTCTACGATTTCGATTTCGCCAGCGGTGGCAAGGGTGTTGAGGGCATGGAGGTCGATGGCTTGTTGCAAGGGGGGCGTATTGCTGAGTGTGGTGTAGGTGAGGTGGGCTGTTGTGGCATCAAGGACGAGGTTGCGCCATGTTTGGATGGAGGTTGCACGTGTGAGGTCGCGGGTTGCAGTTGCTTCAGCGATGGCTTGTTTGTTTTTGTTCCAAAGGGGTAGGTCGATGCCGAAGATGAGGCCGATTTGGTTATGCCCATCTTCACGCGCAAGTGAGGGACCGAGGGTGATGTCGGGGTATTGGCGTTGGATTTCGGTTTTGAGGGCTTGCTCATCGGCTTCAAGGCGTTGGAGAAGTGCCTGGATTTGGTGGTGTTGGATGAGGGTCATGGGGTCATCAATGGTGGTGGGGCACTTTTCACAAGAGGTGGTGTTGGGCGAGAGTTGGAGGGTTAGATGGGTGCGCGGTGCGAGGCCGAGGATTTTGCGAAGGGCTTCGCTCGCGAGGAGGTGTTCTTGTTCGGCGGCCTTGAGTTCGTTATGGCGTGCGAGGTTTGCGCGGTGGAGTTCTGCAACGGTTGTGGAGGGGATTTCGCCAGCATGGGCAAGCGGTTGGAGGGTCGCGAGAGCATGTTGGTAGTTTTCGTCGTTGAGTGCGGCGCGGAGGAGGGTGACCTTTTTGTGTGCCATTGCTAGGGTGTGGAAGGCGATGCGTGCATCGGTTGCAATGGATTGCTCTGTCGCTTTGATGTCGGAGGCATCGGCCTTGGCGTAGGCTTTTGCGGTTTGTGCTTCAAGCGCGGGAACACCAGAGAGGGGGAGGGTAAAGGCGATAGCTCCACCGAGGTTGAAGGGGTTTTCTGTCGCATGAAGGACACGTTGGATGTCGAGGTCAAGCGTGGGGTCTGACCACCAACCGGTTGCTGCTGCGATGGCTTTGCTGCCGGCTGCGCTTATGCGGAGGGTGTTGAGCTCGGGGTTGCCGATGAGGGCAAGACAGGCGGCGTCTTCACAAGTGGTGAGGGTGACGGTGGGAGTTTTCTCCCACGTCGCGATTTCTTCTTGCCATTGGATGGGGGCAGGAGTGTAGTTTTGACATCCTGTGAGGATGCAGGTGGCGAGGAGAAGGGGGAGTGCAAGGGTGGTTTTTTGTTTTGGTGTGCGGTAGACAAGGCTTGCTGCTGCAGGGAGGATGATAAGTCCTAAGAGCATTGCGCCGAGGATGCCACCAAATTGAACAATCGCAAGTGGTGCAAGGAGTTCGCCACCTGGGGTGTCGCCAGCATAGACGATGGGTAAAAGCCCGAGGACGGTGGTGAGGGAGGTCATAATAATGGGAACCATACGTTCAAGTGAACCTTCTATAATTGCAGTATTGACAGGGATGCCGGCTTGGATGTGCTCTTGGTAGCGGTTGAGGAGGAGGATGCCGTTACGAATGGTAAAGCCTGCAACGGTCACAAAGCCAATGAGCGATGGCACGGAGACGATACGACCTGAGAGGTCAACGGCAAAGATGCCGCCGACTAATCCCAAAGGAATGCTAATGAGTGCAACGAGGGCTGTCTTTGCATTGCCGAGAGTAAAGACGAGGAGGATAAAGAGTGCGACGAAGAGGATGGCGCCCAAGGTGGTGAGACTTTTGGCGGCATTTTCACGCGCGCTATGGCTGCCCCCATAGGCTATGGAGCATCCCATTGTTTCTGCAATTGGATTGAGTGTTTTTTCCATTTGCTTGACGAGGTCACCCACGTTGGCATCGGCGGTGATGTTGCATGAGATGAGTGCGCGACGGCGGCCATTTTCACGGAGGAGAAGGTTGGAGGCTTCTTCAGGGACGATTTGTGCAACATCGTGGAGTTTTACAAATTTCCCGTCAGGGGCATGCAAGAGAAGGTTGCGGACACTTTCTTCGCTTGTGCCATCGATAGGTTCTTCAAGTCGAACGACGATGGGACGACGGCGAAGTCCATCACGGATTTCACCTGTTTCAATGCCATTAAAGGCAAGCGCAACTTGTTCACCCGCAGATTTAAGCGTGAGTCCAGCCTCGGCAAGAGCATCAAGATTGTAGTCGATGCGGAGTGTATTAAGGGTGATTTCGCGGTTGGCTTGGACATCCGCTACGCCTGGCATTGCTTCAAGTTGTGTTTTGAGTTTGGCGACTACTGCACGTAGGACGTTGAGATCTTCGCCGTAGACACTAATAGCGAGTTCGGCTTCAGTGCCTGAGAGGATGGCACTAATGCGGTGGGCAATCGGATAGCCAACTTGTGCACTTGCTCCAGGAACGGCAGAGAGGATTGCGCGGATTTGTTCGCGTAACTGATTGGTGTCAGACATAAGGTCCACGCGAACAACGAATTCGCTGTTTGAGACGGGTTCGGCGTGTTGGTCGCGTTCTGCTCGACCAGTTCGGCGTGTGACGGAGAGAACGCCGGGGAGTTTGCCGATGGCATTACAACAGGCTTCGGAGACACGTTCTGTTTCATCGAGTGAAGCGCCTGGAGGGAGGGTTAGTGCTGCATTGAAGGAGTCTTCACGGAAGGGGGGCAAGAAGCTCGAACCAAAGTCTTTTGCTCGCCATGCGATCGCCCCGCAGATGACAAGGGAGAGTAGAACGGTCGCGAGGGGGGCTTTAAGGGCGAGGCGGACGATGGGTGAATAGAGTTTTTTCATCACACGTGTTGCGATGGATTCACCTTGCACGGGGGCGTCTTGTTGACCCTTCTTTTGTTTGGGAGCCTTCCATAAGAGTCGGGAGAGGGTTGGCACGGCAAAGAGTGAGACAATGAAAGATGCTATGAAAATGGCTAGGTAGGAAAGTGCAAAGGGTTTAAAGAAGCGACTTTCAAGCCCTGTGAGCATTAAGAGTGGTGTAAAGACGAGGATAATGGCGATGGTTGAGGAGAGTACGCCAGGAATGACTGAGTAGGCGGCAGAAAGGATGACGGAAACGATTGATGCTTGTTTGTCATTTTCTTTTAGTTTACGCCAAATGACTTCAGTAAAGATAATTGAAGCATCAACGATGTCGCCTGCCGCAACGGCAAATCCGCCAAGTGTCATTACGTTGATACCAATGCCAAGCACGGGGAAGAGTAAGACGCCGAGGAGGACGGAGAGTGGCATGGTTAAGAGCACGATGAACAATGTGCGCACTTGGAGTAGGGTGAGACCAAGCACAAGAACAACGACGAGGATGGCATCGCAGAGAACGCTTCGACTTCCCTCAATTGATGCATTAATCAAATCGGCTTGACGGTAGGCATCGTGATGGATTGCGATGTCGCGATCTTTGAGCTCATTGCGAAAACCGGTAAGGATTTCTTCAACTTGTTTGGTGAGCTCGAGGGTGTTCCCGCCAGGTGTTTTTTGGACGGAGAGTAAGACGGCGTCACTGCCCTCATATGATGCGCTACCGCGGCGTGGAGCACCCGCGAGGGTGACGTTTGCAACATCGCCGATGCGAAGCGGTGATGCCATAGGCAGGATGGCGGCTTCTAATTCTTTAGTCGTGTAGACGGTTGCAATTTGACGAAGGGGAATTTCGTTGCCACCCACATTGGGGAGATAGCCTGCGCTAGCAAAGGTAGAGGCATTGGAGACGGACTCGACGATGTCGTTGACATCAAGTCCGTAAACGGCAAGGCGTTCGGGGTTGGCGTGGACGCGGCACTCGGGGAGAAGCCCGCCCATGACGGTCACTTCGCCAATGCCAGGAATCGCGAGGAGGCGTGTGCGCAGGTCGTATTCTGCAATTTCGCGAAGTTCAAGGGGGCTGACACCACCTTGGGAGGTTAAAGCGATAATCATAATTTCACCTGTCACGGAAACGACGGGTGCAATTTCTGCCTCAACTTCTTCTGGAAGCGTTTCGGTAATTCGTGCCATACGTTCGAATACGTCGAAGCGGGCACGTGCGAGATCGGTGTTGACATCAAAGTCAATCCATACAAAAGAGAGACCACCGCCAGAGCTCGAACGGATGTTGGTTACCCCTGGGATGCCATTGACGGCAGAGCCAATAGGAATGGTCACGAGGCGTTCGACTTCATCTGCGGAGAGACCGCCAGCTTCTGTTTGAATGACGACGCGAGGAACAGAGATATCTGGGAAGACATCGATGGGTAAGGTTGTTGCCATGCGCCAACCCATGAGGGCAAGAATGATGATTACAGACAGCGTGGCTTTAGGCCAATGAAGAATAAGGTTAAAGAAAGAACGCATACGAATCTCCTTTTCTCAAAATAAAAGTCAATACTCGTTGTTTGAGAACAACGATGTCTTTTGTGTTTGAGAGGAGAGATTTATGCGCGCGGGTAGAGTCGAGGCGCTGTTGAGATATAGTGTGCGGTAATGAGTGGTGGCGCGGTTGCGCGTGAACCGCATGGAGGCATCCATTGTTTTGATAATTGGTCGAGCAGGTCAATCGCGATGGGCGTAAAGAGGTCGACGTTAATCGGGGTTGGATGCTTTTGGTTGGGAAGCATGTTGACGAATTCGAGCGTATCGTCAGTGCAATGATCCTCATCTACTTGTTGGAGGTTATGAGTTTGTGTGTCCTCTTGGTGACAGGGGCAAGGCGTTTGCGTCTGTTCAGGAGGTGGGCATAGACAAAATGTTGCACTCAGGCGTGCGTTTGCACTCAGCGCAACCATCATCAAGCAAAGTAGAAGATGTTGAAGAAGTTTCTTCATTTTGTTATTTAAGCCCGTTTAGTTTGACCTTAATGAAAAGATTTCTGAATTATAGCATAAATTTAAAAGCGGTGTAAAGTTTTCATTTGTTGTTGGATAAAGGCGTGACGCGTGGTTGTGTGTTAATTTTTATGTGGCATTTTTAGGGCGTATGTGATATACTTATAGATAAAGTGTTTCGTTACGATTGTTCTAAGGTTAGGCGGGCATTTTATGGCATACAAGATTGAACGTAAAGATTGGGAAAATGGAGCAGCCAAATGTTTAAACAAGGGCCGTGCAGGAAATGCATGTGTTTATCTTGTTGAAACGCCGGAGGGATCTTTTGTTGTGAAAGATTTCCGTCAGAGCCCTTGGTGGATTCGTTGGACTTGGGGCCGTTGGATGATTGGTCGCGAATTGAAGATGATGGCGCGTCTTGATGGTATTTATGGTATTCCCCAGAAGTTGCAACGTATTGATGCCTATACGTTCTCCATGGAGTATCTCGAGGGTGAAACCATCAGCGCTTATGAAGATCGCCGTGCAAAGGACAGTACTATTCCACTTTTGCCTGAAAGTTATTTTGAGACACTAGAAGAGATGGTTTTTGAGATGCATCGTCGCAAGATTACGCACCTCGATAATCGTAATGCGAAGAATGTGATGATTTTGAAGGATGGCCATCCGGCACTCTTGGATTTTCAGGCGGGTATTCCTCTACGGTGGTGGGTGCCTTCATTTGTGAAGAAGATTTTAAAGATGGCAGATGTCTCTGGCGTCTACAAACATTGGTATCGTATTCGTGAGGAATTGTCTGAAGATCGCAAGGAACTTTTGCGTCGACATTTCCGTTTGCGCCGATTGTGGGTGTTTAAGGGGTATACCCTTTTTAAACGTCGTAAACCTAAAGGCTTAGAGCTTTATCTCTTTGGAGAGGATGGCAAGGGAGGGCATTAATTATGCTTTCAATTTACCAGTGGGCAAATGGGAGTTTGCGCGAGGTTGTGACCCCCGATGGGCCGTGTTGGATTAATCTTTCAGACCCCTCGACGGAAGAAATTTTGCGTGTTCAGACGTTGACTGGCGTTTCACGTGAGTTTCTTTCTGATCCGCTTGACCGAGACGAACGTCCGCGTATGGATGTTGATGATGATGGCACGATTCTTATCGTTGTGCATGTGCCGTATCATGAGCCGAATGAAAACCTGCATCCTTTTAATACGTTGCCGTTGGGTGTTGTGCATACCTCGAATGCAGTGATTACGGTTTGTAACCGTTCAACACCGATTGCGGCCTCCTTCTTGGATCAAATCCGTCGTGTTTGTCCGCCGGAACAGAAGTTTCGTTTTACCTTTCACCTATTGTGGCATGCTGCGATTTTGTATTTGCGCTATTTGCGAGATCTTCGTTCGCGTGCAGATATGGTTGAACAAGAACTTCATGAATCAATCTCAAATGAAGGCCTCATGCGTTTGTTAAACATTGAGAAGTCGCTTGTTTACTTTACGACGTCGTTGAAGGCAGATGATATTTTGCTCGGTCGTATTCGCACTACGCGTCAATTTGAGATTGATGAAGACGATCTTGACGTGCTTGAAGATGTTCGCATTGAATATCAGCAGGCCCTTGAGATGGCAACGATTCATAGTAACATTTTGACGGGTACGTTGGATGCTTTTGCCTCAATTATCAGCAACAATCTCAATAATGTCATGAAGTTCTTAACTTCAATGACCATTGTGTTGACGGTGCCGATGTTGATTGCCTCGGTTTTTGGCATGAATACGTGGTTGCCTTTCGCGGATCGTGGTCCCTTCGGATTCTTTATCATCTTAGGAATTGCGATGGGATTGGTGCTTTTAACGGTGATTTTCTTCTCTCGTCGTCGTTTCTTCTAAAAGATGCTTCAACAACTTGCCGCTCTTGCACATCCATACTCTACAATTTTGTCAGAGTATGGGAATGTGTGTATGGAGCATATGCCGTTAGAGGAATCGCATATTCAAGCATTGTGGCAAGCAAAGCTACAGGGCTTTGAGGTGCAAGCGAATTCGGCGGGGTTGCCCATCACAATTTTAGAGTGGGGGATTCTCAACCGAGGGGATGGTCCTGACTTTAAGAATGCATTGATTGTGATTGATGGTATTGTGCAACGAGGTGATGTTGAGATCCATCTGACACCACGGGATTGGGATTATCATCAACACGCGAGTGATGCAAATTATACCAATGTTATTTTACACGTGACGTGGTTTGATAAGCCTATTGCTACAACATTGCCCACGACGATTCCTCAATTGGCACTTGAACCACTTTTTCGTGAAAATGATTGGTCACTTGATTTACAGACGTTGAAACTTCAACGTGTAGGAGATTCTGCACCATGTCAGCTGTTGTTTGCAGCGGAACCTCAAAAGCGTGCACATCTTCTTTCAAGTGCTGGCTACCATCGTTTTTTGATGAAGGCCCAACGATTTTATACGCAAGCGGAAGCGTCCACCGCCTTTCAGATTTTTTATGAGGGGCTCTTGCGCGCGATGGGATATCAACGGAATTCAGAGACCTTTACGCGTCTAGCTCAAGAAGTCCCCTTTAAACAAATTGAGCATTTCTCGACATTGCAACGATTTGCAGTTCTTGCAGGCTTGAGTGGGCTTTTGAAGCCGGAACAACGTCTTCTTTGGGACCTTTGGTGGAAGAGTGGTGTTAAACCCACGACGAAGCCTTATCAATGGGATTTACGCGCCCTTCGACCGCAAAATCATCCTTATCGTCGTCTCGCAGGTGGGTTGGGTGTTCTTGATCAGATTTCTGTGCTTCTCGAAAAGCCTTTATCGACGTTGGGAGATGCGCTTGTTGAAGCCTCGCAGATGCTTGTAGAGACATTGGAGATTAAAGGCTCGCCGATTGGTCTCACGCGTGCGAATACTCTTGTTAATAATCTCTTCGTGCCTTATCGTCTTGCAACGGGGACGCTTGATACAAAGGAACTTGTAAGCTTGCCTGGAGAAGCTATATCGGCTCCAATGAGAGAAGTGTGGGCGCGTTTGACAGGCGAAACAACTCATTTGCCTCAAGAAGCTTTGCAACAACAAGGGCTCTTACAGATTTATAACGATTTCTGCCATAATAATCATGTAGCGTGTGCTACATGTCCATTGGCGAAGTTTTAATCGCTATGGGTTGTGTTTAATTGTTTGTTTTTATCGTGGTTTCTTTTGCCTATGCTTTTAGTTGTCTCCTTTTATAATACATTGGAGAAAGGTATTATTTTAAGCTTAACGTTCATGTCGATTTTTGCTATAATGGATTTATTATGAAGTTAAGCGATTTACCAGCTGCGTTTGAGGCCTATTATTCTTCCTTTGCACATGATGCAATGCATGTTTTAAAATTTGAACACACAAAGCGTGTTGTTCAAAATGCAGAGCGTATTATGGAAGGGGAAGGATTCTCACCCCATTTGCAATCGTTGGGACGTGCAGCTGCATGGCTCCATGACTTAGGACGTTTTAAACAATTTACGCAATATCGAACGTTTAGTGATCGTGTAAGCGTTAATCATGCGTTGTTAAGTTGCAGTGAAGCATTAACCCTTGGATGGTTAGAAGATTGGTCGGCAGAAGATCGTAATCTTGTTTTGAAGGCGATAGAGTTTCACAGTTTACGTGAGTTGCCACCTCACTTAACAGCGGATGAATTGAAGCTTTGTCATCTCGTTCGTGACGCAGATAAGCTTGATATTTTTACAGTGCTTGACGATGCGATTGCGACGAATTATCTTGAAACGCACCCCGAGGTTTATTGGGGGTTGCCATTGGCAGCGCCTGTGTCGCCTCGAATGGTGGAAGCGATCCGCTTGGGTGAGAGCATTGATTATGCAGAGATTAAAAGTTTTGCTGATTTTGTTTTGATTCAAGTTGCGTGGTGTCATGGTGGGCTTTACTTTAAAACTTCAAGCCAATTGGTGATTGAGCGGGATGAAGTTGGTATTCGTGAACGCTATTTATGTGGGTTGATTCCCCTTGAAGCAAAAACGATTCAGCAGTGTTGTGAAATCGCACGTAAGGCTCTTGTTGAGCATCAATAGAAGCGGAGATTTATTTTGAAAAAGCGAAAGAAAATTTCAAAGACATATATTCCTAATTTTTCTAAAAAGACATCCTCTTTTCTAACGGTCTTTATGGCAGTAGGTCTTTTGTGTGTTGGGAATTGGTTTGCGCATCAATCGCGAGATTTTCGCGCATCATTTGGTTGTTTTGAAAGTTTTTTCGAATCTGTGGGTTCTTTGACGTCAGGTTTCACCGATGTCATTGGGGTTACGGGGAAGGATGCCTTTGTTGTTTATGAAGCGGATGTGCCCTATGGGCCACTCCCCTTTGGTATGCCCGAAGTTGTTCAACCGCAAATTACGCCTGATGATCAGCAAATACTAAAACGTAAGGGCTATTGGACGGCATGGTCACCGTCACTGCGTGTACCTCTTTGGAGTGCTTATGCAGTGCCGACAAAGAAGATTGTTGAACATGCGTGGGAGCGACCTGCAACGTTTGACTATGACAAAGAAGCGAAGAATTCACCGTCTCACAGCGATTATACGGGATCAAATTATGATCGTGGTCATATGGCACCGAACCATGTGATAGCAACGCGCTATGGGCGTTCTGCGCAAAAAGAAACCTTCTTAATGTCGAATATTGCACCGCAAAAAGCAGACCTTAATCGTCATGCGTGGCGAAAGCTTGAGGAAAAGGTCGCGGATGACCTTTCTTCTCTCGGAGAGACGATTTGGGTGATTACTGGAATTGTGCCAGATCAAACAAAGAAAACGTTGCGCAAGGGTGCGGTTCATGTTCCAAAGGGCTTCTATAAGATTATCGCATCGGTGAGAGATAAACGACTTTATGCGATTGGTATCTATATGCCACAGGAGACTGCAAAGCGTAAGAACCCACGTTATTGTTTTTACTCAATTGATGAGATTGAAGCATTAACAGGATTGGACTTCTTCCCAAATCTTTCCAAGATTCGTCAAGCTGAGCTTGAGTCTGTTGAAGTAACGCGTTTTTGGTCGCGAGGAATCTTTTAATCATGGCGAATACGTTGCCTCGGATTGTGATTGGGTTTGATACCTCGTTACGTTCAACGGGGATTGGGATTGTTGCGGTGCAGGGGAATGTTTATCGCGCGCTACACTACTGTAATGTGCATATTCCCCAATCATGGCCAATGTCTCGGGCATTAGCGCATCTCGATCGAACGTTGCAAGCGGTGTTAGATGAATATCAGCCAACTGAGGCCGCGCTCGAAACTGTCTTTTATGCAAAGAATGCTCGTACGGCGATGATTCTTTGTCATGCACGCGGTGTTGTTGTGACACAATGTGCAAAGCGAGATTTGCCACTTTCGGAATATTCACCATCGGAGATTAAACGCGCAGTAACTGGTGTCGGTTCAGCAGAGAAGGCACAAGTGCAAGCAATGGTTGCACGCATTCTTGCTTTGCCACCACCGATTCAAAACGATGCCGCTGATGCGCTCGCCATTGCCTTAACGCATCTTCATCGTTCAACAGGCCTTTTAGCACAACAAGTTAAAACAATATAATGATAAAGGAATAAATATGTTCCGTTTATGTAAGAGATTTTTGTGTACGTTTTCTTTTTTATTTTTGTTTTTTGTAGGATGTTCTGCGCCCATGGATCCGGATGCGCTGTTACAGCCTTTTCATCATATCCCCAATTATTTAAATTTGCAAAACGCAACATGTGAGGTAACTGAAAAGACCGCAATTATCAAGAATCCCATGTTAACATTAGTCTTTAATCGCGGTTATCAAGACATGTCGATTAATGGGATAACGTATTATCTTAATCAGTCGGCAACAATGACCGGAGTTCCAACACGCGATTTACAGATTTTAAGAGAGGCGCTCTTAACACCATCGGTACGTAAGAACCGATTGTTTGTTGTTGTTGATGCAGGTCATGGTGGGGATGACCCTGGTTGTAATGCAGGCACGATGCAAGAGAAGAAGATTACTTTTGAGGTGGCACTTGAGGTTAAGCGATTGCTGGAGTTGCGTGGACATAAGGTGATGTTAACGCGTGACCGTGATGTTAAAATGTCGCTTAAAGAACGTACGGATAAGATTGCAATGCAGCCCGTTGATGCGAGTGTAAGTATTCATGTGAACTCGACGGAAAATCCTCATTCAAATGCACGTGGGGTTGAAGTTTATCTTGTGCCAGATGTGAATTGTAAGAGTACAACAGGCTACCTTCCAACAACAGGCTCCTCTGTAAGTCAAGATTTTATTATTCCCTCTACAAAGCTTGCAATTGCAGTGCATCAACGTTTAAAGATGATGGATTCATCTGTTGTTGATCGTGGCGTACGACATGCATATTTTCGATTAGTGCGTGATGTGCCAGCACCATGTGTGTTGGCGGAAATTGGCTTTATTAATCATCCAGAAGAACGTGCACAACTTGCCAAGGCTACATATCGTGCATCAATTGCACGTGCAATCGCTGATGGTATTGAAGATGCGTTTGCGGCATATCCCATGTCTGTGAAGTAAGTGAAAGGAACAAAAGATGAAACGTTGGGGTATTTTAGGTGCATTAGATCGTGAAGTCGCAATTTTAAAAGAAGCGATGGAGATTGAGACGGTAGAGGATGTATGCGGCACAACTTTTTACACGGGGACGATTTACAATCATCCAGTCGTGGTGGCGTGTTGTGGCGTTGGCAAGGTGAATGCTGCAATGTGCGCAACCTATCTTGCATGTGTAAAAGCATGCGATGTGCTCATTAATGCGGGCATTGCTGGCGGAATTAAGCATGGATTAAAGATGATGGATGTTGTTATCTCAAAAGAACTCTGCTTCCATGATCAAGATGCTGTGATGTTGAAATATTTTCCGAAGTGTCAATTTTTCCAAGCGGATGCAACACTTGTTGCGTTGTGCGAGCGCGCCTGTGAGCAGGCAAAGATACCTGCATCAAATGTTTGCGTAGGGCGTATTGCAACAGGTGATGTTTTTGTGAATGACCAGGCAACTCGAGAGGCGATTGTTGCTGCCGTTCGGCCTGATTGTGTGGAAATGGAAGGCGCATCGGTTGCTCATGTTGCGATGGCGACAAAAAAACCATTCCTTGTGATTCGTACAATGTCCGACTGTGCAGATGATGATACGAATACAACCTACGATGACTTCTTTGAACGCGCGGCAGACCAATCTGCACAGATTCTCTTGGAAATGTTACAGCTTGATGGAGTAGGGGAATGAAAATCATATCTCTCTTAATGCTTCTCTTTTGCATGAGTGGTATTGGTCCGCTCTATGCAGAGACGAACGATCGTTTGCCTGATGTTTATCGATTTAAGACGCCAGAAGCAAAGGAAACATGGCGTCAAGGGTTGCCAGAAGATTGTATTGCGCTCTCACCGACATGCGTTTATTCCAAAGCGAATGCAACGGTTTATCTCCTCGCTGAATTTTGTGGTTTACGCGAAAATTATGAAACCGAGTTCATCCTTCTTGGGAAGAAAAGCGATCGTGGATATGAAGGGCTTTTAATCGCATGGGATGCGCCGTCTCTTATTGCACAGGCGGTTGAGGCGCTTGGTGTTCCCAAGGGAATTCGTGCGAATCCTGCTCGTGGAATGGCGCTTGATAAGGGCGAACGTTTTACGGTTAAACTTGCTGCGCTGGCAGAACAACCACAATTTTATTCCCTCGAAGAAGAAGTGGAAGATACGTGGTCAACGCCATCCGAGAATCTTTTTGGCCGAGGATTCCCATATGTCGGAACGCAACTTGATGACGACATGATGCCGAATTCCATCATTGCCACATACATTGAAAGTTTTTCTGTTTTCGGGATGCCTTACGCGGCAGATAAAAGTGCCGTGTATGGTTCTTTCCGTGCGAAAAGGACGCACCCAACAGGAGAGCCTATCATTGTCGCACTTCAGTGGCAACGACTTCCTAATGGTCTTGCTCGCGTTTGTAATGAACGTTTGTTATTAACAAAAGAAAGCCTTGCTTCAACCGATGGATTGATTGAGAAGTTAAAGGCTTATTCGAATGATCCGCGAGATGTTTTCTTAACAATCAACCTTGATCCACAGCTTTTACTTGCAGATCTTGTCCCCGTCTCAAAGCTTTTTCAGATGGTTGAGAGAGAAGGCGGTTTTACGATTGATCTCCCGCCAGAAGGTCAATTACAATTCCGTGCATTGACCCCTAATCCACAGTGGTTGGAGCGAGAAGGTCGAGTCTTTCAACCATGGGAAATAGAAATTTCTTTAAGTGATGATGGCGAAACTGTCAACACGACCCTTTGTCATGTGGAAGAAGATTGGAGCGGGGAGGGATATGAACCTCTTTTAACGCGAAAATGCTATCCCAACATTACGCCAGAAAATATTCTGTCGGTAATGGAAAAAGTGGATACAACGAATGGTCGCATTTATGTTGTTTTCTTTTATTGCCAACCGGGTATAAAGGTGAAAGATGTGGTTCCGTATGCTGAAGTGCTGAAGTCGGTATGCCCAACACAGTGGATATTTACCTTTGATAAAGATGAAATGCCTTAATAAAAGCTACATTTTCGTGAACAATGGAGTGCGAGATTTCGCGCTCCATTTTTTTACGAAGGTAAAATGGAGATGAAAAAGATTATTTTTTGAGATTGAAAATAGAGGAATAAAAAATATACGTGTTATTTATATAAAAATATGATATACTATTACGCGTTTTTATTTAAAAGAAAGTGAGATATTATGCACGCTTATCGCACGCACACGTGTAATGAACTTCGTGCCGCAGATGCCGGCAAAACCGCACGTATTTCCGGTTGGGTTTTCCGTAAACGTGACCATGGTGGTATTCTCTTTATCGACTTGCGTGACCATTACGGTTTGACGCAGGTGGTCGTTCATCCGAGCCGCTCCTTCTTTGGGGAAGTTGAAAAGGTTAAACTCGAGAGCGTTATCACGGTTACGGGTGAAGTGATTCTTCGTGAACCTTCGACGATTAATGAAGATTTGCCGACTGGTGAAGTTGAATTGGTCGCAAACGAATGCGTTATTGAATCTGCCTCTGAAACAACGCCGATCTACATCCCGGATGAAACCGATCCTGCTGAAGATATGCGTTTGACCTATCGTTATTTGGACTTGCGCCGTGAACGTGTCCATAAAAACATTGTTCTCCGCTCCAAGTTGATTAGCTTCCTTCGTAAGGAAATGGAAGCACAGGGCTTTAATGAATATCAAACACCTATCTTGACCTGCTCGAGCCCTGAAGGTGCACGTGACTATCTCGTGCCTTCTCGTGTTCACCATGGTAAGTTCTATGCATTGCCTCAAGCACCCCAGTTGTTCAAGCAATTGTTGATGGTTGCTGGCTTTGACCGCTACTTCCAAATTGCGCCTTGCTTCCGTGATGAAGATTCGCGTGCAGATCGTTCGCCGGGTGAATTCTATCAGCTCGATATTGAAATGTCTTATGCAACGCAAGAAGACGTCTTTGCGGTTGTGGAAAAGGTTCTCAGCAAGGCATTTGCAGAATTCTCTCCAAAAGATTGGACAATTGATCAGGCTCCCTTCCGTCGCATTCCCTATCGTGAAGCAATGTTGACGTACGGCTCTGACAAGCCCGACTTGCGCAACCCGCTTAAGATTATTGATGTGAGCGACATCTTTGCGAAGTCTGGTTTCGGAGCATTTGCTAAGGCTGTTCAGAACGGTGCAATCGTTCGTGCACTTCCTGTTTCTGGCATCAAGACAAAGCCTCGTAGCTTCTTCGACAAGCTCGAACCTTGGGCAAAGCAAGAACTCGGTGCAAAGGGCTTGGCATATCTTGTTTGGGATACCGATAAGATTAAGGGCCCGCTCGCGAAGTTCCTCACACAAGAAGAACTTGATGCGCTTGCAGCGGCAGGCAACCTCAAGGACGGCGATGCGATTTTCTTCATCTGTGACACTGCAGAAAAGACACCTACAATGATGGGTGCACTTCGTAAGAAGATGGGTCAGGATCTCGATTTGATTGAGAAGAATGCCTATCGTTTCTGCTGGATTACGGACTTCCCCTTCTTTGAACGCGATCCTGAAACGGGTGCGATTATCTTCTCGCACAACCCCTTCTCGATGCCTCAGGGTGGCATGGATGCACTTCTCAACCAGAATCCGGATGACATCCTTGCCTATCAGTATGACGTTGTTTGTAATGGTATTGAACTCTCCTCTGGTGCAGTGCGTAACCATCGCCCCGACATCATGTATAAGGCCTTTGAAATGGCTGGCTATGGCCCAGAAGTGGTTGAACAGAAGTTTGGTTGCCTCTTGAACGCATTCAAGTTTGGCGCACCGCCTCACGCTGGTGTTGCTCCGGGTGTTGACCGTATGGTCATGCTCCTCGCAGGAGAAGAAAACATCCGTGAAGTCATTGCCTTCCCCATGAACCAAAAGGCAGAAGACCTTATGATGCATGCCCCCGCAGAAGTGACCGAAAAGCAACTTCGCGAATTGCATATTACGGTCCGTCCGCATGGTGGTCAACCGAAGCCTCAGCAGTAAGCACTTTGGCAATGGTAAAAAAGAACGTCCCGTTGTGGGGCGTTCTTTTTTTATATGTGTGACAATCGGTGAATGTTTTGAATGAACGCGTGAGATAAAAAACAAGCGCATGGAGCGAACCCCATGCGCCGATTGAGAGAAGCTTTTTACGAATGCGATCAACCGCAGCATCCACACCCACAGCCACCGCCATGTGCATGAGAGCATTGACTGGCATATGCACATCCTGCATCGTTTGAAGAGCTCGCTTGAAAGGTCGAGAAACCTTTTGTTAAATGCTCTGCGAGGGCATGGCAATGCGGACATTCCTCGGGCTTTGAAGCAAGCGTACGTGCGAAGAATTCAAAGTGCTTCTGGCAAGCGTTACACGTATATTCGTAAATCGGCATATTGCCACCTTATTTTACAGGCTTCGTAACGACAACGTCGACAAGACCATAGGCCTTTGCTTGTTCAGCAGACATAAAGTTGTCGCGTTCGGTATCCTTGAAGACCGTTTCTAAAGGTTGACCTGTTGCGCCAGCAAGAATTTCATTGAGTGTTTGCTTCATGCGTTGAATTTCTGCTGCCTGGATTTGAATGTCGGTGCATTGACCTTCAGCACCGCCAAGAGGTTGGTGAATCATGATGCGAGCATTTGGGAGCGCATAACGCTTACCCTTTGTGCCTGCAGCAAGAAGCACTGCACCCATACTTGCAGCCTGACCAATGCAGTATGTCGCGACATCGCATGAGAGGAAATTCATGGTGTCATAAATCGCCATACCTGCCGTCACAACACCACCCGGAGAGTTAATGTAGAAAGAGATTTCCTTCTTGGGGTCCTGCGATTGCAAGAAGAGCATTTGTGCGACAATGAGGTTCGCAACATTATCATCAATGGGACCGCCAAGGAAAATAATACGATCTTGGAGGAGGCGCGAATAAATATCATACGAACGTTCGCCACGTGCAGTTTGTTCAACAACGATTGGGACGAGCATATCTTGCGTTTCTTTCATCTTTTATCCTTTTAAATTTTACTTAACGAGGCTCATAAATTCAGCGCGAACACCAGGGTCTGTTCGGAAAGATCCGAGAACGGAAGAGGTGATGGTCTTTGAGTTTTGCTTTTCAACGCCACGCATCATCATGCAAAGGTGTGCGGCATCAATTACAACGCCAACACCTTCAGCCCCTGTGATCTTTTGAATGGCATGGGCGATTTCTTCTGTGAGGCGCTCTTGGATTTGGAAGCGACGTGCATAGCACTCAACAATACGGGCCACCTTACTCAAGCCAATGACTTTGCCATTGGCAATGTAGCCCACATGGCAACGACCATAAAAAGGCAAGAGATGGTGCTCGCACATTGAATACATCTCAATGTCGCGAACGATGACCATATTGTTCGCCGTCGATTCAAAAATTGCACCGTTGAGAACTTCTTCAGGCGTTTCACGATAACCCTTGGTGAGGAAGGTTAAAGACTTCGCAACACGTGTTGGTGTTTTGAGTAAACCTTCACGATCGGGGTCCTCGCCAAGCTCAATAAGAAGCTCACGAACGAGTTCTGCAATGCGCTCTTGATTGGGTTCTTTTTTTAGCATGGGAGTACAATCTCATGAGGGGTATGCGAAAGAACTTCACATCCGGTTTCTGTGATAACAATGAGGTCTTCAATACGAACGCCGACATCACCAGAGATATAGATACCTGGCTCATCGGTTAAGACCATGCCGGGTTCAAGAATGGTCGTGCAGTTTTGACCAAACGCGGGCATTTCATGAATTTCGAGACCCACGCTATGACCGAGACTGTGGCCGAAGTATTCGCCATAACCATACTTGGTAATAATATCGCGTGCAATCGTGTCAACATCACAACAACGCATGCCTGGCTTTACTTGTGCAATGACAGCTTGGTTGGCCTCAAGCACAATGTCGTGGATTTCTTTAAAGCGTGCGGTAGGGGTGCCGAAGTAGACGGTACGCGTCATATCCGAACAATACCCATCGACCAAAACCCCCATGTCAATCAACAACTCACTCTCGGGTTGAAGAATGGTTTCATCGGGATGGTGGTGGCATTCAACAGCATTGACGCCAGCACAGAAGATTGGCTCAAACGATTCCTTTACACCGCGTTCAGCAATCATGGTCCGGAAAATGCGTTGCATTTCCAATTCACTCATACCGGGTTTGAAAACCTTTAAGAGGTCTGCAAGCACGGCATCATTGATTGCGGCACTGTTACGGATTGCCTCAATTTCGGAAGCCGACTTGATGCCACGAATGGTTGCGATGGTGTTGCTAATATTCTTCCACGTTGCATTGGCAAGCGCTTCTTGTAACGGTAAGAACTGTGCAACGGTAAGAGAACCTTCATAGCCAACCGTCTTCCAAGCCGTCGCCATTGCCTGATAGTCCTTCATCTGCTCAGCATTTGGCTTGAAGGTCCGCACATCAATTCCGTTAAGCGTGCGATTGGCAACTTCAATATAGCGGAAGTCGGTATAGAAAATGGGCGTTCCCTGGCGTTCAACAAGCAACAAACCATTACTTGTTGTCAAACCTGTGAAGTAGGCACGATTAATCTCAGAGTAGAGAAACATGGCATCGATGTTTTCCGTCGCCATGGCGCGTTGTAACTTTTGGATGCGTGTAAGATGTTCCTGGTTCATAGTATCACCGAGTTTTCCCATTGTCTTTTTTGACGTGAAGACGATAGTGGGATACTATCGTCTTCACCATGTAAGAGGAGAATGTATGACTTACTTAACAAAGAGGTTGTTTGCCGTCATTTGTTCAGGCTTTTCGAGACCTAAGAGGTCCAAGCACGTCACTGCGATGTCGCTCAACTTGCCATCTGCACGCATTTCGCGCTTGTCGGCATCCTTTGCAACATAGATACATTCAACCTTGTTCAAGGTGTGCGAGGTCTTCGGCATACCCGTGGTATAGTCAACCATCTGTTCGGCGTTACCATGGTCAGCAGTAATGAGCACATGCGCATCGAGTTCCATCAAACGCTTCAACACCTTACCGACGCATTCGTCAACGATTTCCACAGCCTTGGTTGCTGCCGCCAAATCGCCGGTATGACCGACCATATCGCAGTTTGCATAGTTCACAACGATAAAGCCATAGGGATTGTTTTCAAGATACTTGAGAAGCTCTTCGGTCACATTGTAAGCTTCCATTTCCGGATGAGAAGCAAACGTTGCGGGGTCAAAACGGCTCGGAACGTCAACCTGATCTTCACCTTCATAAGGCTTTGTGCTCTTGCCGTTGAAGAAGGAGGTCACGTGACGGAACTTTTGCGTTTCAGCGATACGCAACTGACGAATGCCTGCCTTGGAGACAACTTCGCCGAGGAGCATATCCATGCCGCCATCGCCGCCCATTGCACCGAGAAGGTAGTCTTCGAATTCGTCCCAATAACGGGTGAAGCCGAGGAACGTCACTGCAGGACGTGTCGAACGCGGACCTTCATAACCTTCGGAGACAAAGGCCAATGTGAGCTGAATCGCACGGTCCTGACGATAGTTGGTGTGCATGACAGAATCGCCATCCTTCATACCTGCATAATCACCGATGATGCAGCAAGGAATATATTCGTCGGTCATTTCCGTGCCATCGGGCGTTTGAAGATTGTCATAGGCATCCTTAACAGCCGCTTCAACCGTGTCATACTTCTTACCAGCAGCTGCCACGATGCATTCATAAGCTTCGGAAGTGAGCGCCCAATTCTTCGAACGATCCATGCCGTAATAACGACCCATTGCCGTGCCGATTACGCAGTTGCCAACTTCAGCCATAACCGTCTGAAGCTTTGCGAGATATTCGAGCGTCGAACGCGGGGGCGTGTCACGACCATCCAAGAACGGATGGAGAACGATACGACCTTCAGGATATTCCTGGCGTGCACGCTTCATGATCTTGAAGAGATGCTCCTGGTGAGCGTGAACACCTTCGTCCTGCAAGAGGCCCATGAGGTGAAGCTGAGAAGCATTCTTCTTCCAGTTGGCGATGAGCGCTTCCCACTTTTCGCTCTTGAAAAGTTCACCGCTCTTGAGGCCATCATCAATACGCTTCAATTCTTGTTCAACGATACGACCGGCACCCATGTTCAAGTGACCGACTTCGGAAGAACCCTGATAACCGTCAGGCAAACCAACTTCTTCACCCGAACATTCAATGCGGCACCAAGGATAACGCGTGCGCAATTCATCAATTACAGGCGTCTTTGCACAAAAAACAGAGTTGCCTTCAAAGCGAGCATTCATGCCCCAGCCATCACGAATAATTAAACATACTGGACGTTTAGACATATCGACTTTCCTTTCAAAAAGAATTACCCTCATATTATAGCATAAAATAGGCCCCATGAGTGAAAGAAACTTAGAATCTTTTTCAACATCATAAAACAACAAACGTTACACCAACAAGCAGTGTAACGTTTGGGGTGATTGTTAACGCATTATTCGCGTAAAAATTAACGATTGCGTTGATTTTCGCGTTGTTGCTTTTCTGCTTCCTTAGCAGCCTTCTTGGCATTTTTCATGTCATTCTTGAGTTGCGTAATCGTTTCCGTAATGGAAGTGGGGGTAATCCCCATATTGGCCAACTGCTTAACGCATGCCTTGCCATAAGCCGAACGTGTATTCATGTACTTCGCCAACGCTTGATACTTCGTGATCTTGTACTGAACATTCTTTACAGCATAATCCTCAGCGGATTCGTTATTGCTATTCGAGCCATATTCGTTGTCATCATCATTTTCTTTGCGCTTGGCAGAGCCTGTCGTTGCGTCCATATACGCAACATAAATCTTGCGGACTTCACTATCACGAATCGCCTTTAACGCCGCCGAACCATAGTCCGTACGCTGCAAAGAGGGGAAGTTCACCGTAATCACATCTTCCCAGTCATCATTTTCATTATGCAAATCAAGCAAGTTGGAATTTGAAATAATATTCTTGAGCGCTTCCTGCTTTGCCTGCATATACGAATTAATCGCTTCAACAGCCGTCTTTGCAGCCTTGCCACGCTCAGAAGACTGTTGTGCAATCGTGGTGTAGCCATTGCGCAAATTCTCAAAGTTACACGTGCGCACATCAACACCAAGCTCATCCTTAATTGCTGCGAGCGACTCTTCACTTGCATACGCACTCAAAACCTTCAAGGCCGTCACGCGATTACTGACGGATTTTTCCTTCTTACCCTTTTCGCGCTTATTCTTGCCTTTGCCCATCTCGTTAAAGGCCTCATCGCGTTCTTTATCTTCCTGCTTTGTCTTCTTCAAACTTTCGCGTTCGGCAGCTTCTGCAGCCTCCAACGACGCCGTCGTGTAGGGGGTTAATGCTTCAATCAACGATGTTGCTTCCGTTGCAATTGCAGAATCGGTTGATTTTGTGAGCGCCGTCAAACGCTTTGTGAAGGCGTCACTATTGCGACCCAAATCACCCTTGCCGTACTCCCCGAGACCCGCCTCACGCAAGAACGTATAGACTGAACTCATAAAGGCGACCTCCTGCGACTTTGAATACTTGCCAACCGCCTCTGCAACACTACGAACAGACGATGGCGAGGTCTTCTTTAACGTCATAAATTGCGTCAATGCCAAAGCTGGCGCACACGACAAATTGCTCTCAATCTCAGCCTTCGAATCATCAATAAACGCCTGCACCTCTGCAACGAGAAGCTTCGCCTCTTCAGCCTTTTCATTATTCCCCTGAGCGGCCTTCTTCAACTGCATAAGCGGCTGTTCAATATTCTTACCCTTCACAAATCGATTGCACAAATTGCCATGATGCTTCGACTTGACAAGGATAATACGCCCAGGCAAATAATCCGGAGCCTCTTCAAGCGCCTTTGTAAAATGTTCACTATCTACAATCGTTTGGATGCCAGCCTTATTAACAGAGTCACCCTTGGCATTAAACAACGCATGCGAGGCATCGATAAAATAAACAGGGAAATACGGCTTCTTCTTACGAATATCCTTTATGAGGCGCTTCTCAAGCAATGAATTCTCGGGTCGATTACAAACAGCAATCACGCACAAACGGCCATCCTTAATCGCACCCTTTGCAACCTTGCGAATCTTCTTTTCAATCCCCTTAATGGAATGATCGTTCTCTTCCTCATCCTTATTGCGGTTACGATTGCCAGAAGTATACTGATTGTTATTATTCTCCTCCTGAGCATCAGCAGAGACAAACTCAGAAATATTCCAAACAATCACCACGCGACCATGCAAGTCATCCTTCGTGAGCGTACGTCCATACGCGTGATTCGCAGGCGAGAGCGCATTCCCAACGCGATTCAAATCCTCACACATCGCCTGAGAAATCGAGGTCACAACAAACGTGCAACACATCATCAAAACCAACTTCATAACGTTCATAAGGAACTCCTTCTTCTAAAACTCAAAGCCGCGAACGAAAATCGTAATAACCAAACGACTTCACCCGTCGATAATGATTCGGCGCCAATCGCAAGAAAACCCCCGGCAAGCGAATCCCATTAAACGTATTCGTCTTGACCATCGTATAGAGCGCCATATCCTCAAAAATAATTCGATCACCCACATTTAACGGACGATCAAAACTATAATCGCCAAAGACATCCCCCGCCAAACAACTCGGCCCAGCGAGTCGACACGTCCATGCCCTTTCACCCGCCTTGCCGGCGCGCATCGCTTGCGCCTGTGGCACTGCCGAACCATCCCACATCGCATCAACAAATGCTCGCGGACGATAAGGCATCTCAATCACATCCGGCGTATGACATGCCGCAGACGCATCAATAATTGCAATCGGGCCATGGTTATCAACAATATCAAGCACCGTTGCCACCAATGTCCCTGCATTCAAAACATGCGCCTCACCAGGCTCCAAATACATCCTGATATGCGGGTAACGCGCATGGAAATCTTGCAACGTCTTAATCAACAATTCGCGATCATAATCCTCACGCGTAATATGATGCCCACCACCAAAATTAAACCATGAAATCTGTGGGAGCAAATCACCAAACTTCGACTCAATCGCTGCAAGCGTGCGAACAAAACAATCCGCATTCTGCTCACAAAGATTATGACAATGCAACCCCGTTACACCCGTTAAATCCTCGCCATCAAAAGCCGCACGGCGAATCCCCAAACGCGAATGCGCCGCACATGGATCATAAATCGGCACTTGCCCCTCAGAATGCTCAGGATTAATACGCAACCCAACAGCAATCTGCTGTGCGCTCGGATGCACCTCTGCAAGCGCCTGCCACTGACGCAACTGTGCAAAAGAATTGAGCGTCACATGATGAATCCCTAAATTCATCAATGCACGCATCTCATCCTTCGAAAACGCCGCTGCATACGCATGTTGCTCACCGCCAAAAGCCTCAAGCCCCAACATCGCCTCATGCACACTACTAGCGCACGTCCCCTCGGCCTTTAAATACGGAAATGCCGCCGTTGTCGAAAAAGCCTTGAGCGCCATCAACAGATGTGCGCCTGCACGCGTTGCAACATCCGTTAAGAGCGTTGCATTCCGCTGCAAAGCCTCAACATCAAGAACAAACGCTGGCGTTGTCAAGAGATCCTTCTTCTGGCTCATAAAAACGTCCCCAACAACCAAACGATAACCAAAATCACAACCGTCATTGAAAAGCGATACCGCGATAACGCAAGCAACTGCTCAATCCCCTGAGAGTGACGCGTATTTCGCGTGCCACCAGCAGAAATATAACGCGAAAACTGATTCCTCCGCCGTAAACGAATCCCAAAAAACGAAGGCCCCTCATCAACATCCTTTGTATCAAGATGAAAGCCATCCTCCTTTGGACGACGAAAAGATACACGATGTCGATGAAAAGGCCAAAACATCTTCGTTTATTCGCTTAAGGAATGAAAATCACTTCGCCTGCACGCAAACGATCATCCGGATTCGTCGGGCCACGATTCTTGTCACGAATCTCCTTCCAACGAGCAGCAGAGCCATACGCCGTGCGAGCAATCGAAATATACGTGTCACTCGGACGCACCATATAATACTGCCCCGATGTCGGCACCGCAAGAATCGTATCCTCATCCTGAAGCCCCTCCGTTGCTAAACGCGTCGCCTCATTCACAGCCTCCTGACCGCCATCCTCTTCATTAATCATCGCATCCGCCATCGCGCGAATCTCATCAATCGAAAGATGCTCAACCGCGGCGACCTCCTCAATAGGCTTCTCCTCTGCAACCTCGACCGGCTTTGCAATCTCATCGGCCATCGTCTTCACCTTCTCAAGATCATTCTCGATGACCATCGGCGTTACAGGCACAGACTTCAACTCATCAATCATACGCTCAAGAGAAGCCACCTTCGACTCAAGCGTCTTAATCGTGGCAGCCTTCTCAGCAACACTCCCCTCAAGCGTATCAATCTCCTCCTTCGCGGCGAGCAACTCCTTCCTTGCCAAATCGCGTTCACGCGTGAGCGCCGTCTGATGCTTCAAAATATCCTCACGAGCAACCTCTGCACGATAAAGCGCAACCACCGCGTCAAGATGCTGCTTGACCAACGCCGCCTTCTCACTCATCGGCTCAAGATCAAGATACGACTGATAATGATGCAATGCACCCAGATAATCCTTACGGTGATTATGCAACAAAAGCGCGAGATTCAAATGCGCGAGCGCATCTGCAGGCACCTCACGAATCGACCCACGATAAAGCTCCTCAGCAACATCATAATTCTGCGTAGACTCTGCTGCAATCGCATCCGACAACTTCAAATTAACCTTTTCCGAATCCCTCTCGCAACCACATAAAACGGCGCACCCAAGCGCAATACACAAAGCGGAATAAGAAAACTGCTTCATCATCAAATCCTCCAAATAAAATAAACCACCCCTATAGTATAACACAAAACCCCTCCCTTGTGGGAGAGGAAAAATGCGCCCGAGCGGAGCGAAGGGACACATTGCCAAACGAAGTGAGCCGTTGGCCTTAAGGTGCAATCCAATTGATCATTGAAAATTGACAACTGGCAACATTGGCCTATATGCGCCCGAGCGGAACGAAGGGACACATTGGCAACATTAGCCTATATGCGCCCGAGCGGAGCGAAGGGAAACACTTGTGAAAACCGTGATAAAAATCATCTCTCTAGCGACCCCTCAACCTCAGCCTCAAGCGCACGCGCCAACTGATCCGGGCACGACGTCCCTGCGCGACAAACAATCCCCTTTAAAACCGCGACAACCTCCTCCACCCGTCGTCCAACCACCAAACGCGCCACCGCCTGCGTATTCCCAGGACACCCGCCATGAATCTGACAAGAAGTGATGACACCCTCCTCAACCACAACCGTTGCACCCCTTGCACACGTCCCACGAAACGCAACAGACTTTTTCATAACAAGTAAACCTCCTTCATCCAAAACTACGAAACAAACCTCTAAAGTGTACCACAAATCAACCCTCAAGACAAAACAAAATGCGCCCGAGCGCAGCGAAGGGAAAAGAGGTAAAATTTTAAAAAAGAAAAACCACGGGGGACAATCCTACCGTGGCTTTGTGTTGCAATCGCGCCAAAGACCTCTCTCTACCAGCCACTATCCCAAATGCGCCCAAGCATAAAATGTGAGGAATGGGAGTGACCCAGCCACCCACACCCACACGCTTCTGAAAGCGCTCCACGCAGAGAAATACGGCACTAACACACCCAAAAAACCACGGAGGCTTCCCACCCCCGTGGTTTTTCTCTACACTCCAAACTTTACATTCGTCACAACAGCATACGAAGTATTGAAAAACGGAAAGCTAGAGGTTTCAGTTTACTGCTTTTCTGGCATAACAAACTTATAGAATGCGCCTTGCTTGTTACCCTTCGGCACTTTTATCCGGACCAATCCCTGCGCTTCATCAATCTTAGCTTCGACATCTTATTCAGTCTTGAGGTTGTTTCCACTGATATAACTCTCTACGACCACAGCTGGCATAAAGTAAGCCGTTAAGTGAACCGCCTTTTTGGGCATCGTAAAGGTATACGTCGCGCTTGCTGTTACAGGTGTCGTACTCCACCCGCAGAAAACCATCCCCTCGCCCGGCACTGCCGTCAAAGAGACTTCTGCACCCGCCTCATATTCTCCTATGCCAGAAATCTCGCCATCCCCAACCACTGTCACATTCACCGCAAACGTTGGAATCTCCACCATCTCCATCGTGAGGCCATTCCATTTACCATCCCCAATCTCTGCCTCCCATTCTTCAGCCTTGGTTGAGGGATAGTACCCTTTACACCCCGATGCAACGTTCGAAAACGAATACCACCCCACCGTCGGTGGCACCCCTTCAAATGTCACAGAGGTTAAACCGCTACAATTATAAAACGCCCAATCGCCAATAGATGTCACGCCTTCAGGAATCGTCACCGACGTTAAACCGCTACAACCCCAAAACGCAGACTCGCCAATCTCGGTCACACCTTCAGAAATCGTCGCAGACGTTAAACTGCTACAACCTTCAAACGCACTAGAATGAATAAAACGGACATTATTAGGTATCTCAAACGTCCCCGTCATTGATTCAGGCACCTTAATGAGAACAACCTTTGCCTCACTCTCATACCGAACACCATTTTTGTCTTGAGGCAAACTGCTACAACCATAAAACGCCCCATCGCCAATCTCGGTCACGCCCTCAGGAATCACCACCGACGTTAAACTGCTACAACCTTCAAACGCACTAGAATGAATAAAACGGACACTATTAGGTATCTCAAACGTCCCCGTCATTGATTCAGGCACCTTAATGAGAACAACCTTTGCCTCACTCTCATACCGAACACCATTTTTGTCTTGAGGCAAACTGCTACAACCACCAAACGCAGAATTGCCAATCTCGGTCACGCCTTCAGGAATCGTCACGGAGGTTAAACTGCTACAACCATTAAACGCCCCATCGCCAATCTCGGTCACGCCCTCAGCAATCGTCACCGACGTTAAACTGCTACAATCTTCAAACGCCCATTCGCCAATGGAGGACACGCTTGAGGGAATCGTCACCGACTTTAAACCGGTGCAATTCAAAAACGCATGATCGCCAATGGATTTCACACTTGAGGGAATCGTCACCGACGTTAAACCAGTGCAACCGCGAAACGCAGCATCGCCAATTGAGCCAACCCCTCCTGCAATCGTCACCGACGTTAAACCGCTACAACCAGAAAACGCAGATTCACCAATTGAGCTAACCCCTTCAGCAATCGTTACAGACGTTAAACCGGTGCAACTAGAAAATGCAGATTCACCAATTGAGCCAACCCCTTCAGCAATCGTCACAGACGTTAAACCGGTGCAACCAGAAAACGCCTTACTATTAATCTTGGTCACGCTCGAAGGAATCGTCACCGACGTTAAAGCGTAACAACTGTCAAACGCCCCCTCGCCAATCTTTGTCACGCCTTCAGGAATCGTCACTGACGTTAAACTATCACACCCAGAAAACGCCCTATCGCCAATCTTTGTCACGCCTTCAGTAATCGTCACCGACGTTAACCAGTAACAATCACGAAATGCCCTATCGCCAATCTCGGTCACGCCTTTAGGAATCACCAATGTTTTAAGATTACCAGAAGACATACCCTCGGGCAACCATGCCGCAGTTAATTCCTCTGGTGCCACACCCCAAAACGCAGAATCGCCAATCTCGGTCACGCTCGAGGGAATCGTCACCGACGATAAACTGCTACAACCTTTAAACGACTTTTCGCCAATAGATTTCACGCCTTTAGAAATCACCACCGACGTTAAACTGTCACAGCAGTAAAACGCATAACGACCAATCTCGGTCACGCCTTCAGGAATCGTCACCGACGTTAAACCATAACAATATTCAAACGCATGCTCGCCAATGGAGGTCACGCTCGAGGGGATCATCACTGACGTTAAACGGTTACAATTGCGAAACGCATAATAGCCAATGGAGGTCACGGGGTAACCGTTAATACTTGCAGGAATTTCAAGTTCTCCAGAAGCGGAGGTATCACAGTCCGTGATGGTTACTTCGTCATTTGAAATTGTGTAAGTAAGTAGGCTTAAAATTGGATCTTCTTCCTCGCTATTATCCTCTAGCATCTCCATCGTGAGGCCATTCCATGTACCATTTGAAATCACCGCTGCCCATTCTTCAGCCTTTGTTGAGGGATAGTACCCTTTACATCCCGATGCAACACCATCAAATGCAGAACTCCCCACCGTCAGTGGCACACCTTTAAATGTCACCGATCTTAAACTGCTACAACCATCAAACGCCCGATTACCAATGGAGCCAAACCCTTCAGGAATCGTCACAGACGTTAAACCGCTACAATCCCAAAACGCCCAATCGCCAATGGAGGTCACGGGATAACCGCCAAGCATAGAAGGAATGGTGATTGCGCCACGTGTTGATGACGGAATCGCAGGATAGGTGTAACCATTGTCATTCCAGCTATCATAAATCTGCGCTTTACCATCTGAAACAGTATAAGCCCATTTAATGCCGCTGACGGTTTCGACGCATTTTTTCATAGCAAAAATCCTTTGACACGAATAAAAACAAATATTTACTCTAATTAGTATATCAAATTCTTTCGTGCGTTTAGAAGTAAAATTTACCTTAATATAGATCATACTTTCTATGACGGTCGAATCCCACAGGACCTCCTCTCTTTTAACGTCAAAGCTCTCTTTCACAATGCCCTTGGTCTCAGTTTTTCAATATTTCCGTACTCTATTGTGCCGTTCGTAAAGTATTGTAAATGAATAACTTATTGTGAAAATATTGTGCCGTTTAAAAGATGTCTTAAAAACAGTATAAATCGTACTATTTTGTTCTTTAAAATGTATTTCGGAAGACGATTTGGCCGACGAATAAAATAGTACGATAGTTTGCTTGGCGCATTTTTTGGCCTGCCTAAATGATTTTAAAGAATTTTAGGAAAATAATACGATTGGCCGAAAAAATGAAATCAAAGGTTAAGTTTGAAGAAGAAGTTTTTGCGGGTTGCACGGGAATAAAAGAGATTTTCACCCCTAAGGGGTATATGACTGACGGGATTTTTGACGGAAGTATTTGAAAGTTGATGGGTTTTGAGTAGTGATTAAGACGATACACATAAACCACGGGGGAAACCCACCATGTTTTTTCCGTTGCGATGCACATGACGTTGGCGCAGATGCCTATTTGCTCTGTGTAGACGCTGCAACCCACGCCTACGGTCTTCAGTATCTCGCGGAAACTTACTGTTCTCGCATGTATAGAGACGATGGACGCGAAGCCCTTGCATTCTTTGATTATCTACGACACGGAGGTAAAATTTGATGAAGTAAATGCAAAAAATGAAACAGGTGCGGTTTGAAGGTCAAACAGCACCTGTTTGAAGGTTAAACAGCACCTGTTTGAAGGTCAAACAGCACCTGTTTGAAAATGGGTCTATATGCGCCCGAGGGCAGAAATGCTCGCTACGCTCGAATGTTGCCAGTGTTGCCAATGTTGCCAATTGTCAATTTTCAATGATCAATTGTGCAGCCCAAGTGTAGCGGCTCGGTCGCTGATGCTCCCTCGGAGATTCCACTGATAATTCGAGCGTTACCGAGCCGTGGTTAATTGGTAATTGGGAAATGGGATTGGCAACACTGGCAACATTGGCAACATTGCCGAGTGTAAACGAGGCCCCAGCCACCGAGTGAGGAATTATTTTTCTCAAGCACATCTTTCCCAAATGGAAAGTTAGTCGATAACAAATTAGAAAGAGGGATGCTTATGAAAAAATATGCTTATCTCGTGATAGGAAGTATCTTTGGGTTGATACTTCTCATTGCATCGGGTTGTGCAATGTTGGGCGCACCTGCCGAGTGGGAGTTTTGCGTTCAAACCCAAAAGTCCGAAAGTGCGGTGCAGGCTACCGTAAAAGTCAATTACGAAAGTCACGCACTTGAGGAAAATCGAGTAAAGAGTGAATAAACAAACAAAACGAAAGGAAAACAAATCATGGCTATTACTCAATTGAATACGAATAACGGTACTGCGGCGGCAATTCAATACTCTGTTGAAAAGAATGCTGCAGCATCAAAGATTAAGGGCAAGGACATTTATTCGGCACGTGTGACGGCACCTGTTCTCTCTTTGCAGGACATTGCTGAAAAGATGGCTGAAGAAGGGTCGAAATATAAGACCTTTGAAATCAATGGTATTTTGACGCACTTTGCCGATGTGGTTGCGCGTGAAATCACCAAGGGTTATGCGGTGAACGTGGGCTCGCTCTTCCGTTTGCGTCCGCAGATTCGCGGTACGTTTGGAAATGAAGAAGAGTCCTACGGTGAGGGTGAAAACAACAAAATTGTTGTTAAAGCTTCTACCGGTTCTTTGCTTCGTGATGTTGCTGCGAAAGCTGTTGTTCGTCGTATCGATGGTAAGACGATTCCTGAAATTGTGACTGTCATCAATAGCAAAACGATGGTTGAAAATACGATTTCCAGCCTCGGTGGTTTGATGGTTACTGGTGCGCGTCTTACTTTTGATGCTGCCAAGGCTGATGAAGGCTTCTTCGTTGTTGTCAATGGCGTTGCTCATAAGATGACGGTCGTTAAGAATGACGGTGGCAAGAATGTTCTTCTTACTACCGATCAAACGCTTGAAGATAATGACGAAGTGTATCTTACGTTTGCCACGGCAAAGGATGGCACTCTCGCCACCTATCGTTACGAAACGCAACTTGCTGTTGAATAAGCGGTACACAGTATTCAGTACACAGTACACGGTATTCGGTACACGGTGGGCGGAATCGCTCATTGCCGCTGGGCTAGCAGGGGCTGACAGCGCCCCTGCACCCGCTGGTGGCAGGGCCACACCCATACGCTTTTGGAAAGCGCTTCGCGATTGCGCCTTAAGGCCAACGGCTCACTTCGTTCGGCAATGTTGCCAATGTTGCCAGTGTTGCCAATCCCATTTTCCAATTACCAATTAACTACGGCTCGCTAACGCTCGAATTATCACTCACACAGTGGAATCTCCGAGGGAGCATCAGCGACCGAGCCGCTACACTTGGGCTACACAATTGATCATTGAAAATTGACAATTGGCACCATTGGCAACACTGGCAACATTCGAGCGTAGCGAGCATTTCTGCGCCCGAGCGTTACGAAACGCAACTTGCTGTTGAATAAGCGAATGCGGGGGGTGAATAACCCCTCGCTTTTTTTGTGTTTTATGGGTGTTGTTTGAGGGGTGTTTTTTTGCTATACTTTATGGCGGTGTGGGTTGGTTATTGCTTGCATGGGTGAGGTTTTTTTATGAGGTCTAAGCGCTCTTCTTCTTCTTCTTCGGTTAAGCGGGTGGTTCAACGGCCGTCGGTTTCGTTTTTGGCACGTTATAGGGTGTTGAATTTGGAGCGGGTGGTGTTGGGGGCTGTGGTTGGACTTCTAGTAGGGGCGGTGCTTTTGCAGGTGGAGCTTTTGATGAAGCTGGGGGGGCGTGCGTTGTGTTATGCTGATTGGGCGGGTTTTTGTGAGATGGCGTTGCGTCCTGTGCCGGGGGGTGTGGTTGCATGGTGGGGTTTTTTTATGAGG
>JAZLBT010000005.1:0-240436 GCA_045613865.1 Candidatus Spyradenecus sp. | reverse complement strand
GTGGCAATTGTCGCGAGGAGGAGGGTGAGAAGGGGGATGCGCATGGCGGACCTTTGTTTTGAGGGTGTAGGGGTGGGGCGGATTAGAAGAAGCTTCTTAGGGCGTTGCGGAGTTTGGAGCCACGGGTGGATTCTTCTTCTTTGGGTTCTTCAGTGGCGTCTTCGTTGGCGTTGAGGAGGGTTTTGAGGCGCGTGGAGAGGGTGTCGGCGCTGGTTGCTTCTTCACCTTTGGCGAGGTAGCCCGAGATGAGTTCTTTGATTTGGGTTAAGCGTTGGGCCGATTTGTCCTTGACGGAGGGGAGGATTTCCTGGATGTAGGCAAGGACGGATTCGTAGTAGACGGTGTAGTCGGTGGAGCCTGCGTTTTTGATTTCGTCGTATTTTTCGGTGCAGGTGGTCCAAAGGGTTTGCGCCTTGGTTTTAAGGTCGAGGTCGGAGAGTTTGTTGATCCACTCTTGCATGATGCGTTTGGAGGCGCTCGCGATTTCGTCTACGTATTGGGTTTCCGCAGCGGCGGTTGTTTCGGTTGTTGCGTAGGCGAGGCGCGTATTGACAGTGCAGGCGCAAGCGAAGGCGAGGAGAAGGGTGGCTGTTTTCATGGGATTTCCTTTTTGTTAATAACCGCTACATTATATCATACCGCACGCGCGAAGGATAGATTCTTTTTTTATTTTCTCGCTGATGGTGATTGTAGAAAGGGATTTTGGTGGGTGTTGTTTTGGGGTGTTTGTGCGGTGGTGGTGGTTGGAAAGGGGTGAAATATCGCGCAGGTGGGAATTCTTCTCGCGGGAAATGTGAGGGGGTGGTGGGAAATCTCGTTGGCAGATTGGTGGGGGGATTTGGTAGTTATCTTCTTTATTTGTAAAGGATTAGGTTGTTTTGTGGAAGGTGTATACAGGTGTCACTCGTGGGGGAATTTTTAAAAAGAGACTTCACTTTCGTTGGAAAAAGCTGTATAATGTGCGCTTAATTAAATACAAAGAAAAGGATTTATCAAATGGAATTTTTCTTAGAAGCTGCAGCATCACAACCGGCCGCCCCCTCTATGCTTGGTGGTTTGATGCCTTTTATCTTGTTGTTTGGTATTTTCTATTTTATGTTGATTCGCCCCCAGCAGCGTAAGGAAAAGGAACGCCAGAAGATGATCTCCGAACTCCGTGCAGGTCGTCGTGTTTCCTTTGCTGGTGGTTTGATGGGTACGATTGTTGAAGCACGTGAAGCAACGTTCATGATCGAAATTGCTCCGAACACCGTGATTGAAGTTGTTCGTGGTGCGGTTATCGCCGCTGTTGATGGTGCTGAAGTTGTTGCTGATAAGAAGTAATTTTTCTTGGGGGTTCCAATGAAGTTGAATCTCGATACATTAGATACGCCGAGTATCATCAAGTGGCTCATTTTGGGCATCTTGGTGATTTTCTCTTGCTATGTCACCTTCCCGGCGAAGGAAAAGGTGCGTTTGGGTCTTGACCTTCAGGGCGGTACGAGCTTCACGGTCGAACTTGATCCTGCGAAGTTGGAAAGCGACATCGCAACGGAGAAGTTTGAAGAAGAACTCCGCGTTGCTCAGGCAAAGGCAAAGGGCGCACCGATTGATGAAGCTCTTTTGAAGTCTGCCGCTGATGCGTATGCGAAGCAGGAAGTCACAAAGCGTATGGTGGGCGCAACCGATCGTACGCTCGACGTGCTCCGTCGTCGTATTGACGCCCTCGGCACCAATGAGCCCATCATTGCTCGTGACACCACGCGCGATCGTATTTTCATTCAGATCCCCGGTGCTGATGAAGCGCAGGCAAAGCTCGCAGAAGAGTCTGTTAATAAGGCGGCCTTCCTCGAATTCCGTATTGTTGATGCGAAGAATGATGAACGCGTTGGCGAACTCATGGCTTCGGATAAGACGCCGAAGGGCTTTGTTCGCGGTGTTGATGCAACGGGTAACAGCTGCTTCTATCGCACAGATGATTATGCCGAACTTTCGCAGGAAGCAGATTTCTCTGCGAACCTCTTAGCCTTTGGTCAGTCGCCGAAGTATTCTCGTCTCTATGCTTGCTTCATGGAAGAAGTTGAGAATGGTGCGGTTGCAGGTAAGGTGGCTTATCGTCCGATTTTCTTGTCGCGCAGTCCGCGTGCAATTATGGATGGCAGCACGATTATCAATGCTCGCGCTGAGCACGATAATATGCAGGTGCTCAATCCGAATGTGGTTTCCATTCAGTTTAACGACGAAGGTTCGAAGAAGTTTGCTGATTTGACGCGTAAGAATGTGAACCGTCAGATGGCAATCGTGTTGGATGGCATCGTTCACTCCGCACCGAACATTCGCGAACCCATCACCCATGGTCGTTGCCAGATTTCCGGCAATTTCACTTGGCGTGGAGTGACGAATCTTGCTGGCATTCTCAATGCTGGTGCGCTCTCTGTGCCGATTAAGGTCGTTGAGAAGCGTTCGGTTTCGCCGACATTGGGTGAAGAAGCGATTTCTCGTGGCACGCTCTCTGCTTGCATTGGCGTGGTGGCCGTGTTGGTCTTTATGCTCGTGTACTATGCACTTTGCGGTTTTGTTGCGAACGTGGCACTTGTTTTGAATATGGTGCTTTGGCCGGCGGGTATGATCATTGCCTCTGGTTTGATGAGCGTCTTCCTCTCGGATGGTACGGGTAGCGCAAATCTCGGTCAGCTCCCTGTTTTGACCTTGCCTGGTATTGCAGGTTTGGTGCTCTCGGTGGGTATGGCTGTTGACGCAAACGTGCTTATCTTTGAACGTATGCGTGAAGAATTCGCCACCAATAAGACGACGAAGGCGGCTGTTATCGCGGGTTATGATCGTGCATTCTTGGCGATTGTTGACTCGAACTTGACCACGTTGATGACGGGTGTGATTCTCTTCATCTTCGGTTCTGGTCCGATTCGTGGCTTTGCTGTGACGCTCTGCGGCGGTATCATCATCTCGATGTTCACGGCATTGGTTGTGACACGTTTGATCTTCAACCTCTTTGTGACGGATGTGACGAAGCCCTTCAAGATGATGAAGTGGGTTTCTGATAAGGTTAACTTTGATTTCATGGCGAAGGCAAAGTATGCTATTGGCGCTTCCCTTGCCGTGATCATCATCACGCTCGGTATCTTCTTTGTGCGTGCAAAGTCGAATCCTGCCTCCGTGTTTGCAGTGGACTTTGTTGGCGGTCTCTCGTTGACCTATCGCGCTGTTGATGCCGATGGTAAGAATGCTGAACTCGATATCGAAAAGGTGCGTTCCATCGTTAAGTCGACCGGTGTGACCGATCAGACGATTCAGGAAGTCACGGGTGAAGAAGGCGAAGTCTTCACGCTCGTTAAGACCTCGACAACCACCTTGAATGGCGTTCCTTCGAAGGATGTGATTGAAAAGGCTATCGACGAAGGCTTCCCGCAGTACAAGGTTCAGCTTTACTCTGAAGATAGCGTTGGCTCGCAGATTGGTGATGAGTTGAAGTCGGATGCTTTCTGGTCGATTGTGATTGCGTTGATTGGTATTATTATCTATGTCAGCGTTCGCTTCCAGTTCGGTTTTGCATTGGGTGGTGTTGTGGCATTGGCGCATGACGCTTTGATTACGCTCGGTATCTACACGATTATGGGTAATCAGGTGAGCTTGACGACGGTTGCTGCACTCTTGACCATCGTTGGTTACTCGATTAACGATACGATTGTTATCTTTGACCGTATCCGTGAAGAGATGGCGAATGACGAGACGACGGAATTCCCAGCACTTGTTCGTCGTGCGTTGAATCAGACCTTGAGCCGTACGCTCTTGACGACGCTCTCGACACTCTTGCCGGTTTGCGCCCTCTACTTCTTTGGCGGTGCAGCTATCCATGACTTCGCCTTTGCACTCTTTATCGGTATGCTTGTTGGTACATACTCCACGCTCTTCATTGCGCCTTATGTGATGATGGCTTGGTATAAGGGTAAGCGTCCGCCGAAGACTGAGGTCACTGCGGATCCGACCGAAATGACCTTCAACAACTAAGTTTTTTAGGAGAGGTGGCAGAGCGGTTGAATGCGGCGGTCTTGAAAACCGTTGAATCGCAAGGTTCCGGGGGTTCGAATCCCTCCCTCTCCGCCAAATTTAAATTCATAATCACTGATGGGTTTACGCCTGTCAGTGATTTTTTTGTGCGGTCGCTAGCGCTCCCTTTTGGCTCGGGAGCTGACGCTCCCTTCTCGTTCGTTCCGCTTCGCTCCACTTGTGGCTCGGGAGCTAGCGCTCCCTTTTGGTCTCTCGTTTGATTGGAGCGGGGGTGTAGATGTTGCGAGGCACGACGGCCTCGCACCCCGAGATTAGGGGACGGCCTCGCACCCCGAGATTAGGGATGAGCCTCGCACCTCGAGATTGGGGGAGGGGTGGTGGATTGGGTTTCTTTTTATTTTGGTTTGTGTGTGTGAAAGGGGCGGGATTTCGTTATTTTTTCTACATATTTTAATATTATTTCTTTTTTGTTTGTGTTATAATATGAAGAAAAAATGAGTGCATTAACAAAATTAGCTTCGTCAATTAACTATCCGTTGGTTGTCCCATCGGATGCTGTGGAGTTTGTCTTTAAGGTTGATGACGGTGAGATTCGTTGTTTGGATCTTGAGAAGCGTTTGGTTTTGGTGCGCGAGTTGACCCGTGATGCGGATGAGTTGTTGCGTCTCTCGTCGTATTCTCCGGGGCGTATGTTACGCGAGGATGCCCTGCTTTATTGGGATGAGCGTAGCGGAACTGCATTTTTATCTCAAACGATTCATGCACGTGCATCTTCGCATGAGTTGCGTGTATTTTTCGAGCGTTTTATTGATTCATGTGATTGGTGGCTTGCGCGTATTGCCGCAGAGCCCATGGATTCTTCATCATTTCCAGAGATGGTGATTCGTCCCTAACCATGGGAAAGGACATTATGAGAATCTTACAGTTGGTACAACCGCGAATTTTGGGTTTGATGATTGTTGGGTTATTGGTGAGCTTGTCGCCAAAGGCCTTTGCATCGGAGGTTGCTGCGTCGAAGCAGTTGCCTTGGAAGTCTGAGGCTTATACGCTTGTGGCGCGTCAGATGTCGATTCGCGCGGCGCTTGAGAGTTTTAGTGTTGCCCAGGGTGTGCCGATTTTGATGTCGGATCGTGTGACGGGTGTGCTTTCGGGGGATTTCAAGGATATTTCTCCGGATGAGTTTTTGAATCGCATTTCTTCTGTTAATAACCTCACGTGGTATTATGACGGTACGGCGATTTATGTGTATACGGTGAGCGAGATGGCTTCGACTTTGATTGATCTCCGTTACATGAAGGCCGATGAGGTGTTGAAGATGATGGTTGAGCTCGGGGTGGAAGATGAACGTTTCCCCTTGAAGACGGCCTCGGATGGTGAATTGATTATGGTTTCTGGGCCGCCGCGTTATGTGATGTTGGTCTCTGAGATGATTGCACGTGCCGATAAGTTGCGTGAGCAGCGCACCTTTACGTCGGTTGAGACGCGTATTTATCCGTTGAAGCACACGTGGGCAGATGATGTGAGCTTTAGTGTTTCGGGACCTGATTCGTCAACGACGATTCAGGGTGTGGCACATTTGCTTCAGGAGATTATGGTGAGTACTTCTGGCACAGCGCCTGTTAAGGATGTTGAGTCTGAGTCTGCATCGGATGATCGTTTAACGACTATCACTGATGCGGCATTTCAGCCGATTATTCGTGCGGATAATCGTTTGAATGCTGTGATTGTGCGTGATACGGTGACGCGTTTGCCGATGTATGAGAAGTTGATTGCCGCGCTCGATGTGCCGCAGAAGCTCGTTGAGATTGGTGTTACGGTTGTTGAGTTGACGCAGAAGGATGCGCTTGATTGGCAGTTGTCGTTAAAGGCTGCGGGTGCACATCATCAGGTTGAAGGTGCGATTGGTCAGAATGCTGCGAATTTGTTCAACGCTGACACGATGGGCGGAACGGGTCTTGCAGGTGCTTTAACCTATTTGGGTGATGAGGTCACGGTTTCGGCATCGTTGACGGCTTTGCGTGAGAAGGGCAAGGCGCGCGCGATTTCTCGTACCTCGCTCTTGACGATGAATAATATGGCTGCAGAGATGAGCGACACGCAGAGTTATCATGCGCGTGTGGTTGGAACGGAAGTGGCTTCGTTGGAAGAGGTTTCGGTGGGTACGAAGTTGCAGATTAAGCCCCGTATTGTTGATATGTGTGTGAATGATACGCACGATCAGGTGTGGTTGGCATTGGAACTTCAGGATGGTGGCTTTGAGTCGGTTTCGATTGATGCTATGCCGATGACGCGCACCTCTACGCTTGAGACGCAGGCGGCTGTTTATGAAGGGCATTCGATTATGCTCGCGGGTTATATGCGCGATGTGAAGGAATCGGCCTCGTGGGGTATTCCTTATCTTCGTGATATTCCTATTATTGGTTGGCTTTTTGGTGGTGTTGGCTATCAGGATGAGACCCTTCAGCGGATGTTTATTCTCACGCCTTATATCATTGATGTGACGGCAACGACAGCGGATGTTGTTACGGAGCAGGCGGAACGTCAGCGCGATATTGAAACGGAGCGTCTGCTCGATGAGGCTTTTGATAAGGATCAGGTTGAACGCAAGGAGCGTGAGGCGCAGGTTGAATTCCGTCGTGAACTTCATCAAGATCATGCGGAAGATCGCCATGAGCGTAATGAAGCCATTCGTGATTTTGAACGTGAGAAGCACCAGGATCAGATGGAGGCTCATCGCGAAGCTTGGGATCGTGCATTTGAAGCACAGCAGAAGCAGTATGACGAAGTAAAGGCGAAGAAGGAAGCAGATGTCGACTGAAGCGACAATTGAAAGCGGTTTCGCGCATGTAACGGATGGGGCGTGGTTGATTGGCACCTCCCAGCCGGCGGCGTATCGTGGAAAGTTGCGTGATTGCCGTTTAAAGGGCTGGGTCGTGCCTGATCGCGTTCGGATGCGGAGTGTCGAAGTTGAAGGGACGCTCTCATGTTCGGATGCGAAGTGTCCTTTTCTTGCGCGTTTGGATTGTGCTGAGCAGTTGTTTGTTGTTTCGGAACGGATACTTGTTGCCCCGACGGAGGCGCGTGTACGTGGTCATTTAGTGCGCGTGATTCCTATGAGTTTTAGAAAAGCGCTTGTGGTGACGGAGTTTAAGAATCCTGGGTGGGCTGTTGTTGCGACGGTTTCGCGTGTTCATCGGATTGTTTTAGGTGAAGATGACGTTGTGAGTGTTCGTTTAGCGTCTGCGGTGGCATGGACGACAAAGCGCCCGACGGGGTATTGTCCGAAATTAACGATGCGAGATTTGTTAATGCCGCGCCGTCAGCGTAAGGCTCTTTGGTTAAATTTTTATGGTCCCGGCGTTGTTTGGGTGGAAGGTTCACATGGCCTTTGATGCTGCACAGATATTACGTCATTCAATTGCTCCCGATCGGCTCGAACAGTTCCGGTCGCTCGATGCTATGGCGGAAACACAAACGCCAGCAGAGGTTGGACGCGCAATGGGGATGACGGTTGTTGTGGAGCAGAATCCTGCAACCGAACTTCAAGACGCGATGGAGGAACTCTCAATGCAGTTTGAGGAAAAGGCCTCCAAGAAGTTGAGTGAACGTAAGCTCGGGGAGACGCGTGCGCATACATCGCATTATGCAGATGCGATTGAAGCGTGGGAAAAGACGTTGCCGGATATGCCGGGCAAGGATTTCTTAGATCGTTTGTTGCGTCACTTGCATCAGTTGCAGAATGGCGGATCGCCGTTGGATGAGGGTGCGCTTTTGGATGCGTTGACGCGTGGGTCGCAAGATCCGTCGCATCAGTTTGCGATGTTGGAGATTCTTGAAGCGGCGCTCGGAGAAGGGGATGATGCGCTTCGCGATCTCATTTCCGCGGCTCGTGATCAGTTGGTTAAGGCGCGTGGTGCAGAGATTTCTGCAGGTATTAACCTTGCTCGTGAGGTCAATGCGCGTGCAACAACACCGCAAGAGATGCAGTCGCTCCGTGATCTTTATCGTAGTGAAGTGATTGGGTTCACAACGCCGCATGATTGTTATCGTTCGTTAGTGGCGTCGCGTGGGATTTCGGAGCTTTCTTCTGCGATTGAGTTTTTGATTGCTGGTTGTGGCGCTGATATTCAGAGTCCGTCGCCCTCGCAGATGCCAGAAGAGCTTCGTCGTATATTGCTTGACTTGCAGTGCGTGCAGGTGCTCCGTACGGTTTTTGAGCGGTTGTCTCAGTTGGTTTCGCGTATGGCGATGCAGTTTGGTGAAGTTTGCCGTTTTAGTGGTGAGGCGATGACGGGGAAGGTGCTTGACTTTACGGAGCGGCCTTTTGTTAGTTCGCGTGACATTGCTCAGTTTGTGACTGAGGGTGGGATTCTCAAGTTGCTTGCGCAGATGGATTTTTGTCGTGAGCTTATGGGGGTCTTTCGTCAACTTTCTTCGCGTTTGTTTGCCACAGAAGAGGGACGTAAGCGTTTGCTTGATGCCACACAGGAACATTTGGATGGCTTGGTTGCACTCGAAGATGAGGCTGAACAGGAGCAGGAAGGAGATGACTTATGATCTCGGTTCCAGGTTGGCTTGATGAGATTCTTCGTCGTTTTGCCTCGGGGCTTGGTCTCAAGGACTTTTCCCTCAATGCAGATGGGATGGCGGCTTTACGTTTTGAGAATGGCGTTGGGTTACGTTTTGAGTATGTGATGGACTTTTTAACGCTCACGATGTCCACCCCCATGCCGCAAGATACGGCTGCTGTGAAGTTGTTGTTGGCGTGTGCAGATCCCTTGCGTCAAGGGGAGTTTGCGCTTCGTGTTGGGGTGCTTGATGATCCCCTTCGTGCGATTTTTGTTGTGCGTTTGGCAACTGCTGATGTTACGCTTGGTAATCTTGATGGCGCGATGGCAGAGTTGTGGCGAACGGTTGAGAATTTTAGAGGGAGGCTCGGTGCATGAGGACGACTCGTACCACAGAAACGATTCGTTTTGATACCGGTATCTCAGTCGCAGAGTATGCGTCGGGAGATGGCGGAGCCCCTGGTGGTGAACGTCAGAAGCAGTTGTTGCCTGGATCGACGACGGTAAGTGAAGCGCTTTCGAATATTTTCCCTGAAGGCGAGAGCGTTGTCGGCGAGATTATGAGTGCGTTGGTCGCAGGGAATAGTGCGTATTTAAGGACGTCGCTTGGATTTAGTCAAACGGCTCGGAGTGCACTTCGGACACTTCGTGCGAAGAAGGGCGAAGCTGCGGCACGTGCCGTGCGTGAGCTTGAGAGTTTACTTGCGGACACAGAGGTGTTTGAATATTATCGTGCCGCATTGTTGGAAACATAAGGGATTTTAGAGGCGTATGCTTGGTAAACTTGTAAAATTGACATTTGCCTTTAGTCGCTTTGGCGATTTGGTACTTGCATTTTTGGTGGTCTTCATCATCGGCTTGTTGATCGTGCCGTTGCCGACGGTTTGTATCGACTTCCTCATTTCTGTGAACTTGATGATTTCTACGGTCATGTTGATGCTTTCGCTCTATTTGCCACGCGCGTTAGCCTTCTCGACCTTCCCCTCCATGCTTCTCTTTACCACGCTCTTCCGTTTGGCGTTGAACGTTTCGACGACACGTTTGATTTTGTTGCACGCTGATGCGGGTGAGATTATTTATACGTTTGGTAACTTCGTTGTGGGTGGTAACTTTGTTGTTGGTGCGGTGATCTTCCTTATCATTACCATCGTGCAGTTTGTGGTTATTGCAAAGGGTGCAGAACGTGTTTCGGAAGTGGGTGCACGTTTTACGCTCGATGCTATGCCAGGTAAGCAGATGTCGATTGATGCCGATATGCGCGCGGGTGCAATTGATCAGGAGACGGCACGTTTTCGTCGTAATGAACTCGCGAAGGAATCGCAACTTTATGGTGCAATGGACGGTGCAATGAAGTTCGTTAAAGGTGATGCCATTGCTGGTCTCATCATGACGTCCATTAACATCGTTGGTGGTATTTGTATTGGTGCCTTTATGAAGGGATGGCCTGTTGGGAAGGCTGTCGAGAAGTATTCTATTCTTACGATTGGTGATGGTCTTGTCTCCCAGATTCCAGCGCTTTTGGTGTCTATCACGGCGGGTGTTATTGTTACGCGTGTTGGTGATGAGGCGAATAAGCCTTTGGGTCAAGATATCATCGATCAGTTCTTTGCTCAGCCGAAGGCAATCCTTCTCGGCGGTGTGATGTTGGTTGGTTTAGGGCTTATTCCCGGCTTCCCGAAGGTGCCGATTTTCGCATTGGCTTTTTGTGTGGGCGGTCTTGGTTATGCACTTATGTATGCCTCGCGTAAGGCTGCGGAGCGTGCCGCGAAGGCGGCTGATCCGTTGTCGGCTGCTGCCCCCTCGGAGGGTACAAAGCCGAAGCCGAAGAAGAAGGATGGCGATGATTTTGCAATGGTGACACCGTTAACGGTTGATATTGACGCAGAGATTCGTACGGCATTGACCTATGAAGAGTTGAATGAGCAGATTATGTCCATTCGTCGCGCACTTTATCATGATTTGGGTGTGCCTTTCCCCGGGATTAACCTTTCACTCAATCCTGCGATGCGTGATGGTAAGTATCGACTTCTTGTGAATGAAGTGCCTGTCTCTGAAGGTGTTTTATTGAAGGATCATATTTTTGCGCTTGAGACGGCTGAGAATCTTTCTGCAACAGGGATTCCCTTTGAGAAGGGGAAGGCGTTTCTTTCGGGTTATGAGACCAATTGGGTTAAGGTAGAACATAAGCCTATGCTCGAGGAGAGTGTGATTCGTTCGCTTGACTTGAATGGTGTTTTAACGTATCATTTGTCGAGCGTGTTGCGACGTTATGCACATGAGTTTCTCTCGTTGCAGGAAACACGTTTGTTGTTTGACCACATGGAACGTGAAGCCCCCGAGCTTGTGCGTGAAGTTCAGCGCGTTCTCCCGCTTCAGAAGATTACCGATGTGTTGCAGCGTCTCGTTCAGGAAGGGATTTGTATTCGTGACTTGAAGCGCATCACGCAGACGCTCATTGAGTGGGGACAGAAGGAGAAGGATACGGTTCTCCTCGTTGAGTATGTTCGTAGTGCGTTGTGTCGTTATATTTCGTATAAGTTTTCTGGTGGACAGAATATTATCGCAGCGTATTTGCTCGATCCCGCGCTTGAAGAAAAGATTCGTAAGTCTGTACGTCAAACCTCAAGTGGTAGCTATTTGGCAATGGATCCAAATACGGTGCGTTCGATTCTTGCTGTTGTTCGCCGGACGATTGGTGATTTGTCGCGGATTCCACAGAAGCCTGTGATTATTGTTTCGGTTGATATTCGCCGTTACTTCCGCAAGATGATTGAAAAAGATTATTATGAACTGCCAGTGCTCTCCTTCCAAGAGCTTTCGCAGGAAATTAATATTCAGCCCCTGGGAAGACTTAAGCTGTGAACATGTTGTTGAAAATTGTACAAGGACCGAATGCGGGAGCAGAAATTATTCTCGCAGATGGCATGACTGTAAGTCTTGGCAAGGGCGATGCATGTGATATCTTGCTCGCGGATCAGTCCATTGCAGATATTGCTTGTGAGCTCGAAGTTAATGACGGGCGCGTGCGGATGTTATTGCCTGGTGGTGCAGAAGAGCGTCTTGAGCCTTATCATGTTCGCTTTTTAGGTGAAACAACTGCCATTGCGATTGGTCCTGAGACGGGAACGTGGGATGAATTAATTTGGCCCACGCGTGGTGCAACAGTCGTTGCGGAAGAAGCTTCTGAAGAGGATGCGCCTTCGCAAGATGATGAAGCGGCTAATCAGACGAATTCGAAGTCTAAGCGTCGTCGTGGATGGGGCTGCTTTGTGGTGGTGCTTCTTTTGTTGCTGTTGTTGATGGGCATTGGCGCGTGTGTGTTAATGATCTTTTGTTGGCCAAAGTGCGAATCCCTTGCTCAACGTGCGGGTGTTTCGTTAGCACGCTTGGAGCCTATGGTTCAGGTTGTTCAAAAGACCTATGATCGTACTTATCAGTGGATTGAATCGTTGAGAACACCTGAGGTTGAGGAAGTCATTCCTGTGGTGGTGCCGGATATTTCTGAAGTTGCGGCAACGTATGGTTTGACGTGTGAAGATGACGGAAATAAGGTGATTGTTTCTGGTAATTTTGTAACACGTGCAGAACGTTTAGCAGTAACTGCAACGTTGTATGCCACAAAGCCAGGTGTTACGCTTAATCTCTCGGATGATGAATCATTGCGGATGGCAGCACAAGAGGTTTTAGCACTTGTGAGCGAAGGGAAGCTTGAGGTTCACTCGGCAACGAATCGTGTGATTTCGCTTGAAGGTTATTCGCCGAGCTCAATCGATTTGCAGGCGGTGCTTAAAGCCATTCTCTCAGATGTGCCATATGTTCTTGATATTGATTGTTCTCGCGTTCGTTTAGGTGAGGCAACGGGAATTGTGGCGGTTGTTGAGACGCCCGCAGCAGAGGGTGTTACTGGTGTGCAGACGTCGCGTGTACGCGCTGAGAAGCGCAAGGCTGTCGCACCGAAGATGCCCGTTGTTGGTGTTGTTACGATGCCTTATCCATGTATTGTTTTGAAGGATGGCTCGCGCATTACCGAAGGCGCAGAATTTGGTGGATTTATTATTGAAACAATCAGCGCTGATATCATTCGTGTTAAAGGTCCTGACGGAACGTTTGAATGGAGGCCCTAATATGATTCAACTTCTTGAGATTGAACGCGCGTTGTCGGGAAAAGATGGTGAAGAAGCATTGGCACGTTATGATGCCGTGCTTGCAAAGCTTGATGAACGTATTACGGATGCGCTCAAAGAAGGATTGGCACCAGATGATTTTGCACGCGTGGAACAGTTACGCGAAGCAAATGTGGTTGCAAGAAAGCTTTTAAGAATTTCCGCCCGAGAGGGTAGGGAACAAAATTGGTGATGGAAACATCATTTTCGTAAACAAAAAAAGGAGTAATAGAAATGGCACTTCCTGACTATAAAAACCCAGTAGATGAAATTCAGAATGCTAATTGGAGAGATTACGGCACGCAAGCAGGTAATATTCATACGGATCGTGTGTATATGGCCTTGATCAATGCTGCTGTTACGATGGAAGAGCGTCTTGCAACATCGCTCAAGAATTATGAAGAACATCCTGATGTTCAGGCAAATCTTCAGCAGTTGCAGTATGATCTTCAGAGCTGGAACTTGGCCCTCACGACGATGACAAACATCCAGAAGAATATGGCCGACGCTCTCAAGTCGATTTCTTCGAACTTCCGCTAATGTTTGATTTAACGCCTGAAGAAGCACGATTATTGCTCGATGTCGCAATGTTGGCAACGGGACGTAATCGCTTTGCCTCCGCCGCGAAAATTCTCGCGGCGTTGGGGCGTTTTCGTCCTGGGGATCCCTCGCTTGCTGCGGTGAATGCGATGTTATTCATCAGCATGGGGGATTTTCCGGGTGCGATTGATTATCTCGATCGCGAGGCTTTGCCGCAAAATCCCGATGCGGCAATGTTAAAAGCCTTTAAAGGGATGGCACTTCTTAGGATGGGGCGTACCGATGAAGCTTTCGCTCCTCTCAATGAGGCCGCAACACAAACCGCTGATCCTGCAGCGGCACAATTGGCAAAGGACATGCTCGCATGACAGACCCAATGATCGTAGAAGCCATTCGATCGGCTCAAATTTCTCCACGTATGGTGGAGCCCACGGGTACGGTAGCTCCGGTTGCTGACCCACAAACTGTGGCTCGATTTGCTCAGGCAATGGGACCTGAACAAGTTGAAGCGGTGCCATTTGCAGATAAGGTCGCTGCATCATGGCAATCTGCACAAGATAATCATCAAGGGATTGTTCATCGTATCAAGGCCCTCTCGGAAATGAGTGAACGTCATTCGTTGAGTTCTATTGAGCTTATGGAACTTCAGTACGAAGTTCATAATCTTGCTTTCCAACAAGAAGTTGTTGCAAAGGTAGCAGATAAGTCGTCGTCAGCAATTCAGACTCTTATTAGAAATCAATAATTTTAATAGTGGCTCAATTGTTTGAGGACGTTAGGATTTTGTATATGAAAAAGATTTTATTCTTGATTGTTGGAGGTCTTCTTTTCGCAGGGTGCGATAAGGAAGTGCCACTGCATTCGCAACTTGAAGAACAACAAGCCAATCTTGTCATGGCGGCATTACTTGATGAAGGGATTTCTTGTCATAAGACGCCTGGCGAAGAAGGTACGTGGAATGTTGTTATTGCTGAGACCAATTTTGCAAAGGCTTCGAATATTCTTGTTCGTAAGGGTCTCCCGAGACGTACCTATCAAGGTGTTGCCGAGGTGTTTAAGAAGACGGGTATGGTTTCCTCGCCTTCTGAAGAGCGTATTCGTTTTATGGATGCGCTTGCACAGGATTTGTCTCGGACGATTTCGGGTATTGATGGTGTGGTTGATGCGCGTGTACACGTCGTGCTTCCAGAGAATGACCCCTTTGCAAAGAATACACTTCCGTCAAGTGCGGCGGTTGCCATTCGCAGTCGTTGGGATGCTGATATTGCTGATTTGGTTCCCTCGATTAAGAATCTTGTGAAGAACTCCATTGAGGGTTTGAAATACGAGAAGATTTCTGTTACAGTCTTCAAGGACGCACCCCCTCGTAAGTAATAAGTGATATGACACCCGAAGAACGTCAATTTATGCTTACTGCAGCGTGGCTTTTTGTACGCCATGGTCAGCCACATCGTGCACGTGCACTTGTTGAGGCTCTTACAGAAGAAGATCCTCGAGATGGTGTTTCTGCCGCTGCATTGGCGGAATTGATGCTTGCTGACGGCGAGGGTTTTGAGGCTTTAAAGGTTATTCGTGCGGCAGATTTTCCGCCAGAGCTTGCGCGTGCCGAAGCGGTACTTGAAACACGTGCGCTTGCAATGGTTGGTCGAACAAACGAAAGCACAAAGCGTTGGAAGCGTTTTCTAGAGTCGCGTAAAGGGAAGGGACGGTCATGGATTGCACAGTGACACAAGCGCGCGAATTGATTTCGAATGAAACGCTATGGCCGAAGGTAAAGGCCTATCTTGCGGCAGGTGGAGCGTTTGAACTCTTTCCTGCGAATGACCCTTCTCGTCTTAAGTTGCTCGATTCATCGACGCGGAATCGAATTGGGGAGTGGATTGAGGCAATCGCCTTGGCGGATGAATGGCGTAAGATTGTCGATGGAGCGAAGGTTCGACAGTTAAAAAATGATTATCCGAATGCTTATCCCGAAGTTTTTCGTTATACGGCTTATTTCTCAAAATGGCGTAAAGTTTTAGATGAGATGAGACATTTGGCAGACGTTAATGCTTGTCAAATTTCACAAGTGGAATGTCCGGACTTCGCGATGGTCCTCTTGCTACTTAAATTGAAATTTCCGGAGGCGTACGAAGTATGTTGCTCTTAAAGAAACAATCCTTTGAACTTGCTTCTGCAACGCGTTTAGTAAAGGCGGCAGATGTTCAGACATTATGTGAGGCGCAAGCGATTATTGCCGCTGCAGAGGCAGAAGCTACGCGTCTTGTAGAGGCGGCGAAGATTGCATTTGAAGAAGAACGTCGTAAGGGATTTGCAAAGGGCCTTGAGGATGTTAAGGCGGAGGTCTCGCGTCGTAAGCTTGAACTCGCAGAAGAATCGGCGATGTTCATGGCCTCTGTTGAGGGGAAGATGGGCGACATTGTGATGAAAGCCCTTCGTAAGTGTGTCGATGAAATTGGAGAGCAGGATCTCGTTGTTCAAATCGTTCGCAAAGTTATGCGTGCTGTTGTACGCAATCAACGTCAAATTACATTGCGCGTTGCACCAGAGCATGTTGAAACGGTTAAGGCACGTATGAATGATATTCTTGTAGATTTTCCTCATTTGGATGAGGTTGATATACAGGAAGACCCGCGTATGAAGGGAACCGCTTGTGTTGTTGAAACCGCTGCGGGTATTGCTGATGCGTCGATTGAAACGCAACTCTCCGCTGTCGAGGAGTCTATTCGTCGTCACTTTTCGCGTGACCGATAAGAAAGGTTTTATCCGAGATGAATACCTCAGCTTTTGACTATATTACAGAAGTTCTCGATCAAGCGGTTGTGAATGCACGGCCGATTGATGTCAAGGGTAAGGTGATTCAAGTCGTTGGAACGATTATTAAGGCCTCCGTTCCAGGGGTAAAGGTTGGCGAAGTTTGTATTTTAAGAAATCCGTGGGAAGACACGGAAGTTCAAGCAGAAGTTGTTGGTTTTACAAAAGAAACGGTTCTTTTGACAGCACTTGGTGCAATGGTTGGTATCTCTGCGCAAACAGAAGTGATTCCAACGCGACGTGTACATATGGTGCCTGTAGGGGAGTCGCTTTTGGGGCGTGTTTTGGATGGGTTAGGGCATCCCATTGATATTGATGAGAAGGGGCCGCTTCGTCCAGAAGGTTATTATCCTGTTTATGCAGATCCGCCAAATCCTCTTGAACGTACAATTATTTCACGACCGATATCGTTAGGTGTTCGTTCGCTCGATGCAATGTTGACTTGTGGTGAAGGTCAACGTATGGGTATTTTCGCTGCAGCAGGCGGCGGTAAGTCCACACTTCTTGCACAGATTGTTCGTAATACAGAAGCTGATGTAACTGTGCTCGCTTTAATTGGTGAACGTGGACGTGAAGTTCGTGAGTTTATTGAGAAAGATCTTGGTCCAGAGGGATCAGCAAAGTCGGTTGTCGTTTGTTCAACATCCGATCGTAGTGCGATGGAGCGCTTAAAGGCTGCGTATGTAGCGACGTCAATTGCAGAATCTTTTCGTGATAAAGGTAAAAAAGTTTTGCTTCTTATGGACTCTGTTACACGTTTTGGTCGTGCTCAACGTGAAATTGGTCTCGCAGCTGGTGAACCGCCTACACGTCGTGGCTTCCCGCCAAGTGTCTTTTCTGAGTTGCCAAAGCTTATGGAACGCGCCGGAAATTCTTCAAAAGGATCGATCACGGCATTGTACACGGTGCTTGTTGAAGGCGATGATATGACAGAACCCATTGCCGATGAGACGCGTTCAATTCTTGATGGGCATATTATTTTGTCTCGTAAGCTCGCTCAAATGAATCATTATCCTGCAATTGACATCTTACAATCGATTTCGCGTTGTCAAAATGCAATCATTGATCCAGATCATAAAAAGTCAGCCGCTCATTTAAGAGAAATTTTAGCGAAATATAAGGACGTGGAACTTCTCCTGAAGATCGGTGAGTATGAAAAAGGTACAGATCGTGAAACGGATGAGGCAATCGCAAAAATTGATAAAGTAAATGTATTTTTACGTCAAGGTTTGATGGAATGTCCAACATTTGAAGAGACGATCAAAAAACTTGCGGAGGCAGTTTCGTAAATGGGCTACGAACTTCAAAGTATGTTAACGATTCGGACGATGCGCGAAGATCGTGCAGCGTCTGAGCTTACGACTGCACGCCGAGAAGTTACCCGAGCCCGACAGAGACTGGATGAACGGAAGAATGATCTCGCTGAATATGAAGCAACAAAAGAGTCTCGACGCGAACGTATCTTTGCTGCTGTTATTGGTCGTACCGTTTCAATGGATGATATCGATCGCATTCGAGAAGGTGTGGCACGTATTGATGAAGAAGGTGTATTAAAGGCGGATAATGTTCTTCAGGCAGAGGTTGAACTTAAAAAGCGCATGGAAGAAGCCGAGCAGTCTCGTCTTGCGTTTGTAACAGCCTCAAAGAATCGTATGAAGATTACAGAACATCGCGCAATTTGGGTTGAAGAGGAAGCGGTGGTTGCAGAGTATCGTCAAGAGGCAGAACTCGAAGATTTTACTGGGAAGAAGGTAGTAGATGATGCAGAATTTTCTTGGAATTGATCCAGTACTCTCTTCTGGCAAGAGTATCTCATCTGATCAGATGGGAGCTTTTTCTACTCCAAGCCATCCGCTTGAAGCTTTAGATGAGCAAGTCGTTGCCCGCTTTCAAACAATCATGAATTCGGAAATTTCTTATTCTTCTCAATGTCCTCATACGGAGAAGACACATGGAGAATTCGTGAATGTAGACTCGCCCTCTTTAGTAAAAGAAGCATTAAATTCGAGAATTTACTCTACACAATCGACGGCATCGAATTTCACTTCCCCTTTCGACATTCAAAATCTTGAAGTAGCTCCTACAACGACATCGTCTACCGCGGAACCTTTGCGAGAAGAAGCAACGCTTCAATCTTTTATGACATCACGCCTAGATAAAGATGTTAAAGACCTTTCGCTTAAATCATTCGGTGACGAAAATGCAGATACGCTTAAGCCTTCGACGACCCTTGCATCGGTGGCTTCAACGCCTTCTTCTTCGTTGTCGAAGGACTCACCAACAGTGCCTTTACAAGCCGTTGATACAAGTGTATCAGACGTTAAGCCTGGTGTTGTTCAGAAGGCAACAGTAGGGGGTCAACCATCGATTGTTGCACCTCAAGTAGACGAGCCAGTACGTTCCTTTGTTGATTCGACGTCTTCTCACGCATCGGTGGTTTTAAAGCCTTCTTCTTCGTTGTCGAAGGATTCACCAACAGTGCCTTTACAAGCCGTTAATACAAGTGTATCAGACGTTAAGCCTGGTGTTGTTCAGAAGGCAACAGTGGGGGCTCAACCATCGGTTGTTGCACCTCAAGTAGAAGAACCATTGCGTCCCTTTGTTGATTCGACACCCCACGCATCGGTGGATTCAATGCCTTCGTCTTCGTCGTTGAAGGACTTACCAACAGTGCCTTTACAAGCCGTTGATACAAGTGTATTAGACGTAAAGTCTGGTGTTGTTCAGAAGGCAACCGTAGGGGCTCAACCATCGATTGTTGCACCTCAAGTAGAAGAACCAGTGCGTCCCTTTGTTGATTCGACGTCTTCTCACGCATCGGTGGTTTTAAAGCCTTCTTCTTCGTTGTCGAAGGATTCACCAACAGTGCCTTTACAATCCGTTGGTACAAGTGTATTAGACGTTAAGCTTGGTGTTGTTCAGAAGCCAACAGTAGGGGGTCAACCATCGATTGTTGTACCTCAAGTAGAAGAACCAGTGCGTCCCTTTGTTGATTCGACGTCTCACGCATCGGAGGCTTCAATGCCTTCGTCTTCGTTGTCAAAGGACTTACCAACAGTGCCTTTACAAGCCGTTGATACAAGTGTATTAGACGTAAAGTCTAGTGTTGTTCAGAAGGCAATCGTAGGGGCTCAACCATCGGTTGTTGCACCTCATGTAGACGAGCCAGTACGTCCCTTTGTTGATTCGACGTCTCACGCATCGGAGGCTTCAATGCCTTCGTCTTCGTCGTCGAAGGATTCACCAACAGCGCCTTTACAAGCCGTTGACAAAACTGTAACGACGCTTGATACGGAGGCGTCATTGTCTCATGACGTACGAACCTCTGTTGAGAAGTTCGGGCAGGACGTTGAGCAAGACATTCCTTTAGAATCCCAAGTTTTAAGAGTGACGACCCAAGAAGTGTCATCATTTGTTTCACCCAAATATGATGGAACCATAAAGATTGATGTGAAGTCGATCGAGACAACGTCTTCTACGCCAATCATTACTTCTTCACCAAATAGTTCGTTCGCGTCCCTTCGTGAAACAATGTCTGTGGTTACGTCTAATTTGAATATGGGACTCGTAGAAGAGAAACCATTGTCTCAACCATCTTTGACGTTAACGGAATCCATGCGTCAAGATTTACCAAATGAAAAGGCCTCCATATCTTCTTCTCATGCAAGTGGCTCATTTACTGTTTTAGAGCAGGTGGCGGGTAAAGGTGTAAATGTGATTAATGTTAATTCTTCATCGTCTCAGAAGCAATTGGCAACATTACCTTTAGAAAAGAATACCCTTGCCCCTGAACGTTTAACAACAGCTGAGAGTGATACGTATAAGGTGGTTGATAAAGTGCAGGCGTCTCAACATCTTCAGGTGATTGCTCCTGCACCATTACCGATTATTTTACCAACAACAATTGATCAACCCTCATCTCGATTGATCTCTGATGCGGAGATTGTACGTATGTTTGTTGCAGCTGCTGATGCTGTTGCAGATGCAATACTCGTGTCTGACGGATTTTCAAAAGGCGAAGGGAAACTGATTGTTCAACTTCATTCGGACATTTTAAATGGTTCAGAAGTGCATATTGTTGCGAAAGGTGGTCTATTAACAGTTATTGTTAATCCCGCAACGCAAGATGTACAGCAGATTGTTGAGGCAAATCGAACACAATTTGAACAGTTTCTTGCTGAAAAAGTACACTCGTTGAGAGTCTCGGTTTCAGTAAGAAAAGGAGGAAAATTAGATGAACGCGCTTGATATGCTCAAGACGTGGCCGGGATTATGTGAAGCCACCGCGGAAGAAATTTTTGCACATCCTGCATGGGCAGTGCCTTGCCAATGGGGGGATGAACGTTGTTGTTTGAGACGTGCAGCAGCAAAGCCTCGTGATGTTATTGGTATTTCAATCACGCTTGACGATGATGCGCACTTTTTGGGGCTCGCAAATTGCGAAAATTTCCCTGATCTTTCAGAACTTTGGTATCAAAAGAAAGAATTACCTCCAAATTTAGTACTCGCTCTTGTTGAGAAAGAGTGTGGTGCATTGCTTCAAATGATTGAGAATCTTGCACGTCGACAAGTCCGCGTGATTGGATTGGATGATGTTGAGAAACGTGCAAGTGCACTTGCTTTTGAGGTTGTGTCGCTTATGGATGGAAGTCTTCGCGCTACATTTGTGCTTGATATTCGTCCATCAATGGTTCGAACATTTGGTCAATTGCGATTCTTAAATGTTCGACATGAAGCCATCCGTTTGATGGAGCGCGATGCACGATGGGTATATGCGCTATTTGATCTTACCGAAAGTGACATCTCTAATCTCAGTGTCGGTGATTATTTAATGCTTCCTGAGTTGGATGAGAATGTCGCTGGGGAATGGATTTGTGAGATTCCCCATGACAATCACTTACGCGTAATTGCACGTGATGTTCAGCTTATTTCATTCGCTGCATTTGTAGATGAGACGATGCCGTCAATGCCGACTCCAATGGCATTAGAACTTTATCGTGGAAATACTTTGATTGCACGTGGACGTTACGGGAAGTTATGTAATCGGGCAACATTTATTCTTGAGGAGGTCTTGTAATGTTTCAAACAGACCCATTCTCACTAATAGCGCTTCTCGTTGGCTTATCTCTTGTCGCTTTTGTTGTAATGGTTGCAACAAGTTATCTTAAAATTGTTGTTGTTATCAGTCTCATTCGAAATGCGCTCGGTATTCAATCAATTCCTCCTAATGCGGTGGTTAATGCGCTTGCATTGATTTTAACCTTTTATATTATGGCACCTGTTGTTGGAGAAAGTTGGGACCTCTATACGAAGTATCGCGAGGAAAATCAACCTGCAATAGAGTACAATACGGATCTTGCGTTGAAATCGGCAGAACCATTTCGACAGTGGCTTGTTCGTCAAACGAATGAACGTGAACGTGCATTTTTTGTGACAACAGCAGAACATTTATGGGCAAAACCTGATGAAGAAAAGGCAAAGGTTGATCCAGAGAGTTTTCATATTTTAATTCCTAGTTTCTGTGTTTCAGAGTTAACTGAAGCGTTTCAGATTGGGTTCCTTATTTATTTGCCATTCATTGCAATTGATATTATTGTTTCAAATATTCTTTTGGCAATGGGTATGATGATGGTTTCTCCTGTGACCATTTCGTTGCCCTTTAAGTTATTGTTATTCGTGATGGTCAATGGTTGGACCTTATTGATTCAAGGATTGATTCGGGGGTATATCTAATGAACCACGCACAGTTACTTGATTATGCACAAACGTGCTTGATTTTAGTCCTTCGATTGTCACTCATTCCAATTATTGTGGCGACAGTGATTGGTTTGATTGTATCGTTATTACAAGCACTCACACAAATCCAGGAGCAAACACTTGGTTTTGCTGTTAAGTTGATTGCAATTGCAATTACCATAATGGCGGCAAGCTCTTGGATGGGGGGTGAATTATTACTCTATACGCAGGATATCTTCACGAAATTTGCACTGCTTGGTCGATAAATGCATTATCTTGAATTTCATCGTTGGATTCTTGCCGCGGTCATTGCGATGGCTCGTATTGGGGGGGCATTTGCAATTTGTCCCGCACTTTCGGATTCAATGATTCCTGGTATTGCACGTCGTGCTGCGGTATTTGCATTTTCTTTTTTAATTATTCCAGTAATTCATGAAACAATGCCACCGGGGGAGCCCAATCTTTGGATGTTTTCCCTTGTTGCGCTTAAAGAAGCTTTTGTAGGCTTTCTAATTGGCTTTTTTGCTGCGGTTCCATTTTGGATTGCAGAGAATGTTGGTAATTTTATTGATAACCAACGTGGTGCAACGATGGGTGAAGTTTATTCTCCGTTAAGTGGTACGCAAGTTTCTACATTTGGTATTTTCTTTACTCAAATTACGTCTACACTCTTTTTTGCAAGCGGAGCAGTTTTGATATTGCTTGGGGCGCTTTATGCAAGTTTTCAAATATGGCCCGTTTTTACTGTTGGTCTTGAAATGACATCCGATGCGGCGACAAACATTTTGTTTGCCGTTGATGATATGTTAAAAATAACATTGGTTATTGCCGCACCTATTATCATTGTGATGTTTCTTGCAACCCTTGGTTTGGGATTGGTTAATCGTACGGCACCTCAATTAAATGTCTTTTTCCTTTCAATGCCGATTAAGTCTGCTTTGGGTATTGCATTACTTGTCATCTATTTGCCTTTTATTCTTGATATGTTAATGTATACGAAAGAGACAGAAATTCTCCATCCTGCAATGACTATTCTTAAAGGGGATGAGTGATGGCAGATGAGAGTGGTGAAAAAACCGAAATGCCAACACCGAAAAAATTACGTGATGCACGTAATAAAGGGCAAGTTTGTTCATCAAAAGATATTGTTTCAACGACCTTGTTAATTGTTGGTTTTTGTCTTTGTGCAATTCTTGGGATTGTTCTTGTTAATGATTTTACAGATTTAATTTCATATATTGCGGCAACAATTAATGAGCCCTCTCTTGCGGGACCTCGTGAAGCGGGTAAATTAGCACTTTGGATTATGTGTAAACACTCTTTTACATTTGTTCTTTGTGTGGCGGTTGTTGGAATTATGGCAAATACTGCGCAAATAGGTTTCCTTTTTACGCTTGATCCAATTAAGCCTGATATGAATAAGCTCAATCCCATGGAAGGCGCAAAGAAAATCTTTTCAAAGAAAAACTTTTTTGAGTTTTTGAAGAATATACTAAAAATAATATTTTTAACTTATTTAGTTTGGAAAATCATTTGGGCATCGGTTCCAGAGCTCTTACAGATGTGTTATGGAACGGTTGATGATATTTTCCCGTGTGTTTCTTTAATGTTGAAACGTCTTGCGTGTTATACAGCTTTTGGTTATATTGTGATTGCTGTCGTTGATCGTCTCTTCCAAAGTCGTGATTATATACGACAAATGATGATGACGAAGGATGAGGTGAAACGCGAATATAAGGAAATGGAAGGTTCTTCAGAAGTTAAGCAAGCACAACGTCAATTCCGTGAAGAGATCTTAAACGGGCCAGAACCTGCAAAAGCTACACGTGATGCGGATGTTGTAGTAACGAACCCGACGCATTTGGCTATTGGTATTCGTTATCGTGTTGAAGAAGCGCCATTACCTAAGATTGTTGTTGCTGGAGCTGATCGTATTGCTAAAATTATACGTGAAACTGCAATTGAACAAGGAATTCCAATTATGGAAGATGTCTCTCTCGCAAGACGTCTTTATGCTCTTGGCAAGGTGGAAGATTATATTCCTCCGGAGCTCATTGAACCCGTGGCAGAAGTTTTAAAATGGGTGAAACGACTTGAACAGGCTCGCCGCGAAGAACAAGAACTCGACGAAATTACACTTTAAGTGGTGTTTTAATTCTTAAGATCTGAAAGTATTTCGCGAAGTTTTAACTTTGCACGATGGATTCGTACTTTAACAAGATTTTCGGTTGTGTTTGTTTCGCGTGCAATCTCTGCAATGGATAATTCTGCAATTTGAAAAAGCGTATATGCTTCTCGTAAAAGAGGCGGCAATATTGCAAGTGCGTCAAGAATACGTTGCCGTAAATATTCGATGTCAGAGGGGAGTGTTTCTACTGATGTTGTTTTTTCAGTGTCTGGTAGTTCATCAGTAAAAACAATTCGTCGCTCATTTCTTACATTATTTTTTCTTAAATTTCTTGCAATTGTAAAGGCAAGACTAGAGACTTTGGCATCGTCTTTTTCTAGAGAATCACGCATCGACCAAAGCTTTAAAAATGTCGTTTGCGTTAAATCACATGCTTGAGAATATGTTGAACCTGTTGCGATTAACCAATTTGTCAATCGTGGTGCAAGAATGCGATAAAGTTCTTCAAAATTCATCGTTATTACGTTAATAAAGTAATGAACAAAATATATGTTGTAATTTCTATTAAAAATATCATAAATAGATATTGAAAGTCAATAATTAATACAACGGGGATTTCAATTTATTAAGTTATATAAGTACGTTGTTCTTCTATTTAGATGCTTTCACTCGGATGTTCTTGATTGATTGTTCATAGAGAGAAATTAATTGGGGTAGGGTTACCTTTATGTCAAAGTGCTCTCTAAGAACTTTTGGGCTATTTATACAATATAAATGCTTTTCTTCAGGATGATTTAGAATATGAATAATTGCCTTTGTAAGCGTTTTTTCATCTCCTTGAGGAACACATTTACCAAATGGTATTATTTGATTTAAGTCTGCTAAGTCTTGAAGTCCACCATCTCCATTCATAAATGCAACTGGGATATTTGCGTGTAATGCATTTAATAATGCTGTTGGAAGACCTTCTGAATGAGAGGTCATAACGTAACAACTTAAATCTTGCATGAGAAGAGGTGCATCATCTCGTGCATCCATAAGATGAAATCGATCATTAAGATTGAAGGAGTTTATTTCGTTCTTAATGGTTTGAATGAGGTAATCCTCCCCATTGCCAATGATGACCCCATGTGCGGTGGGATGTTGTGCTAATACATTACAAATAACGCGTGTCGTTGCAAGAGGATTTTTGACTTTAACAATACGTGTTACTGTGCCAATTAAGGGGATGTCATTGGATAGGTTGAGAATGTCGTGGAGATTTTTCTGCGGAAGGGGGAGGGGGGAGAGGGAAAGATGATTGTAAATTACTTTTGCCCATTGAGGTGCCTTGGGATCGCTCTTCTTCGCGCCATGAGAAACGTAACAAAGTGATTTTGTTTTTCGGGTTAAGCAATTTTCAATAAATTCATAAATTCGTCGACGAAGTGTGATTTGTTCTGTTGGATTAAAGGCAAAATGGCGTGTAATGATAATCGGTATACGTTTAGCAAAAAGACGAATCGCAATCATAATGCCAAATGGCATCAAATGTCCATGAATAAGATCTGGTTTTTCATTTAATAGGACTTTTCTAAATTGCGATAAGGTAGAAAGAGAATGGTGATTTTGCTGATTAAGGGTGTAAACCTTAATTCCTTCTTTTGTAAGTGCTTCACAAAGAGGCCCCCATGATGCACCACAACAAACAACAACATTAATATTTTGTTGATGTAAAGCTATAGCAAGTGTTAGGAGATGCCGCTCAACACCACCATTAAGATGTGTATCTGTTGTGACAAGAAGGATTTTCATTGAGAGAGGAGTTGCTCGAATTTGTGAATAAGAAAATCTCGCGCATTTTGAACCGTCCACGGCTCAAGGCGTAAAATCGGTGAGGCTTGCATAAGGAGAAGGATAAGCGTATTTATATCTCCTACACAATAAAGATGGCTTGGAGGAAGCATGGTGGCACTTGAACCAGCCTGAATTGTACCATAGACCATCATTCCCTCTTCAAGCGCTTCATTGATAACTGCACCCCAACCTTCACCACCATCACTTGGGAGAATATAAATATCATGTTGTTGCATCAACAATCTTACCGTATCCATAGAGACAAAATCATGGAAATGGATATGTGTGGCGTTTTCCGTGAGTTGGCGTAAATAAGGCTCTTCTGGTCCGTGTCCATAGAGATGTAATTCAACGACATCTCGCAATTCGTTTGAAAGACAGGCTTTTATAAGGGTATCCACTCGTTTTAGATTTAACATTCGCCCGACCCAAAGGATTTTTAGACGTTTTTTATTGTGTGATGACAACACGCTATTATTATCTTGTAGAGATTTTCCTTGAGTGCTGGGTTTAATGAAATATCCCCAAAGCGAGAGTTTTTTATAGAATCCCTTGGGTTCTGCTTTTCCCCATTGGCTTTGTGGAATTTGGGTAAAACCATGACGTTTACCAAACGCAATAGCTTCAGCTGTAAGAAGATTCTGCTTTATTGCATCTTTGAGTGTAACGATTGCGCCTCCAGGACGAGATTCAAATGCGACTTTAGGCGCGCGGAAAAGTGCTCGTAAATCACCTTTTAAAAGTCTTTCTATTCGTAGAAAATCGCGCGCAGCATGAATGCCAACGGGAAGAAGATGAACATTTGGTGATTTTATGGCTCGCACGAATGTTATTGCCATTTTGAGAAAACGCGGTGAAAGAAGGCGAAAAATTCCAAAGGGTGGACGAAACCAACGCTCACCGGCAAAGATGGTTTTTAGATTTGCTTGATTACGAGATTTTATGAGTTTTGCGTCACGATGATGCGTAATAAAAAGAAGATTTGCAGTTCGTAGTTGTGGGTCTTTTAATGATATTTTACGATGCCAAGTATCATCCTCAATATCGGGCCATTGCATTTCTGCACGTTCATTATGCAGCGACTCAGTATAGAGGTACGTGTAGTTTCCATCTCCTAGAAAACATTTCATTTCATCAGCAAGGGGAAGCTGATGCGGCGAAATGATATTTGTAAGGAAGAGGATTTCCATAGGCGTTATAACTCATCTACATGACCATCATCAGAGATGTCTTCTTCTCGTACCGCAAGATCACGGAAGAGACGATAGAGATCACGAATACCGCATATCCCGAACCAGAATGTAAAGAGTGTCCCAAGAAATATTGCACTACAAATGATTGAGATAAAGAAATATCGACCCCAACCAATAGCACTCCATGGACTGATAACATTCCAAATAAGTACACCAATAAAACCGCAAAGGAAGTAGCCAACAAAGGTCCAAATCCATGCGCTCCATGCAATTAGCTTATCACTTTTCGTGTATGCATTATCAATGCCCAAAATTCGATGCGTGAAAAAGGGAAGTAATCCACGCTTTTGCGGTGTAGCATCTGAAACTTGACAGGCATCGGATGCGATCGCCCATTCGCCACGATGAAGAAGTTTATCCATGGGGAAGGGTTTTTTGCACGTCAACAAGGAGGCGATAATATAGGCAATAAGAGAGAAGATGTTTGTGGAGAACAGGATCTCAGTTGACTGAATCGGACAATCCGTTGGCGTAACTTTCCATGTCAAGAGATGGCGTGAACCTTCTGTAACGGCATCGCATAAGGATGATATAGCAGGAATCCAACCATGTGCTTCAAGGAAGGGATAGATTGTGCTCGGCCAAAAATACTGAAGTGACCAACCAGAGAGTGCAATTGTTGCACCTGTAAAGAGTGCGGCAAATGCGCCAGCTTTTGTTCCTCGTGACCAATAGAGGCCAAGCGTGATAACTGCGCCCGCGCCAGCCCACAATGCACCCGTAATTTGGAAGAACATCAAAATAAAGTCAAATTGTGCAAAGGTCGTACTAAAGATAAAAGCAATAAGCGCAACAAAAAGAATTGATGACCGAAGCAACCAAATTTGAGCTCGTGGAGAAATAGGCCGACGAAGAAGCGGCATGACAAGATCTTGAATGAGAATTGTTCCCCAAGAATGCAAATAAGTGGTGTCTGTACTTACTAATAAGAAAATACAAAGAACACAAAAGATACCAACAAGGCCAATCGGAAGCATTTTCCGGAGTGCCATGGAAGGAATCATTTGTCGTGCGATGCTATTATAACTACGTGCTTCAGATTCTGAAAAATCTGCTGGTGCTTCAATAATATCTGGTGTTTTCTTTTGCGTTCCTTGGTGGGTGACTTCTGGCGGCGGAGCACCGGGAATACGATGTGAACGCACTTCTTGCTCTGCACGAACAGCAACTGTCTCGCGAACAACAGATGATTCAGCACTAAAGTTTGCATGTCGCATGAAAACAAATGCAAAAATAGCAAGAATAACATACATATATGTCGAGTAACTTTCTCTCCAACGACCGAGAAGTCCCCCCATTTTTGCTTCATGAGGATTTCGCGCTGAACAGTTATAACCCGAGGTGCCAGCCCATGTCATATGACCAATAAACATTCCGAAAATACCGACAAAGACATAAAAGAGGTTAAAGTTTGTTAAGCTTGTACTATCAAAAGGATTGATAAGGCTTTTCCCTGCGGGTTGGTCCGCAAGCACTGGGACAACTTCATTAAACCATGAGAAACGATATATAAAGAAAAGAATGAGAATAAGGAACATCGGATAGGAAAAGAGACCTTGCACACAGTCGGTGACCATAACGGTAACTTGTCCACCCATCATTGCAATAATAACTGCAACGGCAAGGAATATCGCCATTACCCACATCGTTGTTGGAGCACCAAGGAAAGTCGCGGGTAAATTCATATACCATACGAGAAAACGAGCGCCAACAGCAGGGAAAATCGCATAGTTAATAATCCCCGCAGTTGATTGAACAACGGCAGCAGTAAGTCGAAATGCTCGACCATAACGCATTTCAAAAAATTGTCCCATCGTCATTGCACGCGTTTCTCTAAAACGATAGGTACAAAACCCGATCATTGAGATAAAGAAAATGAATGGCATTTTCATTAATTCCCAAAATGCAATGGTTGCGCCAGAAGCATAATACATTTCCATCATTGCAAGTAGGGTGATAAGTCCCATGCCCGCCATACCCGACGAAACACTTAAAACATAACGACCTGCCACACGCCCTGCTGAAAGAAAATCTGCAACACCATGTACGTAACGACGAGCACAAAGGCCGACATAAAGAACAACTGTAATAGGGATAATAGTTAAAAGCCAATCAAGCCAATGCATAGAAAACCTTGTAAGCAATAAATTATTTTAAAGAGTTAAACGTTTCCCACAAATCCATATCCTCATCAATGTCGGGAAGATTGAGCGTTTCAAGAATTTGTTCTGCGGGTGTTGTTGCTGCTTTTGACTGGTTGCAGTTAAAACATGCGGGAACAACATTTCCTTTATCGGATTTCCCGCCACGTGCAACTGGTACAATATGATCCATTGTAAGCTCATCAACAGAAAAGTGTTGTTTGCAGTAATGGCAAATACCTTTCTGAAGTTGCGCTTTCCACCATGGAGAGCGACGTAATGTCTGGGCACGATTACGTTCACGACGAATATGATCTTCGTCTACAGGAGTATACCAATGACTCATAATTATTTTTTCGGTACGGTGGGTACAGGAACATTACGCCAACGGCGATGCATCCACAAGTACTGTTCAGGATATTCGCGAATAACAACCTCAAGGCGCTTTATCATTTCTGCAGTAAGGTTATTCACTTTTTCTTCACTTGTGTTACCTTCAACTTCGCGAATCGGTTCGCCGACAACCTTAAGCTTGTACTTGAGATGGCCTGTACGAAGGAATGCGCCCACAAGAAGTGGCGCACCAGAATGTACATGAAGACGCGCAGGCGATGTAAAGGCAATAACATCGTGTCCAAAGAATGTCACAGGTGCACCATGCGAACAATGCTGATCAAAAAGAATTGTCAAAGCGCCATTACTCTTTGTCCATTTACGCATTGCATTGCCCGTAAAGCCACGCTTTTTGGAAATAATCGTTGCTCCATTACGAAAGTTATGTTTATCTAAAAACCGTTGCAAATAAGGATTATTCATCATACGGGCAACAGCAAACATGGGACGTGCACTTGAAATGGCAACGATTCCGGCTTCCCATGCACCCATGTGGCCTGTTGCAAGAATGACAGGTTCATTTGCAGAGAATAAGAGTTCTTTCGCAGATGGGGAAAGGTCGAGTTCGACATATTTATGCCAATTATCATGGGTTACAATCCCTGCTGATCGAAAAGCTTCGCAGACATGTCCTAAGAAATGTCCCCATGATGCACGTGCGATGCGATACGCTTCCGCATGTGTTTTTGCAACACCAGTCAAGATAAGGTTGTTTTTTGTGACCTTTGCTCGATTCGTGAATCGAAAGAGAGAATAAACACCCTTGCCAAGACCATTACCAATGCTATACGCAAAGCGCAACGGAACGAGACGGTAGAGATACCAGAAGAATAAGACAACGAGATATTGAAGATAGAGAAAAATTTTCATCGGTTTCTCCTTATTCAAAGAGCGTTAAACGTTGAGAAGTGCTTCTACTGCGGCATTAACTTTAGCCTGTGCTTGAAGACCTGCATGACGTACTTCTTCAACGCGTTGATTGAGATAAGCAAAATCAAGTCCAGCAGTTCCACCAAGATGTGTTTTTTGAGCAATAACAACATCAGGATCCATTCCACGCAAATCCTCTAAATTGTCGCGGACTTGGTGATAGGCATCGCGGAACGGCATCCCACTTGCGACTAATTCTAATGCGCGATCGGTAGCGAAAACACCAGGTTCGGAGAAGGCTGCGCGACAAGCTTCAGGATTAACCTGCAACTGCTTGGCCATCAACACCATAATACGTAAGGAGGTGCGCGTTACGCGGAGGCCTTCCATATAAAGTTCCTTCGTATCCTGCAAATCGCGATTGTAACCGCCAGGCATTGCTTTAAGAATGGTATTTGCAGCCGTTGCGTAACCCTGAACAAGGCCTGCCTTGGCACGAATAAGTTCAAGCACATCAGGATTATACTTTTGAGGCATAATTGATGAACCCGTGCAAAGTTCACGAGGTAAGGTGAAATAACGAAACTCTGGCATTGAGAAGAGAATTAAATCTTCTGCCAAACGCGAGAGCGAAAGCATGATTTGTGTACAAGCAGCGAGAAGTACGGCTTCATCTTTACCACGGGCACATGAAGCATAAAAAACATTATGATGTGGGCGATCGAATGCGAGAAGGTTTGCCGTCAACGTACGATCAATGGGGAGGGGCACACCATATCCAGCTGCAGACCCAAGCGGACATAAATTATTTGTCTTAGCTGCTGCTTGGACCATGTAATAGTCATCAAGAAGCATTTCTGCATAGCCACTTGCCCACATGCCAACACTACTTGGCATCGCAGGTTGCAAATGCGTACGACCAACGAGTGGAATCGATTGATGCTTCTCGGCAATTTCAAGTAAGGCTTGTGCTAAATCTGCAATTTCAATTGTCATTGCATTGATTTCATCACGAATATGCAAACGGATGTCAACGGCCACCTGATCGTTACGACTGCGACATGTATGAACTTTTTTACCCAAATCGCCAAGACGTTCCGTGAGGCGACGTTCAACCGCAAGGTGAACATCCTGGTCTGCTGCAGTGATTGTGAATTCTCCACGACGTGCTTCTTCAATGATATCACGAAGTGCACGAATCACTTGGCAACGTTGTTCTTCTGTGAAAAGTGTGGGTTGATAATTCATTCGCGACAACATTGTTACATGTGCCGCTGTGCCGATACAATCCGATTCTGCGAGAGCAAGGTCAAGAATCGGATCTTTACCTTCTGTAAAGGCGAGAACATCGGGATTAATTTTTCCAACGGTAGTTGCTGTATCATTTTGCTTCATTTGTCATATTCCATTTATTTTTAGTGTCAGCACCGAGAGAGGGAATTGAGGATTCATCGATAAGCATCGGTGAACGATTAAAGTGGTCTTTAAGAATTGCAGCTGCGGCATCAGCCTCTTTTTGTTTTAGGATAAATTGATCATAATCTTCATTTATCCATGCGAGATAGGCGCGCATATAAAGCGCAGAGAGATCACGGAAAAGAGCCGGACGCCCGGCAGACATACGCGTGAGAGAATGAACAATCTCTAACGCTTCATCCTTTGTTAAGGGTGTTTTAAGCTGGGTTAACCAACGGTCAAATTGTCGTTTTGTGATAGCGCCTGGCAAGAAAACGTGGTCATCAAATTTTTTAATCCACGCATTCCATGCTTCTTCGCTTGCCGCAGAACCTAAAAAGGTGGTAGCATCCCAATTTGCCGTAATCAATGTTTGTCGTTGAAGGATAGAAGGGTTAAGGTCAAGGACCCAGAGCGCAAAAAAAGCCGCCACTTCGCGAGAAATCTTTGGCTCTGTGGAAGAAAAAATCTCGTTTAACGAAGGGATAGATTGTGCAACGAACTCGTCGTAGACCTTTTCGTAGGCATTTGCTTTCCAAACAGAACCGAGAGAGGCATCTGCCATTGCTTGGACAAACCATTTTGGCCACTGAAACTGTGAATACGTTCCAGAAAGTTTGCGACACCGTTCGCGAAGAAGCCCCTCTACAATTGCGGCGCGAAGGAGATCGAGCTCAACAACATCAGGATTGGGAACAACGACAACAAGTTGTGAGAATCCCCATTCCGTACGAATCGAGCGGTAACGCACATGAACATCCTTTGGGTCGGTGGATGTACCAAGTTCAATATAGAGAGGAGACTCAATATCCTTTAAGTTGATAAAGGTCGCTTGAAAGTTATCAATAACCGTTCGAGCGAACTTTAACACAGGCCAACGTAAAGCGATTCGCTCTTCATTGCGACAACCGACAGAAAAACTTCCATCGGCCGCGATAAGCGGCGTAGGCAAAAAAACCTTTGTTTTCACTCCCGTCGCAAGAGATACGACAGGAATGAAAAACAAACTAATTAAAAGAATGATTCTTTTTAAAATTGACACGGTCGGTTAGGGGGTTTCAGCGGGTGGTTGATAACGGCGACAAATCACATTTGCATCTGCAAAAAGCTTACGTGTTTGTTCATCAAAGTGGTATTCACCTTCATAGACCACTTCTTTAATACCAGAATTAACAATCAATTTTGCACATGTTAAGCAGGGCGTAAGCGTAACATAAATCGTTGCATCTGCTAAGCGAATGCCATAATATGCCGCTTGGCAAATAGCATTTTGTTCAGCATGTACGCAGAGACATTCTTCTAAGGATGTTCCACTCTTTGCAGTTCCAGAACAACGCGGACAACCACCTTCGAAACAGTTTGTAATGTTGCGTGGCGTTCCATTATATCCCGTTGAGATAATACGATGATCTGCGACAATAACTGCTGCGACGCGACGACGAGAACAATTCGCACGCGTTGCGACAACACGCGCAATAGACATAAAGTAAGTATCCCAATCAGGACGTTTATCTGGACAATGTTCTGTGCACATAAGTATTCCTTCTTTTTAGAGTGTTTTTATTTTTTTTTGTGATACGAGAGTATTTAAAAGCGTTGCGTATTGAGAGGAGATGGTTGGGCGAGAGAAGTTGCGTGCAACATAGTCTCGGCCATCATTCGCCATTTGCTCAAGCATGGAGCGATTAGATTGTGCTTGCAAAATAACTTTTTGTAATGTTTCAATTGCAAAGTCTCCAACAACAAGCCCGCCTTTTGATGAACGTACAAAGTCTGCCATGTCAGAGTTTTCATGCGTAACTGCAAGGAGAGGCTTGCGATTGCCTAAAATACGATAAAGTTTTGATGGAATTCCATCAGAACACGCCTTGGGATCTTGAGCAACGTAGAAGAGGTCACTATCGGCATAAATTTGTGGCATTGCTTCTATCGGCTTGTAATCTTCAAAAATAACTTTTGTGCCGTAAATGCCTAATTCTTTTGCTCGATGGATAAGACGTTGCTTGTCGCCACCTTCTCCGATGAACCAAATTTTAACGTTTTCAAGTGAAACAACAGCTTCCACAAGCATTCCAAGATTTTGTGGTACACCCATGTTTCCGGCATAGGTGATGACCAGCTCTTGATGAGGGGTTGGAATGATGTTTGCAAGCGCTTCTTCGGTTGGTAGGTCGACAAAGTTTGCAATCATATGAACTTTACTTGGATTAACGCGGCTTTGAATTTTCTCGCACATTGCCGGCGTGATAGAGGTCACAGCTGATGCGTGTCGATAAATGAATCGCTCCATCCAAGAGAAGAATCGGATAATCCACTTGTTTTTGATATAACCTAAATTGACTGCAATATCAGGATAAAGTTCCTGCACGGTATAAACATAGCGTGTACACTTGCAACATGCGATAAACCACGCGGCCATACCAATGGTGATGGGTGGAGAGCATGTGAGAATAATGTTGGGCCTAAAGCACATAAAGAGCCCGAGTAGAACACTGACAATGTGGAACCAAATCCAACTTAAAAGACGGATAGGTGTCCAAATGTGTTTACTTGGCATCATGATGTGATAAACTGGCACCCCGCCCAAGGAACTTTTCTTAATCAGTGGCCAACACCACCAATGAAGGGGTTGTTTTGCCTCCATGCTGCTATCGCGATTGTAGTGTGGCGAAGTCGTGATAACGCGAACCGTATTTCCTTTGGCCTGTAAATCCTCTGCGAGTGCCGCCATGATTTGAGCGGTACTCACATTATCAGGATTAAAGGTGAGACTAAGAAGGAGAATCTTCATGGTTTAATGTTTTTGTTCAATCCCACGCCAGCGGTTGGAGAGGTGTGCTGTGCCAAGGATAAGCTTAAGCACACGCCAAGAGGTATTCTCGACTTGATATTCTGGGCAGATTTTAGCATATTGACCACCGTTGCTCTCGAATTCTGCTAAAACAAGTGCAATGGCATCAAGCACAATGGCGGGTTCAAGACCTGTAAGAATAATTGTTCCTGCATCCATTGCTTCAGGGCGTTCAAGCGCTTGTCGAATGGTAATTGCAGGGAAGTTGAGCATGCTGGATTCTTCACTAATGGTGCCAGAGTCAGAAATGGCACATTTTGCATTGAGCTGAAGTGCATTATAATCAAAGAATCCAAAGGGCTTCAAAAATTGAATGCGTAAATCAATTGTGATGTCTTCTAATGCTTCTAAACGTTTACGTGTACGTGGATGTGTTGAGACAACAACAGGCATGTCATAGGTCTCTGCTACAGCATTTAACATCGTGATGATTTTACGAAGATTGGAGGGGAAATCTACATTTTCTTCACGATGGCAGGAGACAATGAAGTATTTGTTTTTCTCTAAGCCTAATGTTTCTAAGATGTTTGAGGCTTCGATTTTGTCACGATACATCTTTAAAACTTCGTACATCGGCGAACCTGTCACGTAAACATGACGGTGAGGGAGGCCTTCACTTAAAAGATGACGACGTGAATTCTCGGTATAGACAAGGTTGAAGTCTGCAATGTGGTCAATAATACGACGATTGATTTCTTCAGGCACATTGAGGTCAAAGGAACGATTTCCAGCTTCCATGTGGTAGATTGGAATCTTCATACGTTTGGCCATGATACCAGCAATGGCGGCATTGGTATCACCCAAAATAAGAACGGCATCAGGCTTTTCAATGTTGAAAACTTCTTCCACACGAATCAATGTTTCGCCTAACACATGACCAAGGCTAGAGGTGTCAACGTTGAGATAATAGTCAGGCTTGCGAAGCTGAAGGTCGTCGAAAAAGACTTGATTGAGTTCATAATCATAGTTTTGCCCCGTATGAACCATCTTATGGTCAACGTGTTTTTCAAGCAAATGAATCACCGCCGCCAAACGAATGATTTCAGGGCGAGTACCTACAATTGAGAGGACTTTGAGTTTTGACTTTTCCATTGTTTAGACCTTTTCAAAGAATGTATCAGGATCATCGGCATTAAAGAATTCGTTGATCCAAAAGAGGGTGTAAAGTTCTTCATCTCCGATATTGGTGATGTTATGCGTGTACCAAACGGGCATATCTACAAATGCAGGCTGAGCGCCATCAAGTTCAAAGGTGAGCGTTTCATCGGTGCCAATGCGACGCAACTCAATGCGCGCTTTACCCTTGATAACGGCAAAACGTTCAATCTTACGTGTGTGATAGTGATTGCCTCGCGTAATGCCAGGGTGGGTGGTTGAGAACGAAACTTGCCCGCCGATACGGTCAAGACGCATGGTTTCAACAAAGCTTCCGCGATTATCGGTGTGCGCTGTCAGCTTCATCGGATAGACGTTGGCATGGTCTATATAACCGCAGAAGGTGTTGAAGAGGCGAACGTCAAATTTTGTTGGGAGGTAGGGGATGATGCCATTTTCTAAATATTGAACCTTGTAGGTTTCAAGGGTCGCAAGCAACTCAGAAACCTTTCGCGTTGCCTGATGGGGAACAAGAAAATGGGGTTCATTCGCGCGAGCTTTAATCTTTTCTAAGATAATTTGACACAAGTCGCCAACATAGATGAGATTAATTTCGCCATCAACCTGTATCTGGGGTGTCCCGCCATGGGTGAGTAAATGGCAGAACGTTGCAATGACAGAATTGTAATTTGGTTTGCCAAAGGGACCGAAGACATTGGGAATAACACAACCTACAAAGGGAGCACTATTTTCCTTTGCCCACGCGGTGAGTTTTTCGCGACAAAGTCGTTTGGAGGCTCCATAAAGATTGTCACGCTCTTCTTGTGTTGAGGAGGAAAGGAGGACCTGTGGGGTTACACCTTCAGCTTCCATTGCGGCAATGAGTTGCTCGGTGAGTTGAATGTTGGTGTCATAAATGACTTGTGGATCGGGATGGCGATTCATCGCGGCAAGATGAACAATCGCATCACATTGTGAGACAAACGCACGAAGTTTTGCGTCATCTTGAAAAAAGCAATCTTCAAAAGGAATTCGTTCAAAGACATCAGGTTGCGTTCCCATCAAATTAAAGAGATGGGTTCCAACAAATCCTGCTTGCCCAGTGATACCGACGCGAATCATGCTAATGAGCTCCAATCTACCCAAAGGTCTTTATCAAAACGAAAAGAGTCCTTCGTTGATTCCTCAACCGTTTTGTCAGAGAAAATAAGAAGTGTTGAATTGGGAACGATGGCTTTGAGACAATTTGCAACACCCGCTGGGACACAGAGGAGTTGACTTTCATTTTCCGTCAATGTATAAATCTGAGGCTGTAATGACGGCGAAGGATTTTCCCAATTGTCAATTTCAACGAGTGCAACCTTAAATGCCCCTGCGGAACAAAAAATCCATTTTCGTTCAAACTGGTGACCATTCCACCCACGAATAACAGAAGTGTCGGGATGGTGAACGACGTACATCCGTTTAACATCTTCAAAATGAAACGTGTTGAGACTCGAAATACGTCCACGTATGTCGCGATAAATTTCACCTTGAATGATTTCCGTAGGGGCCATAAAAAGATTCCTATGAATATGTATATTTCATAGTATATCATATATAAAAGAAAACAACAAGGTTTATTTCCTTCTTGATTGAGCAAAAAGAAGAAAAATTTTTTCGTTAATGATGCGATGAAAATGAATGATTTTTATGAGAAGTTGTTCAAAAAGTTATCACCGCTCTTTATTGAGGATGAGACGAAGACCTCGTTTTTTTAGATGGCATAAAATATGTTTCTTAATATTTTGAATAACTGATTACATATAAATGTCTTAATAATAATTCTAAAGTGCTAAATAAGCGTAAAAAGAGAAGGCTTATCGTTTCTTTTTTCAAGCCGCATTATTTTGAATTTGAAAACGTACTGTTTTGACGATCAAAAAGGTACGGTTTGAAGTTCAAATAGGTGCGGTTTGAAATCGAGAGGTTATAAACATCTTATAAACAGGTTATCGACAAGCTCGCATGATGAAAATTGAGGTTTATGAGGATGGAAAAAAGAGGTAAAAATAGATTTAAAAGATGTTCTCTAAATGGATCTTAAGCAGTCATAAAGTGGTGATGAAGTCGCATTCATTTCTATTAATATATATTAATGTTAGGATTTAATCTTGCATTTTGAGGCTCTTTTTGTTACACTATTTGGCATGAAAATTCTTGTTATTGGTAACGGTGGTCGCGAACATGCGATCGTGTGGAAGTTGGCGCAGGATAGCTGTCAGCCACAGATTTTTTGTGCACCCGGAAATGCGGGTACTGCAGCGATTGCAACGAATGTTGCTATTGGTGCTGAAGATGTGCCAGCAATTGTCGCTTGGGCTAAAGCTGAACAGCCTGATTTGGTTGTCGTCGGTCCTGAAGCACCTTTGTGTTTGGGCGTGACGGACGCACTTGAGGCTGAAGGTTTTAAGGTGTTTGGTCCCTCGCAGGCGGCTGCACGTCTTGAAGGAAGTAAATCTTTCTCGAAGGAAGTTATGGAAGCTGCAGGCGTGCCAACCGCACGTTTCCGTGTTTATACGGATTCACAAAAGGCCATTGCAGGACTCGATAGCTTTAATCTGCCTGTTGTTATCAAGGCGGATGGTCTTGCTGCAGGTAAGGGTGTGGTTATTGCTCAAACACGAGCTGAAGCAGAAACTGCGATTCATGAAATGCTTGATGAGGGTCGCTTTGGTAGCGCGGGTGCAGAGGTCGTGATTGAAGAGTTCCTCGAAGGTGAGGAAGCTTCTGTCTTTGCGCTTTGCGATGGTGAGCATGTGGTTTTGTTGCCTGCTGCGCAGGATCATAAGCGTGTCTTTGACCATGATGAAGGTCCGAATACCGGTGGTATGGGGGCTTACACACCAGCACCGATTGCAACGCACGATGTGATGGTCTTCACAAAGGAAAAGATTGTATTGCCAGTGTTGAAGGAATTGCGTCAACGTGGTATCACGTATAAGGGCGTTCTCTTCTGCGGTCTTATGATTGGCAAGCAAGGCATTAATGTGCTCGAATTCAACTGCCGTTTTGGTGATCCTGAAACTGAAGTTGTTGTTCCAAGCATCGCATCTGATTTTGTTCCAATTTTGATGGCTTGTGCAAATGGTACGTTGACGGATGACTTGGTGGCCTTGCGTGCTGAGTCGGCAACAACCGTTGTAATGGCAGCACCAGGATATCCTGGTAATTATCCAAAGGGTTTGGCAATTACGGGCTTGGAAGATGCAACAGCAACAGGTTGTCTCGTATTCCATGCTGGCACAGCACTCAAGGATGATCAAGTCGTTACCTCCGGTGGTCGCGTTTTGACTGTGACGGCATTCGGCAAGGATTTGCGTGAAGCTGTTGCGTTGGCTTATGAAGGTGTCTCAAAGATTCACTTTGAGGGTGCGCACTATCGTAAAGATATTGCTGCGAAAGCATTTAAGTATTTGTAATTTTAAGGAAAAACCTATGAATCCTGTTGTTGGAATTATTATGGGGAGTGACTCGGATTGGTCGACAATGCAGAAGTGCGTTGCCATTTTGCGAGATTTCGAGATTCCCTTTGAAGCACACATTATGAGTGCTCACCGCACTCCTGAAAAAGCGGCTGCCTATGCTTCTGAAGCAGAAGGTCGTGGTATTAAGGTGCTTATTTGTGCTGCAGGTATGGCGGCTCACTTGGCAGGCGTGATTGCAGGTCATTCGATTCTTCCTGTCATTGGTGTGCCGATGAAGGGTGGCGCAATGGATGGCATGGATGCGTTGTTGGCAACGGTCCAAATGCCTGGTGGCATTCCTGTTGCGACCTTGGCACTCGGTAATGCTGGTGCGACGAATGCAGGTATTTTGGCTGCTCAAATCTTGGCTTTGAATGACGAAGAATTGCGTCAGAAGTTGCATGACTACAAGCGTGCAATGGAAGAAAAGGTTAATGCGGCTGATTTGCGTTTGCAGGACGAAATCTAAGCACTATGTGCCGTCAGCTTCTTTTTCTTTGTTTGCTGTTAATGACAAGTGTGCTCTCGGCATTGACGATGAGCAATCGCTATGTCTCACCGCGCAATGCAGAACGTGCTGTTCGTAAACGTACGCAATATATCATCTTGCATACGACAGAGGCGGAGGCAAATTCGGCATTGCCGAAATTGAGTCAACGTGGTGAAGCGCACTATTGTGTTGATCGAGACGGTACGGTGTATCGTCTCGTTGCACGTTCACGCGTTGCTTATCATTGCGGTGTGAGTATGTGGTCTGGACATCGTCGTATCGATGATATTTCTGTTGGTATTGAAGTTATCGGCTATCACGATCGAGTCTTGACATTAAAACAGTATGAAGCGTTAAAGGAGCTGATTCGACAGCTTCAAAGCATTTACGGGATTAAAGATGCCAATGTGATGCCCCATGCGCAGGTGGCATATGGTCGACCGAATCGTTGGCATCGTTCGTCGCATCGCGGCCGTAAACGTTGTGGTATGGGGTATGCAACGCCAGGCGTGCGTAAGATGTTGGGATTAGAGGAGCGTTGGCTCGCAGATCCAGATGTTCGCGCAAAACGGTTGACGATTGGCGATAGTTATCTTGCACAGGTTCTCTATAGTCGAAATGGAGATAGCCTTTTGCCGTATAAACTTCCTAAAGTTGGCCAAGCAGAGGCGCCTGTAAAGGCGGCAAGCAAGAATGAAGGTGTGCGTGAGCGCGTTATTCGTGCAGGTGAAACTGCATGGGATATTGCACGAGATGATTATAACTCGCCCTCAACGCTCTATATCTTCCCCGATGGTCGTAAAATTCCAGGTAATAAAATTACCGATTGGGAAAGTTTAGTGGTTGGAACGAAGGTTGTTGTTAAGCTTGATTCTGATCACTCACCCATCTATGAGTTGCCATCTGGAGGTCATCCAAAACGTTTGGTGGGGTCGGTTGTTTTTGATAAAGACACTTGGTATATTCGTCCAAACGGATCTTCGATTCAAGGCTCAAAGTTAAATGAAAAAACATTAGCTGCGATGCCTCCCAAAACACAAATTATTACGGGTTATTCAATCGCGGGGCCCGTAACGAGTAAAAAACTCCCCTCTATGTTATGTCCTACACAGTGGGATGCTCCAGATACACTTTATCTTTTGCCAGGAAAACCTTTACAAGAGTTTTCAAAGGTCGACATGGCTAAGTTACCCGTGGGCACCTACATTTTTTATCGAGATTAAAGGACTTTTGTCATGAAATGGTTAATGATTATTACGTTGTTTTTAAGCCAAACACTTTTGGGTGCGATTGATCTTGAGAATGTCACTGATGAAAAGGGGTGGGGGGTTATCTCTTCTCCAATTGCAACGGTCTATAACACAAAGGGTAAAGAAGTTGACGTTGTTAATGGCGGTGATTTTTTCTTTGTGATTAAAGAAGATTCAGTGAAAATTAATGGCGAGCCCGCGCTTTATGTTTCGTTTCGCAAACTTGAGGGGAAACCCGCATATGTCGTGTATGCAAAGGACTGCTTTGTACACCACTCTTGCGCGCCTGACAAGGACGAAGATCCTGTTGCTTATAAGGCAGAATTAAAACTTCGTTCGACCGTTATTTCATACTTTAAGACCTATGCTCAACGCCATGAGCTCTATACAAGTGCATACAAAAAACACATTAAAGGCTCGCCCGTAGAAGCGATTGAGAAGTCCAAGAAGGAACTCATGAAAAAGCATAAAGAATTGGCGCAATTAGCAAAAGATCTCGAGACGTTTAAGAAAAAAATGAAACAGAATATCTCAAGCGCAGAACATATCCGCCTTGTTGACAAAGGTCGTGAACTGCGTGCAGACGCCAATCGTTTGCCTGCTGAAATCGATAGTTTGGAAGAACGTATCAAAGATCAAGAAGCGAAAGCGCTTCAATGGGAACAACGGAATCCAATGAAGACAGATGCGCTTTATGCTTCTCAAAAATGGAAACGTTTTACGATTAAACTCGAAGAAATTGAAGCAGAACTTTTTGAAAGCGGTCTTTCAATTCCATCTTCGATTGGAGAAAAATAAGTCGGTCTACGTGTAAAGAGAGACGCATATGTCTTTATTTTATCGTCGCCTGATACAGTTTACACTCTTTCTCTTACTGTTAGGAGTAGGGGCGTGGATTCGTATTTCTGTTCCGACGAATGACTATCCCCCTGAATCTGATGCTCAAACAGCGCTTGTGATTGCAACACAAGTTGAACCTCTTCGCTCATCACATTGGCAAGTCTCTGGGCTTGAGGTTGCATCAATGCCACAACAAATTCTTGTAGCGAGTATTTCAGGGTTTAAGAAGAATGTATTAGACTTCAGAGATTATTGCTTTTTACCAATTTTCCTCTCGGTCATATTGCTCCTTTTATTCCCTTGTTTAGGATGGCGTAAACATGGCGGCGTTTTTGCCTCTATGGATGGGCCCTTGTGGGCAATGGCTTTTGCGGTCTTTTCTCCAATTGCATTTATGGGTGCAGCATCGCTCTCACCGTTTACCTTTCAGTGTGTAGTCTTTTTACTTATTTTGCTTGCGGCTCGATCATATGCGCAATGGCCAGGCTATTTATCCTCCCTTTCAATAGGGATTTTAATTGCTGGTGCAATGATTATCTCGCCTGAATTCCTTTGCTTTTTGCTTCTCTTTTTAATTGCCATTCTTGTTGGGGTGGGTTGGACAAGGCTTGTGCTTTATTGGCGATTTAAGCATATTATTGCGATGATTTGTGGTGTGGTTGCACTTCTTCTCCCTGCAATTTTCTTAGATTGGGTCGGTAATTTCTCATTGCCGATACTTACACATGATTTTGACGCTTTTGTAACTTCTATTCAAAAGCTTGTCATGCTTGCTTGCACATATGGAATTGGCATTCTTGCATGGATGGGGGTGCTTATTCTTATTTATTTCAATCGAAATCTTCGATGGGAACGCGTTCTTGCGATTCTCTTTTTGGGATGTTTTGTTTGTGCATCTGTCTTTGAAGGAGAAGCCTCTTTTGTTTTTGTTGTGCCCATTGTTGTTCTTACGCCAATTCTCGTTGCTCTTGTTGTAACAAATTGTAAGACAACAACACTTCGTTGGTGGTTAGGGAATATCATTCTTGTTGGACTTTGTTTGGGGCTCGTAACAACAATGCGAATTTCTTCACATCCATTGCATTTACAAGATGATTTTCATGCCAATTTCACCTCCGTCTTAAACGCGGCGAGTCAAAAAGTAAAGTATGATATTCGTATTGATGAAGATGATGACGCATGTGCTGCACAACTCTTGTGGGTGATTCGTCGTCATGCAAGTGGTAAACATCTCATACGTGATAATCGTATTTTGGATGATACATCTATCTTAATAACACGTGTAAATTCAAAATCCTATCAAAAATTAAGAAAAAATGAGATGTATCATGTAGCATTCACCTTCTCGCTTGGATTAAATCAAGTAAGAGATTATGCTGTTTTTGTAAGGGTTGATGGAGAGAGGTCGTAGCACTATGAATCGTTATTATAAACATCTTCCTTTCTTCTTGTTGCTTCTCTGTGCATTGCCATGGATTTGTTCAAACGTAATAACGATTTGGGGTTATACTGTTGGTGATGCATCGCAACATATGCAGTATGCGTGGTTGATTCCGCTTCTCAGTGGGATTATACTATGGTCGCGTCGTGATCAAATAAAGACAATTATTGCATCTCCTCAACCTGCGGTAGGTTATGCGTTAGGTGTATTGTCGATTTCGATCTTACTTTTATTTGTTGGCATTCGAGGTGCACAAATGCGCTTCACATTGCTTGCGTTTATCTTGCTATTAATGGCACTCCCACTTGCAACGTATGGCAAAAGACTTTTAAGTTGCGTCTGGTTTCCGATTGCATTGCTTGTTTTTATGACGCCGGTGGAGTTCTTAGATGATATGACAGGTCCCTTACGTCGTTATTCGGCAATGGTAACATCTGGGATTCTCAACGGACTTGGATTTGATGTAACATGTCGAGGGACTGCAATTGTCGGTCTTGGTGAAAGCTCCTTCCAACTTGATGTTGAAGATCCTTGCAGTGGAATTCGTTCAATTGTAGCACTCTTTGTTGGAACGGCAGCATATGGAACGTTCTATTTGAAATCTGTTTGGCATCGTTGGATGCTTTTTGCCTCAAGTTTTCCGATCGCATTTTTGGGAAATATTGTACGCTTATTGTTAACAGCATTAGTTTCTATTCTTTGGGGGCAAAAGAATGGAATGATTTTGCATGATAATGCACTTTTTATTGTTGCACCGCTCTATTTGTGTTGTGTTTTTGGTTTAACAGAGTTCTTGCGTAAACGCGAATCGATTAAGGAAGAAGTCACATCTGATAAGCATATTGAAGCACAACCGAAGTCATTGCGGAAACCCTATCTTCTTTGGGGGATGATGGCATTTATTATTTGTGGTGCTTGGACTTTTATAAATATAACACCAGCGCCTCGCCTTGAAGACGATACATTTATTACAAAAGAATTATCGCCATTGCCTGAGGCAAGCATGTCGCGTGTGTGGTATTGCCAATCCCCACAATGTTTAGCCTCGGGATATTTTGGAATCGATGAGCCGTTGCCTACAATGTGCATGAACCCCGCACATGAAGGACCGCATAAACTTGATATCGCCTCTCGTGGAGAACGTACCATTCTTCCGAAGGATACGCGTATTTTACGTGGTGTGTATAAATTTGGATTTGATGAGATTTATGTTGTTTCTGTTATCGTTGCAGGTCAATATCGTCAATCGATTCATCGCCCGGAACTCTGTTTGCCCTCACAGGGAAATGTTTTTGATAGCCATTATAGGATGATTTTACCCAATGTGCCGATGATTTGCGGAGAGCTTCGTTCGACAAATCAAACAGCAATGGGGGCGGGAGGTTTCGCTTATACGTATCTTAATGCGCGAGGTGCAACGGTTTCAGATATGAAGCGTGTTGTTGGTGATACCTTTGATCGTGCATTGATGAATAAAATCTCACGTTGGGCAATGATCACGATTTCTTCTCCAACAATCAATTTTAAAACATCAAGTGGCGAAGAGAAACTTCGTCGTTTCATGGAAAAACTTTACCCGATGGTTCGAGAGGATCTTTAATAATGGAGATAACGAATTTAAAGATCCACTATGCAAAACGGCTTTTGCAACGAATGCGAGGGCTTTTAGGACGCGCTTCTTTACCTGATGGAGAAGCGTTGTATATTGTGCCTTGTCGTGCAATTCATACACGACGGATGCAGTTTGCAATTGACGCTCGCTTTTATGATAAACATGGGCATTTAGTCAAAACGGTGCTTAATATTCAGCCAGGACGTTGGTTTGTTTGGGGCGGATGGAAGGCTCATGGTGTTTTAGAATCCCGTGCAGGCGATTCTACTTTTTTAGAACTTTATCAATTGCCAAATCACAAGGAAGAGGATAGAAAATGAAATTACGTGTACACTCATATGAAAGTTTCGGTGCTGTTGATGGCCCAGGTATTCGTTTGATTGTCTTCTTGCAGGGCTGCCCTTTACGTTGTCTCTTTTGCCATAATCCAGATACATGGTCAACGACAGGTGGCATGGAGGCTGAAGCGATTGACATTGTAAAACGTGCACGTCGTATGCGCCCTTATTTTGGCACAGAGGGTGGGGTAACATTCTCTGGTGGTGAACCATTAATGCAAGCCGAGGCACTTTTGCCGATTATTAATGAGTTGCATGTGAATAATGTGCATGTCGCGATTGATACATCGGGAGCAATTGATACACCCGCTGCACGGGCTGTCCTTGATGCTGTTGATTTAGTGCTCCTTGATGTCAAACATCCCAATGCCGAGCGTTTTACGGAAGTTACAGGACTTGATCAAGCACCAACACGACGAATATTTGATTATTTACGTCAAACGCAGAAGCCTGTTTGGATTCGACAAGTTGTTGCGCATGGCTTGAATAATACGGAAGAAGAAAAAGCTGCAACAAAGGCATTTATTGAAGGACTCAATGTTCAACGTATTGATCGCTTGCCTTATCATGAGCTTGGTGTTCATAAATATGAATCATTAGGTATTCCTTATCGAGGAACAGAATTTTCTGCTCCTTCTAAAGAGGAATTGACATTATGAGTCAGTTTGAACAATATCATACAATTAAAATGGAACCCTCACGGGTAAGCCTTCAACAAATCGAACGAAATAATCGTCTTCGTGCACTTGAAGATGACTCTTTCTTGTTTGAAGGCACAGAAACAGTACAAAATAAGAAGAAACCTTTTAACCCCAGACGACTTTTAGGGTTAACATTTCTTGTTTTGATTCTGTTAGGAAGTATTCTGTTATGTTTACCTTGGGCACGTGTTGAAAATCTTTGGCCTGGGATGCGAACAGGAATATTCAATTGGACGGAATGTTGGCAGACGATACTTGATAATTTCTTCATGGCAACCTCTGCCTCATGTGTGACGGGCCTAACAGTTGTTTCAGTGGTTGATTATTACACAACATTTGGCCAAGTGGTGCTCTTGTTATTAATTCAATTAGGTGGTATAGGGTTAATAACTCTCGGTACGCTTATTGTTTCATTACTCTTGGGACGATTGTCTTCATCTGCTGAAGCTCAAGTGATGATGAATTATGGCGAGTCTGTTCGAGGGAAAGCAAACTCACTCCTTTGGCAAACAATTCGATATGTGTTGTCTTTTGAAATCGCTGGTATTCTTATCTTATCCATGCGCTATTACTTCACATATGGGTATGATGCTATTAAAAGCGTTTGGTTTGCAGCCTTCCATACAATCAGTGCTTTTTGTAATGCTGGTATTGCCTTGCATCCTGATAGCCTTATTTCATTTGCCAATGATCCTGTTGTGCTTGTTACGATTACCCTCTTGGTGATTTTAGGGGGAATTGGGTTTCTTGTTATCTCGAATCTCTTCCATTATCACTTTTGGAAACGAGATATTAAGAAACGTGGACATCTCTCGTTGCATTCACGTATGGTTCTTTGGGCAACAGCAACCTTGTTGATTGTTGGTGGTCTATTATTCGCGATTCTTGAATGGAACCACTCTTTAGGGAAAAATCCAGGGATATCACTCTATGAGGCCATTCGATTAGGAGAATGGGGTACTGCAGGAGAAACTGCACACCTCTACCTCATGAAAATCGTGCGCGCCTTTTCACAAACTGCAATATTTAGAACTGCAGGGTTTAATGTTGTTGATATTAGCGAAGTCACTTCTTCTGGAAATTTATTATCAATTATATTGATGTTAATTGGTGGTTCACCAGGCTCAATGGCTGGTGGTATCAAAACAACAACAATCGTGGTGCTTTTCTTAACCATCCGTGCATATGTACGAGGAATGCCAGAAGTTCAAGTTCATCGCCGAACAATTTCAGATGCAATTTGTCGTGAGGCGATGGTACTCTTTGTTTTCTATCTCTTAATTGTATGCCTCTTTTATTTCATTCTCAATTTAACAGAAGCGATTGTGATAGAAAAGCATGGTCATCTCGTATTGTTTTACGAGATTTCGTCCGCCTTCGGAACAGTGGGTGCATCGGTGAATGCGACCGGCGATTTGAGTGTGGCTGGTAAAGTTGTTATTTCGATTGCTATGTTTTTAGGACGTATTGGTCCGCTCTCAATCGCACTTATGATGGCGGGGCAAACACATGTTCAACGCATTCGTTATCCAGAAGAGACGGTTTCAGTAGGCTAAAGAAAAGAGGCACATGTTGATGTGCCTCTTACTTTTAATAGGTTGGATGATCTTCAGGAAGCCGCATATCTGCGAATCCTTGGAGTGCGGTAAGCGCTTTCCCATGGGCACGAAGATAGGCGGACTCAAGCGTTTTCTTCAAGTCTTCTTCTCCTCGCCAATAGGGAAGTGTGCCAAGTCGCTTTAGGATCATTGTTCCATTCGTTTCAGAATAAATCTTTTGTACGTCTTCAATTGGCAAACGTTTTGGGGTTAATTGTGGGGGAATTTCAGGCAAACAAATTCCTCTGAATCTTAAAAAGAGATGAGGGTCTGCAGCTGACGCATCAGCAAAGAGACACAATGCAGCTGCAATATGCTTACAAGGTCGTGTCCAATCCTTACAGGTGCAATGATAAGACATATCTCGACGACCTTCCGGAAAGAGTTTTTCGCCTGCTTGAAGGAGTCTTTCTTCAAATAAGAATGGAAGTGTGTGTGCATAAAGTTGCGCATTGAGAAAAGGAGAATCGTGTAAAATTTTCTCAACAACGTCTTGAGGAATTAAAGGCATTTGAACGGAGAGAGAGTAGGGCGCGTCTTGCGCACCTTGAATTACAGCTTGTATTTCTCCTGGTGCGATATCAAGCGACTTGATTTGTCCAAGTTGAGCATAATTTCGTCCTCGACCCAAGCGTGCCCCTAGATGAAGATTTTCCATCCATTGAATCCAACGTTTGCGCCACCATGCCGTACGATTAACATATTGAGGCCTTAAGCCCCCTCGAACACTGCGCGCTAAACGTTCTGGGAATTGTTTTTTACTCATACTTGAATCGAATCATTCATCAATGGTTCCAGTACAAAGGAAGTCAAAGTTGATTGTATTTCCTGTAAGGGCACTGATAGTATCACTGCCTTCTGGATAGACTTGGATTGTACATGGGCGCATTGTTCCATTCGCACGAACCACAAGGGTAAAGGTGGATGAACCATCTTCATCAACCTTTTCAGGAAGTTGATTGGGGTCAATACGACGCTCAAACTCACCATGAAGATTTGTCTTGTGACGAACAAGATCGGTATATTCAATAAATTTAAATCGCACCTCTTGATAATACTTGGTAATATCAATCGTATCAAACCCATTTGTTTCAATCGTAAAATTGGGATTTTCTTTTTTTGTTTCTTCTGTCGGTGTTCTGATTGCTTCTATGGTCGGAGTATCGAGTTGCTCGTCAAGAAAATCCGCAGTTGTGTAAGTTAATTTTTGTTTGTGTTCTTCTGCTTTTACAGATATACAATTATTTGAGAATGTGATATGAATTGGCTTTTGCGTTTGCAATGCCATATTTCGTGCATAGCGTATGAGTCGCATGGCATCTTCGGTTGCAAGCGAAACTTGAATGCGGCCAATAGAGTTAAAACTTGGAGCAATAACCATCGTCATTATAGCGAGGATGCCTATAATGATTAGCAACTCAAGCAATGTAAAACCAGAGTGAAGGAGTTTGAGGTTTTTTCTTAAATGTGTGCAGGAGAAACAACGCATAGCGTGGACTTTTAAATAAAAAACGCAATGACGAAATGAAGATTTCGACATTGCGTTTTAATCGTTTCAATAAAACTTAGAGAATTCCTAAAAGTTTTAAGAGGAGCACGATAACAAGTGCGATTGCGACAACAATACCAATAATGATAATATTGGTTAACATACGCTTCGCTTCAGACTTCTTAGAGAAGCCTTCAATGGGACCTGCATGTGCAACTGTCGGACGCATGACAATTGTTGTACGAGGAATAGAATCAACACTTTCAATCGTTCCCGGATCAGATTCAGGAACGTCTTCACCGCGGAAGGAAAGCTTGATATCGCCTAATGCAACAACATCATTTCGATGAAGTGTGGCCATGGTAATTGGCTGATCATTTACACGCGAACCATTGGTGGAGTCAAGATCCTTGATACGCCAACCATTTTCGCAAGGCTCGATGATACAGTGCTCGCCAGAGACCGAAGAATTTGTAATCACAAAATCATTGGCACTATTACGACCAATACGAATAGCATCATCTGCCCATTCATAACTTTTGCCAATTTCATCGCCATTTAAAATTGTTAAACTAGGCATAGTCACTCCTCTTATTAATAATTCAAGTATAGCCTATCTTGACAATAATGTCAAGAGGCTATATGGTAAATCGTGTTAAAAGTCAAGATTTTTAACGTTAAGCGCATTGGTTTCGATAAAGTTGCGTCGTGGTTCAACGTCTTCACCCATGAGCAAACGGAAGGTTTCATCAGCTTCAACCGCATCAGAGATCTTAACTTGCAATAAGTGGCGTACAGCCGGATCCATCGTTGTTTCAAACAACTGATGGGCGTCCATTTCACCAAGACCTTTATAACGTTGAATTTCAACACCACGGCGGCTTCTTTGGTGAACTTCATTGATAAGCTGCTCGAGATTTGTAATCGAGACGGTGCCACGATTGCCATCACGCAATTCGCCAAGTACGGGCGCATTGTCGCCTGCATAGTAGTTTTCTGGAGGGAAGCCTAAGCCGAGCGAAAGAAGCGCAGCATACTGATTGCGCAAACGGGTTGCTTGGGGAATTGCAAGCCACTGTACAGCACCGCGTGCGTGCTTGGCTTGATACTGTTGCACTTCAAAGGTCTTGTAATCATCCAAGAGGGGGCTTTCGATATCCTGTAAGGGGATATACTGCTTAAGCACTTGAAGGATTTCGTCATCATTATTGTAGAATTTGATCTGAGGACCATCTTGCCCTTGAATAACGGTCATATAACGTGCAAAAGAACCCGTTGCTGCATCGTACGTCTTGAGGTAATCTTCGGTTTTAATACCTCGATTACGTAAGACGCCAAGCGTCGACTGAACTTCCAATGCAGCTTCAAGAAGTTTGACAAATTCTTCAACGTAAACTTCCGTACCATCGGGACGAACGAAATTGAGGCTTTCGCAACTCAACAAGAGGCGACGGGCCAATTCTTCATCATTAGCCACATATTCAGACTTCTTACCGCGCTTGATTTGATATAACGGAGGTTGTGCTAAATAAACAAATCCATTTTCAATCAACTGGGGCATCTTACGGAAGAAGAAGGTCAACAAGAGTGTACGAATGTGAGCACCGTCAACGTCAGCATCGGTCATAATAATGATTTTATGATAACGAACCTTGCTGATGTCAAATGCTTCAGAATCGCCTTCGCCATCCTTCTTTTCACTCTTCAAGAAATTACCACCAATAGCGGTATAGAGCGAACGGATTTCCTCGTTGTCGAGAATCTTGTTGAGGCTAGCCTTTTCAACGTTGAGCACTTTACCACGAAGCGGGAGAATGGCCTGCGTACGACGATCGCGTCCATCCTTGGCAGAACCACCTGCCGAGTCACCTTCTACAAGGAAGAGTTCACTTTCTGCAGGATTGCGACTTGAACAGTCATTGAGTTTGCCAGGCAAACTGCCACTGCTAAATGTACCCTTTTGAATGCTTTCACGAGCCTTGCGAGCTGCATCACGAGCGCGCGCCGCGAGAATAGCCTTGTCACAAATTGTACGCGCTTCCTTCGGGTTTTCTTCCAAGAAGTCCGCCAAACGCGTAGCAACGATGCTCTGAACGATACCAGAGATGTCAGAACCAAGTTTCGTCTTTGTTTGACCTTCAAACTGAGGCTGAGGCACCTTAACGGAGACAACAACGGTCAAACCTTCACGGATGTCTTCACCGGTGAGATTATTTTCGTTCTTCTTAAGTAAATTTTTGTCGGTGAGATACTTGTTGATGGTCGATGTCAAGGCTGTACGTAAGCCCGTGAGGTGCGTACCGCCTTCGATCGTATTAATGTTGTTACAGTATGAACTTTCGATTGTCGAATAGACCTTTGTATACTGCAGTGCAACTTCAACACTAATGACATCATCGCCTTTATTGCCCGTGCCAGAAATGAAAATAACCTCATGCAAGGGATCTTTACCCTTGTTGATGAACTTGACGTATTCGGTGATGCCGCCTTCGTAATAGAAAACTTCGCGATGCTTCGTTTCAGAGAATTCATCACGCAACTCAATCTTGATACCACCGTTGAGGAAGGCCAATTCACGTAAACGGCGAGCAAGTGTTTCCCACTTGAATCCTTCACGATATTGGAAGATGAGCGGATCGGGCATAAAGGTGACCGAGGTGCCATGGCCATCAGATTCGCCGATGATTTCCACATCGCCACAAGGTTTACCGCGTTCAAAGCGTTGCTTGTAAATCTTACCATCACGCTTAACAACAACCTCAAGCCATTCAGAGAGTGCGTTTACACAGCTGACACCAACACCATGAAGACCGCCAGAAACTTTATAACCATTACCGCCGAACTTACCACCTGCGTGCAACACCGTCATAACAACTTCAAGTGTCGAGCGCTTCATTTTGGGGTGTTCAGCAACGGGGATACCACGACCATCATCTTCAACGGTCAAAGAGCCATCAGCATTGATCGTCACCTTAATCTGCTTACAAAATCCTGCAAGTGCTTCGTCGATGGAGTTGTCAACAACTTCATAAACGAGATGGTGATAGCCACGTTCAACAGTGTCACCAATATACATTGCGGGTCGAACGCGTACCGCTTCAAGGCCTTCAAGGACTTCAATTGAATCTGCGTTATAATTTTCTGCCGCGGCACGAACATTTTCATCATCTATAAATTCAGACATAGTGCGATCCTAATCTCAAAGTAAAAATATATTATATTATATCATATCGCACGCGCGTATGCAATAGTAATATGTCAAAAGCGACAATCTCATTCGAGGAGATTGTTCATGTGTTCTAAGAAAGGGGGATAAATACGCTTATCGCAACCACCGTTGCGCATCTTCTAATGCACGTTGACGGTATACAAGGCCATCTTCGCGTGAAAGGAAGATGTGTGTTGCGCCTTCATAAACAATCTGCTGCGCTTGGAAACGTTGTGCAAATGCCGTTTGTTGATCGGCTAGAATGTCATTTTGCGCAGTAATAAGCAATGTCGGCGGAATGGCCTCTAACTGCTCTAATGGAGAAGCGCCTAAGCGATTTTCATGGTTCGGGCAGTAGGCGTCATAGAAATAATCCATGAGGCGAGGGGAGAGCGACCATTCACGCTTTTGAAAGGCTTTCCAAGAGCCCATATTACGAATCGGCAAGAGTGTTGTGACGGCGTAAACAAAGAGTGCTTTTTTAGGGAAACCCGCAGGCAAACAACAAAGTGCCAAATGAGCCCCAGCCGAGTCTCCACCAAGATAACAATCGCCTTGAGTTTGTCGAAGCACTTCTCGCCAATAACTGCTACACCAAGCATTCGATTTAGGATAGGCATACTCGCGTGCGAGCGGGTAGTCGGGGAAATGAAGTGTTAATTGTGTTGCCTCTGCCAAATCGCGTCCCCACGCAAGGGCATCTTCGCCAAGTTCAATCATCCAACCGCCACCATGAAACCAAACCATAGTTCCACGCGATTGTTCGGGGGTAAGGGTTACAATACGACAACCATTAAAGGTCGATTCCGTTTGTTTCACACTCATGGGATACCTGAAAGCTTGTGGGTTTGTAACGAGAGACGCCAAGGCGGAGTAGGGGCTGATGCGTTGAGTTCGCCTAAAAGTTTGATTGCACGTAAAATTTGAAGCTCACCACCTTCATCACAAGGGGAGAGATAATAGTCATCTGCTTGAATTTGGTTGCGAATTGCGGTACACCACGCAGCAGTAATCTCTTTTGCAACAACGAGGCGAACTTCATTTGCTGCGGTTAAATTGAGCGGAGCATCAAATTTTGGTGATGTGGCAATATAGTCGAGAAGTGCTCGATGTGTGGGCGAGGGCTCAAGTGTGCCATTGGTTTCAATGCCAAGCCAATATCCCTTTTCTTTCAAACGTGTTGCAAGTGTCTCTAAATGGACTTGTAAAAGGGGCTCACCCCCTGTAAAGATAACACTCTTTTCTTCAAAACGTTCGATGCATTCAACGAGTTCTTCAAGCGAAAGCTTCATCTTTGGGGAGAAATCGGTATCGCACCATGGACAGGCTAAATTGCATCCAGAAAAACGAACAAAAACACAAGGACGCCCTGTTTGACATCCTTCACCTTGCAAAGTAGAAAAAATCTCGTGAATGGAAAACTTCATACAACTATACTACCGAAAATAGAAGAAAAACGCAATGATTCTTTTCTTATGCCTCGTGAATGAAGGCTACCCAAGCTTCAGATGGATGATTTCACTTCTTCAATACTTTGTACTATATTTGCCGTGTCATAACTTATTCATTTGCAATAACTTATCTTGAATATTTTATGGCGGGTGATTTTAGGCTTAAAATCAGTACAATCTGTACTATTCATGCAAAATTTAAACAGTACAATTTTTGATGGGGCAAATTATTTTAAGGGAAAATTTCCTCTCGGGAAGAAATCTCAAACAGTACAATTTTTGGGCGGGGACTTTTTAGCCCTGTTTAGAAAACTTTAGAAAATAGTACGAAGGGCCGAAGAAGTGAAAGGATGACATAAAATATTGAAAAATAAAGAAGAAGATAAAAAAAGACTTGATTTTTTTTCGACTTTTTGATATTTTAACGCGCATTACGTCTCGGAATGAGTGTTCGGAGAGGTAATGAAGCGAAAACATTTTGCCCACGTGTGCACTTGTTTGAGCGGATTAAACGATAATTACACGTTTGAGAAAGACTACTAATATGGCTCATCTCATCGAGCTCAAGGAACTCATTGAAGCCGGCCTTCATTTCGGCCACCAGACCAAGCGTTGGAACCCGAAGATGAAATCCTACATCTTCGACAAGCGCAACGGCATTCACATCATCGACCTCACCCAGACTGTTGAACTTATCGACGAAGCAGCAGAATTCCTCCGTGGCATTGTTGTTGAAGGTCGTAAGGTCCTCTTCGTTGCTACGAAGAAGCAGGCTCAGGAAGTCGTTAAGGAAGCTGCTCTCGCTTGCAACCAGTTCTACATGACAGAACGTTGGCTCGGCGGTACCTTGACAAACAACCAGACCATTCGTCGTAGCATCAAGCGCATGCAGCAAATCCAGGCAACTGCTAAGAGCAACAATGGCGTTCTCTCTGAGCACAAGCAGGAAGCCGCTGCACTCGCACGTGAATTAGTGAAGCTTGAAACCAACCTCAGCGGTATCGTTGACATGGACAAGATGCCTGGCGCACTCTTCGTCGTTGACGTTTGCCGTGAAGCTAATGCTGTTAAGGAAGCAAAGCGCTTGGGTATCCCTGTCGTTGCTCTCGTTGACACCAATGCTGATCCTGATCCAATCGATTACGTGATCCCTGGTAACGATGACTCCGTCCGCGGTATCCAGCTCGTCGTTAACAAGCTCGCAGAAGTTCTTAAGGATGCTGACATCGTCGCTGCTAAGGCAATCGCTGAAGCACGTGCTCTCGCTGATGCTGAACGCGCACAGAAGGCTGCTGCTGACAAGGCTGCACGCAAGGAAGCTGCTGCTCGTAAGCCTCGCAAGACCACGACCAACAACCGTCGTTCTGCTGCCGCTAAGGCACAGGAAGCTGTTGCTGCTGCTAAGGCTGAAGCCGAAGCTGTTGCTGCAGAAGCCGCTCCTGAAGCTCCCGTCGCTGAATAATCTAGAAAGGTCTCATCACAATGGCAGCTATTACCATTCAAATGATCAACGACCTTCGTGCTGCAACAAACGTTGGCATGATGGATTGCAAGCGTGCTCTTCAGGATACCGATGGCAACATGGAAGAAGCAATCAAGATCCTTCGCGAAAAGGGTCTCGCTCTCCAAGTGAAGCGTGCTGATCGTGAATCCAAGCAAGGCATCATCGCTGCTGCCGCCGGTGAAAACGGTGGTTACGGCATGGTTGAACTTAACTGCGAAACCGACTTCGTCGCAAAGACAGATAAGTTCCTTGACTTTGCTAAGGTTCTTGCAGCCGCTGTTGCTGCTGGCGATGAAAACATCACCGAAACCCATGCAACGGCACTCACTGAAGTCGTCGCTGCAACTGGTGAAAACGTGAAGATTCGTCGTTGCAAGTACTTCGCCCTCACCGGCACCGGTATGGTCGAATCCTACATCCACATGGGTGGCAAGGTTGGCGTTCTCGTTGAAGTCGCTTGCACCAAGCCCGAAACTGTCGCTACGGATGCATTCAAGCAACTCGTGCATGACCTCTGCCTCCAGGCAGCTGCTGCAGCACCCCGTTATTTGAACGAATCTGAAGTGCCTGCTGCTGAAATCGAAAGCGAAAAGGAAGTTTACCGTACGCAAGTCGAAGGTAAGCCCGCAAACATCATCGAAGGTATCCTCAATGGTAAGATTAAGAAGTACTTCTCTGAAGTCTGCTTGATCAACCAGGCATTCGTTAAGGAACCCAAGATGTCCATCACCGATGTGATCAAGGCAACCGAAAAGGAAACCGGCGATACCATCGAAGTGAAGCGTTTCGCTCGCTATCAGCTCGGCATGGCCTAATGCGCCAGATGTGTTAACACTTAAATAAAGGACTACGACCATGGGTCAACAACTCCGCAAGCGCATTAAGCGCGCACGCCGTGAAGCCTATAAGAAACGCGTTCAAGCACGTCTCTGGGCTGCTAAGAAGACGAAGTAAGTCTCTACGACATACAACTTCATTCAGCGCTAGTGGTTCGCCACTAGCGCTTTTCTTTTAGCTAAACGTCAGTTGTTCGTGCGATGCTAAGCGTAATACGGGGTACGCTAGTCATTTGATAGAATTGAAAATGAAATTGTTTCAGCGCGTTGATCTGTAATTGCAAGCAGTGTATAATGCCCTGGCGTGAGGGTAAGGGTCGGTGCATTAATCGGTTGACCATTCAAAAACCAACGTGTTGCCTTTGCTGAAGAGAGGAGGGGGAGTGTAATTTGATTACCTCGATAGTTGGTTGCAAGTGGAGAGAGAATTAATGGAGTTGTCTCATCCGTAGAATGGGAATGGCAAGCCAAAAGGGGGATTGTGGGATGAACATAACCTTGATAACGCGTTTCACAATCCTTTGTCGCACGTAAACCTGAATATTTGCAAAGACTTTCTATCGCCGTTGGTTGATTCCAAAACGGCTTTTGCTCATGACCATAAAGAAGATTAAAAACTTCTCCAACAACCGGTGCTGCAGCCGTAACACCAACAAGCGCCTCACTCCGATGACCATCTTTATTGCCGAGCCAAACACCAACAACATAATCTGGCGTCCATCCCACACACCAAGCATCGGTATTATTGTTTGAGGTACCCGTCTTCCAAGCAATATCAAGTGTTGTTCGTGGAAGTGGTCGACGTAACATGGATGCAATGAGCAATCCCGTTTCAGGAGAGAAAACCTCATCAATACGGTGATATGCAGTGACGAGTTGAAGTAGGGAAACCCCACCTGTTCCCAACGCGAGGGTGAGGCCCGTGTCGTGTCCAAGCGGAAGTTCAAGCGCATGAAATACATCTCGAATCCGCGCTTCACCAAGCGTTTCTAAAAGACGAATGACTGGTGTATTTAGAGAATCGGCGAGGGCTTCTTGTGCGGTGACCCAACCACGATAGCGACCATCATAATTGGTCGGTGTATAGCCTTGATAACGAAGTGGCGCATCAAGGAGTTGTGTGCTTGGAGCAAGATGACCGCCTTGAATGGCTGCAGCATAGAAAAAAGGCTTTAAAATACTCCCCGCACTCCGTTGTGAACGCGTAATATCCACCTGTCCATGTTGCGGATGATCAAAATTGAGAGTCCCAATATAGAGAACAGGTTTTTCAGGCTGTAGTCGATCAAGGACCACACATGCGCCATCTTCAACATCAATAAGTTGCTGACACTGTTGACGTAAAAGCGTGAGTACAGCCTCTTGCCAATCGGCGCGAATGGGATAACCAGCAAGAAGCGCATGAAGATTCTCCGTTCGCTTCGCAATTTGTTGAAAGGCTGCAGGATACTTGTAATTCCGACAACGCACTTCATCAAAGAAGAAAATCTCATCCGCTTCTTTTTGCGTAAGAATAATGCCTTTACGAACAAACATTTGAAGCAAACGACGCTGACGTTCACGGGCAACGTTAAAATGTCGATCAAGGCGAAATTTATTAGGGCGTTGTGGGATACCACAGAGGAGGGTGCTCTCGGCAAAGGTCAGATCTTTGGCCTTTGTGTTGAAATAATATTGAGCAGCGGCTTCAATACCAGTAATTTTACCACCATAAGGCGCGTGATTTAAATAAGCGGTAAGGATTTCATCTTTTGTATGTAAACGTTCCATCTTGCGCGCACGTGCGGCTTGTAGAAACTTTCCCCACAACGAACGTCGACGTCCTGTTGCTAAAGAGGCAACTTGCATACTAATTGTTGACGCACCAGAAACAATTCGCCCCGATGTTAAATTCTGAAAGAAGGCGCGTACAATCGCACCGTAATCAACACCAGAATGCTCATAAAAATCTGCGTCTTCAACAATTAGTGTCGCACGAATGGCATCTTCTGAAATGGCATCGAGCGAAACATCAAAACGCCACTGCGCATCATATCCAGAATGTGCGTAGAGCGGTTCTCCACGAATATCACGATAGATGCGCGCAGGTGCGCGTGCTAAAAGCAAGGGCAGGGGGTCTTCAACACAAAAGGGGGCAAGAATCCATAACCCGAGTACACCCAAGAAAAAACACCCGATGGCGAGGAGCCCTCGAACAATCCATGGGTGTTGATTTCTAAAGGTGCGTAACATCATTGAATGGTCAATTGCTCTTGTGGGTCATGTCCACCAAAGCAGTTAATGTCATAGAGGTCCTCAATGACGACAGCAGGAATTTCGAAAACACCCTGTGTTGTTGCGCGCACGGGATAAACAACATGATACGTTCCTTCGCTTGCAGCACCGAAAAGGCGACGCTCACAACCGAGATGCTCTTCTTCAACAGGTAGAAACGCGTTCGCTTCTGCCCATGTTGGCAAGGCGATGCTTTCGCGCGTGGCGAGGTTTGCATCTTCATACTCAAGCCCACCCGGCAAACGATCGCGAACAACAAGATTGTCGCAGGCCATCGGCATCTCAAAGGTAATCCAAACATACGCAAGTGCGCCATGGGCAAGCGTTGTGATAGGTTGGCCCTCTTGATTAACCAAACGCTTTGTAACACGAATTGGCGCATTATCACGAATAAGCGTTGTCGTTGTCTTTTGACGATAAAGTTGACCTTGCGGAAGGTCGTCAACAAGTGCAAGTGCACGTGCGGCCCAAGCATTGGCTTGCGTCGATGTCCACGGCATAGAGAGTAGATGCCCTAAACGTTGTTGAAGTTCATCTGCTGAAGCAACACCAGCACGTTTTGCAAAGAGTAGAACCATCGCTTGTGCAGAGGCTTCATCCATATAGCCCTTGATTAAGGGTTGAGGATGGGACTGTGCAATGAGGAAGGCTTTCATGATTGGAGCACCTTCATCTGCAGCTCCATTAAAGACAAGCGTCGCTGCGGCAACAAACGCTGCGATATCCTTCTGCTGAGTGACGAGCAAGTTCCGTGCGGCATGCAGGGCTTGCGCCTTTGCACCAGCTTCTCCAAGAAGGAAGGCCGCATATGCAGCTTCCCCACGGAATTGTGCTTCTGTGCAATTGGCAATAATCGAGAGCGCCTTTAAGACATGTTGCAAGTTCGTTGCTGGCAAAATACCAGAACAATGCGCATCTATAAAGACATGGCTTGCAGAAAGCGTTGCCATCAAATGGAAGGTGTTTTCCTTATCCCATAAGGAGAAGTAACCATTTGTAGAAAGGCGCGAGGAGAGGAGCGCAAAGAGTTGTTTAACAAGCGCGCGTTCGCCTTCATCGTGACTGGTGACATAAGGGAACATCTTGGCCGAGAGTTGTTCGGTGCAACGATAGGCATAATCCGCCAACCAGTCTAATGCCACCTTACGGACCTCAACCAAAGAGGGTAATGCTTCTGCACCGATAGGAAGGGCTTCTCCCTGAGGCGCGCAACCAATGGTCGTCACTGACGTTGTTGGAATTTCCTCTTGCAACGTAATGGTATGTGTAACGGTGGTTGTGAATTCTCCCATGGTTAAGGTTGCTGTTTGCGTCGTGACCGGTAAACGAAGGGTATGATAGCGCGTTTCACCCGTTGCCAATTCTCCACATAAAGTTTGCCCCGCCATTGTGATGGAGTAGGGTTGAGAAGGGAGATCATGGTTAATGACACGCAATGTAAAATCGGCGACATCCTTTGCACACCCATAACGAACGCCAGAAACTGTCAATGTCACCGGTGGACGAACAACAACCGAGGCTTCTGTCGCACCCACCTTCTGATCATTTGCAACCACCGCCATAAAGCGCAAGGACCCGACAAAATCAGGCAACGTTACTGGAATTTGAAGCGTTCCACTCGCGTCAATCTCGTGCAAGGGGAGGGTGATAACCGCAGTCTTTGAGACGAGCGTGAGGGTGTCATCAAAGACCGTCTTGATCTTTTCAGCTTTACCACCACCGATGCGTCCGTCTGCATTTAACTTTAACTGTGGCAATAAGAAACCATAAAGATCACCAAAGATAAAGGTTGAATCTTCATCTTGGAAGAGCGCAGTATGAGGGTCGGGGGTCTCAAACGCAGTCACATCGAGCACGGCTTCATCAACTGCAAAGAGTGCAAGCGTTCCGCGTGCGGGTTGTCCCTGGTTATCGGAGAGGTTCACCCCAAGGGTAATGGTCTCATTCGGTGCAATGACTTGCGGAACATCAAGACGAACATGAAGTGCCTTGGCATCGTGATTGAGCGGCAGGGTCGCAAGACCAAAATAACGTGCTTCCTCTTGAATATTCTTCGCAATCAACGAAACCCCAACATGCCATACGCCATGTGTGCAGCTCGCGGGAATCGTTATCGGCAAACGCACATTGCCTGCGCTCACATCAACGGCATAACTCTTCTGCAAGGTGATATCGCCCAAGGTGACAATGAGTCTCCCATCAACAGGCGCTTCGAACGACAGCAATGCCGTTTCACCCGCAAGATAGGTGGGTTTATCCGTCGTAAAGAGAAGGTTCGATGGATGCGACAAGCGTTTTCCTACCGTTGAGGCTTGATGCCAAAAGGTGAGGCTCGTCGTGACGGTATCATTTAAACGTGCACAAAGTGTATATTGTCCTGGCTTAAGCCCCGTTAATGGCGCATGAAGAACAAGATCTGTTAAGGGTTGCGGACCTTTTGCAAGTGCGCTTTGCGGAAGCACATCTTTGGTATACTCCGTCCACTGATAACGCCAATTACCATTCTTTTCCATCAATTTATAGGTATGAATGTGCTCCTCCAACGAGAGAATCTCAATGGTGCCAGCGTTCACAGGCGCACCATCAACAGTCAGCTGTTTCATCTCAATGCTTTGCGTCTCATCATTGTAGCGTACACCGAGATAAACGGGTTGATAAGCCCCTGTTAACGCGGTCGAAACTGTGACAGCACGAGCACTTGGTTCACTAAAAGACGCCGTTGCATCAATCCGTAGTGGCGCAGAAAAGAGGGTTAAATCGGTTGCATCATAACCTTCAAGTACCATTGTTGCATCGGGCGAATCCTTTGTAAAGGTCTCCGAAATCAACTTGCACGGCACTTCATCATGCCCCACGGTCCAACCCTCCCACGCTTTAGGAAACGGCGCATAGTTCGCCGTTAACGCGTAAGAACCCACACCTTTAACAACAGGTGTGCCAAAATAGGTTTTCGCCGTCAACGCCAATATGCTTGGATCATTTTCGGGGAATTCAAGCTCAAGCTTAACATGATTGGCGCTAAAGTCATTGACATAGAGAGAGCGCTTCTGCAAGGTCTCTTCGCCCACCTTCGCCAAAACATTATAATACCCTGTGGTGGCATTCTCTGGCAACATCAAGGGCGTTGTAAATGCACCATCTTTATTGGAGGTAATCGAAGCGGTGGTCACGAGTTGGTGACGCGGAGAGTAGAGTTCTAACGTCAACGGAATCTCCGCTGCAGCCTTGAGGTCGGCGGTACGAATCAAACCATAGACCTGTACCGATTCACCAGGTCGAATGCAATCACGATCCGGCCAAAGATAGAGCGGAAAGGTCGGCAATCCGCTTTGCGTCGCGGGATAAGCGTCATGGCGTGTTGACGCGCCACACTCAATAACGGTGCAATCATTGCCTGCTGTAATAATGATACGTTCGGGCATTGCTTGACGACGTGTCCCCGTAGCTTGCGTTCTTGCAAGACCTTGTGCATCGGTGAGGCCACTTGCCATCAACTGATACTTCTCATCATAAAGTTCAACCTTTGCCCCAACCACAGCAGACCCATCCAACAAACTTTGCACAGCAACAATGGGGAGCGACTGATGATCATACACATAGGTCGCGCCAAGATTGGAAAACAAGAGATAACATTCATCCGATGTTTCTTCTGTTGCAATCTTGAAACGATAAAAACCAGGTGTGCCCTGAATCAAATCATAGACAGGAAGAAGCGCCTGTTGTTCTTGCGTCTTAGCGTAGGGGAGCGAAATCTCTTTGGTGGTGACCTTTTCAAGCAATTCATCATCCCAACGGCTTAGCCCAACCATCAAATAGTTACTTGGAAACGCCTTCCAAACCTCAATCGTCGCACGTTTACACGCGACAAAACGATAAGGAATCGACGTCTCGGGGGTGAGCGCCATCTGCCCATAAGAGGTGATAAAATCAACGGTGGGGAGCAGAGTGGGGGTGGTCACAACCAAGGTGCTATCACTGAGAAGTGTTTCGCCTTTCTCCGAGGTAATCCCAGCTTTAAAGGTAAAGGTATAGGTCGTCTCAGGCTTAAAATCGCCATCCACTTCCATGGTATCATTCCACCAATGATGCCGCACACTGACATTTTCAACAGCAGGCGAAATCGAAAAATTCTCGCCATAAACGAGATTGATTTCATCTGTTGTTGAGAAATGAAGGTTCACCACATCGTGAGAGCGACAGGTTGCACGTAAGGCAAACATCGCATTTAAAGGTGTCGATGCAACAGTCGACGGGGGACTCTCAGTGGCAACCGCAACCGCTGGTGACTCGCCTCCACCAATAGACGTCTCGCGCCCCTCATGGGAAACGAGAAGAAGGGTGACAAGCATACCAGCCAAACCGCCAACTGCGCTGGCAATCAAATGAGAGGATGTAAGTTTCATGATTCTCCTATACAACAACGCAACAAGCGTCATCAATCGTTCTTAATTGTCATTAAAAATTCTGGATTACTATTTGTTGTACGTAAACGCTTCAATAAGATATCCATTGCTTCCATGGGGCCAACAGGCGTGAGAATCTTACGCATCGTCCAAATACGCGACAATTCATCCGGGTGAAGCAACAAATCTTCCTTACGAGTGCCCGATGCTTCAATGTTAATTGCAGGGAAGATACGACGATCCGACAAGCTACGATCGAGCTTCAACTCCATATTGCCTGTGCCCTTGAATTCTTCAAAGATCACATCGTCCATCTTACTGCCCGTTTCAATCAACGCTGTTGCAAGAATCGTCAACGAGCCACCATTCTCAATATTACGCGCAGCGCCAAAGAAGCGTTTCGGCTTATGCATTGCACTTGCATCCAAGCCACCCGAGAGAATCTTTCCTGAATGCGGAGCCGCCGTATTATAGGCACGCGCCAAACGTGTAATCGAGTCCAACAAGATAATCACATCCTTGCCACTCTCAACCTTACGCTTAGCCACCTCAATCACCATCTCCGAAACGGCACAATGACGCTGGGCCTCTTCATCAAAAGTCGAAGAGAAAACCTGCGCCTTAGTGTTACGCTGCATATCGGTAACTTCTTCAGGACGTTCATCAATCAACAAAATCATCAATTCTGCTTCAGGATGATTCTTGCTAATAGCATTGGCAATCTTCTGCAAGAGCACCGTCTTACCCGTGCGGGGCGGAGCCACAATCAAACCACGTTGACCAAACCCCACCGGTGTAAACAAATCCATCACACGCGTCGAATACTCATTCTTCTCCGTTTCAAGGAAAATACGACGCTGCGGGAAAATCGGGGTCAAATATTCAAAGTGCGCAATACGCTTTGCCTGCTCCGCGGGAAGATTATTGACCAACGTCACGCCATTCAACGCAAAAAACTTATCACGATCACGAGGCTCACGCAACGGACCTTCCACAAGGTCACCCGTGCGCAAACCATGACGACGAATCTGCTGCATACTAACATAAACATCCTCAGGGCATTGAAGATAATTATTAGCTGCAGAACGCAAAAAGCCATATCCCTCACTCAACGTCTCAAGCGTTCCCGTCGCAATCACTGTCCCCTTACGGCGCAACTGCACACGAATCAACTCCATAATCAATTCATGGCGACGCAAATTAATGGCATCTTCACTACGTTCCGGAGGAAGCATCGTGACCAACTTTTCGAACGGCACCCCTTCAAGATCCTTCAAACGCAACGGCGGAGCATCGGGTGGAAGCGGTTCATACATCGGTTGCGACGGTGGCATATTAGACGACTGCCCAGAAAAACGCTGATTCGAATTGCCACCATTGTTATTCGAACGATTCCAACGTTGATTCGAATGATTCGGACGACGTTCCCAAGAAGAATTATGCACGCGCTCCTCCGCTGGGGGCATCGACTCATGACTAGGAGTAGGGGACACCTCCTCACGCGCAACCGCCACCCGCACATTCTCCCCAGGCAACGAATTGTTAACGTAAAGATTCGGCATAAAATCAACCGGCAAGTCATTCATCATCGCAGCCTCAGACGCACTCGCAGGTAGCCTTTCCGCACGGCTCTCTTTGGGATATGAAACCTCTGCTGGCACAACCGTTGCCTCCTTCGAGCCAATATCAGCAGCCTTTACAGCATTCGCCTCCTTCAAGCCAACATCAGCCGCCTTTGCAGCATTTGCCTCCTTCGAGCCAACATCGGCCGCCTTTGCAGCATTCGCCTTCTTCGCCTCTTCATGCTTCGCAAGCACCTTCCGCGCAACTGCACGACGAGCCGGCTGTTCATCCGTCGTCGCCTTCACAGGTCGCGCAACACGACGAGCACGAATGGGCTGAACCTTCTCAGGCATACCTTCCATATCCATATCCATAACAAATATCCTCTTAATCAAAAAGAAAAATTCCCCTCACGCCATTGCGTAACAAGGGAATGAATCGTCTGCTTTAAAATCGTTAAATCATCTTGGTCATTAAAAATCACCGTATCGGCCAATGCCATCTTCTCATCAATTGGCATCTGCGCACGAAGACGCGCCTCAGCATCTTCCAAACGCATATTACGCGTGGCCACCATCCGTCGCACCTGCGTCTCAGGCGAAGCCGCAACACAAACCACATGCGGCCACCGCTTCGCCCAACCACATTCAAACAACAAAGCCGCGGAAAAAATACTAATATCCTCATCCTTCTCTTCGGCGAGCCATGCTGCAACCGCCTCCTCTAAAAGCGGATACAACAACGCCTCAAGCGCTCCACGCGCTTCAGCATCCTGAAAAACAACACCCGCAAGCGCCTGACGATCAATCCCGCCATCCGCCGCCAAAACTGCTGAACCAAAACGTTGAACAATCGCCTCAACAGCACGCCCACCAGGAGCTTCAAGCACACGAATCACTTGATCAGCATCCAATACGCGACACCCCTCTGCGACAAAACAAGCCTCTGCTGTACTTTTACCGCACGCAATACCGCCAGTCAATGCAATATGAAGAGCCATAACAAAAAAACAAGAAAAACCTTGTTTATGTAAATCGTGAAAAAAGAGAAAAATAAAAGAATGGCGCGCCCCGGAGGATTTGAACCTCCAACCTTCTGATCCGTAGTCAGATGCTCTATCCAATTGAGCTAGGGGCGCTAAAACGAGACATAATATACCAAACCCCAAAAACAAACGCAAGCACTTTTTTTACTTTTTTAATCACTGAATTTTTACTTCTTCGGTCCTTCGTACTATTTTCTAGAATTTTCTAGACAGGTCTAAAAAGTCCCTGGCTAAAAAATGTACTATTTAAGATTTCTTCCCGAGCGGAAATTTCCCCTTTAAATAATTGGCCCCAAAAAAATTGTACTGTTTAAATTTTGCATGAATAGTACAAATTGTACTGATTTTAAGCCTAAAATTACCCGCTATAAAACATTCAAGATAAGTTATTACAAATGAATAATTTACGGCCGGGCAAATAGAGTATAAAGTATTGAAGAAATGAAAAACTTTGATATAATTAAGTGAGAACTCGGGGTTGCGCTCCCTTTGGTGGGAGTCTTGAACGTAGCCTCGAGTTTATTTTTTAACTCGACTTCGTGAATGTAGAAACCCTGCCGCTTTGGTAGGCTTTTGATAATAACTTCGCAAATATAATCTTTTTAATTAATTTTAATTGGCGCGTTTAGATGTTTAACGAAATTGTAAAAACATCATAAAATCAAACGTACCGTGTTTAAAAGTCAAACAGGTGCGGTTTGAGGTTTAAACCAGTGCTGTTTGAAAGTCAAACAGGTGCTGTTTGAAGGTTAAACGGGTGCGGTTTGAAATAGGGGGATGGTTGAGTGTGTTTTTAAGCGTTTTTAATGATTTATTTTTTTTTTGATAATTTGTTTAGTAATAATGAGTTATAACTTTTATATTTAATATTAAAAGGAAGCGGAGGATTTTTTAGAAGTTTTAAGGTTTTTTATTTTTATTTGATGTTGTGTTTATTTGTTTAAAATTGTTGGATCAATGATGATTGAGCCTTCACGAAGGATGGTTAATTCTTCGGATTGATTTAGTGCAGCAACGGTTGATGCAATTCCAAGGTTTGCTGGTCCGCCGTCTAATAGTAGATCGACATCGTTACCAAGTGCTTCAAGTGCTTCTTGTGCATTTTTGGCAGGAGGTTCTCCACTTAAATTGACACTTGTACTTCTTAGATATCCGCCACATGCGCTGAGGAGTTGTTGGAGTAGGGGATGGTTGGGAACGCGGTAGCCTTCTGTTGTGCCTTGTGTTGTTGGGAGTACAAGGGTGAGTGCTCCTGGCCAAAAGGCAGTAAGACGCTCTGCTGTGGCGGTTTTAATTGCTCCATGTTTCCAAACGGTTGCAACTTGATCGACAAGTAATTGAAAGGGTTTATTCGCATCACGGTGTTTCATCGCGCGAATACGATCAAGTGCTTCAGGGAAGTCGGGATGACAAACCACGCCATAAACTGTGTCGGTAGGTAAAATTACAACACCGCCGTGCAATAGGGTTTGCACGACGGCATTGAGATGACATTGATTAAATGGCAACGTTTGCATGTTGCTTATTTGCTCGCACGATAGAGTGAAATCAATGCGTTGGTGGAGCTATCATGTACAAGTGGCAAGTCCTTGTCGGAGAGTTCCTTCAAAATCTTACCAGCGAGCACCTTGCCGAGTTCAACACCCCATTGGTCAAAGGAATAGATATTCCAAATGATGCCCTGGGCAAAGACTTTGTGTTCATAGAGTGCAATCAATGCGCCAAGTGTTTTCGGGGTTAATTCGGTTGCGAGGAGGGTGTTTGTGGGGTGGTTGCCTTCAAAGGTCTTGAAGGGGACGAGTGCTTCGGGCACGCCTTCTTCACGGCATTGATCTGCGGTTTTACCAAAAGCAAGAGCTTCGGTTTGTGCGAAGAAGTTTGCCATCAACTTATCGTGGTGGTCACCCAAAGGATTGTGCGACTTGCAGAAACCGATGAAGTCTGCAGGTATCAAACGTGTACCTTGGTGAATTAATTGGTAGAAGGCATGTTGACCATTTGTGCCTGGTTCACCCCATACGATGGGACCTGTCATGTAATCAACGGGATTGCCATCGCGGTCAACGCTCTTACCGTTACTTTCCATATCCAACTGTTGGAGGTAGGCGGGGAAGCGTGCTAAATATTGATCATAAGGCAACACTGCATAGCTATCTGCACCATAACCATTGGAGTAGAGGATACCCAAGAGTGCGAGAATCACTGGAAGATTACGCTTGAAGGGCGCCGTACGGAAGTGACGGTCCATTGCTTCGTAACCTGCAAGTAAGCGCTTGTAGTTTGCAGGACCGATAGCAATCATTAACGAGAGACCGATTGCAGAAGGCATGGAGTAACGACCGCCGACCCAATCCCAGAAACCAAACATATTTGCGGTATCAATACCGAACTCTGCCACCTTCTGAGCGTTGGTACTAACAGCAACGAAGTGTTTAGCAACGGCAGCATCGCCAAGTTTTTCGATTAACCAATTGCGTGCTGTGAGCGCATTGGTCATGGTTTCTTGCGTGGTGAAGGTCTTTGATGCAACAATAAAGAGGGTTTGATCCGCCTTGACTTGGAGCAATGTTTCTGCCATGTGTGTAGCATCAACATTGGAGACGAAGAAACACTTTAATTGACGCTTGGTAAAGGGGGCGAGTGCTTGATACGCCATAGCAGGGCCTAAGTCTGAACCGCCGATACCAATGTTAACGACGTACTTAATGCGCTTGCCTGTTGCACCCAACCACTTACCATTACGGATTAAGTTGGCGAATTCACTCATTTGGGTCAAAACTTTGTGAACATCACCATAAATGTCTTGACCATCAACAACAAGGCCAGAGGTTTTGGAAGAACGTAATGCCGTATGTAATACAGCGCGATCTTCGGTTTTGTTAATATGTTTGCCATTGAACATATTTTCAATTTCTTCCTTGAGATTTGCCTTTTCTGCAAGGCGAATCAAAAGTTTCATCGTCGGTTCATCAACGAGGTTTTTGGAATAGTCCAACGTCCAACCCGCAGCAGAGACCATCATCTTTTCTGCGCGCTTGGGATCTTCAGCAAAAAGCTCCTTTAAAACTAAATTGCGGCTTTCGATTTGTCCAGCAAGAAGTTCTGCAGTTTCAATATCCATTGTTTATCCTTTCTAGTCCGCGAAACCTGCGGTTATAAGTTGTTGAAATGTAATCGGATGTTCACGATGTAAAGCGCGACGAACGTATGCACCGATCAAATCCGCCTCTAAATTAACGGCATCGCCTATAGAGAGCGATCCTAAAATTGTTTCTTTGCGAGTGGTTGGGATTAATGCAACTTCAAACCAACCCTCACCAACAGCACAGATTGTTAAGCTTGTTCCTGAAATTGTTACTGAGCCTTTGCGTATCGTGCCGAGTGAAAAAGAGGAACTACACGCAAAACGATAGACCTCATCTTGCCCTTCTGCACGACGACTTAAAAGATAACCCGCTTCATCAACATGTCCAGAAACAATATGTCCACCAAAACGATCACCAACTTTAAGTGCGCGTTCAAGGTTTACTTTATCGTTTGTTTTAAGACGTGAAAACATCGTGCAGCGCATAGTTTCTTCAAGTACGTCTGCAATAAATCCATCGTTTGTAAGCTGCGCAATAGTGAGACAAGCGCCATTCACTGCAATGCTTTCGCCTAATTGAAGTGGATCTTCAGGTGTTGCGAGTCTTGGTGCAGAGAGTGTAAAACGTGCACCTGTTGCGCGTGTGGCAACATGTGTAATCGTTCCGATGCACTGTACAAGACCTGTAAACATATGGTAGATATTCTATCGCATCATCTTTTTAAACGTCAAGCCTTTTCTTATTTTTATCTATAGATTCAAATAACTCTATGATGTTCTCAAATAATTATTTGTTGTCATCGGTAGGCATGAGCTCATGTTGTTCTCTGAAGTTGTTTCTAACGAATGAGATAATGGGGTGTAAAAAATCATTTAAGTGCTTAATTTATTGGTAAAGTAGGGGGATGAACTAACGCGAAAAATGAAGAATAGTGGTTTATGACGGCTTAAATCTTTTATTAAAGGACCCTTAAAATGCTTATTTTACGTGGTTTTTGAGGGTAAAATTAAAAAAAGTACTGATTTTTAAACTTTCTACTTGCATTCTTTTGATTAAAGCCCCATAATAGCAGTGCATTGTGGATGTTCCGCAAGCAAAACACCTACGAATAGGAGTATACTCAAATGGCAAAGAATACAAAGCCCATGACGAAGTCTGAAATGATCGACGCCATCGCTAAGAAGACCGGTTTCACCAAGGCTTCTATCGAAGAAACCTATGCAGCAGTTTTGGACATTGTTGCTACTGAAACCAAGAAGAAAGGCGTTTTCACTCTTCCTAACTTGGGTAAGTTTTCCGTTGTCTCCCGCAAGGCTCGTATGGGTCGCAATCCCGCTACTGGCGAACCCATGAAGATCCCTGCAAAGAAGGCTGTCAAGTTCACTGTTTCCAAGCTCGTCAAGGATCGCATCCTCGCTAAGTAAGGTTGACTTGAACAACTTCTCAAAAGAGCACGAGGTCAGCCTCGTGCTTTTTTTATTCCTTATGTGTGACTTTTATTACAAAAGGCTTGCAAAATATTTGCAAAAAGGTTAATATATTTGGCAACAACAACCTTAAAAGAAGGAGAGTCATCATGGCTACAGGTTTGATTAAGAATGCCTACATTGTAAGTCCCGGTTATGAATTCGATGGCGGTGCTATCGTAATTGAAAATGGGAAGATTAAGAAAGTTCTTCAACCCGGCACTCCGCTTCCGACGAATACGGATTGGGTGTATGATGCCGAAGGTCGCATGGTTATGCCTGGCTTCATTGACGTTCATACGCATGGTGCTGCAGGTGTTGATGTTTGCGACGCTGATGATCCGACCGCAATCGCTAAAATTGCAGAAGCAAAGTTGAAGGAAGGTTGCACTTCTTGGTGCCCCACGACCTTGACGCTCCCTGAAGAAACCCTCGTTAAGGCATTGCAGAATGTCGCTGACTATCGTAAGGATGAGAAGTATTCCAAGGTTCTTGGTGTTCACTTGGAAGGTCCGTTCATTAATCCTTCTTGCTGTGGCGCACAGAATCCCGCTTATCTCCGTAAGCCTGAAATTGAAGAAGTGAAGCGTCTCCATGCAATCACCCCTGTTTGCCAGGTTTCTTATGCACCTGAAGCAGAAGTTGGTGATGGTCCTAACTTCGCTCGCGATTGCTTGGAAATGGGTATTGTTCCTTCTGCAGGTCACACGAAGTGTTCTTATACTGAATTCAAGAGCTCGTATGTAGCAGGTCTCCGTCACTTGACGCACTTCTGCAATCAGATGACTCCGCTTCACCACCGTGACATTGGTCTTGTTGGTGCGGGTCTTCTCTTGGATGATCTTCGCGCAGAAATGATTTGCGATAAGATTCACCTTTGCCCTGATATGATTGATTTGGTCTTCAATACGAAGGATATCGAATCGATTTTGTTGATCACTGACTCGATGCGTGCTTCGCACATGCCTGATGGTCCCTCGAGCCTTGGCGGTCTTGATGTTATCGTTGAAAATGGCGCTGCTCGTCTCGCTTCTAATGGCGCTCTCGCAGGTTCAATTCTTCGTATGAACGTCGCATTGAAGAATGTTTGGGAAGTCACAGGTATGCCGCTCAATGTTTTGGTGAAGACCACGTCTTATAACCAAGCTCTTGAACACGGTCTTGAGGATACGCTCGGTTGCATTGAACCCGGCTACACCGCAGATATCGTTGTGCTCGATGATGAAACCTTTGATGTTTGCGCTGTCTTCGTTGATGGCGAAAAGCGCTTGTAATCGAGATTCGATGAGTGTAAATGTGAGAAAGGTCCTTGGGGCCTTTCTCACGTTTTTTTAAAGTTGTTATTGTGATACGTTTGTAAGAGGTTTGTTGCAATCAAATAAGATTCTTAATTGTTGGATGCCATTTTTGGTATTTTAATCTTTTCGTTTTTTAGTAAATATGTTAGAATAGTGTCATTATGGAAAAGAATCTATCTCCCAAACGTACAGTTGTTATTGTGGGGCGCCCCAATGTTGGTAAATCGGCGCTTTTTAATCGTATCGCTAATCGTCGCATTGCAATTGTACATGACCAAAGTGGCGTAACACGAGATCGTATTGTTCGTGAAGTTGCTTGGCATGACGAAAGTTTTCACCTTGTTGATACCGGTGGTATTCGTCTTTTTGACGGTACACAAGAGAAAAATGTTATTGAGATGGCAGTTCGTGATCAGGTGGATGTTGCTATTTCGGATGCTGCCGCAATCATTTTAGTTGTTGATGTTTTAGCAGGTCTTCAACCCGCAGACGAAGAAGTTGCTCGTCTTGTTCATAAATCGGGCCGCCCATGCTTTGTTGCCGTAAATAAGTGCGATTTGCCGAGACATGAACGTGGGGCAGGGGACTTTGATCGTTTAGCGTTCCCATCATTTGTTGTTTCTGCACAGCATAATCGCGGTGTTGATGATTTGATGGCTGCGGTTGTTAAAGCGCTTCCGCCTAAAACTGAAGCTGAACTTGCTGAAGCTGCGAAGCCATTGCGTGTTGCAATCGTGGGACGTCCAAACGCGGGTAAGAGTAGTTATATCAATCGTTTATTACGCAGTGATCGTGTTATTGTCAGTAATGTTGCAGGTACAACGCGTGATTGTGTTGATGTGCCTTTTACGATTGGTTCTGGCCCCATGGCACGTCGCTATACGCTTGTTGATACGGCAGGTATGCGTCATGTGCATAAAATTGATACGTCTGTTGAACGTTTCTCGCTTTTCCGTAGTGAAGAGGCTGTACGTGAGTGTGATGTTGCTGTGCTTGTGATGGATGCTGAAATTGGCCCAACTACGCAGGATAAGTTCATTTCCTCTATGATTCAGCGTGAGGCAAAGGCATGTATCATTCTCATCAATAAGTGGGACCTCGCTCGTGCAAAAGGTTTTACGGAAACGGCTGCAATTGAACATATGCGCGAAATGTTGCCGTTCTTGCGTCATGTTCCTGTTGTGTTTATGAGTGCACAAGAGGGGTATAACGTTCGAAATAGTATTGAAGCTATTGATCGTGTTGCCAATAATCAGAAGCGTGTGTTGCCAACTGGCGTTTTGAATAGAACGCTTGCTAATGCACTTGCGCGTACGCAAATGCCAAGTAAAAATGGACGTCAATTACGTTTCCATTATGCAACGCAAACAGGGCATAACCCAATGATTTTGCGTCTTTTTGTGAATGATGCACGTTTGGCGACAAAGCCCTTCCAAGATTATATTGTGCGTAATATTCGTGAAGCTTTTGACCTTGAAGGTGCTGCCATTATCTTGCAATTCCGCTCACGTATTAAATCTGATGGGACAAAAAAGGATGATGATGCAGAGGAGACGCTTTTACCAGATGGTCAAACACGTCGCCCAATCGCTAAAAAGCGCGCACCTAAACCTAAACCTCAGCCAAAGCACCGCGCCAAGCCGAGTTTAGGCAAGGGGAAGAATAACTTAACCCCGAAGTCGCGCCGACCCCATCGTTAAGCAAAAGAGTAGGGGAAAATGATTGTAATACCCCTTACACAAGCAGATGAAGGACTGCGTCTAGACGCCGTCCTTTCTGCTTTGTATCCTTCGGTGTCGCGTGCGACAGTAAAACGTCTTATTGATCAAGGTATAGCCTTAAGAAGTGATGGGAAAAAGTGTATAAAGGGTGAAAAAATTACCCTCACATATACTTATCATTTACTTGAAGAACCGAAAGTAGAGGTTTTGGAAGCAAATCCAAATTTGCAAGTCACAGTACTTTATGAAGATGATGACCTTATTGCCATTAATAAACCTGCAGGATTAAATTGTCAACCCAATAAGTTATCTGAAATTGATACAATTGCTAATGGTCTTCTTGCACGTTGGCCGACATTAAAAGGAGTAGGGGATACTCCCCTCACCTGCGGGATTTTGCATCGTATTGACTTTGATACGTCTGGGCTTGTTTTAGTTGCAAAAAATCAGGAAATTTATCTTGCTTTACGCGAACAGTTTGCAGCGCGTAGAGTTGAAAAACACTATCAAGCTCTTGTAACCGGCACTGTAGTACACGCACAGACAATTGAAACATATTTAGCGCACAATCCACGTTATCCAGGGCGAATGGTTGATGCAAGTAAGTGGCATGATGTAAAACGCCCCATGAAAGCTGTTACAAGCTTTAAGCCGAATCTTCATGGTATCCTTCAGGGGTATCCGGTTTCACTTTTAGATGTAACAATCTTTACTGGTGTTACGCATCAAATTCGAGCACAACTTTCATTTAACGGTCATCCAATTGTTGGCGATAAGACATATGGTGGTTTGCAATTAGAAAACTTTAATCGTCACTTTTTGCATGCACGCCGTGTCGTCTTCACTCATCCTCGAACGCAACAAATGATTACGATTGAAGCACCATTGACAAAGGATCTCAATGTGTTGTTTTCAAAAGTAAAGCAGAACATACGATTAACCAATAAATAAACGAATGAACGTTAAAATCGATTTCTTTTAGATTTAAATTTGATTTTAAACTGTTTCATTGGTTAAAACGTTTATTTATTTAAAGCTCTCTAGAATTGAATGGAATGTATAAAGACACAGATTAAGAAGAATTATGGAACAATTAATATCATAACTTGCATTATGCGACATGTGTAATTCTTTTTCTTCTCCCCTTTTATCACATCACATAACGACTAACCACATGAGGTTTTAATGTTGTTTTTTTATTGTTTCTTCTTTCTTTATAAATAAATATTATGATATAATATAAAACATGAATATCGAAGAACAAGCTATACGTTATCTCTTTCAGAGCGAACCCGAGACGCTCTTTTGCGTTCCGGCTATTATTAAGACATTAGGCCTTCGTGGCAAGGCTGCTAAACGACTCGTTCCGTTTTTACGCGAATTAGTTCGTAGTGGCGAAATCGTTGAAAAACGCCGAGGCTATTATCGTGCTGGCATGGGTGTAGGAACTTTGACAGGTACGTTACGAATGACGCGTAGCGGTGCTGCAGTCGTAACAGATGACTCAACTGGAAAGTCTGTGTTTATTGAAAGCCATGATGTCGGTCGTGCTGTACATGGTGATCGTGTGACGGTTTCCTATCGTCCTGGTGGGCGTACAGATCCTGTTGGAATTATTCGTTCAATTGATGAAATGTCGACAAAAGATGTTGTTGGCACTCTTCGTCATGTTGCAAATACGTGGTATGTATCGCCTCTTAATCCGATTTATAAAAGTGATTTTGTTTTAGAAAATCCTGGTAAAGCGAAGGATGGCGATCGTGTTGTTGTGCGTGTTGAACGTGAAAGTTCGCGTTCGGAAACGTTAAAAGCAACGTTACTCGAAATTATTGGCCCGGAAGATAAACCTTCGTTAGATACGCTTGCTATCATGCGTCAGTATGAACTTCCAGAAACATTTCCCCTACCCGTTATGGAAGATTCAGAGAATGTGGCGCAATATTTACATCAACCGGGTGAACGTCTTGATTTAAGAGATCGTTTTATTCTTACGATTGACCCTGCAACAGCGCGAGATTATGACGATGCAATCAGTTTAGAAATAGATGATGAAGGTCATCGAGTTTTAGGTGTTCATATTGCAGACGTCAGTCATTTTGTTCAACCTGGATCGGAATTAGATAAAGAAGCTTACAAGCGTGGAACAAGTGTTTACTTAATTGATAAAGTTGTTCCAATGCTTCCAGAGCAACTTTCGAACGGTGTTTGTTCATTGGTTCCAGGTGAAGATCGTTTAACCTTTTCTGTTTTCATCACATATGATGAGCATGGTCGTGTTTTAAAACGTCAATTCACGAAAAGTATTATTAATTCAAAGCAACGCCTTTCTTATGAAGAAGCAATAGCATTGCTTGAAGATCGACCGGTGACCATTAAGGAAGGTGTCTTAGATTCTCGAACACAACCAATGTTAAAGGCAACACTTGCGTTGACCCGTCAATTGAAGAAAATTCGTGAACGTAACGATGCGATGGAAATGGTGTCACAAGAGGTTGATATTGATCTCGATGAAAATGGACGTATGACTGGGATTCATGTTGCATCTAACGACGAATCTCATCAATTGATCGAATGTTGTATGGTTGCAGCGAATGAAGCGGTTGCGAGAGAATTACTTACGCATAAAGTGCCGATTATCAGTCGTCTTCATGAAAGTCCTGATGAAGAGAAGATTGCAAAACTTGAAATGGAGTTGCGCAAACTTGGCATTCGTCCTCGTAATCTTTGTGAACCTAAAGAGTTGGCAGGGTTATTGCGTGCCACACAGGATCATCCGCTTCGTTACCATATTCACACTTTGATTTTGCGTTCAATGCGTCGTGCGCTTTATTCTGCGGAGCAACATGGGCATTTCGGCCTTGCGCTTACCTACTATGCTCATTTCACATCCCCTATTCGTCGTTATCCCGACTTGGTTATGCATCGTTTGCTTGCAAACTATCTTGCAGACTCAACAACAGCCTCTCAACGCATAAGTAAAAGTTGGTTAGAGCGTGCTGCAGCACAAGCAACGGATCGTGAAAATGTTGCCGATGAAGCGGAACGTGCACTTACAGAGATCAAAAAGTATCGTTTTCTTCAACAACAGTTAGATGATCGCAAGCCTATTGAGTATAATGCGGTTGTTGTTTCAGTTAAGAATTTTGGTTTCTTCGTTGATGTGATTGATTTGCAAGTTTCTGGAATGGTTCATATTGCAGGGATATCGAAGCAATTTGTTAATTTTAATCCCTCTACAGAAACATTGTCTGCAGGAAAACTTTGTATTAAAGCTGGTATGAATCTTAAAGTTTATATCGCTAAAGTTGATTTTCCTGCGCGTCGACTTGATTTTGCATATGTACAGGGGTCTGCAGTTGATACTTGGAATGGCGGTCAACATGCAGAAGAAACACGTCGTAAGGCAATTGCAAAACAACGTAATCGTAAAGGCTCTGCACAACGTAATCGTCGTGGTCCTGAATTGTCGGCACGAGGTCAACGAGGCGGTCGTTCGCTCAAGCGTAAACGTTAAATATTATGAAAAAAGCCTCTTATCATAATCATTCAACTTTTAGTGATGGTGCACAAACACCTGAAGAATATTTGATTGCAGCTCGTATGCAAGGCATTGATATTCTTGGGTTTGCAGATCACTTCTATCGCGATTGCCCTACTCCATTAAAAACACCTGATTGGGCACTTCAACCAAACGAAGAAGAGCATTATTTCAATACTTTAGAAACTCTAGCAAATGAGACGAAGGATATTGAAATTCGAATTGGTCTTGAATTCGATTGGCTTGAAGATAATGCAATGTTACTTGCTCCTATGGCATCAGATTCACGATTAGATTATGCCATTGGTTCAATTCATTTTGTTGAAAACGAGAGTATTGATTTGTCTGCAATGTTTTGGAAATCTAAGTCGCAAGATGAGGTAAATGAAATCATCCGTCGATACTGGAAAAACATTGTTAAAATGGTAAATAGTTCACTTTTTGATATTGTAGGCCATCTTGATTTGTACAAAAAATTTAATGCCAAGGCAACATGTGATCTTTCGCGTGAGATTTCAGATGCACTTGATGCTATTAAGGCAGCAGATATGGTTGTTGAACTTAATACATCAGGTTGGCATAAAGATTGTCGTGAATGTTATCCTAACGAGACGTTACTTAAAGCATGTTTTCAACGCGAAATCCCTGTAACCGTATCAGCGGATGCTCATCGAGCGGAGCTTGCCTCAACACATTTTTCTCGTGCCTATGACATATTGGCGCGTGTTGGATATAAATCGCTTGCTCGTTTTCGTCAGAGAGAACGTTTTTTTGAGCCTCTTACTTTTTAAATTTTATAAACGATAAAGGTAAAATTATATGCCAAGTTTTCTCATGTGGCCATTTGCAATTATAGCAGCAATTATTCTTTTTAGTCTTGCAGTTTTTATCCATGAATTAGGGCATTTTATTGCCGCTCGATTACTTGGATTAAAGGCGGATGTTTTTTCAATTGGTTTTGGTCCTGCATTATGGAAAAAAACTATTCGAGGAACGGAAATTCGTATTTCTGCGATTCCATTTGGTGGTTATGTCTCTTTACCTCAATTAGATCCAGAGGGGATGAGTAAACTTCAAGGTGAACATGCAGAGGTTTTGCCGCCTGCCGCCCCGTGGAAGAGAATCATTGTTGCGTTTGCGGGTCCTTTAGGGAATATTTTTCTAGCATTTATTTGTGCATCTTTGATTTCCTGTTATGCGCCTGATGAAACCGTCGGTGCTTCAACCACGATTGGATTTATTGATGAAACTTCTCCAGCATGGGAGGCAGGCTTACGTAAAGGAGACACGTTAGTTGCGGTAAATGATGTCTCTGTTGCAACATGGGATAATTTTAATCAAGAATGTTATCTCGCAGGAAGTAAAGATACCCCTGTTAAGGTTGATGTTCGGAAAAAAGATGGCTCAATGGTACAAATTGTACTTCCGTTAACACGTGAAGTTTCTGAAAAAGATGATGTTTATGGTGTGGATGGTATTATTCAGGATCCCGTCTACTATTATGCAGAGTATGTACAACCAGGCTCCCCTGCGGCATCTGCAGGTATAACGAAGAATGACGTTGTACGCTTACTTAATATACAAGACGGAAATGCGACCTTTGAGGTTCTTGTTGGTTTAACGGGTGAGACGAAAACCGTTACACTTCCCCTTCCCCAATCTCAAGGTTTAAAGTTTGATGAAGTGATTCCAACGGGAATGTTCAAAGATCTTCAATCTGGAGATATATTACTTCAAATTAATGAATATCCTATTCGTCATTGGTTTGATTTTGATAACGTTCTTGATACATTTGAAGATGGTGCACCACTTAGTTTTACATTGCTTCGTAATGGAATGCAGTTGACGGTTTCAACGTTATTTTCGACAGAAGATAAGGCTCAAAGAACAAGTTATTTGCTTTCATATCCATACTTCTTTGGAGTGACAGAGGTGATTCCTGCGTCGCCTGCTGAACGCGCAGGAATAAAAGCTGGTGATAAGATTTTAGAAGTGAATAATATTCCTTTTAGACGCCCAGAAATGTTAACTGATGCTGTCAATGATACACTTGTCATGAAACTTCAAACAGATGAAGAGGCACCCCGGACACTTGAACTTACTCGAGGGCCAATACAACGAGAAGATGGAGCTATACCAAAGCGTCTTTATTTTGGTCTTTACACTGCTGCTCTTTCAATTAATCATCTCTACTCAATTGTAGTTGAGCAAATGCATCCTAATCCTGAAGCGCGTCAAGAGCTTTATCTCTTGGGGGCGATAGGGATTATTCCAAAGCCCTTCTACCAACCTAAACAGTGGATGTGGATGGCGCATCGAGGTATCTATGAGCAATTAGAAGGTGATGTTGCAAATGTTGTACGCGTCTTTAAGGCTCTTCTTACACCTAAAGGTGAAAAGGAAGCGGGTCGTGCAGCCAAAGGTCTTGGTGGGCCATTGATGATTTTCACAATTTTAATGAAACTCGTACAACATGGGCTTTGGGTCAGTCTTGGGTTTATGCGTCTTATTTGTATGAATCTTGCAATTTTGAATCTTTTGCCATTACCTGTCTTAGATGGTGGACATATTCTTTTTGCGCTTTATGCAATGATTCGTCGCAAAGAGCCAAGTGTAAAAGTTGTGGGGATAATTACAACTTGTTTTGCTTTTCTTTTAATCGGTCTTATGCTTTGGTTCCTCTTCTCTGACATTATGCGCTTTATCTAAGGAGTCGTCTGATGGTAACACGTCAAGATACACGTCAAATTTTTGTAGGTCCTGTGCCAGTTGGAGGAGGAGCGCCAATTGCTGTTCAAACAATGGCGAATGTCCCCACGACAGATATTAATGCGGTCTTGGGGCAGATCTCCAGAGCAAAGGATTTGGGGTGTGATATCTTGCGTGTCGCAGTACCAGACCAAGATGCAGCGATAGCCTTAAAGACAATTTGTGCAAAGAGTCCCCTACCCCTTGTTGCGGATATTCATTTTGATTATCGTCTTGCATTAGCATCAATTGAAGCAGGTGTTGCAGCATTGCGCATTAATCCTGGTAATATTGGGGATAATGAACGAGTAAAAGCCGTTGTAAAAACTGCAAAAGAGCGTAAGATACCAATTCGTATTGGTGTTAATGGTGGTTCGCTCGAGAAATCACTTCTTCAGAAATATGGAAGTGCCACTGCTGAGGCACTTGTTGAGAGTGCTCTTGGACACGTCAAAATTCTTGAAGGTTTAGATTTTTATGATATAAAGATATCGGTAAAAGCGTCAGATATTCAACGTACACTTTCAGCCTATCGACTTCTTGCAGAAAAAACAAATTATCCCTTACACCTTGGGCTTACAGAAGCAGGAACTTTCTTACGTGGTACAGTAACAAGTTGTGTTGCACTTTCTCGTCTTTTAGAAGAAGGAATCGGTGATACATTACGTATTTCTTTAACGGCTCCTATTGAGGAAGAGGTACGTGTTGGGGTTGAATTATTACGCGCATGTAATTTGCGTGCACCAGGAGCATGGGTCACGAGTTGTCCAACATGTGGTCGTACGCGTGTAGATGTACGTAAAGCCGCAGAAAACGTTTCTGATACATTAGAAGCGTTTTATCGAGAGCATCCGCAGGCAAAACGTCTTCATGTTGCTGTTATGGGATGTGTAGTCAATGGACCAGGTGAGGCTCGAGAAGCTGATCTTGCCCTTTGTGGAGGAAATGGAACATTTGCACTTTATGAAAAGGGCCAACATCTAGAGACGCTTCCTGCAGATGATGCTGTTCAAATGTTACTGCAACGCATCTTAGCAAATTCATAAATGCGTATTTTATAACGCACTAAATAAAAAAAACGTTTCATTCTCACATGGATGTGTAGTTTTGTTATACTACGACTTTCATTTCACCCGATTTACATCATGTAAGTTTAAAGGAACACGCATATGGCTAAAGGTGTAACAGACGCATTATCTGGTTGGAATTCTGTTAAAAGTGCAGAACTCTATGGCGTGAATGCATGGGGGCGCGATTATTTTGATGTAACGGGTGATGGTTTTGTTACCGTTAAGTTACGCCATGGTGATAAAACAACAGATGTAACCTTTCAAAGAATTATAAATGAGTTAAAAGAACGCGGAATGTCTCTCCCCGTTCTCCTTCGATTCTCGGATATTTTAGCCTCCCGAATTGAAATCATTAATACGGCTTTTGCGAAAGCTATTCATGATTACCAATATCAAGGTGTTTATCGTGGTGTTTATCCGATTAAGGTCAATCAACAACAGCAAGCCGTTCAAGACGTTGTTACCTATGGCCGGAAATTTCATCATGGTCTTGAGGCTGGGTCTAAAGCAGAACTCATCGCCGCACTTGCTTATATGCATGATTCTGAGGCCTATATTGTTTGTAATGGCTATAAAGATGAAGAGTTTATTAATCTTGCACTTTCATCATTAAAGATGGGATTGCAGACAATGCTTGTGCTTGAGAGTTTAGAAGAACTTGATATTATTTTGAGTGTTGCTGAACAGCTTAATGTCAAGCCTCGCATTGGTGTACGTGTAAAATTAACAAGTAAAGTGGGTGGCAAATGGAGTGATAGTGGTGGCGATCGCTCTGTGTTTGGCTTAACTTCAACACAGTTAATTTCTGTTGTTGATCGCCTCCGTGCAGAAAATAAGCTCGATTGCCTCGAGATGCTACATTATCATTTGGGTTCACAAGTCCCTAATATTCGCGAAATCCGTGATACAATTAAAGAAGCCTCACGTTTCTATGTTGGTCTCGTAAAAGAAGGCGCACCAATGGGTATCTTTGATATTGGTGGAGGCCTTGCCATTGACTATGATGGCTCCCATACCAATTTTGAAAGCAGCGCTAATTATGATATTTCAGAATATTGTGCAGACGTTGTTGAAGGTATTATGCATGCTTGTAATCATGCAAACGTCCCCCACCCCACAATTATTAGTGAATCCGGTCGTGCGTTAATTGGTTACTATTCGGTTCTTCTTGTTGATGTTTTAGGTACATCGACCTACGAAGTCCACAATCATGAATTTGATCCTATCTTGTTGGAACCTAATCAACCTGAATCAATCTCTAATCTTTTAGATGTTTCAAAGAATTTAAGAACAAAAAATCTTCCTGAGTATTTTAACGATGCACTTTATTATCGTGAAGAAATTCATAAAGCCTTTAAACATGGTTTGATTTCCTTACGTCAACATGCAGCCGCTGATCGCGTATTTTGGTCGATTCTCACACGCATTCGAGCAGAAGTACCAAATTTAAAGTATGTACCAGAAGATCTTCGTGGCCTAGATGATGCAATGGCTGATATTTACTATTGCAACTTCTCTGTCTTCCAATCTCTTCCAGACGCATGGGCAATTGACCAACTTTTCCCCATTATGCCAATTCATCGATTAAAGGAAAAACCAACGCGTAATGGTCATTTGTCTGATATTACATGTGATTGTGATGGCAAAATTGATAAATTCATTGACCTTCACGATGTTAAACATGCACTTCCATTGCATGCTATTAAAAAAGATGAAGAATATATCTTAGGTGCCTTCCTTGTGGGTGCCTATCAAGAAACATTAGGTGATTTGCATAATCTTTTCGGTGATACGAATGTTGTTTCGATTCGTCTCGACGATGATGGTGAGATTGATTTTGTTGAAGAAGTTGAAGGAGATACGGTTGAAGAGGTATTGTCTTATGTGGAATATCATACGCCAGACCTTCTTTCTCGTTTTCGTCGTTTAACAGATATTGCAGTGAAAGCGAAGAAGATAACCGCATCTGAGCGCCGTCGTATTATCGCTGCATATGCAAATGGACTTCGTGGTTATACTTATTTTGAAAATTAATAGTAATTTTCATTGTGTTTTTAAAGAGACCTCTTCGGAGGTCTTTTTTTATTGGATAGATAGGTGTACATTTTGAAATTCTTTTAAGATAATGGAGACAATAATCAAAATTTTTGTTATAATAATGACCATCATGAGTCTTTTAAATATACTCCTTTATTGTATTGCATTTATTTGTCTAATAGCGCTCTCTGCGTTTTTTTCAGCTTCGGAAACTGCACTATTATCGTTGTCTCCTATTCAAATTCAGCTAATAAAAGAGAAAAATCGAACGTTAGGCGAAAAACTTAACAAAATGTTAAGTAAACCCGAGACGTTTCTTTCGACAATACTTGTGGGAAATACGTTTGTTAATGCAACACTCGCTAGTGTTGGGTTTGCATTTATTTGTCAAATAAATATTTTTCCTACACATTACGAAGAGATAGCAAGTATTGTCATTGTTACACTTCTTGTTTTATTATTTGGTGAAATTAGTCCTAAGCAGTTTGCGATTCTTCATGCTGAGGGAATGGCGCCATACATTATTCATTTACTTTCCTTTTTTGCCATTCCTCTCGCTCCCTTCTCATGGATATTAATTCGTTTATTGAAGCCTTTTAAACAGTCATTGAAACCAGAAGTGAAGGCTGTTTCAGATGAAGAGTTGGTAAGTGTTATTAATTTTAGTGAAGAGCGAGGAGCGCTTGATCAAGAAGAAGGCGCAATGGTGCGTGGAATCTTACGTCTAAGTGAGTTAAATGCATCTGATGTTATGACACCTCGTGTTGATTTAATAGGGCTTGACATAAATGACGATGAAAGTGTCCATCGTCGAGCCATGCGTCATGCTCCTTTTGTTTGGATGCCTTTGTGGGATGAATCTCCGGATAATTTTATTGATTTTGTTGATGTATCGAAATATTTGCTTGATCCAGAACATAATCTTGAGCGTGCCCGTTGCCATTTTTCAGATATTGTTCCAGAAAATATTGCACTCGATAATTTATTAATTTTTCTATATCGTCGAAAACTACCAATGGTTCTTGTCGCAGATGAATATGGAGGAACCGCTGGACTTGTCTCGTGTGGTGACATATTAGAAATCTTATCGCTTGAAACAGATGATGATCGAATGCCAAGATTTGAAATTGATATTCGCTACCATGGACCTAATTCATGGATTGTAACAGGTGATGCATCGCTTGAAGAAATTAATTTTCAACTTGGTACCCATCTTGAAGCTGATGATGCTGATCGCATGAGTGGTTGGGTCACATTCCACAGTGGTCGGATTCCTAAAGTTGGTGAAATCGTAGAAGCGGACGGATATCGTGTAACGGTTCAGAAAATGCGTCGTCGTAAGATATTAACGGTTATCCTTGAGGACGTTGATCCTAAATCGCGTGAATCGGTTTTACCTCACCATTCAAATGTTGTATCTGATGACTTTATTGAAGAGGAGAATATGTAATGTCTACAGAAGTCATCATTGATATTTGTCTTATTATTCTCTTCTTTATAGGAAGTTGGTTTTTTTCTGGATTTGAGAGTGGTGTTGTTGCCATTAGTCGCCATCGCCTAATTCACCTCGTTCGTCATGGGAATAAACAAGCTCGTCATCTTACAACTATTCTACGTGACACTCATCGCTTTTTGGCAACAACACTTGTAGGGAATAACATTTGTAATGTCACCCTTTCAACATTAGCTTCATCTATTGCCATAAGCCTTACATCGACATTTATGAACGAAGCATGGGCACAAATAATAGCAACATTATTAGTTTCATGTCTCTTACTTGTTATTGGTGAATACTTGCCTAAATTATGGTTCTCAGCGCGTCCAATTGAGCGCTGTGGACGGTTATGTGTTATATTTAATGGAATTCGGAAAATACTTTATCCACTAGCCTCACTTTGTATGCTTTTAACTCGAATTTTCACCTCTAAAAAAGTAAAAAAAGAGAAGCGTTCGCCTTTTGTTTCTCGTGAAGCGCTCGCATTTCTTGTGCGTGAATCAGAAGCGCATGGGCATATTTCGGCCTTTGAACGTATGATGGTTAATCGAGTACTCAATTTACAACTCAACAAAGCAATACAACTCATGACACCGATGAATCGGGTGAGGAAGGTCTACGAAAGTGATAACTTCGCAACTGTTTTACGTGTATTTCGAACAACAAAACATCGCATCCTTCTTATGATGAGTGACGACGATTCTAAAGTTCTTGGTGTTGTACATCTCTTTGATCTATTGAGAAGTCGATCAAAAACTCCGAGACCCTTTGATTTGCGTAGGTCTGCTGTATTTGCAAAATATAATTTACCTGCGGATGAAGTTTTGCCCTATATGCGAATGCGGAATACAAAAATGCTTATTCTTTGTCAAGGAGGAGAGCCTATTGGAATTATTACGCAGCAAGATGTGCTCAATGCTGTTTTGGACGAAGAACTTTTGCACTCTTCTACAAGTCGACGTTCTTTTGTTCAAAATGATGATGAATAAGTGTTTAAGTGAGAAATAAATAACCCATTATTAAACATTTATTTGACCTTTTTATTAAATTATAGTATAATGATACACCAAATAAACCACTATTGTGGTCATGATACAAGAGAGGAAAGAAATTATGCTTTCGCTGTTTAAACGTATTCTTGAAGATCCTTCTAAGTTTACCTTTATCACGGAAAACTTAGGCGAATGTACGATCGATACGCCCATTCAACAGAATGCAACCTTTATTGATCCAGAAGATATGTATTCAATCATGAGCGTACGTGCAAGTTACGTTCAGGAATTCGTTAATAAATACGGTACGGTGCCGAAATTGGAAACTGCAGGCCCCCATCGTAAGATTTTCCATAATCCAAATGAAACACGTGCAGGTATCGTTACAGCAGGTGGTCTTTGTCCAGGCTTAAACAATGTTATCAAGGGCCTTGTTGAAGTTCTTGCTTTTGATTATGGTATTAAGACGATTTATGGTTTTCGTTATGGTTATGCAGGTCTTATTCCTGAATTTAACTATGAACCTTTCTTGTTGACGCCGGATACAGTTGATACGATTCATGAACAAGGCGGAACTGTTCTTGGTTCTTCTCGTGGTCAGCAGGACACAGAACGAATGGTTGATACCCTTGAACGTATGGGTATTAATGTTCTTTTTGCAATTGGTGGTGATGGTTCGCTTCGTTGCGCACGCGATGTTTCGAATGAATGCCGTCGTCGTGGTCTTAAGATCTCTGTTATTGGTATCCCGAAGACTATCGATAACGACCTTCACTTTGTTGGTCGTACCTTTGGCTTTGAAACCGCTGTTGCTGCTTCAATCCCTGCAATTCGCTCGGCTCACTCTGAAGCGCTTGGTGCATACAATGGTGTTGGTCTTGTGAAGCTCATGGGTCGTGACTCGGGCTTTATTGCGGCATATGCAGCACTTGCAAACCCTGTTGTCAATTTCTGCTTAATCCCCGAAAGTCAATTTACAGTTGAAGGCGAAAATGGTTTGCTTAAAGCGCTTGAACGACGTTTTGCAAATGGTCGACATCATGCTGTTATCGTTGTTGCAGAAGGCGCTGGTCAAGAATTGATTAAGGGTGATGTCCGTAAGGATGCCTCTGGCAATATTCTTAAGAAGGATATTGGTGAGTTCCTTAAGAATGCTATTACGAAGCATTTTGAGGACAAGGGAGAAGAAATCACCGTTAAGTATATTGATCCGAGTTATACGATTCGAAGTTGCCCTGCAGAAGCATCTGACTCTGTTTTGTGCTATCGCCTTGCGCGTATGGCAGTTCATGCTGCGATGGCTGGCCGTACGAATTGTGTTGTTGGTCGCCTCAATGACGATTACTCGCTTGTTCCAATCCCATTGGCAACAATTGAACGCCGTAAGATTGACCTTAACTCTAATCTTTGGGCATCTGTTCTTGATGCAACTGGTCAGAACTACTATATGTATCCAGAGAAGCAAAATCTCGGTGCCTATATCACTCCGTAATTCTTTCATGGAGATAACTAAAAAAGCACACGTCGCAAACGTGTGCTTTTTTAGTTATCATCAAGTTCTTTTTAATAAAATAAAAGGACACCCGAAGATGCCCTTTTATTATGCATTAGATGTAATTTATCTTACCAAAGCTTGGTGGGATAAATACCCTGATCAACCATCTTCTGGATGGCTTCTACAACAACAGGCTTATCTTCTCGATATGTCACACCAAACCAGCAGCTATTGGTTGGGATGACATCAACAGTAGCCTTGCCTTCCTTAACAAGTTCATCCACATAGAAAGGAATATACCATTCAGCCTTAAGCTGACCTTCATGTTCCTTGAACCATGTAGCGAAGCGTTCTTCCATGCCATCAAAGAGAGCAGGTGTGAAGCCCCAAAGGTTGAGCGAAACGCGACAATCACCCTTCAAAGGATTGGGGTTTTCGGGATCTTCTTCATTTTGAATAGAACCATCTTCCTTGCGAATAATCTTTGTCATTTCAGTGACACCGATCAACTTGCCATCTTCAGCAACTTCACAAATGCCACGTGCAACGGAGCCATTTTCAGAAAGGGTCTGATCCAAGCGATAACCAACCATTGCAAATTGCTTCGGCTGAGCTTCGCAATCAATGGATGCAAGCACCTTACCAAGCTGCATGAATGCATCTGTACCATAGAAGTCGTCCGCGTTGATAGCGGCAAAAGGAGCATCAATAATATTGCGTGCAGAACGGATAGCATGCGCAGTACCCCAAGGTTTCTCACGACCTTCAGGGAACGTGCAGCCTTCTGGAAGATCAAGCGGATTTTGGAAGGCGAGTTCAATCTTAATTTTACCTTCGTATTTCGCTACAACCTTTTCACGAAAATCTTCTTCGAAATCCTTACGAATAATGAAAACCACCTTGTCAAAGCCTGCACGGATGGCATCGTAGATGGAATAATCCATAATGGTTTCACCTGAAGGACCGACAGAGTCAATCTGCTTAAGACCACCATAACGACTACCCATACCCGCAGCTAAGATTAAAAGCGTTGGTTTCTTGTTCATTGTGTTTCTCCTTTTGAGTTGATTCAAATAAATTGCATCACCTATTAGTATAGCGCAAATTGAAAAAAGATTCAATAGTCTATTTTATTTTGTTATACATTTACAACCATCTAGTAGCATATAATTTTATAACACGATAAGAAAGATTTCTCTTTGTGTTATTGATTATTAAAACTACCTTATTCTTCACCATAAAGATCTTCTGTTGTGCCCCAATCTTGATTATTGATAACCTTAATAATTTCACTTGCAATGTACTGAGAAATTGTTGAGTAATATTCAGTGCGGAGGTCTCGTGTAATATCATCATCATAGGTGATACAATATAAGCCATTCAAAACTGAGAAAGGTGCGACAGGCCAAATGATTGCATTTGACCATGTACGTCCTGCATCTGCATGACGCATATCTACATGAATTGGGAATTCAATGGTTCCAATAATTTCATCAGTTACAACTGCAGTTAAAATGCAACTTACTTTAAAGTCTGCGTTATATTTATAACCTAACCACGCATGAGTAAAAAAGATATATCCAGGGAATGCGACAAAAAAGTTTCCAATACTACCAGAAAAATCATGGTCAATTTTGATATCAGCAATAACATCTAATCGATCACGAATGATGTGTTGATAAAACGCACGATATTCTGCCTGTTCACGTAAAGCTTTGGTGATACCTTGACCAATGATATCTGCATCACGACTTGGTTTATCAATCTTTATGCCTAAGCAAAGACCTTCTTGAGAATAGTCAAAAAGGCGATCTGCATAATCATCAGGGTTTGTGATTTCAAAACGCGAGGTACAACCAACTGCGAGAAGAGAAAGAAATGAAAGAATGAGTGTTTTTTTCATAAATGAGTTCCTTTGTAATGTAGTTTGTAATAATGAGAAAGATAGAAAATTAATTGGGAATAAATTGCGTTTTATATTCCCCTTCCCATACAACAGTATTATTTGCATCAGGATTAATTAATGACATTGTTAATGTAACATAGAATTTCCCATGCTCTTTAATACAGTCTGTTTTAACAGTTGTTTTAAGAAGATAATTAGCGCCATTTGTTCCAACAATTGCATCACGCAATGAGTAGTCTTTCTCAAATGTTGCCAAGTGAGATTTTGTATCTACAAGCAAAATATTCAGTTGTTTAGCGAGAGATATTGGTGTAGATTGTTCTGTTTTTCGCTCTGCTAATGTTTCATTTTCACCAACTCTTGTTCGGCGAATAAAACGAGGGGCTTTTTGTGTCTTCTTTGTTGTAGTTTGCAAAGACTTGTTTTTCGTATTCTTGGCCACGTTTTTAACTGTTGGTGTAACATTGGTTTTACTAAGGGTATCACCTAAAACACGCATATGGTCGGTTTTTTCGTCTACACCAATAAAGAGACTTGATAAAATATAATCTGCTTTATCTACTTTCCCAGGCAAAGCAAATTTTATTTTATTATTGGATTCTTGCATAATTTGTTGTCGCAAGGATTTTAAATAAGTATCTATATCTACATTTGAATATTCAGATGCAGAGGGATAAAGCATTGACAAAACTATGTTATTATCTTTTACACTAGGGAACGCTAGAAGTTCTTTTGAAATTTGAGAGGTAAGTTTTTCAATACTCACTGACGATTCAATCGTACGAGCTTTACGGCGAAGGAATTTTGGTTTTACTGATTGATGAATATATGTAACTTCACCATTTGCATATTGAGCTAAGGTTGCACGTAGTTGCTGTGCGTAAATATTAGGATTAAAATTACATCCTTTTGTTGTTTCGGTTGGAAGAACGGCAATTGTAATTTTTTCTTTTGCACTTTGAATTGCGTCCACTTTCATAATGCATGGCGCGATTTCAGTGCCCAAAGTTTGAGCATCTAATGTACCATCATATGAATCTTGTGTTTTATTTGAGGTACACCCTACTCCACACAAAAATGCAAGAATAACTCCTATACTACTTAGAAAATAGTGTGATTTCTCTTTCATAACATTCCTTTCGTTTAAATCTAAGGAAAGTATATAAAATTTTTTTACATACGTCAAGTTTTCTCACAATATTAGATGATATTATGTTATAATCATGCCATGCTTACTTCATATAAGACAACATACTTATCAAATGGTATCGGGATTGTGACACTTGAAAAGCCGGACGCACAAAGTGTCCAAATAGCAATTCATGTTCGCGTTGGCAGTCGCAACGAGCCTTTTGAATTAAATGGCGCGAGTCATTTTATTGAACATATGTTATTTAAGGGAACAAGAAAACGTTCCGCAAAAAAAATATCTCAGACAATTGAAAGTGTTGGAGGGGCAATAAACGCGTTTACTGATCGAGACAATACTTGTTATTATACAAAAGTTCCTTATAATAAGTCAAACGTTGCCTTTAATGTATTATCGGATCTTTTTTATAATTCAACTTTTGACGAAAAAGAATTTGATCGAGAACGTCAAGTAATTATAGAAGAAATTCGTATGTATGACGATCAACCTGATTCTGTGGCCTTGGATGCTCTTTTAGCGCAACTTTGGTCAGGACATCCATTAGGTCGTCCTATTTTGGGGCCTATTGATATTGTACAAAATATTCAACGAGATGATATCGTACGATATAAAGAAGAACAATATGCTCCAGAAAGAACACTTTTTTCTTTTATTGGAAAAATTAATCATGAAACGTGTGTAAAGTGGGTTAAAAGTGTTGCTTCACATCTTGAAAATTCAGCAATAATTCGTGAGCCGGAAACTTATTCTCGTGCAATTCCACTTGATCCATTTACATTAATCCGTCGCGATATTCAACAAACACACATCGCCTTGGGATGGCGAACACCCGGGTTTGCAGATTCTAAGGACGGCTACCCATATGCTGTTGTGCTTCTTTCAACTTTATTGGGCGAATCAATGATGTCCCGTCTCTTTCAAACGATACGAGAACGACGGGGACTTTGCTATAATATAAATAGTTTTACGTCATTGTGTGCTGATAGCGGAGCCTTGATTATAACTGCGGGATGTGATCCTAAAAAGGCTTATCAAGGTACTAAGGCTGTTCTTGCGGAAATTCGAAAGTTAATTGAAAAACCAATTTCAAAAGCTGAATTAAAACGCACGGTAGAATATCTTTGCGGGCGTTTTCGATTACGTCTTGATTCAATGCCTATGGGGTGGATTGCTGGACGCGTACTTTTTACGCAACCAGTAAATCCAGAAGAAATGATTGAACGATTCCGCGCTCTTACCCCGGAAGACATCCAGAATGCCGCAAAACTTTATCTTCAACCTCATCATCTTGCAATGACAATTGTTGCCCCTCATAAGGTGCAAAAAACAGCGTCGCTATGGGCTTCATTAATGAAGTATTAAGAAAAGAACTTCCCTTATGGATTATATAAATTTAGGTATTCTTGCTATTATTCAAGGTTTAACAGAATTCCTTCCTGTTAGTTCTTCTGGGCATCTAGCGTTAGCAAAAGAAATGTTAAACTTCAATGCTATTGAAGGACTTGGCGTAGAACTTCTTTTGCATGGAGGAACATTAATTGCAGTACTTATTTACTATCGTAAATTGATTATCAAAATGGTGACAAATCTTTTCAAAGGTGAAAAAGAAGCTATTCGCTTTAATATTGCTATTCTTCTTTCAATGATTCCTGCCGTTGTTCTAGGATTAACATGTGAAGAACAATTAGAATCATTTGTTAAAAATCCGGTATTTGTTTGTTGTATGCTTATGATAACAGGAACGATTCTTCTTTTTACGCGTTGTGTCAAAAAAACATTTGAAAAAGATGTTTCTCCTTGTCGCGGTTTCTTAATGGGGGTTGCGCAAGCATTTGCAATACTTCCTGGTATTTCTCGTAGTGGTAGCACGATTGTAATGTCACGATTTCTTGGTGTTGCAACTGAAAAAGCGGCTGCATTTTCCTTCTTGATGGTTGTTCCCGTAATTTTAGGCGGAAATATTCTTCATTTAATGAAGGCAATATCAAATCCTGAAGCAAGTGTCTTCAAAGGTCTTACCATTGGGACAGCAGCTGTTGGTTTTCTTTTATCTGCAATCGTTGGATATATTAGTATTGCGTGGATGGTAAAGTTGCTTGGTACACGTAACTTTTGGAAGTTTGGCTTCTACTGCATTGGCATTGGATTAATTGGTCTTACTTACTGCTTTTTCTTTTAAATCAACTTGTAGAATTGCTTCAGTATCAGAATAAGGATACTTGACGCCCATAATCTCTTGATATGGCTCATGTCCTTTTCCTGCAATGAGAATAATATCCTCTAACTGTCGTAATTTCATTGCTTTTTGAATCGCTAAACGACGATCAGGTTCAACAAAAGGATGTGTTTTTGTAAATCCTGGTAGAATATCTTGAATGATAGCCAATGGAGATTCAGAACGAGGGTTATCAGACGTCACATAAACAACATCAGCATAATCTTCAACAGCGCTCGCCATTCGCGGGCGTTTTGTTTTATCGCGATCTCCACCACATCCAAACACACAGATTAAACGCCCTTTACAACATTCTTTTAAGGTCGCTAAAACATTTCTAAGAGCATCATCTGTATGTGCGTAATCGATAAAAACGTTAGGAAGAATTGGTTCTAATCGTCCCCACTGTGGTTTTGCTTCACAAATAGCCATTAAAATGGCATCTGCACTCACACCTAACGCATGCGCGGCTGTTGCTGCACAAAGAATGTTTGAAAGATTATAGCGACCACATAAACGCGTACGGAAGGAAATCTTACGATCTCCAATGGGGATTATTGCTTCAATTCCTTGTGATGTAAAGGTTGCATTAATTTCTTTTATTGAATAAGGATAAAGATTGGTTCGACCTTGTTCCTTCAATAACGTCAATAAACGTTGTCCATATGGGTCGTCAATGTTGATAACGGCAGGTGCTTGTGGTTGATCAAGAAAGAATTTCGCTTTAACGGCAAAATAATCTTCCATTGTTTTATGATAGTCAAGATGATCTTGTGTTAAATTTGTAAATAATGTAACGGCAAATTGTGTTCCTGCAATGCGCGCTTGGTCAATTGCATGACTTGACACCTCCATCACAACAGCACGACATCCTGTCGCAACCATTTTTTTAAAAGTTTCTTGTAAAATATAAGCTTCTGGGGTTGTCCATTGAGAAGGTGCTTGATAGCCGGGCCACTGCGTTTCAACAGTCGTAATTAAACCAGGACAAAGTCCACCTTGAGCAAGCATATTCTTTAACAAAAGAGAAGTCGTGGTTTTTCCATTTGTTCCCGTAATGCCACAAACAAACATCTTACGACTTGGAAAATCAAAGAACTCTGCACAACAGTTTGCATAGGTTTCACGAGGATTTTCAATTATACGATCACAATCTGATGTTGTTCCCCATACTTCTTTAGCACCACGGTTGCGAGCTTCAGTAATATAACGCGCACCATTTTGATGAACACCAGGGATCGCAATAAAGAGAGCCCCTGGTGTAACTAAACGTGAATCAGAAACAACATTCGTAAATTGATCCATTATCGCACCCTAGCTTTAGAACGATTTTTCTTTTGTTGACGTTCGTAAATTTTCCGAAGCTCATCTTGTTCATTTGTGCTTGAGGTGTTATCTCGTTGGAAAACCGGTTTTGCTTGAGGTTGGGTGACAGGCGAAGTTGCAACAGTTTTATTTGGCTTTAAAGCACGAATAGCTTCATCTTCAAGTTCTTCAGAATGAATCGAAATGGCAACATCTTTTTCATTTTCTTGAATGCCATTTTTCTTATTCGCGCTAACATTTAATGCATTTGAAACATATGTACCGGATTGATAAGCATGTTGCTCTGCTTCAAAACGATAAATATCCTCATGCATCTCTAATCCAGAGGAAACATCCGCAAAACCTTCTTGATGGTATGTTGTATAGGTTCCCGTTTTCGGATCAAGTGTTGAAACGGATGCTTGCGGAGCTGAAAAATACATATATTTGAAATGTTTACAACGCACCATTTGGTCATTAATTCGATGACGGATCATCTGCATTTCATAACTATCAACATCACCATTTAAACAAATAAGAATGGGATCTTGAGGTTTGGTTGTAGACGCTTCGATATAGCTTGAAAGTTGGTCAATGGGAACAATTTCCCCATGAATCCTCATTTCGCCATTCGGCCAAACTTCAACTTTCGCCTCTTTCGGGTTTAAGGCTTTTAAACTGGGATGTGCAGAGGCACAACCGAATGTCGAAAGCGTAAGGAAAGCCACACAACCCAAGAGTTGCGTGGCCTTTAAAATTGCGTTTGTTTGCTTTGTCATGGTTTAAATTTGCTCAAACGCTTGTTCCAAATCAGCAAGAATATCATCGACATGTTCAATGCCAACCGAGAGGCGGACCGTTGTCGGAGAAATCCCAGCTTTAACCAATTGCTCATCCGTAAGCTGACGATGGGTCATGCTTGCGGGGTGTAACACACATGTACGTGCATCGGCAACGTGAACAACGATAGCAACTAATTTGAAGCTATTCATTAACTTTTGAGCATCTTCACGTGTTCCCTTAACACCAAAGGTTACGACACCTGCGCATCCATTGGGGAGATACTTCTTTGCAAGTTCATAATCCTTATCGCCTTTAAGTCCTGGATAACGAACCCATTCAACTTTCGGGTGATTTGCAAGCCATTCGGCAACTTTAAGACCATTTGTGGAGTGGCGTTCCATACGCAAGGCTAATGTTTCAAGGCCAACACCAAGTAAGAAGCCATTCATCGGCGATGCTTGTGCACCGATATCACGCATTAATTGTGCACGACATTTCACAATATATGCAGCTTTTCCAAAGGCTTCAGTATAAATTAAACCATGGTAAGACTCATCTGGAGTTGTGAACTCAGGGAAACGACCCGAAGCGGCCCAGTCAAAGTTGCCCGAGTCAACAATACACCCACCCGTTGCCATCGCGTGACCATCCATGTACTTTGTTGTCGCGTGAATAACAATGTCAGCACCATATTCAAACGGACGACACAAATAAGGTGTCGGGAAGGTATTATCAATGATTAAAGGCAAACCATTGCGATGAGCAACATTTGCCCAACGCTCTAAGTCAAGTACTGCAAGCGCGGGATTCGCGAGTGTTTCACCAAAAATAGCCTTTGTATTCGGACGAATAGCAGCTTCAATCTCTTCATCCGTTGCGTCTGGCGGAAGCCAAGTAAATTCAATTCCAAGCTTTTGTAATGTCACACCAAACAAATTCACTGTACCGCCATAAATCGTCGATGACGAAATGACATGATCACCGCTATGTGCAAGGTTTAAAATTGCGAAAGTACTTGCTGCTTGACCTGCAGAGGTAAGCATTGCGCCAACGCCGCCTTCCATTGCAGCAATACGTTGCTCAACATAATCTAACGTGGGGTTACTCAAACGTGTATAGAAATGACCGCCAACCTTCAAGTCAAACAAATCTGCAACATGCTCAGAACTATCAAACTTAAACGTCGTGCTTTGATAAATGGGCATAATGCGAGGTTCGCCATTTTTTGGGGTGTAACCTGCTTGAACGCATTTCGTTTCGAATTTCATTTGTGCTCCTTTCGATGCTAATTGTGATCGCACATTAAATTACGATGATAATATATCATATTCGTTCTTCTAAACGCGATATTTTTTTAACTTTTATAAAAAATGACAATTGTATACACCTTTTCTTAATTTGGCTTTACAATAGATTTTACTGCGGATCTTACAGCGTCTGTGTTAAAGGTTTCATGCGAGAAAAGACAAAAGCCTCGTGGATTTTTCTCTAATAACTTCGGTAAAAACGCCTTTAATTCCTCTTCCGTATAGTCAGGTAAATGTAAACCCGGATAGAGTGCAGTTCCCCATGTTTCTTGAACAGCCTTTTGACCTTCTTCAAGGCAATCTAAGATCCACGCGTCTCCTGCTTCATAAAACTTGGCATAAAGCATCGGAAAAGCGAAATCAAGTTTAAATCGATCCCATGCTTGGAAGACCATTGCTGCGGACATTTTAGGCGTTGGAAAAACCGCAGCTCCAGCACGCTTTCCACACTGACGAATGGCATCGGTTAAAAGTGTCGCTGTTTCAGCAACGGCATTTAAACGAAAATCTATCCATTTTGCATCATGGGGATGAGGTTTCGCGCCATAAGCAGTCTTGCAACGTTGACAATAACAAAAATCATATGGCGCAAGATATTGGCTCATATCAAGTCCATAATTCCCCCAAAGACCTTTAGGGAGAATTAAATCTGGCTGACGAATATAATCTAATTGTACGTCATCAATTTCAGGCATTTCTGCAAGTGTCTTAGCACACATTACAAGATAATTGCGCACCTCATCCGAAGATGGGCAAAGGAATTGATAATACGGTACAAATGGGCGATCCTTTTCTCCCCAACACGACTTACCTTCTGCGCTCACGGCATACCAATCTGGATGTGTGAGTGCAATCTTATCCTCAGGCCGATTCAACGTCCACAACCAAGCCACGGTTGTCATTTTTTGAGCTTTAGCCCAACGTGCAATTTTTTGGACATTCTTGGGATCGCCATCAATTACAACCATGGTGATACCTGAATTTGCCCATGCAATTACGTCATGCTCTGTAAGGTGTTCATCATTTCCATGAACCCATAATCCAATTGTTGGCGTGATTGTTACTGCTTGGCCAACGGTTGTCTCGGAGAATTGCACGCGTCCCCATTGTTCAGGGGCATGAATGGTTACTTGACGCGTTGGCGACCAAACGGTATTTATTTCTCCACGCTTGCCAGTTTGAGAATCAATAGGATGATCAACGCGCGAGAAATTAAACCGCATTATCGTGCCATCTTTTGGAGCTTCAGCCTTACGAGGTAATGTTGCGTGATGTGTAATCGATTTCCAAGGCCAAGCAATTTCAACCGTCCATGATACATCTTCATCACGACCATCATTGAGTGTCCCTTGATGAGAAACAGCGTGTTTTAAACCTTTTATATCCCAGTCATGAATTGCAATACATGCTTCACCATCTCGATAAGGCGCTGTTAAAAATAAATCCCAAACAGTATTGAGCGCATTGATTTCTAATTCAAGATAATGACGTCCTGTATTTGTTGGATCAATGAAAATTTCAAAGTCATCGTCATGATAAATAATGCTATCACGCTCAGTTAACGAACCATTGATGTGAGTCGTTGGTAACACCGCTGCAAAATAGAGATAGTCGTCATCATAAGCCATCTTCATTTCACACCGATAAGAAGATGGTTGACCACTTAAATCACGCAATTCGGGCATCACTTTTGCCTTCAACCATGTGGTTTCATTGAGATGACCATCGACAATCACCTCTCCTGCTGTGCGTTGACAAATATAGAGTGGCTCTGCGAGAAGTTCTCGACCTGTCACTCCAAGTGTAAAAAACATTAAGCAAAATGAAATTGCCGCTTTCATTATTTGTCCTTTTTAGTCCAAAATATATCGTGTGAAAAAAATAAAAACATTCCTAGTATATCACAGCACAAGGATGAGATGTTGATAAAAATAGCATTTCATTTAAAAAGAAGACTCTTTTTTAACGATTTCTTTTGTCATTATGAAATATCTTCTTGCGAATGAAGGACCATTTGTGTTATAATATTTTGGTTATGCGATTGTAGCTCAATTGGATAGAGCGTTGGCCTCCGAAGCCGAAGGTTGCGAGTTCGAACCTCGCCTTTCGCACCATTTTTATAGAGAACTGAGGAGCAAATCTATGGCAGTCGACCTTAAAGCCGCGTATAAAACCGTTATGGATGATCATTTCACACCAACGATGGAAATTTCCTTCGTTGATGGCGACAAGCGTCAAACGCTTGTCTATGAAAAAGTTTCCTGGACGATTGATGGCATTAACAAAGGTTTGCGTTATGGTGAAAATCCTGGTCAAGAAGCTGCAATGTATCGCTTGATCAATGGTAACTTGACGTTGGGCAATGTGACCACCATTCAGCCGGGTCGTGCCTTAGTTTCAAATGCAGAACTTCTTCAATTCGGTAAGCACCCCGGTAAAATTAATATCACCGATGCAGACAATGCGCTCAACATCTTACGCTTCCTCACAGCAACGCCTTGTGCTGTCATTGTTAAGCACAACAACCCTTGTGGTGTAGCGAAAGGTTCGACCATCGCCGAAGCCTATGATCGTGCAAATAAGGCTGACATGCTTGCAGCTTTTGGTGGTTGTATTGCGCTTAACCGCACATGCGATAAGGAAACAGCTGAGCTCATTACCCAAAACTATGCTGAAGTCATCGTTGCGCCTGATTACACTGCGGATGCACTTGCCCTCTTTGCTACTAAGAAAAATCTTCGCGTGATGAAGATTGAAGACATGGCTCGCCTTGAAAACTACGCGACCGAACGCTTTGTCGACTTCAAGTGTCTCTTCGATGGTGGCATCATTGCTCAAACAAGCTTCCTTCCTGAAGCACGTTCGATTGAGCAATTAATCGTCCCGGAAATCACCGATAAAGCTGGTGTTGTTCACCGCATTCAGCGTGAACCCACTGCACAAGAACTTGATGATATGCTTTTTGGTTGGCTTGTTGAAAGTGGTGTTACTTCCAACTCCGTCCTCTTTGTCAAAGATGGTGTTACGGTGGGTATCGGAACTGGTGAACAAGATCGCGTGGGCGTTGCAGAAATTGCACGTGATAAGGCCTATCGCAAACTTGCTGACCGTTATGCACGTGAAACCTACAAGACGCCCTATAATGAACTCAAAGATGCGAATCAAATCGCTGCATGTGATGCATTCGCAAAAGAACTCAAGGGTGGCTTGATTGGTTCTGCAATGGTTTCTGATGCCTTCTTCCCCTTCCGTGATGGTGCTGAAATTGGCATTCGCGAAGGTGTTACCGCTATCATCCAACCTGGTGGTGCCATCCGTGATTGGGATATTATCGACTGCTGCAATGAAAACAATGTTGCGATGGTCTTCACAGGTCAACGTAGCTTTAAGCACTAATTTCTAATTATGCGTGTGAACGCGATGAAAAAGTACACTCCCCTACTTCTTTCCGTGTGCATCCTGGGATTCTCAGGATGCACTTCCGTTGCGCGCACTTACATGAATGATGCCGCGCTTACCCTACCCGCTGCAACAGCGGTGAATGCAACGATGAAATCAATGGATATTCCCGTTGCCTTCTTTGATAATGAACTTTCTTCTCGTTTCCATCACAAAGGCATTGGCCTCATTAATAACCAAGCACAATTTCAAAAGATGTGGCGTATGTATACCAATGAAAATACAGCGCTTCCACCTATCTTTGACTTTGAAAAACGTGTGCTTCTCTTTGTTTATGATGCACAATACTACAACCTTGTAAAAATTTGTGGCATCCACGTTCATCAAGGTATTGCCAATCCCATTGTTGAACGTACCAATTGGACGCTCGCAATTGGCGGAAATGAAGATGCTCGCCGTTATCGTGAATCTGTGGGTAAAGTCAACCCCGAGCCCAAAGTTAACGTTTCTTTCTTAGAAATTCCTCGCCATATTGATGGACAACAAGGTGTTACAGCTATTCTTGTTGAAGGCAACCCCGACAACCCTGAAGAAAGCATCGTTATCCCTGTGCCGAGACATCCATAAAGAGATTGTATATGCATCGTCAACTCTCGTTTGATCAAGCTTGCGAACATCTTCGTATTCCACCACAAGTCTTACGTGATGCGGTGAAATACAATGAAATCCCTTGTCGCAAACAAGGTACAGACCCAGTCTTTGACGCTGCAGAAATTGATGCATGGGGCTCTCGTCGCATTCTTGCTCTACAATTGAAAGACCTCGCTTCAGAACACAAAGCATCAACACGTAAAGAACAACATCAACCAATTGATGATATTCTTTTGCCACACCTCCTTCGTCCGGAATTTGTAGAACTTGACTTTCGTGCAAAAACACGTAAAAGTGTAATGCGAGACCTTGTTGACATGGCAGAAGCGCAGTCACTTCTCTATGATCCAACAGACTTACTCGAGCAAATTGAACAGCGCGAAGCGGTCTCCTCAACAGCGCTCCCTGGCGGAATTGCTCTACTCCATCCCCATCATCCAGACCCCTACTTGATTGCAGAACCCTTCATGTTGCTTGCGCGTACGAATCGTCCTGTGTGGTTTGGTGCAGAAGATGATGCCCCGACAGACATCTTTTGTTTGATTTGTTGCGGAGAAAACATGCGCCATCTTCATGTGCTTGCACGCCTCTGCATGATGATTCGCGATACCAACGTGCTCACACAACTTCGAGAAGCAACAACCGTTGACGAAGCTGTTGAGCACCTCTATGCCGCTGAACGTACAGTTCTCCTCAACATGCGTTAATCTTTATTTCATTTCTTCAATACTTTGTACTAAAATTGTCGTGCCGTAACTTATTCATTTCAATAACTTATCTTGAATATTTTATGGTAGGTAATTTTAGGCTTAAAATCAGTACAATCTGTACTATCCATGCAAAATTTAAACAGTACAATTTTTGGTGGGACAAGATATTTTAAGGGAAAATTTCCTCTCGGGAATAAATCTTAAATAGTACAATTTTTGGCCGGGGACTTTTTAGACCTATCTAGAAAATTCTAGAAAATAGTACAATGGGCCGAAGAAGTGAAAAATCTTTATTTGCATTACCCATATTTTAAAATTCTATATATCCGTATTAAAATTGGATTTATTTCCATTTGTTCAACCCATCAGCCTAAAATATCTCTTTAAATTTCACTTCTTTAGGGCTTCATACTACGATTCCTAAAATTTTCTAAACAGGCCTAAAAGTCTCCGTAAAAAATTTCTACTATTTAAGAATTCTTTCAAAAAGTAAATTCTCCATTAAAAAATTTAAAAATTAAACGGAGTGTATAGATTATACTGATTATAAGCCCAAAATGTCATCCTCAAATTTTCAAAAAAAATAAATCATTACAAATTAATAAGTTACAGTTTATCAAATATAATATAGAAATGAAATCTAAAGACTGAAAATATATGTTTTAGGTATTCTTTCTCATCTTGTTCATGAGCGGTTTGTACCCTCCAATTTCAAACCGCACCTGTTTCAACGTCAAACCGCACCTGTTTGAGTTTCATTTAGCACCTGTTTGAATTTCAAAATGAGGCACTTTCAAATACAAACGCATTCGATTTTTTCTTAAGTAATAAAACTAATTATAAATCAATAAGTTACGAATTCATTATATGTTTTAATAATCCTCTTTATGAGAAATCGAACGCGTTGGTTTAATGTGTATTGGTAAATAATGCAAAATGGCACATTTTATTTCTGAATTCAATAATCCTAAAATTAAAAATATTTAGATTCTACACAACGTTGATATGATAATGCGAAGTCTCTTTTTTAAGTGTGACACGCAAATAGGCATGGATTTTTTATTACGATTTTTTCTTTTTTATTCTTATTGCTTATGCTATAATATGTAGTGTACGTTAACATTAGATAAAGGAGTTACGTTTACTATGCATAGTCATACGTTCGTTGCAATGTCAGCCGTTATGGCGACACTTTTAACCACGGGATGCGATGAAAATAAGGAAACCGTTGAGGTCGCACCTGAAGTAACAATTGAAACCCCAGCCACTCAGGAAACGCCTGCACAACAGGAAACGCCCGTTGTAGAAGAAGCTTCAGCACCGGGAACAGCAAAGGTTGAAAGCGATATTATCGCTGTTCCTGCGCCCCCAGCAGATGGTGATGTAATTGTCACTGTTGGTGAATATACAATGACTTGGGGTGAGTTAAATCGTAAGGTTAACCTCATTCTTGAACAAACAGCAGATCGTGTTCCAGCAGACCAATTAGAGAATTTGCGTGAAATCGCTCGTCAGCGTGTGGTTGAAACCTTTGTGATCGATTGCATTGTGAAGGTCGCTGCACAGTCGCGTGGTATCACCGTGACGGATGAAATGCGTCAAAAGGCATATGCAGAATTTGAAAAGGCTCAGGGCATTTCGCTTGAAGAGGCTTTAAAGCAAATGCCGCCTGCAATGGCTGAAATGAACCGTGCAAATCTTGAAGCACGTTTGTTGGAACGTGCATTGATGGATCAAGAAGTTCTTTCGAAGATTGTGATTGATGATGCTGTTGTAGCAACTGAACTTTCGAAGTTGCAAACGCAGATTAAGCTCGCAACGGAAGATATTGATCTCTATCATAAGCAGTTGGTTGAAAAGACATTGACGATTGATGAACTCGCACAAAAGGCTCCGCATTTGGTTCCTCCGCAAGCGCGTTCGGTTGATTTCGCACAGAAGGATCTTGCAACAATGCCACCTGTCATTCGTCAGGCCATTGAAGCAACAACACCTGGTAATGTGACGGCAATTATTGATATTCCGCCGCCGGCAGAAGGTTCTGCACCGTTGCGTGGCTTCTTTGTCATTAATAAGGCTGTGCCCGAAGTGACTGAAGCAAGCGCAAAGACGTTGATTGACTCGCTCAAGGCACGTCTTGATGCTGGTGAATCCTTTGAAGCATTGGCTGCAGAATATTCGGCATGCCCTTCGGGTCAGCGTGGCGGTGGTGATTTGGGTGAATTCTCTCGCGGAATGATGGTCAAGGAATTCGAAGATGCTGCTTATGCTCAGCCTTTGAATGTTGTTGGCGATCCTGTGAAGACGAATTTTGGTTATCACCTCATCAAGGTCACAAAGCGTGATGATGCTTCGGGTAAAGTTCAAGCTTCGCATATTTTGATTGCTCCGAAGAGCGCTGCGCTCAATGTAACGCCTGTGCTTTGCGCCGTTCCTGAAATGATGACGGAAGCTGAAATTCGCGAAGGCTTGAAGATGCGTGAAGGCGCTGATGCTGCACGTGCATACTTCGAAAAGCTCCGTGACGAAGTGAAGGTCTCGAGCACACTTTATCCTCAAATCGCGCGTTAATTCTTTGTCGATATCCTCCATTCATTGGAGGCTGTAAGACTTATGACAACACAGCAAAAAGAGAAAAAAACAAAGCGTTTGCTTCCGGTGGAAAAGAAATCTCCATCGGAAGCAAAGCGTTTTAATTTATCTTCAACGAATCGCTTTATTCAGGGGGTTCTAAAGCGTCGTTTGTTTCCCCTACCCGTTGTGTTGTTGGCGTTTCCAACGCTTTCGGTCCTTTTGGGATCGCTTGGCTTCTTGTGTGGGATTTCCTTACATCCTTTAGCTGGATGGTTGGGACTTTTTGGAGCATTAATACTTGCTCTTATTGGCGGGGGCACCTTACGCGATGGGTTGAAGCGTATGGGGTGGTTTGTTCTCACGCTCTTTTTGGTTTTTCTACTTGATCAGTCTTTTATCTTTTTCTCTTGGTGGGATACACAAGCCTATCATATTCCTGCTGCAAATTTCCTCGCGAATGGCTGGAATCCCATTTTTGATAGTACAAGTGAAACATTAATTGAATTTACTGGTGCGAATCCAGAATCGTTTAATCTTTATCATGTCGCGTATCTACCACGTGCAGGTTGGATTTGGAATGCTCTTTGTTATTTCTTTACGGGCAATAGTGAAGCAGGTGATACGTTAACATTTATTTGTGCGATTGCATTAGCCTCTCTCACATGGCGAGTTACGCCAATTTTCTTTGGGCCTAAGAAGTGGAAACGTTATCTTTTTACATCGATGACGGTGCTTTCTCCGGGAATTTATGTTTCACTCTTTTGTGGGGCTCACGATGGTGCACTCTATGCACTGTTGTTGATTTTTATGTTTGCTGCGTGTGCCTATCGTAAGACTGGATCCACGGAATGGCTTGGTTATTTAATTCTTGCTCCAATCATTGGATGTAATTTAAAGTTTACAGGATTAATCAATTTCTTAATCACGGCCTTTGTCTTTACACTCCCCATTTTGTGGTCTGTGACAACAGGAAAACGTCGCCCCCACAAGTTTTGGAAATGGATGTTGGCAAATGGTCTTGGTTTTGTCTTTGCCCTCTTGGTCGGCATTTCGCCCTATCTCACCAATTGGGTGAATAAAGGTGGTCCTTTTTATCCAGAGCAAACATTCTCAAAGACGATTCCAACGTTAAAAATGACAGAGGATTTTAATTTGTGTAATAGTGATGCAAAGGAGTTGAACTATTTCACACGTATGACGCGTGCATATCTCTCTCGAACGCTCACAGATGCTTATTATCAGCGTAAGATTAATCGTGAGGGAGATGGCCATAAGTTTAATCCTATTTTCCATCTTGATCAGGTGGATGGATTGGGTAGCGCGTTTCGAATGGTTATTTGTCTAACATTATTGATTCTTTGTTTTACACGTCGTTGTACAACGCCATGGTTGTTGATTTCACTCATGTTGACGAGTTTTATCATTCCTACGAAGATGATGGGATATGTTCGTTATGTGCCACAATTTTGGGCAGTACCAATGATTTTAGCATTTAATTCGATGACGGCGAATGTTTCAAAATCACCTTGGGTGGGACGAACGTTAGGGATTTTCGTGATTACCATTCTCTTCTCTGTAAGTGTGCTTGTATCAACAGGAAAGCTTTTCCTTTCATTGGCAACATCGGCCTATGCGTATTCACTGGTTGATTCAATGGCCAATGAATCTTCGCCACGCCTCTATATCTTATCACGCGAAGATCGCTATAAAGCAGATGGTCGTTGTCTTGCGGCTTGGCGTGAGTTGCCAGAAGATATTCCCTCAAAGCATCTCTTTGATTTATATTATCATATCTTGCTCAAAGATTGTAATATTCAATCTATTGATTGGCAATCGGTTGACGAAATGCGTCGCTTAAATGCAGATGTGGGCCATCCGCGCTTTACATTAAACGAACATCTTTGGTATTGGCCTCGCGATCCCTCTCGTATTTGTTATCCTGAGATGAATTATTATTGTGGCCATCCTAAAAAGCAACTTGTTTCATTGCGTAATATTGGAATGATAACGCTTCGTATTATTCCAGGGTTACCACGTTATCTCTGGAACATTTCGTGTTTTCGTATGCGTCAATGGTATCGTCATTTGTTTACCGAACAGGATGTAAAGTGATTGCTTTTCTTTCGGGAAGAGGATGATTTTAATGAAGAAGATTCTACCACCCCTTGTTGCAGCGCTTTTGTCAGGCTTATTGATAAGCGTTCTCTTTGAACCTTATAATCAATTAAGTGCGCTTTGGTTTGCACTCGTGCCACTTTTGTTAGTAATTCGCCATGCATCGTTAAAAGTTGCATTTTGGACAGGTATTTTAACGGGATTTATTACTTGGAGCATTCAACTCTTTTGGCTTTGTGCGTTAAAGGATAATGGTGGTCCATTTGTACTTGTTTGGGTTGCATGGATTGTTTTACCTCTTTATCTTTCGCTTTACTTCGGTCTTTTTGCTGCTATTGCATGTAAATTTAGACACCTTTTACTTGGAACAACCCCTTCGCCTTGCGCGTCACTTCAACGTATCCTTTGTGTTGCGCTCATTGAGCCTGCTATTTGGGTGACGATGGAAATGCTTCGATCAACATTTTTAACAGGCTTTGCGTGGAACCCATTAGGTTTAGGATTTGCGTCCGCCCCCGTTTTTCTTCAGCCAGCTGCAATTGGAGGTATTAGTCTTGTAAGTGCATTGGTGATCGCACTCAACGGTGCAATTGCTACGATCATTGAACGTTTTTGGTGGGCAATGCATCGTCAATTACCTCAAACAATGAAGCAAAAAATTTTATTCTTTTTAGAAACAGCAATTCCATTCATTTTTATGTTGGTTGCTTTTTTGTGGGGAACAAAACGCATTCAACGATATGATGCGTGCCTTAAGACGGAGGCGAAGCATATTCCTGTTGCCTTATTAGCAACAGACGTTCCGTGTGTTTTTGAGTTGAATAGTACATATCGGAATCCGTTCCTTTTTGAACTTAAAACGTTTGCGGAGCATATTACTTTTTTACAAACAGTCTTACCTGCGCTTCTGAATACACCTATTGAACTTTTGATTACGCCAGAGAGTGCTGCATTATTGCACGATTTTAATGGAAAAGATGGGGGTAATCTTATTATTCGTGAGCGTATTTTGCAATGTGCTCGTAAGATGAATACACCCCTACTCATCGGAGGCCTTTATCGAGGTGAGCAAACCGATGGTCAAATCCCCTATTATAATTGTGCCGTTCTCGCAACCACTCAAGGTTATGACCATCAACAAGTTTATGGCAAACGTCATCTCGTTCCCTTTGGTGAATATATTTTCCTTGATAAGGTTTTCCCGAGTTTACAACAGTTTGTTCCTGGTGGGATAAGTTGTACCCCTGGAGAACGTTCTATTATTGAATTGCCCTCTGGTTATAAGTTTGGTCCGCTTATTTGTTTTGATGACGTAGACGCAACGCTTTCACGCCAATCGGTGCTTGATGGCGCGTCATTTCTCGTTAACATTAGCAATGACGCATGGTATACCCCCTCTGCTCAACCCAAAGCACATCTTCAACAGGCAATGATTCGTTGTATCGAAACAGGTGTTCCGATGGCACGTACATCAAATCGAGGTGGAATTTCATTTATTGATGCGGTTGGTCGTGCACGCTATTTTGATGGTTCCCCATCAGATATAAAGCTTTTACAATTTTCAGAACTTTCAAACACATATTTTATGGAGAAAAATATGCTCATTAACACCCTACCCTTACTTTCAACGCCATTTGCTGGTGCATATTTAACGTATGGTGAAGCAGTTTTTGTTGCACCTTGTGTGCTTTTAACCTTTGCATTTTTAGCATGGTGTTTCTTACGCTACCGAAAACTTAAAACAATTCTTCGCACCGCCGCAGTCTTTTTTGTTCTTTTCTGTGCCCCTCTTTTAACAGCAAAGACGACATCGTTGACACTTGAAAATTTTGCAGAACGTGAGCTTTTGCCAATCTCAGGAATGGCGATTGATGATCATAATGTTTCGCTCGCAGAGTCAACGGCTAGAGCTATTCTTTCTAATTTGGGTATTACAACTGAAGATCGTGCAAAAGCTGAAGAGGTATTAATCCGTGCAGATTTTCAACAGAAGCGTTGGATTGAAGCACTCAAGCGAATTGAAGATTGTGCAGAATTGCCTTTTGAGCGTCGAATTGTTTTTTTGATGTATGGTTATTGTGGACAAAACGACTATGCTTCTGCTGTAAAATTATATGATTCTGTACAGCTTCCTTATGATACGGAATGGGGTATTGCAGCATTACGAATCGCGATTCTTGCAAATCTTAAACTCAAAAACAATCTTTTAGCCGCGGAAAGATTTAAGATTGTAGATGAATCTTCTGCAACGACAGAAACCATTCGTGCAGCAAATGCTTTAGCTTGGAATTTGGCATTCCCAAGTCCAAATGCACGAACAGCGCTCTTAAAAGCAACAGAACAAGTAAAGTCTGAACAACTTTTTATGGAGTGTGCACAGGCACTTCCTATCGTGTTTAAGTCGGAATCCAAGCAGAATGCACTTAATGTGATTCAAAAGCGTATTCAAACCACATATGCACCTACAATGAAGGCGAAGCTTCTTCTCATTGCTGCAGAATTGAGCGATACACTTGTCGATAAAATTGCATTTGCAAAACAGGCAGAAGCGATTGCTCATGATGTTGAAACCAAAATGGAAGTTTACACTTTCATTGGAGACACTTATCTTTTGAATAAAGCGAATATTGAAGAGGGCATTTCTTATCTTCAAAAAGCCGTAACCACGAATCCATCACACGCTTCTGCTCCTTATATTCAGTTAAAGATTGCAGAAACATATGCAGAACTCAATCAAGTTCAGGATGCGATTAAAGCTTATACTCGTTATCGTGAAAGCTTTAGCTCTCCAGAATTGTATGTTCGTTCGCAACGTGGTTATGCAAGAGTGCTTATGCGTGCGGAACGTCCACAAGATGCACTTGTTGCTCTTCTTGATGCTGCTGATAAGACAACAAACAGTGAAGAAGAGATTGAAATTCGTCTTGAAGCCGCAGAAGCTGCAACGATTGCGCAGCGACCTGCAAAAGCAATTGCAATTTATCGTGAAACATTAAAGTTGAATCCTACAAATCGTCAGGATATTCAGCTCCTTCTTGCTCGCACATTAGAGAAAAATAATGAAAAAGATGAAGCTGAAAATGTCTATTATGAAATTTGCGAAAAGAGTAATACATCGAGTGAAAATCTCTTAATCGCAGCCTTGCGTTTGGGTGAACTTTACATGGAAAACGAACGTTTTTCACAAGCGATTTCACTCTATTCAAAGGTAATTGGAACTGTTTCTGATGAAGAAGCAAAGGCATATTTACTTCTTGCTCGTGGTAAACTTTATTATCTTACTGAACGTTATGATCAAGCGAAACTTGATTTTGAGAAAATTGCTGATATTAAAAAAACGGACATTCAGACGGAAGCTCAATTTTTCCTTGTGACCACTCTCTATTATCTTGGAGAAGAAGAAAAGGCGCGTTCTCTTGCAAATAATTACATTATTGTAAATCCAAATCATCGTCGTACGCCAGACGTTATTTTATGGATTGCAAAAAATGACTTTAATAATGGTCTTTATGACAAGGCGATTGAAGGTTTTAATACCTTTATTAAAAGCCATCCAGAAGATCCACGTATCGCAACCATTTACTATTTCAAAGCCCGTGCAAACTTCTTTGCAGAAAATTATACAGAGACAATTGAAACCATCACTACGCTTGTTAAAGAATTCCCTCAAGCATCATGTCTTTTGGAGGCGCGTTATTTACAAGCGAAAGCCCTCATTCGCCTTGCACGCTTTGAAGAAGCGCTTAATATTCTTTCGGATGTTACGCGATTAGCACTTAATACGTCTTGGATTGGCGATGCGTATGGTGATTTTGCTGATTGTTTGCGTATGACATCAACAAGTGACCCGAAGCGTGAACAGCTTGCCATTTCTGCTTATCGAGATGCTGTTATTCGTCTCGACGAAATTGAACACGATAAAGCATTAATGTATATTTTCGAAATTGGCCGCATTTATGAACGTCAGAAAAATTATACGGATGCTTTACAACAATACTCACGCATCATTTATCGTATTCTTGATAATCCTGAACTTTATACACAGACCGGCATTCAAATTGGTATTAAAGCCTATATAAACTTTGAGAAGATTGAGAAAAGCGCAGGTAATTACGAACGTGTAAATTTACTTTATAATCGCATTCGAGAAGCAGACGTTCCGAATTTCAATCCTTAATAAAAGAAAGCGCGAGAAACCTCGCGCTTTCTTTTATATTCGATGCGAATTTAATTAGCATGCTGCGAAATCGGACTTGCCAACACCGCAAGTGGGGCAAACCCAATCTTCGGGTAAGTTTTCAAATTCGATGCCATCATTTTCTGCAGGATCATAAACATATCCGCAAACTTGACAAACATAAGTCATAGTGACTCTCCTTTCTTGTTATGCGCTCATTATAACACAATTTATAATGATTACAAACAAAATTCTTAGTTCATTTTCAGCTGTGTACGGTAAGCTTCATAAGCCGCAACTGCAACTGCATTTGAAAGATTTAATGAACGACCATGTTCCCCTGGCATTGGAATTGTGACAAGATCTTCTGCATAACGAAGATAATAGTCTTTAGGCAATCCTGCACTTTCACAGCCGAAGATAAGCGCACAACCTTCTGGATAGGTTGTATCATAAAGAGTCTTTCCGCCTTTTGTACTTAAAAAACGTAAAGCACTTGGCTTTCGTACAGAAAGATAGTCCTCAAAACTATCATGCAATGTAATATCAAGATATTCCCAATAATCTAATCCTGCACGACGAACATGCTTTTCATCAAGCGAAAAACCAAAAGGACGAATAATATGTAGCGACCACCCTAACCCTACACAAAGACGGCCAATTGCCCCTGTGTTATGTGGAATTTCGGGATGTAAAAGAACAATATCAACCATTCTAGACTCTCTTTTTAATTAAATAATTTATTAAAAAAGTTCTTTTCTTGAGAAGAAGAAGATTCCTCTTTCTCTTTCTTTGTATTCTCGGATTCCTGTTTCATCTTTGAATATTTATCAGACCCACCAAGAAGAACATCTTTCATTTGACCGATAATCGTTTGGGAACTCCAAATGGGATTATCCTTTGTACCTGTTAGATGGACCTGCCATAGATTTTCCATAAGCGGTGCGGTTACCCATCGTGTTAATTGACTCGCAATGGAACCCTTTTTAAAGAATCCAATAATTAAGGCTGCATCAATTTTTTCTGTTTTCAAATCATATGTTATAGGCCCTTCCACATTAAAGAAGGAGCCTTCAAGTTGAAAAGATGGAATATCAACTTTACCATTAACAACACGTCCTTTTAAGAACATCTTTTTAGCATCTGTTAAGAAGGATACACCAGGAACATAATCCGCAAAGAGATTTGTTAAACCCGCAAATAACGGAAAGCGATTGAGTAATTGTCCTTGAAGGTTAAGGTCAAAGGTTGAATTTAACGTGGAAAAAAGTGTATCATCCATTCGACAACTTAACTTTGTTTCTCCTATAACAACAGCATCTTGTCCAAGAATTTCACTTAAAGACAAATTATCATCTGCTATTTTTAGGTGCAACCCATTGAAAGAAAAATTCGCCTCAGCATCAACATAGGTTGCAGACGGTGGAATCTTTACCATTATTTGACCTGAAGCACTTCCTCCATGATTATCTGTAACAGAGAGATTGTCAAGTGTGACAATTCCGTCTTTCATTTGAATATTGCCCGAGAGAGTGCCAAAATTGCAACCATAGATTGAACAAGGTGTAAATGAATCAAAATAGCCAGATGTAATAACAACATCTTTGGGTTCTTGTGGAGTGAGGAAAGGAAGATAGCCTTCAATTGTAAGCGATGATGATTTTTCATCTGCAATTTTAACTTCTGGAATAACCTTTGTAAAGGGCATATCAATTAATTTCAAACATTCTTTCGGTGTAAGATGATAATTTTTTGCTTTAAATGAAAAACGATTCATTGAAGTATTAAAGGTTAGATCTCCACTTGCAGCAAGTTTTCCTTCACGAAAAGCTTGAATATTTTTAATCTCTGTGTGGTTATTCCATACGCCTCGTGTAATAATAACACCTTTACCAGAATCAAATGGTACATCACAATAAGCACCACCTGCAAAGGTTTCTAATTGGATTATACCTTCAAATTGATTGCGATATTTATCCAACGAGAAACTAAATTTTGCATCCGCCCATGCGTTATGTTGGAGTGTAAATTTATTACTGTATTTTTCAATAAGTGGGAAATTCAAAACACGATAAACACCATTTATATCAGTATTTAATGCATATCCCTTCAAATGAAGATCAACTATGGTTGTTGCAAGGTTAATTACAAGCTCTCCCTTGACTTCATCACCTGGACGAAGCTTTGCCAATAACTGATTAAAGATAAGTTTATCTTCTTTAGCCTCAAAAGATGCAAAGAGTGATTCACCCTGAATATCCAAAACATCTGCATTATGAATGATTATTTGAATAGGTGAAATTGTTGGGCAATACCCCTGGAGATTAGGGAATGATGTATGTGGTTGATAAATTCCTCGAGGGTCATCATAGGGATGATTTTGAGGAAGTTGTGCTAAATAAAAATCATTAAGATGAATCTTTTGAATTCGATTAAATAAATCTTTATCTGTAAAAAGTTCGATTTCTACATCAATCTTTCCAACACGCACCAGTGGCTTATTTGTTTCAGAAAGTGTAAAGACAAAATTTTTAAGTATTAAACCATGGTACGGACGATAAGCAATCCAATCAAAGGTAATTTCACCCACATCAGCAGGAAGATAGCGCTGAATGAATGGTTTAATCCATCTTCCAGGAAGACCTATCGCAAGAACAATGAAAAATAGTGCCACGCAAATAGAACATCCATATACTAAACGCAAAAAGATACGTCTCAAGACGTAAAAATAGGGTTTAATTTTAATAGACATCTTATGATGCATAAATGCGCAATTGTGGGGTTACTTTTTAGTTTCTTGTGAAGTCGACGTAGGAAGAAGCTCCGCTTGAAGTTTACCTTCGCCAACATAGAATTTCGCTTGAAGTGTTTGACCACTTTTGAGTTCTTGAGGTGCGTATTCAATCGTTACAATACTTTGATCTTGTGCATCGCGAATAATACGAGCATTGGGATCATCAAGAACAATATACCAATCTTTGTTCTCTCCAATAAGTGCTAAACGCCCAGAAATTGCTTCAATCTGAAAAGGGGGTAATTTAGACTTCTCAATTGGCTTTAGAACGATTTGATCTTTTTCAATAAAGCCCTCAGAAACAACATTAATGATTAAGGTCTGTAAAGGCTGTGGACATGCATCTGTTACAATTGGTGTCTCTAATGTAACAAAGGTTGTATACCACTTATTGGGATGAGGCGATGTATTGAGTTTTGCACGTAATATTGTGTCATCCATTTGGATTTGTAACCCTGTGACGTTCTTCCACTTTTCCCATGAGGTGAGTGTCCAAGAGTGACCCGAATAGTACTCCGTAACCTTGGCTGAAAAACAAGCCTCTTCAACAAGAGAGGGCAAAATCGCCATTGCATTTGATGTCAAAAAGAAGAGAAAAAGAAGTGAACTTAAACGCTTAATCATTATTTTACTCCTTATAAAAAATACGAGATGCCGGCGGAACAGAGTGTGTCAACCAAACGTTACCACCAATAACAGAACCTTTACCAATCACTGTCTCTCCGCCGAGAATTGTTGCATTGGCATAAATAATAACATCATCTTCGACCGTTGGATGACGCTTTCCACCCTTTACTAAATGACCATTATCATCTTTTCTAAAAGAACGCGCACCAAGCGTTACACCTTGATAGATACGAACGTTCGATCCAATCACACACGTTTCACCAATAACGACACCTGTGCCATGGTCAATGAAAAATTTTCTACCAATCTGTGCCCCAGGATGAATATCGATACCTGTATGCGAATGTGCATATTCACTCATCACACGAGGCAATAAATGAACATCCTGCATATGAAGAATATGTGCAATACGATGAATCGCAATAGCAAAGAGTCCAGGATAGGCCATTACAATTTCCATTGTTGAATGAGCCGCAGGATCACCCTCGTAAGCCGCAATTACATCATCTTGAAGTAACGCACGAATATTAGGCAATTCCTTAAAAAGAAGTTCAACGACTTCAATCGCACGTGCAGCACTATCAAAATCTTTAGGCCGTAATCCCTCTAAAATGCGATATGCCTCAACGCGTTCAATTTGCGAGATTAATGTCATCGCAATTGAACTCAATCGCTCACGCATACGATCATGCGTTTCACCATCTTCGGCTTCATAGAAAAGACATCCGGGAAAAAGAACCGCGAGGATTTCTTTTAAAACGGCATGAATCGCACGACGTCCAGGGAGATTCAATCCATGACGTGTATTGGTCGCAGGGCAATTCTTGCAAACAAAACTAGAGGCCAATGCGTCAATTGTGGTTGCCAAATCACTCTTCATACTTCCCCTACTCCATTTATGAATGCGTATCTTCTGTTAATCGCATGATTACACGATCTGCACCTAGATTTACAAATCCAAAGAGAAGCAACAACTTTCCTAACCAACTTGAAGAATGGCAGTGTAAAAGTTTAGCACTTAAGCGGAATTGTTTACAAAAATGTAAGAAGTCTTTGATTGTACAGTTATGAATGTTTGGGGTATCATACCATTCATACGGGAACTGACGCGTGCTTGGCATACGTCCAGAGAAGAGCAACGAGAAACGCATCCCCAAGTAGCCGAAGTTCGGGAATGCAATTAAAGCCCAATTGGCGACACGCAAAAGTTGTTGCATCATGCGATCGGGATGCTTCAAGACTTGAATCGTATGCGAAATAATCGAAACATCAAAAATCCCATCAGGAATGCGGCTTAATTCTTTATCGATATTGGACATTAAAACATTAACACCAGCATGTAAAGCCTCGATTACCTTCGGGAGCTCCATCTCAAGACCGATACAATAAGCGCGTTGTGAAAGGGCGACTTGCTTGAGCAATGTGCCATCACCACAACCAATATCTAAAACACGAGCACCTTCAGGAATGTGTTTAATAAACGACTTAAAGGTTTCTGCCTCTGTTTTATTCAATGAAGAGGGATCCTCAATAGAAGTGGCGGTCAAAAAGGCTCGAATCACACATTTTAATTCGTCAATATGTGTTAAAAACGCATCATGACCCGCAGGTGCATAAAGATGACAATAAGAGACATGCTTATGTTCTTTGAGACACGAACGTAAGAAATCCCATGCTTGCTTACGCGTGAACAACCAGTCACCACTTAAACTTACCACCAAAAGTTTCGCGGTAATGCGCTGAACGGCGGCATCAAGCGAACCATACGTATCAGCAGGATCATAACTATCCAAAGCGCGTGTAATGTGCAAATAGCTATTTGCATCAAAACGTTTAACAAACTTTTGCCCTTGATACTCTAAATATGACTCAATTTCAAAATAAGTCTTAAAATCACGACGAACTTGCGAATGGAAGTCATTACCCTTTTGTAACCATTCTTCTCGTTTTTCACGACCAAACTTATCATCCATTGACGACTGCGACAAATAAGTAATATGTGCTAGACGTCGTGCATTTGCAAGTCCAGCATTTGGGCGTGCACCATCATAATAATCACCATGATTCCAATTGCGGTCTTGAATAATCGCATGACGAGCAACAATGTCAAATGCCAATGCTTGTGTATTCAAAGAAGCAGACGAAGCGACTAAGATACACTTCTCCATGTCATCTGGATAAGCAATTGCCCACTGCAATGCCTGCATACCACCAAAACTTCCACCAACAACGGCTGCAATACGACGATAACCTAATTGTTGCAAAAGCTGGCGATGAACATTTACCATATCCCCAATCGTTACTTCTGGGAACAATGAGCCATAGGGCTTCCCCGTCTCAGGATTAATAGACGAAGGACCAGTTGTGCCAGAACAACCACCTAAAATATTTGCACACATGACACAAAAACGATTCGTATCAATTCCTTGAACTGGACCAATCATTCCTTCCCACCAACCACTGGGACGATCCGTTTCTGGATTTTCATTCGGACGATACCCCGCCACATGCGCATCTCCCGTCAATGCATGACACACAAAAACAATATTCGAGCCGTCCGCATTGGGCGTGCCGACATATTCATAACGTACAGTAATCTCAGAGAGTTTACCACCTTTTTCAAGTAGCCACCCACCTTCAGGAATATCTAAAGCTAAATCTCGCGGTTCAACAATGCCAATGGCTTTCATTTTTTAAATCCTTTCAAAATATTTCTATTATTATAACATATTAATTATGCGCGCGTAAAAGAAATAAAAAAGTTTAACAAAATAAATTCCATGCCAGTTGCATGAAATCGCGTTTTAATTGTCATATTGAACATTAATCTAATGTCGAAAGGAGGGCCTTACACCCTGCCAAAACATCGCGATACGTTTGACCAAAATCACCTGTATACCAAGGATCTGCAATCTCACGCATTTCTCCAACATAGGATAAAAGAAGTGCAATTTTTGAATGTTCCGTCGGTGGAAGCATTCGCTTAAGATTCCGCACATTCGCGTGATCCATCGCAAGAATTAAATCGTATTCGCGTGCTTCATTAGCAGAGATTTGATGTGCACGATGAGGTTTATCACATGAAATCCCCATCTTTTGGAGTTGACGTTTTGTGCCATAATGCAATCCGTTGCCAAGCTCTTCCGTACTCGTTGCGGCAGATGCAACAAACACATCTGTTCGTTGCGCTTGACGAAGTAAATCTGCCATGACATACTCCGCCATAGGCGAACGACAAATATTCCCATGACATACAAAGAGAATACGAAACATACTATTTCTTCTTACTACGCGGTGTGCGTTTCTTTTCTTTGGGAGAAATTGCATTAACGGCATCAATAAACTGTTGAACGTCATTGAATGCCGCATAAACAGAGGCGAATCGAACATAAGCAACCGTATCGAGCTCACGCAAACGCTCCATAATCAATTGACCAATGTACGAAGATTCAACCTCATGTACGCCGAGACGCTCAAGCTCGCCCATAACGTCTTCAATGAGTTCATCAATCGCCTGAGAGGGAATATCGCGCTTTTGACATGCAGAAAGAATGCCACGTTCAACCTTCGTACGATCAAACGGTTCACAACCGCCAGAGCGTTTAATCACGCGTGGAAGCACATATTCAATTCGTTCATAGGTTGTAAAACGAGCGCCACAAAGTAAACATTCACGACGACGACGCGTCGACTGAGCATCACTTGATGCGCGACTGTCAACAACACGATCATTATCTTTATGACAACGTGGACAACGCATAAAAACTCCTTCAATTAAGCAATAACACTAAGCGCAGTTCGAGCAATCTCTTGCCCCTCGCGTCCATTAACTTTGGTCACATTCCGTGGATCAATAAAGAACCAACGTTCCTGAAACAATTCTGCCGCATAAACAATCGTTTGTAAATCCTTACCAGAAGGTAATTTACGTAAAATTTCAAGAACGGCATCTGCACTCATTTCAGCAGCATCCATTGGCAAGATAAGCCCTGCTGGACGACGTGCAATAACAGCTTCAATTGCCTCAGGCCCCGTATGTACCATCTCAATGGAGAACCCCACCTTCCCGAGTGCTTCTCGAATTGCATTCGCACGCACGCGACTAGGCTCCGCAAGAACGACGAGCTTACGAACATCATCACCAAGCACAATTGGCTCTGAACGCTGTAAATCACTCTCCATAAAGAGAATGCGTTGAATTTCAGCAAGCAATTCTTCGGGCATTGCAGGTTTTGTTAAAAAACCAGCTATACCTTTATTCGCGAAATACTCCGCCATGTCACCACGGGCGGTAAGAATGAGCACTGGGGCAAGCGTATGACCAACACGATCACTTATACGTTGAAGAAAACCTGCCCCGCCCATCCCTGGCATCCCCATATCAAGGATGATAAGGTCTGGATGCATCGTAGCAATCACATCGATCGCTTTCTCGCCTGAATGTGCGAGCGTGACTTCATACCCCTCTGCAACAAGAAAATCCCCAAGCATCATGCAAATGCCAGGATCATCATCTACAAGGAGAATTTTCTTCAACATAACAATATTACTCATAATGTGGATAAAAGAGGCACCTTTGTTCAAGGCGCCTCTTGTGTTAGAACTTACTTCTTGTCAGCAAGAAATGCCTTATAGGCTCGATAAGTCATATAACAGTCAAACTTCGAGGCCGCTTCCCAAGGCGCATGCATATTGAAAAGGGGCACCCCAAAGTCAATCACATCCATGCCATAACGCGCCATATAAAGAGCGATCGTTCCACCGCCACCCTTTTCGCAACGGCCCAATTCGCCAGCCTGCCATGTCAAACCATCATCAGCGAAAATGCGACGAAGATCGGCAATGAATTCAGCACGCGCATCCGAAGCACCACCCTTACCGCGAGCACCGGTATACTTAATCATGCAACCGCCTGCATTCATCTTGGCCATGTTATTCGGCGAATCGGCAGAGGGGAAGTGCGGATCGCTTGCAGCGCAAACGTCAGCCGACAACATACGACTTGCTTCTAATGCACGACGAACAGCAATTTCAGGAGAAGGCGTACCCTGGCGATGAATGAGTTCTGCAACAGAATTTTCAAAGAAGGTCGAATCCATACCCGTTGCACCAACAGAACCAATCTCTTCCTTGTCGCAGAGAAGGACCATACCTGTATACTTTGGGGTTTCTTCCAAATCCATCAACGCACGCAAACCTGCATATGCGCAAACACGATCGTCGTGACCATAACCAATAATCATGGCACGATCCAAACCTAATTCACGTGGCATCCCAACGGGAACAAGTTCGAGTTCTGCAGAGAGGAAATCTTCTTCTGTAACGCCATATTCCTTTTCAAGAATACGCAAGATGTTCAACTTCACCTTTTCCTTGACGTCATCATCATCTTCATTCTTCGCAACAGGCACCGACCCCACAACGATATCCATATCTTCAGGATCAAATGCTTCCCCAACCTTCTTACCGCTTTGTTCAGCGCCAAAGTGAGGCAAAACATCCGTGATTTGGAAAACAGGATCATTGGGTTTATCGCCAATTGCGATTTCGACCTTCTTGCCATTGGGCTTTACAATCACCCCATAGAGGGCCAAAGGATGCGTTAACCAATGAAACTTCTTGATACCACCATAATAGTGCGTATCAAAATATGCGATGCCACCCTTTTCACAAATCGGTACGGGCTTAATGTCAATGCGAGGAGCATCTGTATGACCACCGATCACACGAATACCATTTGCAACAGGTTCCGTCCCAATAACAGCCGCCATCAACGTTTTACCATGATAGCCACGATAAACCTTATCACCAGCCTTTAACTTCTTCTTCTTGCTGATATCGCAAAAACCTAACGCTTCAATACGACGCACTGCTTCATCATATGCACGACGTTCTGTCTTAGCAATACCGAGATAGTCCATATAATCTGCGCTATATGCTTCACATGCCTTGGCTTCTTTAGCCGACATTTGACGAAAACCATTTTCGCGTTTAACAAGACCGCTAATTTTCTTCATTGTAATACCTCTTTTGGTTATACGTTAAAATCCTGTACGATAGATATCCATCACATTTTCAGTCGAGGGCATTGTGCGATAACGTTGCACCATCTCAAGACGTAACGGATCATGAGAATAACAGAGCAATTCCTCTTCGGTCGGCGCCTCACGCGAAACATGCATCGCTTCTAAGAGGTGATCGACTAACGCCTGTAAATCATCTGGCCCTTGCAATTGCGCCGCATCAAAAAGACGCTTCGTTAACTGTGCACACGAATCCGACATAAAGTCCATATATCCAGCGAGCAAAATACCATTTGCTCGACCATGTGGGATACCCTTGTGACACGTTAATGGATAACCCATTGCGTGAACGAGCCCTGTGCCAGCTTGCGCAATAACAATACCAGCTAACATCGATGCATACTGCAACTGCGAAAGATTAACAAACGAACCATGCGCCAAACGTACAAGCTCAGGAATTAAAATCGACAACGCTTCTTCACTAATTGACAACGTGAAACGATTGGCACGTGGAGAATAAGCGCCTTCAATCGCATGAGAAAGCGCATCCAATGCCGTATCGCACAACACATGACGCGGCATCGACTCTAAATAACGTGCATCAAGCAAAGCAACAGTGGGGAAAAAGCGTGGGCTCGACACATTAATCTTGGTGCAACGTTGATGATCCGTAATAATCGAATACGGCGTCACTTCACTGCCCGTGCCACACGTCAATGGAATTGCAACAATGGGTAAAACCGCATCTTGTGCCGTTGGCTTACGTGTAAAGAAATCATCCTTCGGAATCATTGATGCAGCGGCCCACGCGATACTCTTTGCCGCATCCATTGGCGAACCGCCGCCAATCGCAATCACAAAATCACACTGTTCAGAAAGTGCAACTGCAACACCTGTATAAACCTGATCAATATCAGGATTTTCCTTCACGCCATTATAAACAACAAAGGGAATCGCAGCGCGCTCTAAGACGCATGAAACATCGGCCAATGCCCCAGAACAAATTGCACTCTGTTGCCCCGTAACAATCAAAGCCTTGCGACCTAAAAGCCATGTCTTTGCATGCTTCATAACGCAACCAGGACCTGCAAATATTTCCGTCTTTAAAGAAAAATGAAAATTCTTCATATATGCCCTTTATTGTTTCTTACATATTATTATAACAAAAGTCAAGCCTTCTCGAAATAACAAAAATAAAAACTTTACAAACAATCTTTGTTGTCACCAACCACCCTCTTACGGCAAGGGTGGTAACGTGAAGTAACGGCAACTTTCAGGGAAATATTGACGCAACGGTGCTGTAAAGGAAACGGGTCGTGCATTTTCAACATCTTTACGAAGAATGGTCACACTCGCCTTACGCGCTTCTGACGAGAACGTCAAATCATACATTCCCCCAGGTACAAGCTTGACATCAAAGGTGTAAAGCATTCCTTCGCGAGCAAAACCAACACGTCCATACGTCGGATCAACGGCATAAAGTGTCAATTCATCACTTTGTGCAACCACCTGTTCTCCGCCTTCATTCACGATCACCGTAAAGGTGCGCGACCAAGGCGCAGGCTTTGCCGTCTCAAGTGTCTGCGCATGCACTTGAACCAACTTCAAAAACGCGTCATAAGGTTGTGTTGTCGTCTCGGTCCATGTACGTTGTGCCAATGTTGCGCAATTCTTATGAATCATCGGCAACAAATCACGACCACATAATCCAGGATCCGTCATAAACGAATTATCATTCCACACCGCCCATGCCGCACCGAGCAACTTCGGATAATGTGGATCAACACTATAATCTAACTGACCGCGACGAAACGTTCCAGGCGTCCAATCTTCATAGAGCGTGCGTGAATTAATATCATCGCCATAAGCCCCAATATTTCCTGTCCCATTCGGCACGACATAGGTAAAGGCATCCAAGATATTAATGATTTCATAACCATCGGCCAACGCCTTCCGCGGATCCTGCCAATCCAACGACCAAATATGCATTTGCGTGCCATGCACTTGAACGGGAGTTACCCCCTTCTTTGCACGCAACGATCCCCAAAAACGAGGCGTCTTTCCCTTGGCAATAATATGCTTCAACAACTTGTCGAGAAACGCGCGATAACGTTCTGCGTCGCCATAATATTCATCGGTACCAATATGAATAACATCACCAGCGAAGATGCCTTCATCAATATATTCGTCAAAAATTTCAGCCACAAAATTAAAGGCTTCAGGGTTATCCAAGTCAAGCATCGCTGCGCGTTCACAATCATGCTTCTTCCCAACAGACCCTTTATACATCAAATCTGGACGCACACGCACAAGTGCAAGTGCATGCCCCGGCACATCAATCTCAGGCACAATCGCAACACCACGTTGCTTTGCATATTCAATCAAAGCCTTAAATTCTTCCTTCGAATAAGCAAGATCCTTTGCCGTTAAGCCCTCAATCTTGGACTCGAGACGAAATGCACTCGGCGAGGGGTCAATCTTCAAAACATCCTGTGCGCTCTTTACACCCGAATAATTATGCAACCAAATATAATTATCCGAAAGGTGAAGCTGCAAATCATTCATCTTGTAATACGAGCAAATGTCAACAAGCTTCTTCAATGTCGAAATCGCAAAAGGTTTACGTCCACAGTCAAACATAAAACCACGCACCTTATACGCTGGCCAATCTTCTGCAACCCCAGCGGGGAAGGTCTTATCCATTGTGTGAAAACCCTGCAACAACGTCCGTGTTCCCCAAAACGCCCCCAATGCCGTTGGCGCTTCAATCACAATCTTATGCGGTGTAACCGTCAAACGATAACCTTCGGGATGCGTCAAAACATCGGGATTAATCATCAACTTGATATCCCCTAAAGAAGTGGAGTTAACAACAGTGACCGTGCCTTGGATTTCTTCTGCAAAGATATCCGCATAGGCGCGCAATTCCTTGGAAGCAGTAACATCCAAAACAATGCGTGGACGATGGGGTAATTTATAGGCGAGCGCGGTAGTATCTTCTGTCCACGACTGCAACTCGGGCACAATCTGTGGCTTCGACGCTGCTAAAAGAAGCGATGTGCATGCCATAGAGAGAAAAAGTGTAAAAGCTTTCTTCATATTACCTCAATAAGATGAATTGTTAGAAAAAGAAGAGAATGTAGAATCATTAAAAAGTTCGCGTATCGCTTGCGCAAAAGGCGTTGGTTTCACATATAATCCTAACTGCTTCAAACGACGTGTTGACAAATGACAATCATAGGGCCGAGGCACCGTTGGTGGTCGCGTATCAGGCAAACACTGCATGCGCGATGCATGAACATAAGGGGCTAAATGCAAGCTCATTTGAAACTTTGTCATCGCCTCTTCCCCAGAATAATGGAAAATGCCATGAAGTCCCCCCTGCATCGCTCCAATCAAACGATAAATCTGCTCAGCAATATCGGTGGTCAAGGTGGGATAACGAATCGCGCTATCATCCATCAAAACCGCCTCACCATTAGCCTTGGCAAGATTTGCAGCAAGCACTGTCACCGCAGAATTTTCCCACCGTGGCGTTGGCCCATACAAAATCGGTACACGCAAAATCACAACATGCGACAAAGCTTCAAGTTGCGCCTCTGCCATTGCTTTCTGACGACCATACGCATTAAGAGGGCGACGTTGCGCATCCCACTCATAGGGCGCATTTGTACCATTAAAAACATAATCCGTCGAAAGATGAACCATCGGACAATTAAAACGAGCCAAAAACGCCGGCAAATCCACATTTAACGCGATGACCTCTGGAGCTTCTGATTCACAGAGATCCGGCTTACGTTGTGCTGCACAATGAACAATCACATCGGGTTGCGCAACCTGCATCCATTGTTCAACCGCCTTAAAATCCGTCAGTTCAAGTTCCTGATGCGTCGGAGCAAGGACATCACATCCATGCGCTTGCAACGTGCAAACGCAAGCTCGCCCTAATAATCCCGATCCACCTGTAACAAAAACCCTCATGCGCCCTCACCTACTCCATCTTACGCAATGCTACCAAGCTTAAAGAGTCGCTGTGCATTCGTCGTCGTGGCACATGCAAGTGCTTCAGAGGAAACACCCCGCAAGGCCGCAATAAAATCAGCCGTCACACGCACATTTACCGGACGATTCACCTGCCCGCGCAAAGGCACAGGTGCCAAATAAGGAGAATCTGTTTCAACCAACAAACGATCCTCAGGGATAAACTTTGCCGTCTCGCGTAAAAGATCCGCATTACGAAAGGTTACAATCCCCGAAATTGAAATGTAATACCCAAGATCAAGCAACTGACGCGCAAACGCTACATCGCCCGTATACGAGTGAATAACGCCCGTTGCAGGCAAAGCCGCTGTACGAAGCGCATCATACGTTGCAGCATCCGCCTCACGCGTATGGACCACGATAGGCAAACCCGAAGTCCGCGCCCACTCGGCTTGACGATCAAAATTCTCACGTTGACAACGTTCAACATCTGCCCCTTGCGCATAGTGAAAATCAAACCCAATTTCACCAATCGCGACTTGACGTTCATGGAGACTCGGCAATGGCAACGTTGGATCAATCGACCATGTATACCCTTGCGCGAACCAAACCCCAGCATCACGCGCGGTCGCATTCATCGTCTCATCACCGCCAATGGCAATCAAACGCACCTGTTGAGCGGCGGCTTCAGCAATCAACTCCGCCATCCCCTCATGGGTATCAAAATGACAATGTGTATCAATCAATAAGGGTTTCATTAAAGAGCCTCACGTCGATTAATCAAGCTCTTCGACAACGGAATAATACGTCCATCCTTCAAGCGTAAACGAAGCGTTGTGCCCGTTTCAGAAAGATGCCACCCCTCATAAACGCCCGCATTCGTATAAACACGAATATTCGGCTTAAAGGCTAACGTAATCGTCTCAAGCGAGGTCCGCTCACGATGGAAAACTTCGCACGAAACACTCCGTTCTTCATACCCTTCAGCAGAGAATTGAACCGTATGCGCACCAATAGGCAACTTAATGACACCCAACTTTGAACGCGATGCATTATTCTTTGTCAGCGGCTCTGTGGTCAATTGCAAACGACCATCCACGCGCACCTCAACATTCGCTGGTGACGTCACAAAGGCAATCTCACCATACTGCGGTGTTAAAATCATCGGCACTTGAACCACTTGCCCAGCAATAAGCGTGACCGCCATCTCCTGCGGTTCGTGCCCCTTCAACTCTGCACGCACCTTAACAATGCCTTCCTTTAACCCTGCAACACGGCAATTCGACTTCTCTGCTTGAGCAACATTATTAACGAAAATCGTAGCCCCCTGAGGATCGGTGGTCACATTAATCACCCCGCCCTCCTTCTCAAGCTCCATCGTTCGCGCGGCAACCTTACCCTCGATCACCTGAATGGCGAGGGACTGCGTAAGAAAGCCTGGCTTCTCAACACGCACCTGATAAACGCCTTGCTTTAATCCCTCGCGACGCCAAGGTGTTAAACCTTCCTGCTTAATCTCGTCCAAATAGACCGTTGCACCTTCAGGGCGCGTAGTAATGAACAATCCGCCAGAATCAGCCATCATGGTAATCTTGTGCATTATGGGCTCGAGCGTCACACGCTCAAAAACCTTCTTTTGATCATGGAACCCATTCGCACGATAAACGAGATTTGGGCGCTCACCATAATCAAACATTGCCGTGAAAGGCGTTGTCCCTAACAGCTTACCATCCTTATAAATATCGACCTTCTCAGGTTGCGTTGAGGTGAAATAATACGGCACCTTGCGCGGCGTTAAACGAATCGACTCACGACGAAACTCACCCGCCTTCAACGACATCGACACCCAATGATCTTCATAACCATCGGCACGAATATGAATGATATTCATCTTCTGCGGCGTCAACATACAAGTATAACTCTTCCCTGTGGTCGACTTCGTCTCATGATTGATACGAATCGTCACATTGGCAAGATTCGCATTCACCACATCGAGATTCAAACGTGCTTGCACCACATCCTGAGCCGCTGCAAACATCGCCAAACCAACGACAAACGAACAAATCAAATGCTTTAAACGAAACATCTTCACGCTCCTTTAAAACCACAAATTCTGACTTTCGAGGCGCTCCTTATCACGTGCCGCCTCTTTATAGCGTTCATCATTCAAATCAGGAATCAAACGCAAAATCAAATTCAACGCCTCACACTCTGCGCGACGATCCTGAACAGTACGCGCCTGCGACAACTCAAGCTTCAACTTCTGATAACGCGTATCAATCTCCTTCTTCGTCCGTGCGAAGCCCTCCTCAATACGATCATTAAAATCAGGCTTAGGATTGACCGTCTTTAAATACGCACGCGCAGAACGATACGCCTTATAACTGTTATAAAGCATCTCGCCGCCGAGATTCGTTTGACGTTCATAGAGCTCAGCATCATCAAGCAATGCACGCGCCTTGGCAATCAACTCCTCAATCGACAACTGCACGAACTCTTCAATATTAAACGACATCAACGCAAAATCTTCAATCCGAGAGCAAAACGTCTGATAATCCTCCGTGATACGATTCATCCCCGCACGAGAATAAATCTCTGTATCAATAACCAAAGTCGTCTTGAAGGTTTCGCGATACCCATCCTCGCGAATCTCATCCTCTTGCGGACGAACATTCTTAAAATTCTTCAAAAGCTCCTTGAAACGCTTTGCATCATCACGCGAAAGATTCTTCCTCTCTGCGACAACACGCTGATTGCGACCAATCTCATAAACATTCAATGACAACTCATCATACTCCGAGTCATACGTCAGCAAACACTGAAATACCCCCGTCGAACGAATTTGCAAATGTTCATGCGACATATAAAACGACGACTGCTTCGCCACGGTCTGAGCAAACGAATCAATCGCCGTCTTCTGTGCTGGCACCTGCGCGCCCTTCTCCATGGCAAAAGCCATAACCACAAGCGCAATAATCACAACCAAAAATGCACCCAACGCAATAATCAACGTGCGAGCACTGCCATTATTCTCAACCGGTGCCTCAACTTCCTCCTCCTGCGGAGCTTCAGAAAGCCCCAAATCAAACGTTGCAGCAGGAACACTCGCCCCACCCTGCGGTGCGGCCTCAGGCACAGACACAACGGCAGGCGCAACAAGCGGCTCAGAACTCACCGCCCCCAACTCCTGCGCTGCGGAAAACTGATTCAACGCATCCAACGAAGAAAGCGCAACAGGTGCCACCTTCTGCGTCATCTCCCCCGCTGAAGAAACATCAATCTCAACACGAATCGCCGACTCACCAATCGAGATAACATCCCCATCTAAAATCTCATTCGGCCCCTCCTCAAGCTCACGACCATTTAAAATCGTACCATTCGCCGACTCCATATCAAAAACATACGCACATCCATCCTTCACATAACACTTAAAGTGCAAACGTGAAATCATCGGATCATCAATACGGAAATCCGCTCGCGAAGAACGCCCCACCGTCACACCACCTTCGCCAACCTCATGGCAACACCCGGTAGACGGACCCTCTGTAACAATCAACTGAATCTTAGCCATTATCCCAATCCCTCACTTACAGAAGGTCAAACTGCTTCTTCTCTTTATCCGTCAACAAAGCCACCACATCACCAACACCCAAACGCTCACAACCTATCGCGAGAAACGCCTCCGCATCCTGACGCGTACGAATGCCACCCGATGCCTTAACCTTAACCTTACCCTTTGCGGCCGCAACCATCGTCTTCACAGCCTCAGGCGTTGCCCCAGCAGAAGCAAATCCCGTTGACGTCTTCACAAACGCCGCCCCCGCCTTAATCGCACACGCAACACCCTTACGAATCTCAGCCGTCGTTAAAAGCGCCGTCTCCAAAATAACCTTTACCGGTGCCGGATAAGCCGCCGTCACCACCTGACGAATCTCATCCTCCACACCCTCAACATCACCATCCTTCAACGCCGAGACATTAATCACCATATCAATCTCCTCAGCCCCTTGAGCCACCGCCATCTGCGCCTCAATCGCCTTAAGCGAGCCCAACACATTCCCGTGCGGAAAACCCACCACAGCAATCGGGCGCGTCTGCGATTCACGGAGACACTCCGCGGCAAAACGCACATCACAACTCTTCACACACAACGTCCCCACCCCAAGCCTATCACACAAAGCTGCAGCATCATACACCGCCTGCATCGACGCCTCAGGCTTTAACACCGCCACATCCAACAACTTCAAAAAAGCATCCGTCTTCATCACTCAAAAACCTTTCTTAATCCTTAATTACGCCCAGCTTGATCCTTTGGCAACGTCGGCTGCAACCGCATCGACAACACATGCGCCTCACCCGGCTGCAACGTAATCTCACCCGACGTATGATGCGGATTCGCAGGCTCAACGCACAAGAAATGACGCGGCCCTTCCAAATTAATATCCTTCGGCAAACCCTCAAGCGATGGATGCCATACCACCACCGCCGAACTATCCTCCGCCGACAACCCAACCACACGCTCCATAACAGGATCCACCACTGCCGCCGTCACATCCTCAAGCGCAATCACCCGATCCTGCGTCTCCATATCCTCAAAACGCATCGGGGCGCCCTCCACACCAATCAACGAAATCTCACGCGCATCCCCCACACGAATATACGTATGCAACGCCTCACTATACCTCACCGCAACATCATCCAAATTACGCGTCTGCAACGCAAGCGAAAGACAATCCCCCAAAACAATTGTCAACTTCAACTCATACCTATACGGCCACGCAACATCCGTTGCATCTGCATCCGTCAAAATAAGCGTCAACTCCGTATCCCGAGCCCCATACGACGAACCCGCCACACGCCACAACGCCTTCCGCGCAAACCCATGCGACGGCGTCCCCTCAGGCATCCCCTTCGGTGCGACACCAAACCACGGCCAACAAATCGGAATCCCCCCACGAATCGACGCACCACGCTCAAACTGCGCCAAAGGGCTCAACCACAACGTATCCTGAAAACCCAACACACGATACGTTAACACCTGCCCCCCATAAAGCGACACCTCGCACGACCCCTGCGGCGCAAGCAACACCGCAATCGGATCCCCGCCCGGCCCTTCACGAAAAACCACACGCCCAGGCGCACCAAACCGTTCATTCAACGTCACAATATCCATCATCCACCTCAATCAATAAAGCTTCTCAAACGCACCCTGATCCACACGCTTCATCTTGTGAAACCCAGCCGCCTTCGCGCGATCATCCAACTTCGACTGACTCCGCCCCAAAGCAGGCGCAGCAATCAACTTCACCACAGCATTTCCACAAAGCGGACACACCTCAACCGGTGGATCACTCAATCGACGCATTAACTCAAAACTATCCTTACAATACGCGCAACACTTCTCTGAATCCCGCGCACGATAATCATAAACTGGCATAAACATCCTCACTTTATATACCATATATATTACCATAAAAACCTCCCTCATACAACCTATTTATCCACCCACCGACCGAAAAACAACACCACCCCCACCTCAACACCCCATGAAAAAAAAGACCCCCAACTATAAAATAATACTTGTTTTTCAACCCCCGACTATGCTATACTAGGCGCACTTTCCATTTATGGGGCGGTAGCTCAGTTGGTAGAGCATCACGTTCGCAACGTGGGGGTCAGGGGTTCGAATCCCCTTCGCTCCACCATAAAGAAAACAGCGTTAAAGCCTATGAAATCAAGGTTTTGACGCTGTTTTGTTTTTTTAGAACCCATTCTATTTAGACAATCGTAAATCATTTTAAATTTTAAAAATATTAGACGGATAAAAAGAGGATGGATGATATCCACACAAAAATCACCCATTTCTTCATTATTTTTATTCCTATTTTTCACTTCTTCAGGGCTTCGTACTATTTTCTAGAGTTTTCTAGACAGGTCTAAAAAGTCCCTGGCAAAAAATTGTACTGTTTAAGATTTCTTCCCGAGCGGAAATTTCCCCTTCAAATAATTTACACGGAAAGATTTTGTACTGTTTAAATTTTGCATGGATAGTACAAATTGTACTGATTTTAAGCCTAAAATTACCCACCATAAAATATTCAAGATAAGTTATTGTAAATGAATAAGTTACGACACGGCAAATATAGTACAAAGTATTGAAGAAATGAAATAGAAAATAGTACAATGGGCCGAAGAAGTGAAATTAAGGTCTTGATTTTTCAAAAAATCTTGCTTTTCGGCGAGAATAGGAGTATCCTATAGGTACATAGTTTGACTGGGGTGAAGACGTGATGCGCCCTCTCGCCACCTCTCAGACACTAAAGATTAATGCGTTAACGCGTATTTTTCGTTCGATAGAAACGACCAATTTCAAAGAGAGAACGAAACATACTGCGGAGATTGCGTTAGGGAACCATTCCCTGGCGTGTTTCTGTTTGTATTTGTTTTCTCTCAAGGCTTTGGTCGGCCTCTATCGAGAACAATTTCATTCAGAGGCACGCCTTTTTATGTCTAATACAACTCCGAGCGAGGTTTTAACGGAGACGACTACGAATCATCCAACAATGAGGATAGAAAGTAATGGTCGTTCTTCAAAATTGCGTTCTCCTATTCCTACAACGTTTGAATTAAATATAAAACCTTTTTTGCGCTGGGCAGGAGGTAAAAAATGGTTGCTTCCTTTTTGCTTTAAATTGTTGGAGGATATTGAGTTTAATCAGTATCATGAACCATTTGTTGGAAGTGGAACGTTGTTTTTTGCATTGCCAAAGGCACACAAAAGTTTTTTATCGGATATAAATATGGGGTTAATCACAACCTATGAAGAAATAAAGAAGAATCCGCATGATGTCCTCCAGAAGTTTGGGAAGATGAAAAACGAAAGAGAAGAGTATTATCGAATTAGGCGGCAGAAATATCAAAGTGCAACGTCAAAAGCTGCTCAGTTTCTTTATTTGAATCAGACTTCATACAATGGGCTTTATCGAGTAAATTCTAGTGGGGAATATAATGTCCCATATGGGAATCGAAAACTTTGGAATTACGATACACAACGGGTTTATGATGCAAGTATGAAGTTGTCTGTGTGTGACGCAACATTAAGGTGTTGTGATTTTGAAGAAGCACTTTTAGATGTTGCAGAAAACGATTTAGTTTTTCTAGATCCTCCATATGTCGTTTCCAACGGTAGGGAAAATGGTTTTTGTGAATACAATGAAAAGATTTTTTCATTAGAAGATCAGCAAAAATTAAGTTGTTGTATTGATCAAATTAAAGCAAGGAATGCATATTACATTTTAACCAATGCTCATCACCCTAAAATATTAGAAATATTTGAAAAGGGAGATGTTATACACGAGATTGAGCGAAGTTCTTGCATCGGAGGACGAAATGCGAAGAGAGGCAAAGTGAAAGAGTACGTGTTCACCAATATTAGAAAGGAGCGTTAATCATGGCGCAGACCGAAACCAATTGGGATGACTTAGTTTCCGATAATGAACTTAATGCTGTGGCTAAGAAACGTAGCAAAAAAATTGAAGAAAAAACACTAACCCATGTAGAGGCTACAGAAGACTACGTGCCCAAAGGGTGGGCGATCGTTAAGCTCCTAAAGGGTGGAAAAGTACGAGTTCAGCGGGAAAAACTCGTTGGGGATGCATTTGAAGATAGAGTGTGGTTGTTGTTTAAAAAAATGGGATATTCAACCTTAAATAGATCAAGGAAATTTACAATTTTTTATGGGAATGGTAATTCATTACATCAACAGATAGATGTTTTTGCTGTAAATGAGGAGAGTGTCATCGTCATAGAATGTAAAGCTAGTGCAGAAAAGAAAGGTATTAATTTTAAAAAACAGATTGATGCCTTTGGTGGACAAAAAGAGTCTCTGCAACAGAAAATTCTTGAGAAATTTCCTAATCGAACGGTACGATTTATTTGGGCGAATCACAATTATGGGCTTGGAAAGGCTGACCTTGACCGCTTAAAAGAGTATGAGATTGAACTTTTTGATGATGATACGATTAATTATTTTGTCGAATTATCAAAACATCTTGGAGATTGTGCCAAATATCAACTGTATGCGCACTTGTTTGTAGATAAAGAAATCTCAAATTTTAATACGAAAGTTCCTGCGATTAGGAGTCGTTTGGGGGAGCATGTTTGTTATACGTTTTCGATTGATCCTGCACGTTTGTTACAGATTGGATATATTCTACATCATCATTCTGTGAACAATGACTCGATGCCTGCATATCAGCGTTTAATTAAACGAGAACGGTTGGGACAAATTAGGAAGTTTGTTGAAGCGGGAGGCTTTTTTGCGAATTCGCTCATTATAAACATTGATACGAATGGGCAGGATTTACAGTTTGATGAGATTACTACTGGAGAACATAATTCTTTGTCACAAGTTGGTATACTTCATTTGCCAGCTAGATACCGTTGCGCCTATGTAATTGATGGTCAGCATCGTTTGTATTCATATTCAGGCTCAAAGCTTGCGAACTCGCATACGTTACCTGTTGTTGCTTTTGAAAACTTAGACAAACATGAACAGCTTAAATTGTTTATGGATATCAATGAGAATCAAAAGTGTGTTCCTAAAGGGTTACGAGTAACATTAAATGCTGACTTATTGTGGTCCTCAAGTAAAGAAAAAGAACGTCGAATAGCTATCGCATCTAAGATAACTCAGATGTTAGAGAGTAATAAGAATTCAACACTTCAGAATCGTATTCTTGTTGGTGAAAACCAAAAGAGTAAAGAACGTACACTGACGATACATGCGATTAAGGATGCAATTGAAAAAGCTAAGTTTTTGAATTCTTATAATGACTCAAATGAAATTCTAAATAATGGCCTTCTGGATTACTGCGACAATCAGAAAAGTGTTGATGCGATATTTAAGCTTTTATCCGAATCCTTCCTATTCATAGAGATACAGTGCCCTAACGCATGGAAAATGACAGATGAGGAGTATACGATTTTAGTAACAAATCGAGGTATTCAAGCGATTATTCGTGTTATCGCAGACATTATTCGCTTTTTACATCAAGGAGACTATATTAAGACTCCGAAACTTATGGCTATGGACGATTTGAGTAGTGAAATTGAAAAATATCTTATACCCTTGTGTGATTTTATAAATGCATGTCCGCTTGAAAAGCGGAAAGAGTTAAGGACATCTTTAGGCGGTGGTGCAGATGCCAAGTTTTGGCATGAATTCCAAAAAGTCATTCATGAAAAATATCCAACATTTGTTCCAGATGGCTTAATAGACTACATTGAAAATAGCACGAAACAGTATAACGACAAGGTTTGCAAACAAATTGATGAAGTCTATCAAAAGGTTTTGACTGTTATTGATGAAGTCTTTTTTAAGAACTATGCAACAGCGAAAGAACAAATAAAAACTTTTCCAAGAGAGGTAAGCCAAGCAATTAATTCGAAAATTAATGATTTTGAATACGATGGTGTAGAGAATGTTGATTTCAAGACGTTATTAACATTCTTGGATTTACGTGCTTTGGTCATATTTTCTACAAATTGGAAGGATTACTTTGAAAAGCATTTTACGCCTCCGACAAGCATTGTTCCTAAAGGAGACAAAAAGGCTAAGACTGAGTGGATGGTCTTCTTATGTACTATAAAGCGAAGTCTTGAAACTAACGCTGCGTATAGTGTATTAAAGGCTGACGCAGACAAGGTAGAAAAAATCCATACTTGGTTCTGTGGTAATCGTTAAATTTGTTTGATAAATGGCGGAGGTGAGCTAACCTTCGCCATTTTTAGATAGCGTTCGTGCGTTAATCCACACGCAGTCCTTCACGTGCAGTGTTGCGCGCCGCCGACTAATTCACTTCAAAATCTCTTTTACTAATCTTTAACCGATTTTCACCCTTCTTCAAAGTTCTTCCTTCTCTTCTTCAAACGGCATCTCACCCTTCTTTATCGAGATTATCATATGAAAATCGATTCAATAATCATATGATATTCGATTTGAAAATCATATGATTTCATTTCTTCGACCCATTGTACTGTTTTCTAGAATTTTCTAAACAGGTCTAAAAAGTCCCCGGCCAAAATTCTACTATTTCTTCCCGAGAGGAAATTTCCCCTTAAAATAATTTGCACGGAAAGATTATGTACTGTTTAAATTTTGCATGAATAGTACAGATTGTACTGATTTTAAGTCTAAAATTGCCCGCCATAAAATATTCAAGATGAGTTATTGTAAATGAATAAGTTATGATACGGCAAACATAGTACAAAGTATTGAAGAAATGAAATAAATAAGTTAGAAGAATAAATTTAATTCCATAGAGCGCTTCTTTTCAGATAAGAAGATAGACGCATTTTTTGCATTAGCGATGAAGGCATATGAGATGGTGCGCTTGGGCCGCCCTTACATGTCTTCTTTTCTGCTACGTTTGTGAAATCTGCCTTCGTTAATACTTGAGAATGTATCCTCGTGCTTCGCACTCGGGTGCAAGGATAGATTTGAACGAAATGAGAGTATTTTCAATCTCATTTTCAAACAGGTGCTAAATGAACGTGAAACAGGTGCGGTTTGATTGTCAAACAGGTGCGGTTTGACGTTCAAACAGGTGCTAAATGAACAGCATTCAAAAAACGATGACTATTATCCAAGGGGACGCCCCCTTCAGGCTCTCTTTGACATCCTTTCTTTTGAGAAGTACTCTTCTTACCCCCGCGGTTATATTGTGCAATATTCACTATTTTCCCATTAACTCTTTTTTATTGCAAAAATAAGGTAAATAAGCTATACTATTCATGATGATTTGGAATGGGCTTTAGGCCCAATGTTTTTAATAAAGGATACGACAATGGCCAAATTTCGTTATAAAGCGTTAGACTCTCAGGGTAAGGAAGTGCTGAGCACGGTTGAAGCAGAAAACCAAACTGCCGCAATTGAAAAAATCCGTGCAATGAAATTGACCCCTAAGGCGATTGGTCTTGTAAAGGAAGAGGAAGCTGCTGCACCCGCTGCTGCTCCGGCAAAGAAAAAAGCCGCTCCTGCAAAGAAAAAATCCTCCTCGCTCTTCAAGAAAAAAGTGAAGACAAAAGACTTGATGATTTTGACTCGTCAGTTGGCAACGCTTGTTGATGCAGGTTTGCCTTTGGCACGTGGTTTGCGCGTGTTGCATCGTCAATCGACGCACGAAACATTGACGGAAGCATTGGCAGGGATGCTTGAAACGGTTGAAACAGGTAATACCTTCTCCGAATCATTGGGTAATTATCCTAAAATCTTCAACCACCTCTATGTGAACATGGTGAAGGCTGGTGAAGCGGGTGGTGTGTTGGAAACCGTTCTCAATCGTTTGGCCGAATTTATGGAAAAGGCCGAAAAGATTAAGAATACCGTAAAGAGTGCAATGACCTACCCTGTTGTTGTTCTTATTGCTGCAATCGGTATCGTGGTCTTCTTGATGCTCAAGGTTATTCCGAAGTTCCAGCAAATCTTCGATGACTTGATGGATGGTGAAGGTATGCCTGCTATCACCGCCTTTGTGATTGCCATGTCTGAATGGGTGCAAGCCTACTGGCTCTTCCTCTTTGCTGGTATTGCTGGCGGTGTTATTCTTTTAAAGATTTTCTTCAAATCTCCCGCAGGTTCGCTCTTCCGCGATAAGATGTCGTTAAAACTCCCGGGTGTCGGCCAGCTCGTTCAAAAGACTGCCGTTGCACGTTTAACTCGAACCTTAGGTACGTTGTTAACCTCTGGCGTGCCCGTGCTTCAAGCTTTGAGTATCGTGAAAGACACGACGGAAAACCAAGTCATTGCAAAGGCCATTCAATCCATTCATGATAGTGTACGTGAAGGTGAAGGCATGACGGCGCCGTTGGGTGCAAGTGGTGTTTTCCCGCCGATGGTGGTTTCCATGGTTGAAGTCGGTGAAGAAACCGGTGCATTACCTGAAATGTTGATTCGTATTGCAAACACCTATGACGATGAAATCGATAATGCTGTTGCAGCTATGACCTCGGTGATTGAACCTGTCATGATTATCTTCTTGGCTGTTGTCGTTGGTGGTATCGTTATTGCAATGTTCATGCCGCTCATCTCGATTATCGGCACCATTGGTCAACAACAATAATGCGCATAGCGTGTAAAAAGGATTTTAATGTTATGATGAAGCAAACTAAAAAAGCTCTTCGTAAAGGTTTCACCCTTATTGAATTGCTTGTCATCGTTGTGGTGATGGGCATCTTGGCCGCAGGTGTCTTCCGCCTCGTTGGCACAGGTGATAATGAAGCTGCAGAAGCAAAAACGCAACGCAAATTGCAAGCGATTGCAAACTTGCTCGAAACCTATCATGCGGCAATGGGTGAATACCCGCCTGTCACAAGTGATGCCGTCGACTTCTCAATCGTTTTGAAGCTTGATTCTTGTTCTTGTGATTTGTCAAAGAGTCCGATCACGACCTTTGGCCTTTGCTCGCACTTCTTGCCTCGTGCAACATTCATTTGTGAAAACGCAAGTGATCGTTTGTCTGACTTCAATAATTCGATTAATAGTAAGGATCAAGACAAGACTGGCGAAAAGTCGAACAAAGAACAAGAAGATGAAACATGGCGCAAGGAATTTAACTCCTATCGTGGTATTGACCGCGCAATTCAAACCTGCGCTGAAAGCGAAGTTGCAAACATGCCGCTTCAACGCGTCTATCTTACATGGCGTCAGCTCTTAAAGGAAGATATCGTTCACGGATCTTACTATGGTTGCCCAGAATTCCGTTGCTCGACAAGTAAGTTCGTTGCCTCTTTTGGTAGCGATGGTTGGGGTAATCCGATTCGTTATGTCACACGTGGCGGTCGTCATGAGGTTGTTTCAAATGGTCCCGATGGTCGTGCCAACACTGCTGACGATATCTCAAGCACGGGTGCAAAAAGTAGCTCTGACCCGAATGACGAATCGATTTATGCCGATTAATTAATCGATAAAGGAGATTTAAAATGAAAGCATTAAAAGCTGGTTTTACGATGATTGAACTTCTCGTTGTCATTGCCATTATTGGCGTTTTGTCAACGATTGGCTTTAGCATGTTTGGTGCGATTGATACCGCAGAACAAAAAAATGCAAATGACATGTGCGCACAATTGGCAAATGCATGGTCCATTTGCATTAATAAATTGCCACCTGGATCGTTGAATGAGCTCGTCGAAAAGGGTGTCAATGAAATGGATACGGACATGTGTGCAATCTTGGGTAGCCAAGGTGTTTTTGATGTCGCCTACCTCATTGAAGGTCAAGACAATCCCGATGGATTAGAAAATTCCAAGAATAGTGATGCAGAATTGAAGTATGGTCTCTTATCCCCTATCGGCTTAGAATACTTCAAAGCCGGTGCAGCGGAAAATAAGATTCGTGAGCATCTCTATCAGTTTGTTCTTGATATTGATAACAATGGCCAGATTGATACACAAGACGGTATGCCTTCGGTGCTTATCACAAAGGGTAAGGCAATCGCAGGCTCTGCTGTTGTATGGTGTTGGCCAAAGGATGATGCAAAGCGTAACAAAGAAGTTTACGCCAAGAGCTGGTAAGATGCTCTCCTAAATATCGATAGACAATTTAAAGTGAGGTTTATATGCAATTCTTCTCTGCAACTAAGAAAACACTTCGTCACGGTTTTACAATGATTGAACTTATGGTTGTGATTGCAATCATTGGTGTGCTTTCAAGTCTCGGTGTATGGGCCTCATCCAAACTCTTTAGCGATGCTGATGCCGCAAGTCATTCAGCCATGGCTGGGATTGTAAAGAGCGCTATTGAATCGTATCGCACGGAACATAACGCATTGCCTGAATTTGTTTCTGATGTTTCTAATGGTGCGGTTGTCTATGGTCAAGTGCAGAACAATCGTTTGGCACGCTCAAATGCAGAATTTATTCTTGAACTCCTTGGTCGTGATTCAAATGGTCAAAAGGATTCCTCAAAGCGTGCTTACATTACGGACTCCTCTTCCCTCTACGTGTTGACAGGTCGCACCATTCAAAAGCTTGATGAAGCAACATCTATTACCTCAAATAGCGCAATTGGATTCCCTGTTCGTATGCGCAAGACATCTGCAAGTAAGTACAAAGAAGTGAGTGGTCGCCAAGCGTTTGCACCTATTCAGATTGAAATCGATTACGATTTGGATTATGTCACAGTGACGGTCGGTAACGAATCAACGTTTGACAAAGTCATCAGAATAAACTAATTTTACAAGTGAGTTAACCCATGGGTAAACATCTTTCTCCAACGAGACGTAGCGGTTTTACGCTCATTGAATTGCTTGCCGTTGTTGGTATTGCATCACTACTGATTAGTGTTGCAAGTTCAGCATTTTTCGGTGTTTCTCGAAAAGAAGCCGCCAACCGCGGAAAAAAACAATTGCGTGAAATCGTTATCAGTGCCCAACAAGATGCTACGATTTCTGGACAACCAACAGTTGTCTTTTGTTGGAACTCGAGTCGCAATCAACAAATTGGTAACAAGACCGTGCAAATCAAGCAAGGTCATTATGCACTCTTTAAATATCTTGGGCGTGCTTGGCCAAAAGGAAAAGCCCTTGGATCTCCATTTGGTTTAGAACGTGAGGCATTCAACGGTTTGAGTGCGCCACTCCCAGTCTTTAATTTGAATGACTTAGATGGCAATCCAAAACCCATGAAGGTCGTTCGCGTTAAGAATTCCAACTATGTTGATACGAGTGTTACGAATGATTCGTATTCGATTCAAACATTTGATCTCCCCATTCTTGTTGGTGGGGAAAAGTCTGGAAGTTCTCTCACCATCGGTACAACTGAAGATAATGCCACCGATATGGGATGTTTAGCGCTTGAAAACACTATGCCTAGCACAGGCGACGCCCCCTACTTCCCGCTTGCAGTTCGTGTTTCTGCAAATAATTCTCTCCCAGAAGGATACATTTTCTCTGGCGGACAACGAGAAGTTATCGTCTTTAATGCAGATGGTAGTGCAAAAGAAAGCAAAACAATTTCAATTGAAAATACAGCCAATGCTGCCGATCGCTTTACGTTACACGTTCAATCAAATGGTGACATTAAGGTGACACAATAAAGAGAGGCGTGACAAATGAAATTTTTAAAATCCTTTCTTCAACACTGCCAAAAGTTTCGTCAAGGGTTCTCCTTGATTGAAGTTAACATGGCAATTTTTGTTTTAGCCGGTGGTGCACTTGCACTTCTCTCTCTCTTTCCTTTCGGATTGCAACAGAGCCGTAATGCAACAAATGAAATGATTCTCTCCGCATGTGCAGATCGTTATTTGGGTGCAGCTGCATTGATTGCAACACAGCCTGGAATGGATTTTGACAAATTTGTTGATGAACTTTCAGATATTTCTAAGTTTAATGTTAATGTTATTGAAGGCGATATGGATAACATTGATACGACAAATTTTGAAGAATTTCCAAATTCGAATAAAGGCCTCTATTACTATGCATGGGCCTACACAGAGGATGTTGATACAGATAACACCTCAGATAATGAAGACATGATCAATGTTCATGTCGGCGTCATGGTTTCCACCGAAAATTGTAAAGTGAGTAAAGCCGCACGTCGTCGTGCGCAACTCTTTGCAACAAAGGTCTTTTTAACAACCAAAAACGATGCTCGTGCACTCTAAAGAAGCGAAGAGGAAATTATGAAGGAACAACATCTTCTTAGAAAAACGCTTAACGCATCGCGTGCCGCATTTTCATTAATCGAAGTAATGGTTGCAATGACCATTTTGACGGTCATTGTTTTGATTGTCTCGGGAATTTTCCAACAAACATCCACAGCGTGGAGTATTGGTTTGTCAAAATCCTCTGCACAAGCCTCCTCACGCGCAATTATTGGTGCCATTACGCGTGACCTTGCGATGGTTATTGACCCCTTGAATTTTGCGATTGTAAAGGCTGGTACGGACACCTCTGAAGGCTCTACAACAGGTGTAGACCCCATTTCAATCAGTTCAAATTCAATTTCGTTCAATATTCTCAATGACGATGCCGATCCGCTTGTTGATTATAATGGCACACATCCGCGTGGTGTTGCAGAGGTGCGTTATACGACAAGCTCAACCGAAGTTAATCGTACAGAAGTTGCAATCTCATGGCCTGATGGCGGCAGTGCAACAACGAAAAAGTCAACCTACCCTTTAGGCGATAATGCCAATATTAAGTTTGAAGAGGTTAAAGTCAACAATCGATTAGCAGGCGTTGAGCTTAAAGTTGATACAGGGCGTCCTATTTCAATTAATAATTATGAAATCTCTGTCGGTTCTGCGGGTCCTGATCGACAGTGGGGAACAGAAGATGACATTCGCTCTTGGCCTGAAGGCGAAGATAGTAAGTAAGACCCCTGCAGGAGATCATCATGTCAACGTTAAAACCGATTGCCCATCGCTTTAAACAAGGGTTCACGATGATTGAACTCTTGGTTGTTATCTCGATTTTAGGTATTCTTTCTGCGACCTTTGTCACTGCAACCTCTGGTGCACGTAAAAATGCAATGATTGCCAAGGCAACAGTTGAATGTCGTGAAATCACAAATTCAATTCGTCTTTTTGGTCTCACACACCTTGAAGTAGAAGGCATTGAAGATAGCGACACAAGTACCGATCCGCTTCAGAATTTAGGTTTGTCAGAAGGCTTAAGTCCAATTTCCGGGACATTAACAACACTTCTAACAGAACCCTCGTCTCGTAATGGTAACTTCCGTTATTATAATTGCCAAGCAGAAAGCATTCGTAATGGTCGCCTCTGCGACCCATGGGGGACTCCCTACTATGTGCGTATGCGTAATCCACAAATTACAAGAGATGAATCACAAACAGATTTGTCAAAGGAATATACCATTTTTATCCCCTTACGCGGTCAGTATCGTCCATTAAAGGAACCCGATAATAGCGGTTCTGGAAATGCAATGGGTGGTCGATAATCTTATCTTTTTCTATTTGGAGCATGTCCATGCAATTTTCGAATCATAATAAAGAAAAACGCGGTTCCGCATTACTTATCGTCTTAGGCCTTCTTGGGTTCTTAATGATTAGTGCTGTAGCCTTTTCCATTTCGATGCGTAGCGAATATAAAGCTGCTGCTGCTTATCGTAAAAGTGTCATCGCACGTGATTTAATCACTGTTGCATTTTCCGATGCACAAAACGCAGTTGAGTATGCATTTAAGCAGCAAGCACTTGATGCAGGCGTATCGGCATCTTCTTCTTTAGAGGAAATACGTCAACGCGCCTATTTGTGTCCCTTCAAATCTGAAGGTGAAGATAAGTATGGTCGTTTAATTGCGTCTTCTGATGGTGATAGTGATGCAAGTAATGCAAGTGATATTGCCTATCTGTTAGACGATCGCGCCATGCGTCACGTTCCACCTTATGTTGCAAACATGGTGTTTCATACCTTGGAACGTGCAGATTCTCGTCAAGATATCTTAAATGCTTATGGTAATAATCGAATTTACTCCATCAATGATTATGCGCGTTGGCGTCCTGTAAAAATCAAGCGACCAACAATTGAAGCGGAAAATTATGGTGGCAATACTGAAAGCATGATTAAAGATGCAACCATTGGGCGTATGGCATGGGCGGTCATTAACCTCTCGGATACGCTTGACATTAATGGTATTGGCTCTGCTCATAATAAACGTGGCCTCGGTTTTACCGGAAGTGAATATGCATTTCTTTCGGGAGGTACAGGCGATGATGGTCTCTTTGAGACAGATGCTGATTTTAGTAATTTCACCTTCTATTCAAATGCAGACATTGCACAGTACGTTGCTCGTAGCAATGCTTTTACAAATTTTGCCGGCGAATCAACCGATGGAGCATTCCCCTACTCGTGGGCTTATGCAGCATCTTCTGATGGAGAAGGCTTAATGTATGATGAGAAAGCAGAGTCAATTCTTTCGCCATTCTCTGTTTATAGTTTCTGGCCTGCAGTTTCAAGTCGTACCACAGAAAATAAAACGATTTCCTTAACTGCGCTCAACGACGCATTTCAAGGTGGCTATGATAGTTTTACGAGTGAATTAGGACAAGTACTTAAGAATAATCCGCTCTTTACAAATCAAGAAGTCATTGATAATTATGCACGTTTGCTTTACGATTATCTCGATGAAGACGATTTACCCGGAAATGAAGGCGCTGGAGAAGGAAATTATGCCTTGCCCAATGTTGAAAATGTTCCCATGGTGAGCGAAGTCATTTATCGTCCTACGAATAATACCGAGAATGGCTTAGAGTGGAAACTCAAAAATGAGAAAGATCTTAAGACTGACTTAGCTGTTGACAATGATGATATGCCTAAAAATAATGGTACAATCCCATTATCGAAATTAGGGCTTACGGATGAATTGGTTATCGAAATTCCAACAGAAGACATTCTTTCGAATATTCAACTTGGTGCCTATTTCCCTGGTTACGAAGCCTCCACTAGTGATTATACGCTTTATGCCGAGGGTTATATTGCGCTTACACCTCAAACCTCTGCAGGTGAAGACAATAAATTAAAAGTTGAAAACTTTTTGAAAAATAATGATGAAGTAAAGGTAACCACCTTTACGGTTGCAGGTGCTAACATTTCTATTGCAGAAGGTGATGCGCCAATATTCCGAACAGATGACGAAACAATTAAGATTAAATCAAGCGATATCTTCACAAATTCGAAAATTGAGCTCAAGCTCGACCCTTCAAAAATGAATGTAACGCTTCCTGCTGAAGGTGGTACAACAGCAACAACGTTCAACATTGACTTTGTTGTTCAAACACTCTTCAATGTGAAGATTAAAGCGGGTAGTGAAATTGTTGATTCGACCCCTGCAATGGGTGGTTTCGGTTCTTTGGATGATATGGAAGGTACTATAAAAAGTGGTATTCTTAATTCCACCACAGGAATGTATCCAATTGACCAGCGCTTCTTCCGTATCACACGAGCATTTAATGCGACCTTTACCCTTGCATTAACAGGTGCTGGATCTGATGAAGGTCAAGTGTTGTTCATGAGTGATCTCAAAGAGAAGTTACAGGCACGTGCCTATGATGCCTCTGATAGTCTCAATGTGAAAAACAAAGAGTATAAGGAAGCAAATGCCTCCCACTCCCGTTTGTCGCCTAAAGAAGGCTCTTGGCTAGCCATTGATCCGCGTTACAATTGGATTTCGCCAATGCTTGGCATAGCGGGCAATGGAGGAGAAGCATTCTCTGACTATTTTGGTTCAGGCACTGTTTCAAATACTGGAAGCATTCTTGCGCAATACTCTTCACCCCATTGGGTCTTTATTGATGGCATTGAGAATACGTCTGGCATCAATAGCGCAATGGAAGCTTACCAAAATACACATGCTGAACGCATCATTCCCTTTAAATGGGGACTTGAAGTTGCCGATATTCGCTATGAGCACAATAATTCCGAGCAATTTGTATTCCCTGCAGAGCTTGCCCTTGTGCCAGTTCCTAAAATGAATCAGGATTGGATTGTCAACCACCAATCATATCAAACGATGAAACCGAACGATTATTATCAAAAAGTCGCAAGAGAATCGTTTTATCGTACACTTCCAATTGTCGATTTTGGTGATGCTGCAACGTCTTCTTATGCAGATTACGCAAAGGTTATTCCTTGTGTTACAAGTCGCACCGATATTCCGGAAGAACATCGCTCAATCATGAGTGCATATGCCGGGCAAGACGACTATACATTATCCTTACGCCTTCGTAAGCTTGCGCTTCGCGGTATTCCAAACTCAATTCAAGATGCAATTGCAATCTCGAAAGCACGTATTGCAGAGGCAAAAAGTGCGGAAAAGATTAACTCTGAATTTGCAAGTAAGTTTGAACAAGATTTCTCACATATTGAAGATGTAACAGAACTTGATATTAAAGGTTCTTCGGGTAAGGATGCGCTTGACGCCTCTGTTAGCAAGTTCGACAACTTTATCAATAATTATCTTCTCAAGATTCCGTCTACCGGTAATATTGATTGGCCTGCAAATGAAACGCGTCCAGAGAATGCGCTCGATCCATTGGGTCTTAACTTAGCAACCAATCCAGATGATGACTCTACAGCTTCTAATCAGAGTAATTTCATAAACAAAATTAGTGATTATAATCAGTCTGCAGCGTCTAACGCACGTTTAGGACAAAATGATATCACATCACTTGTTGGTTATTCTCAAGCATGCTTTGGTGATCGTCAGCAACTTTTCCTCTATATCATGCGTGTTGATACCTTAACCGCAGGTAATGCAATCAATCTCGTAACTGCTACGATTGGTTCAACTACACGCGCGGTTGCTTTAGTATGGCGTGATGCTTATGGTGAATTACCTTCTCGAGTAATTTACTTCCAAATGCTCTGAAAAGAGGTAATCTAAATGTTTTTTAACCTCCATTTTAACGTTTTGAAGCATCATTGTGATGACACCGATGGATGTCATTGCGGTTGTGGGCATGACCATGATGACACATGTGATTGTGGATGTAATGATGAAGAACTTGACTTTGATTTACGTCCCGTTTCAGAAACACAAGTTGCATGCCCCGGCATTGATTTAATAGATATGCTTGTCTATGATGAGGATGTAACAGATGAAACCTTTAAACGCCTTCATCTTACACCTCATGTAACAGAAGATGAAGCAGGCTATGAAGAAGTCACCTTTGATGAAATTGATGCAGAAGGTTACTATCTTATCTCCTTCCCTGAAGGAACGGATTTGTCTGAGATTGCGCTCGCGACAGCCTTATCTATCGAACCAATTTCAGAAACCTGTTTTAATGCGTTGGATGTTCCAGAAGATGATTTTCCTTGTGATGGCAATTGCGATGATTGTCCACAAGAGTGCATCGGAAAACAGCCAGTAATTTAATAAATAAAGAAAGGAAACCAAAAATGCGTACAAAGATTGTCGCTGGTAACTGGAAAATGAACAAGCTTCCTTCTGAAGCTAAGGCTCTTATTGATGGCATTCGTGCTGCTACCAATGATGGTGATTGCGGTGTTGAAGTCGTCGTTTGCGTTCCCTATACTGCAATTCCTGCAGCAGCAGAAGCACTCAAAGGCTCCAAGATCGGTCTCGGTGCACAGAATATGCATTGGAAAGATGCGGGTGCATACACGGGTGAAATCTCTGCAGGTATGCTTAAGGACCTCGGTGTTCAGTATGTGATTCTCGGTCACTCTGAACGTCGTCAGTACTTCGCTGAAACCGATGAAACCGTTAACTTAAAGCTCAAGGCTGCACTTGCTGCTGGTCTTACTCCAATTGTTTGTGTTGGCGAAACGCTTGAAGAACGTGAAACCGGCAAGATGGAATCTGTCATCGTTCAGCAAACAACTGAAGATCTCGCTGGTTGTGAAGCAGATTTTGACAAGATTGTCATCGCTTATGAACCTGTTTGGGCTATCGGTACTGGTAAGACTGCAACCTCTGAACAAGCACAGGAAGTTCACGCTCTCATTCGTGAAACGCTTGCAAAAATGAGCCCTGAAAAGGCTGATATGGTTCGCATTCAGTATGGCGGTTCCATGAAGCCTGATAATGCGGGTGATTTGATGGCTAAGCCTGATATTGATGGCGGCCTCATCGGTGGTGCAGCTCTCGTTGCAGATTCCTTCGCAGCGATTGTTGCAGCAGGTAAGTAATCAACGATTTACTGCAAATAGAAGGATGCAATAACAATTCATGAAATTGACGTTATCCTCCTAAGGTTAAAGTTAAATTCATCTTTTGTCTATTAATCCTATTGGCTTTGCAATAAGTTCGAATGATCAAAAAGGTAGAAGCGTTTTGCTTCTACCTTTTATTTTTTCTAAATTTATGAATATTAAAGATCTTTTAGTTGATGTTCAAGCCATGCAAGCAATAAATTAACAATACGTTGTTGTTCTAAAGATGTAAGAGCTCTACCCCGTGGAATATGATACCATTTTTCTAAACATCCCCTACAACAACATGCACAAGCATGTTGTGCAATAAAAATCGGATGTCCACGCATTGGTGTTTGTTTGCCATCATTTTTAGGCATAGCAGGCGCTAATCGTTTTGAAATAAAATCAAACGCATGTTCACGTATCGTCCCCCACCCTTTTTCGAGAAGATAATTACGTTCCTTGGCTCCAAGACGAAATTTTGCTCGGAATGAAGAGCGCTTTAATCGCGTCAATGCCTCATCAATAGTCGCCATTGTCGTTACACAATCTTTAAAATAAAACGTGCGAGGCATCTGCTTCGCACGTTAACAACTTATTCTCCAGAAAAAAGAATTTCTTCTAGATAGGCTTTTACCTCTTCAATTGCCTTTTTAGGAGGCATCTGAAGGTCACAGCCTGCTGCACGTAAATGTCCCCCGCCTCCAAAGTGATTTGCAATTGAGGCAGAAGAATACGCTTCATCATCGCTTCTTGTTCGAATACTTAAACGTGTGATTCCAGGCTTATCCTTCGTTTCATAGAAGAAGAGTGAAATCTTTGCCGTTGGAATTGATCGCGGAATATCAATGACATCCTCGATTTCACTTTTAGGCACTCCTGCACGTTTAAAGTCACGCGCAGTTAAGCAGATAAGTGCAACTTTGCCACGAAACCATGTTTTAAGCGAATCATAGGCCTTACGCTTAAGAAGTACGGCACCTTCACTTGCATAGAGAAAAAGACGATCATTAATTGCCGAGGCATCAATCCCACACGCTAATAAATCCGCTCCAGCTCGAAGGGTTGACGGTTGTGTGCAAGAATAGGCATATCGACCTGTATCGGTAACAATCGCAACCCACAAAGCTTCTGCAGTTTGGGTGTCGATTTCCCATTTCATACGTTTTGCAAACTGGTAGATTAATTCACCCGTACTACTTGCGGTACAAACAATCCAACGTGCAATACCAAACGGCTTTTTTGTCGTAATCACATGGTGATCAATACAAATCACAGGCAATTTATCAACTGCATCACGTAAAGGCCCATCGGGAATACGTTCACGCCCACCACAATCAAGCACAACAACGGCATCATAGTCTTTTGCCTTGACGTTCGTTGGTGCAATGGTATTCGCATATTCCAACAAGAACTTAGGTGGTCCCATGCCGATTGGAGAAAGGGCAACAGTTGTTGACCATCCTTGTGCTTGAAGCAATCGAGCAAATGCGATGGAACTTCCTGTTGCATCTCCATCTGGACGAATATGTGCAGTAATGAGGATACGATGGAAACGTGAAAGCGCTTCCATAACGCGCTTCACGCTCCCATATTTCTTCGGTTGTTCACGAAGTGCTTGAGCTGTCATACACAATCGTATAATTAAGCCGTAGGAATTGCAGCCAACCATGCCTTAACAGCATCATTCATTGGTGCAATCGTAACGATCTTTGCCTTTGCAGGGCCATTCACGGTGGGAATCATAACTTCTTCACCAGCCGTCTTATTAAGAAGTGCTTCTGCAAGACGGGAACGACAAGAGATAATGTTAAGGGCTTCATCGCTATCCAATTCACCGAGAATGGTATATGTAAGCGTTTGACCATTAAGATTAATCGTAACAGAAGTACCCATTTGCACCTTCTCAGTCGTCGCCGAAGCAAAATCTGTCGCCTTGAGAAGACGAAGTGTACGATTCATCTGTTCCTGCTTAGAAATAAGCGTATGTTGCTTTTCCTTCGCCATCTGATATTCTGCGTTTTCACGCAAGTCACCATAGCTACGAGCCGTGGCAATTTCACGCGCATTTTCAGGAATTTCGACATTAACGAGATGTTCATAATCGAATTTGAAGGCTGCCAAGGAACGATAAGAGGTGAGGTGTTGAATCTCTTGTTGAGCCTTAACCGTACGACGAAGCGACGCAAGATCCGAATCAAAACGTACCATACGAATGAGGATATTACGTTGAGAAATAGGATCCCAAGAACTTGAGGCTTGAATACGTTCAAACACAACGCGACGCTCAAAAGAATCAAGTTCGTTTGTGGTAGCTTCCAACCACTTTGCAGAATCAAAGAAGCCTTGGAGAACATTACGCATCTTAAGGTCTTCACCCGTTAAACGCTGTTCAACAATATGAATCGCCATCGAGACAAGATCAAAAGTCTTTGGCAACAACTTCCAGTCCTGGTAATCAGAAGCATTACGAATCGCCCAAACAATCAATGTGCAAAGCTTATTGTTTGTATCTGTCGGAGCAATTGTACGCTTAAGCAAGCCACAAACATGTGCTTCAACATCAGCATCATTCTTACAACGAGCAAGAAGCGCAGAAAGAGCAATGCTGCTAAAACGATCAATGTGCTGGATTAAGACGTCCTTACCTTCAGGAAGGACTTCCAAAATGAAGGAGAAGAACTCTGTTGCATCGCGATTAGAGAGACCACGCACCGATGCAAGAAGATTATTTTGTTCATCGTCAATGTAAAGCATCAATTCGGCTTGTTCACGACGTTCATCTTCTGTCGAGAGGTTAAGCTGCTTCAAAAGGCAAGCAATTTGTGCATAACGGGGGAAATCAGAATTCTTGCAACCCGTAAGCGCGAACTTTAAACGATTTGCAACAGCATCCTTTAAAACTTCAGACCCAAGGAAATCAATCTTTTCAGCCATCATCAAGAGTACTTTATCATAGATAGCCTTGATTTCACGCGTCTTCTTAAACTGTGCAGCCCAAGCTTCATCATAAGCTTCTTCCTTCTCGACAATCGTCAAAGGATCTGTACGCTTGGTAGGAATTTCAACAGTTTTCTTCTTGTCGGCCTTAAGTGCACGACGAGCCGATTCCCAGAAGCTCTTCCACTGATTTGCAGGAACAATACCTGTTATTGCAAGACGATCTGCAATGCGCTGAATAGGCATCGGACCATAGCTGCGAAGCATCATTCGAATAATTTCAGCAGGATGCTTGCTAACAGTCTTAAGTAAGGTTTCCTTGTCCTTAAGGTATTGCGTCATGATATGCTCATCATTTGCAATCGTAAGGCTTTGTGCTGCAACAGCAAGACTCATTGCATGATTCTTCTTGCTTTCAAAATCAATAATGACTTTACCATAGAAGGTATCAATTGACTGCACTTGGCCAAAACCCCAAGATTGGCTCGAAACATAGCTGCCAGGCTTAATTGCCAACAAAACATTTAAGCGAGAAACAATCGCTGTTGCAATTGCAGAAGAAAGACCAACAGAATCAATGAAAAGCTTTTCTTCTGTTGTGCTCGCACTACGACGAATGACCTCACGCATCATATTAAGCTCAATACCCTTGAGCGATTCATGATTTTTAGCAAAGAAAGCGGTTGCTTGAACTGCACCCTTAAAATCCTTCGCTTGAACAATTGCTTCTGTTGTTGCTGCGAATGCACGAACTGCACTCTTAGCATCTTCTGAGAGAAAAGTTTCAATCAACTGAAGTGTTGCGGAGACATCGAGCGTTGAGGCGTTCAAAAGTTCTTGGACCTTTGTGTTAAATTCTGCTTTGTCCATTGTTGCGTTCCTTTTTGTTTCTCACATCCAAAACCGTAAGAGATTTTAAGGTGTGTATTAGAATGTAAGATATCAAAAAAGTTCTAAAAAAGCAAGAGTTTTTCAAATTTTTTGAAATAAATAATTATAAATTCAAACAAAAAAGGAGTCCACTTAAAGGACTCCCTCTTCAACTGCGTAAGCAAGTAAATGCTTACATAAAATACTGAGTATAGCTATCAAGATCAGCCTTCAAAATAAACAACGTCACACCTGCTAAAACAAGCGAAATCAAGACCAAGATATTTCCAATATAATCAAAAGACGAGCCCGTCTTTTGTGGCTTAGTTTCTTGAGCAACTTCTGCAGGATTACGTAAACGTGCAGCAATAAAAGGCTTCTTCTCTGCCATAACAAATACTCCTTTTGAGAACGTCTTAAAGTATAAAACTTTTTTTTAAATAAATCAAGTTATTTTTTAGTTTTTTGGAAGTTGAAAACCAAGTGCTGCAATTTTTGCTAGAAGCGATGGAGACGCATGCTTTGCATAAACAGTTGTTGCACAGAATTGACGACGATACGGATATGTACGGCGCTGAGCAACAAAGCGGCGACGACGATCCTCACGTGACAAATGAATAATATCTAAGAAATTCAAATGATCTGCAACAATCATCGAGATTTTCTGTGTTAAAAACCAAAGGACTTCTTCATCCGATTTTCCAGTTGCGTCAATATCAATACGTGGGACGATCGGTGGCGGCAAAATCGGATGCAATGAAGGTTGATGTCCTAAATAAGAACATGCAGCATGATAAACAGCAATTGTTCCATTGGTTTTACCTTCGTAAGAGTGTCCCGCCAAATGCGGTGTAGCAAGGAATGCTAAATCTGCTAACTCAGAAGAAAAACTCGGTTCATCTTCCCAAACATCAATAATAGCATCCTTTAAAAGACCATCTCTAAGTGCCTTAATAACAGCCTCTGTATCACAGACAGCTCCACGAGCCATATTGATTAGAACCGCACCATATTTTGCCTTTGAAAGGGTTTCTCCATTAAGCATATGGTATGTTGGATGTTTCCCTTCTTTTGTTAAGGGAACCATGGGAATAATGAAATCAGCTTCTGCTAGCGCGTCTTCTAGCGAAACAAATCCATTGGTTGCTGTATCATGCGGATTTTCTTGACGTGGCGGATCACAACAAAGCACGCGCATTCCAAGCGCTTCACAACGCGAACGTACAATAGAGCCAATCCAACCAACACCTATCAACGCGACCGTTGCACCCGCTAATTTGAGTCGACGCATATGACCATATTCAAGCATTGACGCTAAGCAATAATCTGCGACACTCTCGCCATTCGCGCGAGGCGCATGAACCCAACGAATACCAGCACGCTCCATAAATGCTTTGTCAACATGATCCGAGCCTGTTACAGCTGTACCAATAAAACGAATCTTAGAGCCTTGAAGAAGATCTTGCGTTAATGGACAATCACGAACCATTAGCATCTCGGCATCGCCCAACATTTTCGGCGTTAAACGACTACTATCAATCAACACAACCTCTCCAAGTGTACCAAAAAGCGTACGCCCTAACGGCAACATTGTGTCACATAAAATCTTCATATCACTGTCCTATTCAATTGGGAATTACAACTTCCAACTTCAACAATAGTTTATCCTAATTAAAGGCTATTTGCAAGCATTAAATTAAGTATTTAATATATTTTCTATTTATAACAAGTCGTATGGTAAGTAGAACAAAACAAAAGGACTCCCGCGAATTCAGGAGTCCTTCATTCAAAATTCACTTCAAGTGAAACTTACGAAAAATCAAGCGCAAGCACGCCAGAACCAACTTCAATACTATTTAACTTTCCACCGAGAGAGATTTCGCGCATCTTAGCAAGCGCATCAAGCATAATTGTAAGCGTCGTACCATTCACTTCAAGACCTGGCTTTCCAGCCAATGCAGTTGCGACTTGACCCATGATTGCAGAAGCACCTGCGGCGCCACCCATCATCATCATCGACACCTTTGTCAATGTAATATCAAGTGCCATGCCATCCTTAGCAGGCTTTAATTCAATACGCGCTTCAATCGGCATTGGCATAATGCCCATCGAAGCCTTACACTTAAAGATAATTATACCATCCTTTAAGACAACCTTGGGGTTACGGAGTTTCTTAGCCGCCTCAGGATTAGCCTCACCAATCTTTGCAAATGCAGCCTCAAGACCTTTGTTGATATCATTCTCACTTAATGTTAATGCAAGCTTAGAAATAATCATATTTTTTCCTTTGTTGTAAATCGATTTAAGTGCTAGTAATTATAACATATCAATCAAAAAAATGCAAAGACTCAACAAACTTTATCTATTATTAGTTATACTAAAACTAAAAAGGGACACTCTGACAAGTATCCCTTTAATTAAACTTTACGAACCTTTAAGACTAGCGTTTCTTTTGATTATTATAAATTCCATAAAGCATATCACTAAAACAATACAAGATGAACAAAATGACTAATCCTATACCAACATAAATATATTGCATATGGCGCTTTTCCTTAGCTTTTCGAGCTATTAAGTCTTCTCTTACAGAATTTATAGCATCATGCAATGGAGAATTAGGGTCCAAATTCTCAATTAATTTATTTGCACGCATAATACCAACATCTAAATCCTCTAAAGCCTGTAATAATCGAAGCGCATTTTCAACTTCATTTTCTTCTCTCGTTATCTCATCATCACAAATTTGCATTGCATTCTTAATCTCCTCTTGGCTCGCAGCACTACGATATTGATTTTTTAATCGTATCAATGCTTCTTTCCGACGATAATAACTTTGATTTTCAAATTCTACTTTGGCAATTTCTTTCTTTAATTTAATTAATTCCATATCTGCATTTTTTTGCTCTTCTTCTAAAATGCGTAATCTCTCTGCCTCTTTACGTAATTTTTCAGCTTGATTATTTTGAACTTTCTGAAGATGTATTAAGAACTGTTCTGTAGATTGACATTGTACAGCCTTAGGATATTGTGTAACAAGTTTACTTAACTTCGAGTGAAATTCTTCTACATTATCTAACTCTCTAAGTTTAACTAACTCGGCCTTGAATGAATGCGATTCATTCCAGATTTCAAGTTCTTCTGTTTTTATCTCCTGTAAAATTTGAATACCTTTTTCTACTACATTTGCTAAAGCAACTGCGACCTTTGTGTCATCCGAAACATAACCAGTACTATCACACGTATTACATAGTGATTTTTTCCTTGCTTGCAAGCATGCAATACACACCCCTTTCCCGTGGCACTTAACACATGGAGTCTCTTTTTGATAAGTCGGAGCAAATTCTTTTACATAACCACTTGTACTCGGATAATTATTTGTTCGATGAGACGAAAGCTTTTGTATTGATGAAGAACGAACAGTTCTTACTCTCGAAGACCTTTCTTCATATTCATTGCTAGAAGAGGATGAGCCAACGTAACGTCGCTGTGTTCGACGCATTCCTTCGAGAACATGCACACCTTTCCCCTTACATGTTGTACAAACTTTTGTATTTTTACACTCATTACAGTTTATAGTTTTCGTTGAACGTCCTTTACATGTTGGGCATTTGCGTAAAAGATTTTTAGGCATAATCATATTTGCATAAACACTTTTAGGATAATCTTCCTGGAAAAATGCATAATCTTTTAAAAAATTTTCTCTATCATTAGTTCGAAGCGAATACAATAATACAATTGCTTCTGCACACTCACAGGCAGGAAGTCTTGCAGAAATACGAGTCTCAAGAAGAGAATTTAATTCATCATCGGTAACTGTTTCATTTTTTACCTTCTTCAAAATATTAATTGCATCAACTTGCCAGGGTTCATGAAGTCTTACATCACTTTTAAGAATATTGTTATAATGACGCACCCCATCATTATTCCACAATAATGTAGTTGTTTGCGCCAAAACTAAAGAAGAGAAAGACAAAAAAATAAAAAAAAACAAATTTAATTTCATTTTTAACTCCTAACGCTTATCATTTTTTTATAGAAAAGATTGGTAATCATTAAAATAAATTCATGATCACAGTAGTAGTAAAGTTGCAACTTTAATCTATCTCTTTATAAAAAAACGTGCTTTTAACTGCATGTTCTCAGAAGAGGCCGACCAAAGCCATGAGGAAAACAATACAGCAAAAAGCACGCTAGGGAGTGGTCCCATGCATCACTTCCGCAATACGTTTCGCTCCTCTTGAAATTGGTCGTTTCTTCTGAACGAAAAGTATACGTGGTAACGTATCTTAAACGTTTAAGTTACAAACTTAAACCATGCTTCAAATTATATACTTTTTTTAAGTGTATGTCTAGTAAATTTTTTTAACTGTCGCACTACCTAACAGTTATTCCAAAACGATTAACTAAAAAATCGACAAATGAAAGTTATCAACGTGAGATTTTGCATCTCAAGCTGTTTATTCTACTTTTTGGTATTTTTTTAATAAATAAAATAAAATATTGATTTTAGAATATAATTGTAGGCTTTTTTAGGTCCCAAGTTAGCATCAAAATCAATCCGTACTGTTTTCAATTTGAAGAAGCACTGTTTTGCGCTTCAAAACAGTCCTTTTTGACGTTCAAAACAGTCCTTTTTGATCGTCAAAACAGTGCTTCTTGAAAACGCATACTTATACACACGTTTTTAATATCAAAAAACAATAAAAATCATCCTTCGTCTTACTTATTTGAAATTGAAGACATGACGTTAACGCATCATATAATACGATAGACGAGACTTTAAAAATATGCTATACTTTACTACATATTATTTACAATCATCCTCAAATTAAGGTGCACAAATGTCAAGTGATAAGGTTACCGAATTAATAGAAGAAAATGCTCGTCTACGCGAAGAAATTAAAATGATTCGCGACCGTTGGGAACGAGAGCTTATTGTTGCAAAAGCAAATCTTCTTATGGTTCAAGAAGAATTAACCATGACAAAAGAACACCTTCGTCTCTCAATGTTACGTACAATTGAGGCAGACGATGAAGTCTTTCATGTACGCGAAGATGCTGCCAATGCTATCAAAGCAATGACGGAGAAATAAATTATGTTTGAGGCTGATACACGTCGCTGGTCTTTACGCAATTCACAAGCAGAAATCAGCAACCATAATATCCCGACAATCATGCTGATTCAATGGGCGCGTCAAGGGATTATCAAACCTGGATTTACGATTTCTTCTGATGGTGAAACATGGTCTCCAGCCGAAGCATTAGTTGACCTTGATATGACATGGTATATTCTTGCACCAGGGTTCTCACCATATGGTCCAGTAACACGTGAAGCCGCAGAAATATTTATTCGAGAAGGTCATTTTCCAGAAGACTCAACCATTACTCAAGATCCAGGTAATCTCCCTCTCATGGCTGAGCTTCCCCTACCCGTTGCGCCCTCGCAACAAGAAACACATTTACAAGAATTAGAAGACCTTCGACGCCGATTAGCATTAACAGAAAAAGAGCTTAAACTTAAAGATCGTCGAATTGAAGAACTCCGTCAAGAAGCAGAAGATCGACAAACAGAGTTAAATATTGAAGGTGCGCCTGACATTAAATCAGTTCTTACGGAACTTGAAGCCTTACGCCTTGAACACGCACATTTTCGTGCTTCAGCACAAGAAGCCGCGGAGGCAGCTGCTGTTAAAGAAAATCAATTGCGTCAACGCATAGAGACACTTGAAACCGCTTTAGAAACTGCACAACATCGCGATGTTCATACACCTGAATCAATTGATAAAGAAATCTTTGAAATCTTAACCCAAGAGGCCGAGATTTTACGTCAAAGCCAAGAAGAAGAAACGCGTTTTCTTGAACAAATACGTGAACTTGCACGTCAACGTTTAATTCAGAACTCCGAGCGCCTTCTCTCCATTCGTAAATTAGTTGGCGAAAACCCTGACGAAATGCGCCGTCGCGCTGCACATAATTTAAGATTCCAAGGTGCCCCCGTGACATTTATTCGCCGACAAGAAGATGATCGCACATTGCAACTTGAAAAAGCTCTCGAAGAAGCACGTTCGCGAGAAAGTGAATTGCAACGTAAACTTGTTGCACAAGAAGGTCGTGAAACACAACTACGAGCTGAAATCGCACAGGCAGAGCGTCGTACTCTTAATTCATTACAACTCGATGAGAAGTTGCGAGAAGCTCTTCAAATGCTCGATCGTGAACATGCCGCACGCGAAGAAGAGCATCGAGAAAATGCTCATATCCAAGAGCAGCTCTTACATCGCATTGAAGAGTTAGAACGATTAACAGCCTCACATGATTCATCGTCCCCAACGACAACAATTCCGGTTCCCGATATGACCACTGCTCCCATTGGGACACGCTCAACTTTTAGCTTCCTACGCCGACGTTAATGGAAGAGAATGTTCTATTACCACCTTGTTATCTTGCACCCATGGCGGAGTTTACAGCTCCTCCAATGCGTGTGATGTGTGAACGATATGGAGCACAACGCACCTATACCGAGATGGTAAATGCAGAAGGAATTTGTCGTCAATCTCCAAAGACACTATTTCTACTTGAAACTTTTCCAGAAGAAAAACATGTATGGGCACATCTTTATGGTCCTGACCCAAGTCGTCTTGCGGAAGCGGCTCAACATGTTGAAGCTATGGGGCTTTTTGAAGGAATTGACATTAATGCAGGTTGTCCCGTCCCCCGTATTACAGCACAAGGTGCAGGCTCTGCATTATTAAAAGATTTACCACGTCTTGGTCAAATTCTAACAGCCATTCGGAAAGCTGTTAAATTACCAATTTCCTTAAAAACACGATTAGGGCCAAATCCTCAAGTTTCTACATGGAAAGAGACCCTAAAACGTGCAGAAGATGCAGGCATTAACGCCATTACATTTCATGCGCGATATACATCACAAGGACATGCAGGTACTGTCCATTATGATACACTTGCAGAGATTGTTCAATCAACCGCCCTACCCATTTATGGTAATGGATCAATTATTAATAAAACATCTGCAGAAAAAATGGCTTCAACAGGTGTTAAAGCGCTTTTAATTGCACGCGCAGCAATGGAAAATCCTGCAATCTTTGATTTTAAACCCATTCAAGCTTATACCTTCGCTTGTGAACACCTTGAACTAGAGAAAAGATATCGCAAAATTGCAGAAAAGTTTTCGCGCCTTTCTGCAGATAAGGCAACTGTTCTTACTTTTAGAAAACATATTTTCCGCTATTTTAAAGGTTTACCTGGCGCAAATACTCTGCGTGGGAATTTAATGAATTTTCATTCGTGCAAAGAGATTTATGACGCGATTGAAAAGTTTACCCACATTTAAGAAATAGCCATTCTTCTAGCAAAACGAGATACTTTTCTTTTTATAAAAAATAGCCCGCAAAACGCGGGCTATTTTTCAGTTATTTGAGCCTTACTTAAAGCATTAGAGTGCAATAACAGAGAATTCTGAAAGCGTTGCCCAAATGTGGCTCTTTATTGCAGGCGCTGTCGCTGTAAAGCGCACATAACGCACGGCATGGCTCTTATTGAAATTAATCGTTTTAAGAGCCGTATTGGTCGTACTCCAACCTGTATCACCTTCAAAAACCTTTTCCCATGTCTTTGCATCTGTACTAACTTCAATGATACACTTACCAATAAGGCCATTTTGAGTATCATTGCGAGGCAACAGCTTCACTCCTGCAATAGTGGTCTCTTCACCAAAATCAAGAACAAAGTAGTGCGGGTAATCAGGGTGAACATTACGCCAATCGGAATGCCAATACGTTTTGGGATCATTGTCAAATACATGAGCAACATTACCCTCTCCAGGCTCTTCTGAAGATACTTCTAAGACCTTCCACGCTGTACGACGAACTTCACGCTCAAAGATTTTTTCAATCGTTGGCATCGGCACTAAGAGATTGCCAGGTTTCGCAACGGTTGTCACAGCGACCTTGCCACTTTCCAAATAGAAAGGCTCGGTATAAAGGAAAGGTTCTTGCCCGTCAATAGAAACCTTAACTTCTACATCATCGCGATATGGAGAAATAGAAACCATATTTTTCGTATCTCGCTGAACAACCGCAAGACCTGTTGTTTCACGATACGCCTTGGTTCGGAAAGGACGTTCACCATAGCGGATTGCAAAACCAAAGGTGAATGGTTTATTATAGACAAGATACTGCGATAACGGGCGAGGGCCACAAGATCCATTACCAAGACCCGTTTGCGCGTAATCAATCGTAATCCAAACCTTATCCGATGCAGGTAATGCGCCTGGCACGCGAGAATCAAAGAGCGTACGTGCATCCCATGGCAAGACAGAGAATGCAAAAAACTTACCTGTCATCGCTGGGAAGAAACAAAGTGCGTTCTTATTGTCACCCACCATAAACCAATGCGATTGGCCATGATTACCATTCTCTTGGTTTTCACCATAAGGCAAGAAGAGTTCCGAAACTGTTGTCTTAAAACGACCACGCCAAACAGCTTCTTGGCGATCAATATAATTTTCCCAAGGCCCCAAAGCTTCATATCCAACCGTTTGAAGACTCTTATCAACACCCATCGTGAAGCCCAAACGGGGAATTACTTCTTCCGGAGATTCGGGATTAAATACCCCTTCGCATGTAATTGTATTTGCAAGCACTGTCCACACAAGAGTGTAATTGTAAGGGATATTGCCACCCTTTGTACGCATCTTGGCCACAATCTGAACAACGTCACTATCAGCCTTTCCTGTTACGTCCTTTAATGTTTTATACGTCATAGAAAGACATTCATTCGACTGATTATAAAGTGAGCGCCATGTTGCAGAACCTTTAATCCAACGATCATTATTAATTGGTGCACGATAGAGTGTAAAGGAAAGTGGATCAGTTATCATTTCCTTATCATTCATATTAAGCGAAGAAAGTACACCATTTTCAAACTTAAGTATAGAATTTCCATTATCAATGGTAATCATACCATTATCTTCTACAACTGCTAACTTCACTGGGGGTATGATACGCTGCGTTGCAGGAATGTGATTTGGCATTGGAGAGCGAACAATATACCACGCTTCTGCAAATTCTGTAATATTCAACTTCTTACTGAAATTTTTGGATGCAATAAAGATTGGATAGTCTAAGCAAGGCTCATCAAAAATAGGTTTAAAATCAATTGTCATTGATTCGCCAGGCGCAAGATCATTCAAATCGGAAAGCTTATAACCTGCATCATCATAAAGTGCAAGATCCTTTGTTGTTTTATGGAAATACTTTGACGTAATGGTTAGCTTTTCTTCTTGTGCATTATAATCGAAATTAAAGTACTGCTGAGCGTGTTTAATTTCCCAAAATTGACCTTTAGGTTTACGGTCTGCAGTAATCACACCATTATCACAAAAACTACCAAAGTTCGGTTCATCACCAAAGAGGCTACCCCAAACAAGTGCATTACCCTTATAAGGATTAATCTTAGCAATTCCACCAGCCATATAATCTGCACGCAAACTCTGGTCTACAAAGTCCCAAATAAAGCCTCCTATCATTCGAGGATACTTCTCATAAATCTTAATATATTCATGAAAGTTTCCACATGCATTACCCATCGAATGTGCATATTCTACATGGATGAAAGGACGATGCTGATGTTGCTTTGCAGTATTTTCAAGCGACTCAAGCGTACGATACATTGCACTGTCCATTTGGTTGTGCGGCGAATTCCATGGAAAATCGCAATAATGAACAAGACGATTCTTGTCTGTTGCCATTAACCAATCGCCTTGATCTGCAAGATTCTTACCAGGACCTGTTTCATTGCCTAAAGACCACATAATAATCGAAGGGTGGTTCTTGGAACGTTGGAACATATTTCGAATGCGGAATTCATATGCGCCATGCCACGAGGGAACATCATTCAAGCAATAACGAGTGCCACGAATTTCGTGGGCTTCAACGTTTGCTTCATCCATAACATAAATACCGACACGATCGCATACCTCATAAAAATAAGGATGATTCGGATAGTGAGACGTACGAATCGCATTGAAATTTGCAGATTTTGCAATGAGGACATCCTGCTCAATACGTTCACGTGTCAACGCACGACCTCGATCAGGATCCATCTCATGACGATTAGCCCCTTTGATAATAACACTCTTACCATTTACGAGAAGGCAACCTCCTGGACCAACTTCAATCCGACGGAATCCTGTATTAAACATACGCGTATCTCCATTGGATAATTTGATAGACACAGGATAAAGATTCGGAGTTTCTGCAGTCCAACACTTCACTGCTGGTACTTCTACTTTGGGAAGAGCAACTTTAACTTCTTCACCTGCACCAAGTGCGGGAATTGCCAATGTTTTTACATAAACATCACCAATTGTCACATCAAGTGTTGTTGCTGCTGTTGCTGCTTTCCCAGCATTGCGAACCCAAACATCGCCTTCAACAATACCAGTGGTATAATCATCAGCCAACGTCGAACGAACCCAAACATCACGTACTTGAACATCTGGCGTCGTGAACAAAGTCACATCACGGAAAATACCAGCAAGACGCCAAAAATCTTGGTCTTCTAAATAACTTCCATCCGACCAGCGATAGACTTCAACGGCAAGCATATTCTCGCCATCCTGAAGCGCATCGGTAATATCATATTCACCAGCCGTAAAGGAATCTTCACTATAGCCAATATATATACCATTGACCCATACGTAGTATGCAGACTCAACACCATCAAAACGTAAATAAACGCGACCTTTCGAAAAGTCTTTAGGCAACGTAAATGTACGGCGGTAACTACCAACAGAGTTGCGCTCGTTGTAAGCAGTCCAGTTCTTATGAGGTTCCGTCATCACATAGGGTGGATTAACACGGAAGGGATAAACCTCATTTGAATAAATCGGAGTACCATACCCTGCAATTTGCCAACTCAAGGGAACTTCAATTTCCTTCCATGTGGATACATCATAAGCCGGCTTATAAAAATCTACAGGGCGTTCTTCTGGACGCATTACAAAATTGAACTTCCATTGGCCATTCAAGGAATATGTTGTTCCCGTTGTCATCGGCATTAAAGAAGCACGTGCAGGCTCACGATTCACTTGGAAGATTGTTTCATTTTCCCATTCAGGAGCAGCAATTGCAGTAGATGCTGTAACTGCAAGAAACGAGAATAGCAAAGATTTCATATGTTCTCCTTCTTTTTAACGTAAGGAATTCTATCATAAAAACCTATTTTTTTCAATAGGAATAATATGTATAAAATTACTGCTAACAAAATTACACAAGCAAAGGCTTCAAGAATTTACCTGTTGCACTTTCTGGGGCTTGAGCAATCATCTCAGGCGTCCCACAAGCAATAAGCTCTCCTCCGCGATCGCCACCTTCTGGCCCTAGATCAATAATCCAATCTGCAGATTTTATAACATCAAGATTATGTTCAATCACAACAATCGTATTCCCTTGATCGCGTAATCGTTGCAATAAAAGAAGTAAACGATGAACATCCGCAAAATGTAATCCTGTTGTTGGTTCATCAAGAATGTAAAGCGTTTTTCCAGTCGCACGTTTTGAAAGTTCTGTAGCGAGCTTCATACGCTGAGCTTCACCTCCAGAAAGAGTTGTCGCAGATTGACCAAGATGGATATACCCAAGACCAACTTCTGAAATCGTTGTTAGTTTATTTGCAATCGCAGGAATATCCTTAAAAAATTCTAACGCTTCATCAACCGTCATATCGAGCACATCTGAGATTGACTTATCTTTATAACGGACCTCAAGCGTTTCTCGATTATAACGCGCACCATTACACTGCTCACAAGGTACATATACATCTGGCAAGAAATGCATTTCAAGACGCTTCATACCATCACCTTGACACACCTCACAGCGACCGCCCTTTACATTAAACGAAAATCGACCTGGTTTATAACCACGCATGCGCGCAGCGGGTGTTTGTGAAAAGAGCTCACGTATCGCAGTAAAACATCCTGTATACGTTACTGGATTTGAGCGGGGTGTACGACCAATTGGAGATTGATCGATTTCAATCATTTTATCAAAGTATTGCAATCCTGCAATCTTCTTATGAGCTCCAGGTTTGTGGCGCAATCCATAAAAATATTGTGCTAAAGCACGCATTAAAATATCATCAACTAGTGTCGATTTTCCAGAACCTGAGACACCTGTCACACAAATAAAACATCCAATAGGGAAACGTACCGTTATATTCTTTAAGTTGTTCTCTGTACATCCCTCAAGTGTCAACCACGCACGCTGTGGCTTAACACGTTTAGGAATAGGAACAGCCTTACGTCCCGTTAAATAATCTGCAGTAATAGATCGTTTACATTTTGCTAGTCCTTTTGCTGGCCCTTGATAAATAACCTCGCCCCCTAATCGACCTGCGCCAGGCCCAATATCAATAACATAATCTGCACGACGGATCATTTCTTCATCATGCTCTACCACGACAACCGTATTTCCACGTTTTTGTAATCGATGTAACATTGAAATCAAACGTTCATTATCACGTGGATGCAATCCAATCGTTGGTTCATCAAGTACATAGAGTACTCCAACAAGCCCACTTCCAATTTGGGACGCCAGACGAATACGTTGCATCTCCCCTCCAGAAAGTGTTGAACTTTCACGATCTAATGACAAATAATCAAGTCCAACATCAACAAGGAAAGACAAACGCTTACAAATTTCCTTCTTCATCTCTTCAGCAATCGTTGCCTCATGAGATGGTAAGTCTAATGTTTCAAAAAAGGCCAAAGACTCACGAGCAGGCATGCGCATCACTTCTGGCAACGTTTTCCCAGCAACAGTTGCAACGCGACTTTCTGGTCGCATACGTGCACCCTTACAATCTGGACAAAGCTGAGGTGAAAGAAATTGCGTCAATGTCTCACGTGTATCCTCATTATCAGACTCAGCATATCGACGTTGTAAATTTGGCAAAACTCCTTCAAAAGGCTTTACCATTGAGTTGCGCACACCACGCTGATAATAAACAAGTTCAACCTCCTCCTCGCCCGTACCATGTAATAACTCATTCCTAAACCATGCCGGTAAATCTTGATAAGGCGTATTCAAATCTATATTACGTACTGTCGCAAATGCCGAAAGCAACCAATTGTAATACATAAGCAAATGATGCCCTCCTCGACGCCATCCAACGATTGCCTCTCGCAATGGCTTCGTCTTATCGGGTACAACAAGCGCCTCGTCAAACACCATCAAAGCTCCCAACCCAGAACATGTTGGACACGCACCATATGGAGAATTAAAAGAAAAACTTCGAGGTTTTAAAGTTTCAAAAGAAATCCCACAATCTGCACAAGCATTCTTTTCCGAATACAAAATTGATTCACCATTTACAACTTCAACCTCTACAAGACCATCAGCTACACGCAATGCTTGCTCAACACTATCTGTTAAACGACTACGAATTCCCTTTTTTATAACAAGGCGATCTATAACCGCATCAATCTTATGGGGACACTTTTTGTCCAAATCTGGCCATTCAGATTCTATTTCAACCATTACACCATCAATGCGTGCACGCGTATAGCCTTGATGCATCATTAAATCACGAACATCGTCATGTCGCCCCTTACGTCCTCGCACAATTGGCGCAAGCAAAATTAATTTTGTTCCCTCTGAATACATCAATAGCTGATCAACGATCTCTTCAGCACTCTGGGGTTGTACAGCCTTTCCACATGAAGGACAATACGGATGAGCTATATTCCCCCATAACAAACGTAAATAATCATGAATCTCTGTGACCGTTGCAACTATTGATCGAGGATTACTTCCACTTGCACGCTGTTCAATCGAAATTGCAGGTGAAAGTCCTTCAATATGCTCAACATCAGGCTTCTGAAGCTGATCTAAAAACTGACGAGCATAAGCTGAAAGACTTTCAACATAACGCCGTTGCCCCTCAGCATAGAGCGTTTCAAATGCAAGAGAACTTTTTCCAGATCCAGAAAGCCCCGTAATCACAGTTAACGAATCACGCGGAATACGCACATTTACATTCTTCAAATTATTTTGTCGAGCACCAGTAATGAATATATCACTCATAAGAAACCCATTATCATTTAACGACATTCACAAAAAGGTCGAATCTTCGCAATTTCACTCGTGCCATAAACAGCCATCACAAGACGATCTACTCCAAGCGCAATTCCTGCCGTTGGAGGCATTTGATTCAACACCTCAAGAAAAGCCTCATCAATTGGATAAGTCGGCAATCCCCTCGCCCGTCGCATAGTAATCGTTGCTTCAAACCGCTGGCGTTGTTCTACCGCATCCGTTAACTCTCCATACCCATTTGCAATCTCAATCCCATTAAGATATGCTTCAAAGCGCTCAGCGATACGTGAGTCGCGCGGATTTAAACGCGCTAAAGCTGCCGCTTGAGCAGGATAATCAACAAGATAAACAAGTCCTTCTTGAGGAAGAGATGGCTCAATTTTTAATGCCATATCCTCATCAAAGCGATCTTCATCCCACGTCTCTAACGGGTTCCATCCAGCCCACTTAACATAAGCTTCTTCAACCGTATAAACCTTCGGCTCATACGCATCCCCGAAAGCTAACGAAACAACCATTGCTACATCTTTATAAAGTTCCGCAATAGTTTCATTTGGTCGATACCACTCAATCATTGTAAATTCTGGATTATGCCGACGCCCACACTCTCCTGCTCGAAAACAAGGCCCCATTTGATAAATACGTCCACTACCAGCGGCGAGAAGTCGCTTCATATGCAACTCTGGAGAAGTTCGTAACCAACAATCCCCTGAAGGAGGAGACTCTAAAAAAGCCTCATTTGCAGGCGCAGGAATTCGAACAGGCGTCTCACATTCTAAAAAACCATGCGTATCAAAATAGTCACGCAAAACATGCATAACCTTCGCTCGACAAGCAAGCGCTTCACGACAAATAGGACCACTCTCATTCATGCAAATTATTATAACAAAAAAAACTACCTTATATTAAAAATTTACCACCCTTAAGAACAACAAATAGACAAGTACACATACAACCTTGACTGACGGTACAACACTTTTGTCTGTAATTTCATTCCTTTTCATTTTATACAGGCCCAATTATTGACCACATCCCTTCTTCTTTAAGAGAGTCAAGTAATAATCATTCTTAAAAGACATCTTCTTTGTTAGTAATATGCATGAAATATATTATACAACTAATACTTTTACTTCTTCGCCCTCGTACTTTTTCTAAAGTTTTCTAGAAAGGTCTAAAAAGTCTCCGTGTAAAAATTGTACTATTTAAGAATTTTCCTTACTTGTCATTTTCCCCTTAAAAGTGTTGCTACGTACAAAATTGTACTGTTTAAATTTTGCACGAATGATACAGATTGTTCTGTTTTTAAACCTAAAATTGCTAGCCATGAAAACATTCAAATAAGTTATTGTAAATGAATAAGTTACGTCTCAACGAATAAAGTATCGAATATTGAAGAAATGAAACCAACCTTTTTGAAATCTAAAGTTGTTAACAGCGAAAAATCAATTCATTAATTTCATTTCTTAAGTAAACTGTAAATATTTTTCAGTAAGTCACTCGCGTGAGATTTCACCATTTATCGTGCAAAACACCTATGATTAAATTACTCATCCTGTCCCCCCTCGCTTTAGATCAATAACAGAAATTAAAGGAGTACCTCCTCTTAAAAAGAAAAGCGCCACCAAATGGGTGACACTTTTCTGTTAACCCGATTTTATACGCGCGGGCGCTTCGCTTGCCGTGCCTCGCGCTCCGCCTGCTCGGCACCTGGCAGCTCCGCGCCCCTTTTTAGAAAATGTCTACAGTCCTACAGGGCATGCGAGGCGGAAGCCGTCGTAGCCGTCGATCGAGTACGACGGATCAATGTAGTCACGGCTAGACGAAGTACAGTCGTCCGCAAGGTCGTACCAAACCCCGCCACGTAATACGCGGCTCGACCCCGACGTTGGGCCCTTGGGATCTGTGCTTGAGGAGAGACTACCGGACCAATAATCCAAACACCATTCCCACACATTACCATGCATGTCATAGAGTCCCCAAGCATTCGGAAGATAGGAACCCACCACTGCGTGTTGATTAGACGAACCTCCATTATCCCAATAACGTCCAAGCAACGCCAAATCTGCGTCTGTACTACCACCATTGTTATAATCCGAAGTCGTCCCTGCACGGCAAGCGTATTCCGACTGCGCTTCAGTCGGCAAGTCAAGCGTAAGGCCCGTCTTCGCGCGAATCTTACCCATAAATGAATTGAGGTCTACGGTTGTTACACTCGGCCAATTGTACGTATCCGAATTGCCACGAATCGCATTCCAAGAGACATTTTCAACAGGACGCATGTCACCAGTGTAAATTGACGGATTGCTTCCTGTCACCAATTCATACTGCTTCTGCGTGACTTCAAAGACGCCCATGTAGAAGGGCTGACTAATCGTCACATCGTAAATGCCGTTCATCAAGAAGGAGCCCGCCTCAATACGACGGAGGACAAGCTTAGTGGTCTTGTATTCATCCGTCCAGCCTCCTGCAGGCGGCGCAGCGAGCGTCGTCACCGGATAACTTGTCGCTGAAGTTCCACCCGAAAGATCAATCACATAATACAACGCATCATTCACTTCAGGAGGCTCAGCATCTGGCACATAGGAGACACAGTCAAGCCAACCGCAGTCGCTATTTGAATTGACACTACCATCCTTTGTGTAAGCCCATTTGAGCGTATGAGTCCCAGCAGAAATGGTATAGGTCTTTTCTTCCCACCCTACGCTACCACTAATGGATGCTTGCTGCACATTATCAATGTAGAAACGCAAGTAGTCATAACTTCCTTCAGAAGAGACCTTCCACCTGAAGGAGAGTGTACCAGAACCCACGACGTCAATGGAGATTGACGAGGTGCCATTATGAGAAATGGCGCCACTTTGGAAAGCAGAAACACCATCATAGGTAGTAGACGACTGTTCAGTCCAAGGCGTTGCGGAATGGGTGTATTCATCAAGGTTATCATAACGCAGCATTTCAGCCCACGTAGCGGTCAACGTGCCATCATTCGTATCCGAGACGATTGTATTCTGATCAACCACTTCACCCTGGGCAGTTTGCCAGCCCATAAACTTAAAGCCATCACGCGTGGGCGTTGGCAAAGCGCCAAACGCAGTACCGCGGCGGAAGATCTTCGTTGTTTCTTCCGAAGCCAGCGTACCTTCACCAGCGTCAAAAGTGACCACCGTAAAACCACATCCCGTCACATTCTGCAAAGATGTACATCCATCAAAGAAACCATTTAAGACAAATGAAAGCTCACCATATAATTCTACAGACTGTAACTTATCGTAGCTCTCAGGGAAGATGTTGGCGAGGGTTCCATTTGCATTGATACAGAAGATAGCATTCGTTTCAGACGTAGTGAATCGACGTTTTGTAGAGTTAGAACTTGTCCACCAGAAGAAACCATTTAATGTGGAGGTATTTGCTCCACCAACATTTCCATAATTTGAAGCTCGTAAATCAATCCAATGCCATCCAGAGGTTTCAAACGTAATATTTCCTGTACCAACTTGACATTCTGAGGAAGATGGCGCAACCACCATTTGATTATCCACCTTTACACTTGAATGGTCATCATAGGCGGCAGAAAAATAATAGGTTACACCACCTTCAAAATACATATTCGTACCATAAGCATACATGGTGTATTCTGGAAGACTCGTAACATATAATTTTGACGCTTCTTGAACAACTACTGGATTATTCTCAAGCAGCGAGCTTTCTGTATCCAACGAATAGCGCGTATTTTGATTTATGAAACAGGCTTCATAGAAACCTGGCGTATTCACAACTGCCAAAACAGGCAACGCCACCTCGGTGATGTTTGAACATCCATCAAATGCATCCTCTCCAATCGAAATCACACTTGAAGGGATTGTGACAGATGTCACGCCTTCACAACCTGCGAAAGCGTTATTAGCAATCGCAGTCACAGGGACTCCTTCAATCGTTTCAGGAATCACCAATGCTCCTGCATATGCATCATCCGTCAAGCCTGTAATCGTAACTTCACCATTGGCAACACTATACGTGAAGAGGCGCACATCTGCCTCTGGCGTATTAACCACAGCCACCGGGCACGCGAGGCGGAAGCCGCTATGATCATGAGAATTTGGAGGATTATTACTGAGTCCCGAATGACGGCTATTAGACATACAAATAGATGCATCATCACTCCATCCTCCTCCACGCACCATTCGATAATATCCAGATGTAGGTCCAACAAGAATCGTATCTAATTCCAAAGTTCCATACCAATCTAATCCCCATTCCTCAATATTACCATGCATGTCATAGAGTCCCCAAGCATTCGGAAGATAGGAACCCACCACCGTGTGCTGTGAATAACCGCCACGACCATCATTCTGATTACCAGTGTAACGCCCAAGCAACGCCAAATCTGCTTCAGTATCACCGCCATTATTGTAACCCGAAGTTGTTCCTGCGCGACAAGCGTATTCCCACTGCACTTCAGTCGGCAAGTCAAGCGTGAGTCCCGTCTTCATTCGCAATTTACCGATAAAGGAGTTTGTGTCTACGGTTGTTACTGATGGCCAATTGTGCGTATCCGAATTGCCACGAATCGCATTCCAAGAGATATTTTCAACAGGACGCATATCACCAGTATAGATTGACGGATTGCTTCCTGTCACCAATTCATACTGCTTCTGCGTAACTTCAAAGACGCCCATGTAGAAGGGCTGACTAATCGTCACATCGTAAGTGCCGTTCATCAAGAAGGAGCCCGCCTCAATACGACGGAGAACGAGTTTGGTGGTCTTATATTCATCCGTCCACCCTTCTGCAGGTGGCGCAGAGAGCGTCGTCACCGGATAACTTGTAGCCGAAGTTCCACCCGAGAGATCAATCACATAATACAATTCATCACTCACTTCAGGTGGCTCAGCGTCTGGCACATAGGTGACACAATCAAGCCAACCGCAGTCGCTATTTGAATTGACGCTACCATCCTTTGTGTAAGCCCATTTAATGGTGTGGGTCCCCGCAGGAATGGCATAAGTCTTTTCTTCCCACCCTACGCTACCACTAATGGATGCCTGCTGCACATTATCAATGTAGAAACGTAAGAAGTCCCAACTGCCTTCAGAGGAGACCTTCCATCTAAAGGAAAGTGTGCCAGCGCCAACGACATCAATGGAGATGGACGAGGTACCATTATGAGAAATGGCGCCACTTTGGAAAGCAGAAACACCATCATAAGTGGTAGACGACTGTTCCGTCCAAGGCGTAGCGGAATGGATGTATTCGTCAAGGTTATCATAACGCTGCATTTCAGCCCACGTGGCAGTCAACGTGCCATCATTCGTATCCGAGACGATTGTATTCTGATCAACCACTTTACCCTGGGCAGTTTGCCAGCCCATAAACTTAAAGCCTTCACGCGTAGGCGTTGGCAAGGTGCCAAACGCAGCACCGCGGCGGAAAATCTTCGTCGTTTCTTCCGAAGCCAGCGTACCTTCCCCAGCGTCAAAGGTGACCACCGTAAAGCCACATCCCGTAATGGTCTGCAAAGACGTACATCCTGAGAAGATGGACTGCAAGTTAATCACGCCACTACCACTATAAAGCGCTGCGACTTCTTCTGGAGAAAGTGCGCGATTATAGAATGCATAGTCATCAGCAACGCCCGTAAAGATGCCCCAAATTTCACGATGATTTGCACCAGCAATCAATGTTGGGCATATCGCTTTGCGACGACCCGATTGAGACGCGGTCGCAACATGTTGCCCATTAAGGTAAAGCTTCGCTGCTCCATTATTATCAACTGTCACAGCATAATGATTCCATCCTGTGCCAATCTCAGCATTATATTGCAATGTTTTTGGTAGATAACAATCACCATGTTCCGTCAACCATACGCCATTCGTTCCAATAGCTAAACCGCACCCTGCATTGCTTCCTCCATGTGCTGGATAAAGTATCGCATTGCCGGCCTGCCAGGCACCATCCGAATCACCATCTTCTGAAACAACTACACTTGTTTTTGCCCACACGGAATAAGTAAAATTATCCCAATAAAGTGTTTCTGTTGTTGCTTCTGTTTTAAAGAATATTCGCTCACCTGTAAACGCATAAGCATTATTGACTATACCCAAACGATCTGTAGCAGGTTGCGCACCATTATACACGATGTTATGTCCATTGCCTGTCTCATCTACATAAGTTCCATTGGTAAATGGATAGTAAGCGACGAGACCATTGGTCGGAATGGAGCTGCCACCGAGCTCTAAATCCTCTGGCAAAGTAACGTCACGCAAGTTCGAACAATCTGCGAATGCATTTGCACCGATTGTTTTTACAGAATCTGGCACTACAATCGTGACAAGCGCCTGATTTCCCTTGAAAGCCTCTGCCGCAATCTGAGTCACAGGAAGACCTTCAATCTCATTAGGAATGATGAGCTCACCACTCATTTCACCCTGCACACCTGTAATGGTTACTTCGCCATTTTCAATCGTATAAAGCCATGAGAAAGCTGGCCCCTCAACCTCTTGCCAAAGCGCATAAAGGGTAATCGTCTGCCCCTTATCCGCTAAGCCGAGCACCGTCGCACCATCCTGATAAGCGCATTCGCCATCTGCTACAGTCGCCCAACCAACAAAGGTGTAACCCGCCTTTGTAAAGCCATTTGGCGTTAATGCCGTCGGCTGATTATAAACAACTGTCTGTGTGGACATCGTCCCCGTGCCACCATTTGCCGAATAAATAATCGTATAGGTGGACTGCATAGGAACATATGTTGGCGCATCATATTCATATGCACCAAGATCAACCTTTGAGCCGTGAATACGCACCTTTCCTGCGAGATCAGACTCCGTTTTCACCGAAGCATCAACACCCGCATCAATACACGGAGAATTTTCGCTTAATGTGTAATCCGCATTGAATTGAGGATTCACACTGAGATTGGTTCCCGTAACGACCAACGATTCAATATTGCGCTTGGCAGTGAAGCCACCGTCAATTAAAGAGTTTGTAATCGTCAGATTTGTTCCTTGCGCATAAATACTGGAGAATGCGCCAATATCATCCCCTTCGTTATTCCAAACGATGGAGTTAATCAACTGCATATTCCCCTGGTTGGCAAGGCTGACACCCCCTTGATAACCGAAGAACGAGGTTGAACGATTCTCACAAATGGTACATCCGATGAAAATAATCGTGCCGGCTTCAGACTCCGTTAAGGACGCACCACCACTTGCCCAAGCATAGTTCTTGGTGATTAAGCAGTTTTCAACGGTTACCGTACCCGAATGATTATAGATAGCACCACCGAAGGCAAGGTCACTATAATTATTCTCAGTAATGATACAGTTCTGAATGGTAGCAGTTGTCACACAGTGGAAGCCACCACCATAATAATCCCCATTACCAGGATTGTAATTACCCGAACCACCCGTGACGGTAAAGCCATCCACAATTGTGCCCTCTGCACTTGCGGTGATTGTCACCACCGAACGCTTCGCAGAAGTAGAGCGAATGACCGTTTCCTTGGCACCTTGTTCAGAGAAGAGGTAAACATGCTTCCCTGTAATTTCAATATTTTCAACATACGTACCAGGCAAGACGCAAATCTTTGCACCCTCAGTAGCAACATCAAGAGCCTTTTGAATGGTGGCATATGGATTATCATACGTGCCCGTACCCGTGGTGTCACTACCATTCGTGGCGACATAGAGGTCTGCCGCCTTTACTTGATTGGCTTGAAGAGCCCAACCATTCTCTGCGGAAGAGAACTCACTCTTGAAGTCACCAATTGATGCGCGCACCCAGTAGTAGTAAACCACATCTGCGACAACGGCTACATCAGTGTATGTAAGTGCAGTCACCGTCGCAATACGTTCAGCCTCGTCAAGAACAGAACTCGTGGCACGATACACTTCATACCCAATCGCATTCTCAACAGGTGACCACGTGAGCACCACCTTATTTTCATGTTCCCCCTTTGAGGCCGTAAGGGCAGAAGGAACTTCCAACAAGGCTGGCGTCGAAGTAAGATTCACCCAGAAACGCGTCGTATGGAAGTTAGGATAATCCGCACCCAAGTCCCATGTAATGCGATAGGCACCCGTTGTCACGGGCGTACTCACACCAATGCCCGACAAACTTGTGGCAGGAAGCACGCGTTCATCGTCGATATCATAGCCTTCAAGCGTGATAAAGGCAAAGCTATTTTCAGGATAGTTTTCAATCGTATAATCAATATCTACGAGCCCATTCCAAGGCCAACGCGGCTTAACCGATACATCCTTTACAAGCGAATAGGCCTCATGCGGCAAAAGTGAAATCTCGTAAGTGGCATCCAACGTAATTTCACCAATCGTCACACTCATGGAAAGTCCAACGACTTGCAAAACCGTAACCTTTTGAACCGTTAAAAGCCCCGCCTCATCAATTGTGGCAAGACTCGTATCTGTCACCTGCCACGCCCCTTCTGCAGGAAGAACATCACCATTATTGTAAGTTACTTCTGCAACATATTGAGCCGATTCTTCCGAAAATACCGTAGCAGGGCCTCGAATTATCAGAGCAGTTGGGAAGTGTACGATCTTTTTGGAGCCCACAACCGCGGCACTCGCCACGCTCAAATTTGCGCCCTGCGCATCACTTGCAGCTTGAACAGTGTAATAATATTCCGTTCCCATCTCAGCAGAGGTGTCATCATAAGAGAGAGTTGTCACCCCTTCTGCAAGCACTTCATACGGGCCTTCAACCGATTCCGCGCGTGAAATCCAATACGCCCGTGCACCCTGCACAGCCTGCCAAGTAATCGTCACCTTGTCCGCATCTGTGCCATGTGTCGCACTAACCCCCGTGGGAGCAAGCAATTTACGCGTAGCCGACACATATGTTTCGGAGATATCGCTTACACCACTGCTATTACCTGCTTTTAACCAATAGTAGTAGGTCACACCAGGAGTCACCAACACGTCACTATACGCACACGTCACTTCAGACCCTACACGTGTGGCCTTCGTCACATCTGCTTCACCTGCGCGCCAAATTTCATAATACGCAGCACCTGCGACAGATTCCCAAGTAAGCGAAATCTGTTCTGTGGTGGCAGATTGTACGGTAAATATACTTGGCGCCTCAGGCTTTATGGGAAGAATCACAACTTCACGCTGTGCCGCCTTTTCAATGCCATCTTCTACATAAGTTGCCTGAAGTATAAAGGTGCGATTCTCTGCAATAATCGGTGTTACCACCTCGCCTGTTTCAGCATTAAGCGTCACATCCTCACTTCCATCAAGCGTCCAAGAGGCCTGTACAGATGATTTCATTGTGCCATCCGTGTACCACGCATTACAAGCGTAAGCCGTAGTCGCAGCAGCATTAATTGAGGCGGGGCCAACGATTTCAATTGAACGTAAAACGACTGGTGTAAAGACAAAACCATCATCTACGATACTCAATGCACTTGCACGCGCACCGTCAGCAGAGAGTGCGGCCTTCACATAATAGAGATAAAGACGTTCAGCCTCAACCGCAGTGTCTGTATAACGGAAATCTGTAATCCACTCCGTAATAGGCTGAGGCTCATCCTCTAAAGATTCCGCACGATAAACACGATAATGTGATGCACCCGAAGAAGCACTCCATGTAAGATCAATCCGTCCCTCAAATGTACCATCAGACGCATTCACTGCACTTGGTGCGGTGAGCGCACGCCATCCTTCTGCAGCGACAGTAAATGCGCTTGACCCTGTGCCATTTTTAGCCTTTATGAAATAGTAGTAAGAAACACCCGGCTCAACATCAATGTCAAAGTATTGCGTTTCAGTCGTCGTGCCACAATAAGCGGCATTCGCCGAATTTTCTGTTGGACCACGATAAATCGCATAGGTATCAGCCCCTTCTACAGCTTCCCAACGAATATTAACACCCGTCGTTTCCATTCCAAGTGTCGCAGAGATTGTTTGAGGACATTGCGGCGGTGCGACGGTGATTGTCACCGTTTTCGTAACACTCTTCTCTACATCTCCCTCACGGTAAGAAGCTTGAAGTTCAATTGTCGTATTGGATAAAACCTTCTTCGCCGTGAGAACACCTTCAGCTGTAATCTCTGCATAAGCTGCTGCCGAAGCAGGAATAGACCATACGGGAACAACCGTTTTCTGCAAATTGTTACTATAAGAAGCTGTAGCAGTAAAAGAGGTGCTCTCTTCAGAAGCGACAGAATCTACACCCTCAATCTGCAATCCAATGAGCGTCGGCGTCACATTTTCAGCAGATTTACCATATGCCTTAATACACAAATTGGCAGCAATCTTCCAATCTCTCAAATCATGCCACTTATTCCCATTGTCACTATAGAAACTTTGGTTCGCGGAAGCTGTCGCTGCACTAGAATAGCCAGGAATGGACGTCTCAATAGCATGAGGATTTGGATAAGGCGACGTGCCTAATTTGAGGACAATGGAAAATCTCGTCTCCGCCTTAACATCCACGGCTGTCGGCAATGGGATTGTTACAAAACCTGCATAATCCGTATGTCCATTGAAATTTTTGACCACCACTTCACCCGATTCAGGCTTCCCAATTTCACAATTACGATAGACACTAATCATGTAATGTGTATTGGGAATTAGGGCATAGAAACCTACAGCAGAGATGCTATCATCTGCGGAAGCCTTAAACATATTTGCGCCCCACTTTGTGGGAATTGTTTCAACGACTCCCAATGGATCATACTGATAAATTGTGGCGTAGCTATCAATACTCTCTGAACTTGAAAACGATGTGATATCCTTATAACCTAATGACTCATCGTAGTAAGAGATGTAGCAATAGCCCTCATCGCCCCACGCATCACTTAAACTATTCTTAACAATGAACGCGCCATTCCCTGGAGGCTGAATCGTAAAATTCTCACGAGGATAGTCATCATCCCATCCCACAATCGTTATCGCATGATTAAAACGTCCTTTTGCGAAAGGTACATAATACGCAGCAGTATTGGGATTGTAAGCAAAACTTTCAGGCGTGTAATAGTGAGACGTAAAAAGTGCACCAAAATTCATGAGCGCATCTTTAATGGTATCATTATCCAAGGGTTCACGCTTTGGAATAATCCACCGAGTCCGCTGGACATGACGCACGGTCGTTGGCTCCACCGTGGCATTGGGGTTAGGATATGGGTCATCACTCTCATAAACTGGCCCAGCCCAACGCACAAAGTAAGCTTCAGCCATACTCGCATTACCACCAGCGGCAAATTCCCAATCACCTCCATGCTTTCGCACAAGATGATTCTCCGAGAAGTCGACCGTTACATTTTCAGTCTTTAAAATCCAAGACTCAATAGAAGCCATTGCCGCATGCGCCCAGCACGTGCCATAATCACCCTGGAATTTAACAGGTGAAACAAATCCAAGCGAACGCAAATCATACTTACGTGGATAACCTCCATTGGGCTTTTTGATATTGCGATTATTCAACCATGTCAAATAAGACCGATCGAAAATAATCGGGCGCGCACCACCCGCTGTAGGCAGGCTAATCGAGGATTGCGCAGACCTTGCGTCTGAAGCGGCAAAAAGAACAGGCTTATCTACCGCTTCGTTCACCTTCTGCAGACGTTGTTCAATAGCCGTGACCTTTTGCCACGCCCGATAATCATTGCTGATAGTAGACGTCTGCTGAGCCCAAGATAGAGATGCACTTAAAAGAAGTACGCCAATAGCTAAAATGTTCGTTTTCATGTTTCACCCTCCTTATTGATTATCCACTTCCACCTTGAAGAAGTGATGGTTTGGTGTCACAGGCGTCGTCCATTCTTCATCAGAAAGCGACGCTTTACCATATACACGATACGTGCGGCCATTCATCAAGTTCGGCTCCCACGTAATAATAGGCTCCTTCGTTTCTTCATCAAACGAGATGTATGCCTTGAAATTCGAGAATGCATCCGTAGGATCTGTGCCTGCGATGTACTCTTGAGCATTTGTCAAACCATCTCGGTCTGCATCCATCATCGCAGCAATCTCAATCGTCAACGATCCATCCGTACCCAAAAGACGCTGACCTTCAAACCATTCCAATGGAATATCCATCTCTTCCATCACAGGAGTCCACTGTAAGTAGTCAATACGGGCACAGTTTTCTCCAATACCACCGAAGTCATAGGCATCCTTACTATAAACCCACTTCAATGTGTGGAAGGTTTCACCCTTCAACTTGACAGAATACAATTGCCATCCCGATTCACCATCAATACGTGTAATCTCATTATCATCTACATAGAAGGTCAAGCGATCCCAATTGTCATCCACTGGATCATCTTCACAAGAGACATACCACCAGAAGGTCAAAACACCATCACCATAAACGGTTGTCTCAATCGTAGAAGACTCGCCATTTTTAATCGCGCCACTCTGTGCACATGCTACACCATCATGCGTGGTAACTTCATTGACAAACCAATTTGCATCACCAGATGTGGTCACCTTCCATAACGGCACATCCAAAGCCTCCGCCAATGTATACAAACGACGAATATAGGCCGACGCGACATCACTTTCAAAGTAACCTTCTAAGAATGCGCGAACCTTAATTGTTGTCGTTTCATAGATGTTGAAGGATGCAATCGCATCATCATTCACCGTATCAGTCCGCGCCAAAAGACTATTCTTCGTGGGCTCTGTACCGTCTAAGGTGTAACGCAATTCTACACGTGGATTATCATGCTTAATTGCAATACGATAAGCCTTTCCTTCAAAAGTATCTTCACTAATACCAGGCTTACTTAAAATAATTTGTGGCACAGGAAGTAATTCCATCCCCTCTTGCTCAATCGTAAACTCACGCACGCCCACCCCTGCGTAGGTCGCACTCTTGACCTTCAAAACGGCCGAACGATTAGAAGTTGAATGGTTTTCAGAAACCGTCACTTGAATCGTAGCATTCCCCTCCCCACGCACCAAATCAAGCGTCACCCAATCTACCGAGCTCTCAATCTCCCAGTCAATATTCGACTCTAAGTCAAAAGCATACGTCTTTTCCATATACCCAATTTTCATCGCATTTTCAGGAAGCGAAAGCTGCGCATTTGTCCACGATGCATACAATGACGCCACCGTAAAATCGACCTCCATATTTGGCTCAACCAAATCGCCATCCCCTAGCGTATTTTTACTCCACCCATTAAACATCGCATCCGAGCGCTCTAATACAGGCAATTGACCATACTTCGCGCCCATCGTATACGTAAGTTTAGGCAAGAGCAAATTACCACCATCAAACAACGAAAGGGTTACATACTGAACATTTCCCTCAATCCAATTCGGCAAAACTTCAGGCATCGCAGATGCATCGCCATCCAAATTCGTATCACCCCCAATTGAATCGTCTGCAATATCCGTCAAAGCCACACCTTGGAGTTCAAGCGCACCCTCCCCCTTCACGCGGATTACAGAATGCTCCGTAAATTTCAAAATGGCATCTTTTCCAATCGTTACCTTTAAACCCGATGGAATGATTAAATTATCACGCAAAATATAAAGCTGATTACCAAGAAGTTCAAGATTTTCCTCAATCTTTCCTCCAAGGATAATCACCTCTTCGCCATTGATTACACAAACATCCTTTTGCGTCTCACCAGACACCAATTGATGCCAACCATTCGGCAAAGTTGTGGTATCCCATTCTCCATACGACGCACCATTCGCTTCGCCACGCATCTCAATCCCAGTGGCTAAACGACCACCAAAAGATTCACGAGTGTCAACTCGAACATGTGACTGTGATAGGTCCGCCCATAAGCATGAGCTTAAACCGAACAAAAACATTAGTGCAATGTACTCTCTCATACAAGCCTCCTCATTATAAGGACAACGATAAATAAAATCACCACTTAAAATCTACTGACAAAAACACCTATCAGTACAGTATGTATAATACACCTCACCCCAACCATTAGACAACTCTAATTATTTTAATCAAAATTTTTCAACATTCCCGTAATTCAACACGCCTTTCACCCCCTAATTCAAAATCAGCTCACGCATTATCAATCGTAAATTACAACCGCCTCCTAATACATGATTCAGCACATCCCTCCTTAAAAAATCCACATCCTCCACAAAAACAGCCCTAATAAAATTTCAAAACCAATGGCTTCAACTTTCAATTCCATTGGTTTCAAAACTCAATTTCATCATTTCACTTCTTCGCCCTCGTACTTTTTCTAAAGTTTTCTAGACAGGTCTAAAAAGTCACCAGCTAAAAATTGTACACTTTAAGATTTCTTCCCGAGAGGAAATTTCCCCTTAAAATAATTTGCACGGAAAGATTTTGTACTGTTTAAATTTTGCACGAATGATACAGATTGTTCTGTTTTTAAACCTAAAACTACCCGCCATAAAATGAATAAGTTAAGGTTGGACAAATAAAAGTATTAAAGAAATGAAATGAATAAGTTAGAAGAATAAATTTAATTCCATAGAGCGCTTCTTTTCAGATAAGAAGATAGACGCATTTTTTGCATTAGCGATGAAGGCATATGAGATGGTGCGTTTAGGCCGCCCTTACATGTCTTCTTTTTTGCTACGTTTGTGAAATCTGCCTTCGTTAATACTTGAGAATGTATCCTCGTGCTTCGCACTCGGGTGCAAGGATAGATTTGAACGGAATGAGAGTATTTTCAATCTCATTTTCAAACAGGTGCTAAATGAACGTGAAACAGGTGCGGTTTGATTGTCAAACAGGTGCGGTTTGACGTTCAAACAGGTGCTAAATGAACAGCATTCAAAAAACGATGGCTGGTATCCAAAAGGACGCCACCCTTCAGGCTCTCTTTGGCTCTTCTCGAGCGCGTAGGTACAGCCTCGTCTTCAAGCCACCATACTTAATTTGAAATGCACGGTGCAAAATCTTTACACACTGACCTATATGCGCCCAAGCGCAGTGAGTTGTTTTCTGTTTCCATTTTTAAATCTTTTCTTTTATAATTTTCTACAGGTGTGCTTTGTGGTATGTTGGAGTGTTTCTTTTTTCTAAAAAAAAATCTTCTAAAGATGTCTAGAGGTATTGTCTTTAAAAGGGTTTGCGCGCGGGTCGGAGTAGAGGTGTCTTGCAGTGTCTTGAATTTCATTTAAAAGGGGGTGTTCATCTTATTGCTTCCTTGAGGTAAGTGGATTGTTGGGGAGGATGGGTTTTGGGTGGTTGGGGGTGTGAATTGCAAGTTAAATCGCGGGAGGTACGGGGAAAAAGGTTGAATATTTTCATGCTACGAGTTCCTTGTTGTATTGTGAGTGTCTAGGGTAATTAACAAGAATTTCTTGTAATTCCAGTATTTCTTTTGTGGAGACCTTTGAGAAATCTGTGCCTTTTGGATAGAAGCGGCGAATGATGGGATTAAAGTTTTCAACGGATCATTTTTCCCATGCTGCGTAAGTATGCGTGTAGAATAACATCGCGCCTGTAATCTTCTGAATTTTCGTTGTATCAGTAAATTCAGAGCTATTATCCGTAAGAATACGGGTAATGGTAATCCCTTTTTCTGTTGCTTCTTTCATAATTGAACGCAAAGCCTTGTGAACCGTCTTTCTTCGAAGGTTAGGAAGCTTACGAATGAACGCTTCTTTGGGATAACCAGAACTAACAAGTATTAAAAATCCTCCGATACCACGAATTGATGAAACAACAAGATCCATTTGAAAATAACCCTTTGGTTTTGAATCACCTATTTCTTCTTTTAGTTTTTCAATTGTTTGATTAGGTTTATGATTTTTTGCAATTTCAGGCTTCTTATATTGTTTCCTTTTTCGATAATATCAATAGCTTTTCTCAAACGCTTTACTTAAAGACATTGAATCGGTTGCATGATAATAAATCGAACGTAGAGAGGGTGGTATGTATTCTGGGTTTTTATTTTTAAGCATTTGATATGTTGCAGGAATTGAGCGCCATTTCTCTAAATAAGGCTCAAAATGAGCTAAAAATGTCGTTGTAATCTTAAAACGAGGACCTTTATGGGATGCTTTCTCTCGTGCGTCATCTTGAGCAAGTTTGGCATCGTACGGAAAATACTGATATTTTTTCTTGTTTGCGAGATAAAAACAGCTTTGACCACCAACGCAACCTCGTTTAAGTTCGTCGCGAAGCGTCGTATAAGGAATCCTTAAAATCACCGCAAGTTGTTTGATTGAGCAGTGTTTTGGGCTATCAATATCAAAATTCCAAAGTTTTTGAATAATTTTTCGCATTGTGTAGTCAATGTGTTCTCGTTTTTTTGCTATAATCACCCATGTCAGCGTCCTTTATTTTGGTTTGTTTAGAAACTTTCATTATAACGGATTCGCTGACATTTTTCATTTTGGCGCGCCGCCCCTCGGGGGGCGTAAGCTGATGATCCTTCTTCTTTCCTCTTTGACATCCTTTCTTTTGAGAAGTACTCTTCTTACCCCCGCGGTTATATTGTGCAATATTCATAGTTGTGTTAGTTGTTGTTTTTGGTTGTATGTGGGGCGTTTTTATGGTAGAATGTATGACGTTAATATGAAAGGATTGATTATGCGTACAAAACTCTTGTTCTTTTCTCTTTGTGTTGCGACGTTAGCGCAGGCTGCGGTAACGAATCTTCGCGTTGAGGCAAATGGTGTGCCGGCGTTTATCGGCCGTGGGGATCTTTCTCAGGGTAAGGTGATGTGTACGTCGGATGTGACGAAGGCTGCCGATACGTTCACGCTTAAGCTTGAAGGTAATGTTAAGAATGTGAAGTCGATTCGTCTCGGTTTGACGAAGGGGCGTATTAATCCTGAAGGTTCGGTGACGTTTACGGTGCCGGTGCGCGAAGGTGCTTGCGATTATACGCTCTTTATTGAGCCCTCTGAGAAGGCAAATCTTATGGATAAGATTGTGCTCGAAGGGACGCCGATTCGCATTGGTAGTTGCGTGACGTGGCCGAATCAGTTGATTGTTGATGCGGGTCGTAAGTCGAAAAATTTCCGTATTCCGGGTATTGTTGAGACGCCGAATGGCACGCTTGTTGCTGTTTTTGATAATCGTTTTAATCATGCGGGTGACTTGCCTGCAGATATTACGGTGGGTGTTTCGATTTCGCGCGATAAGGGCACAACGTGGTCGGCGATTCGTACGGCAATGGATTATAAGAATTTGCCGGGCGGTCATGGTATTGGTGACCCGACGATTCTCGTTGATCCGTCGAATGGTCGTATTTGGGTTGCAGCTTTGCGAGCTCCGAATAGTGGTCACCCAATTTGGACGTCTGAGAAGGGAACAACATCGCCTGAGAAGTGTGGTCAGTTTATTCTAGCATATTCCGATGATAATGGTGTTTCGTGGTCGAAGCCAATTAATATCACAGAGGATGTGAAGCGTTTGGCTGATCCTGATACGGCGGATTGGGGTCTTCTTTTCCAGGGGCCTGGCGCTGGTATTGCAATGAAGGATGGTACACTTGTTTTCCCGGCACAGATTTGGGGTCATCGTGGCGGTGCACCGCATCATGGTGTGCTTGTTTATTCGAAGGATCATGGTAAGACGTGGACGTCTTCGAAGGCGATGCCATGGGGTGGTTCGGAATCAACGGTGGCTGAGCTTCCGGATGGTTCGCTCATTTTCAACACGCGTGAAGGTGGCGGTCCGCGTACGCGTATCACGGCTATCACGAAGGATTTGGGTGAAACATGGACGAAGCTTGAAACGGATCCGCTTCGTCAGCCAGGTAATCTTTGCCAGGCGGCTTATCTCGCTGTGGGGGATGATCTTTATTTCTCGAACCCGAATTCTGGCGGTCGTAACACGATGACGTTGCGTAAGTCGACGGATGGTGGCGTGACATGGCCGAAGTCGATTGTTTATGATCCGCGTAATTGCGCTGGTTATTCGTCGCTTTGCCCCGTGGATAAGGATTCGATTGGCGTGATTTACGAAGGTGATAGCAATTATCATTACTTCTTGCGTATTCCGTTAGAAGATTTAAAGTAAGTCTTTATGCTTAGTGCCCGTGCTTCTAGTTGTTGCTTTACAGCGCTCGATTTTGAAACCACGGGCACAACACGAGGAGTCCCTTCGTTGCCTTGGCAGGTGGGGGCAATTGAATTCCGCATTGGAGAGGTGCTCTCTAATGCGGCTTTTTTAGATACGCTTCTTTTTGTGCCACCAACGCATCCTTTTTCGAAGTATGCACCGGGGAATCATCGTGAACAGCGTGAGGCGATTGCGCTTGCACCGCGTTTTGAGGCGCTTTGGCCAAGGTTGCATGCGCGACTTTCACAGACGATTCCAACAGCACATAATGTGGCGACGGAACGTAATGTGTTGTTACATTTCGCGCCGCTGACGCAGTATCGGTATTGGGTGGATACGTTGCCACTAACGCGTCGTATTTATCCTGGTTTGTCTTCGTATGCGCTTGAGGATTTGATTCCGACTTTGGGGTTGCAGCCACAGTTGTCGGTGTTGTTGCCTCAGCGTCAGCCGCATGATGCGTATTATGATGCGGTGGCGTGTGCGTTGCTTTTACAACATTTGCTCTCTTTACCTGGGTGGGAGGCGCTCCCGCTTTATGAAATTGTCTCAACGCCATGATTAAGCAGCTTTACGTTTCTATTCCTGCGATTGTTATTCCGCTTCTTTTTTGCGTAATGAATACGCCGTGGCTTTTACCCCCACCTCCTGCAGAGGCAACGGTGGAGGTTGCGGATGTCTTTTTTAGTATTTTCATGGGGTCGATTGCCTCGGTGGGGATGATGTTACTGCCGGTTATTTTTTATTTTCTCACCTTTCGGCAATATCCCTCATGGTTACGGAGGCAGTCGGTCCCAGTGAAGGATTTGTGCAAAGATTTTTTTGTGGTTATACTCTTTGCAACGACCTTTATGATAATTCTCGCACCACAGGAACATCAGTCAAATTTAACCTTTTTGGAGATGCTTGATCAGTTTACAATTTGGCAGCGGTGTTTTATTGCGTTTTCGATTTGCCTTGGGGTGCCTGTGTGTGAGGAGTTTCTCTTTCGCGGGGTGTTAATTCATCTCTTTAAGCCAAAAGTGGGGATTTTTGTGAGTTCCGTGCTCTTTGGGTTGGCGCATGGGCTCTCGATTTATACCTTTCCGTTGGTATTAACGGGATGGTGTTTTAGTATTATTACCTATCGCACGGGATCGCTTTTCCCAACGATTTTTATGCATATACTCTTCAATACGTTCAATTTTATCTTACTTTAATTGTTAAGGAGGGGGGATGTTTGAATTCCTGAAATGTTTTTCAAAGAAGTTTCGTGAAGATCGTCGCCAGTCTTTGCTTGCAGGCGCAAAGGCGTACATCCAGTCGACCTATATTGAACCGCCCCCTCTCCCGCCTCCTCCTAAACTGGAACCGACGAAAGATATTGTTCGCTTTAGCATCAGTTCCTTGGCGAATACACCGAAGAGGCAGAACTCAAATCAATTTTCCGATGGTACTCGCTATAGCATTAGTTGCGCTGAGCCATGTAAATATGAAGGTCTTCCCTCTCCTATCTTTGAAGGGTTTGACCTCCTCGTCCAACAAGAGTCGGAGGCGCTTCGGAAACACATTTCTATGAAGGTTGAGCCGCCGTTTATTACCCTGCTCTATCGTTTGATGCAGACGTATCATTATAAGGCACCTGAGGTTTATCGCCGTGCGGGAATTGATCGTCGTTACTATTCGAAAATAATTTCCAATCGCGTATCCCCCTCGAAGGATGTAGTGATTGCGTTGGGGCTTGCGATGCGTCTTACGATGGACGAATTTAACCATTTTTTACAAACTGCGGGGTTTACGCTCTCGCATAGTCTTCGCCGTGATTTGGTGGTTGAGTATTGTGTGATAAACAAACTCTACAAGCTTCACGAAGTGAACCTCTTACTCGCAGATCTTAAGTTGCCGCTTCTCAATAATAAGTAATTGTCTCGTTACTGATTATGAACACAAAAAACACCCATTAAAACGGATGGGTGTTTTTTAAAACGTCGTTTAACGGCTACTGGATTAGTCGGAAGAAACGGTCTTGGTAGAACTCAAAGAGGCCTTTTGCCTTCAAGAGTTTCCCGAGTTCTTTCACGAGTGTGGGATCTTTTGATGTAGCAGCAAAGGCTCGTTCAATTTCGTCACGGTCTTCTCGTGGAAGGCGGTCCCGGAAGGCGTGTTGTGCACGATCTTCAAGTTGTTGTAGGGCCTTTGGAACGGAGGCTTGTACAAGGCGCATAAAGAGATGGAGCAAGCAGACATCCCATGGTTCATCAACCCCGTGCAAAAGGGCTGCGTAGGGATTAGGTTTTTCATCCATCTCAGCTTTTACGCGTGCTTTGACAATATCAATCGGTTCGGAGAGGATGTGCTCGGTATACTTCTCACGTTTTAGACGGTAGGAGTAGCGAAGAATACGAATTTTAGAAGCGTGCTGTTGGAGGAATTCGAGGTAGCGTTCGGCTTGGGGGCCGAAGCCGTCGAGTTCTTGGACAGAGAGATCTCCAGGGAGGACAATCCGTGGTGGATAGGTTTGAAGTTTGCCGATCCGCACGCGTGTTTTGTTGGGGTCATCCATCGGTTGTGCAAGGAGGGTATAGTCGATGGTGGTTTGATCAAAGGGATCGAGCAAACGTTTCGGGGCGCTCACGATGGTGGTGTGGCGCACGGCATACATAAAATCAAATCGACTTGGTGGCTTTTGCATGCGGGATAGTATAGCACAAATTTACGGTTTTAGAAATCTTTCTCTTACGCTTTTCTAAAAAAGATTTTTTATATTTTCATTATTGTATAAGTTGTGATATAATATATGGGTTATGAAAATTAAAATTTGCTTGCTTCTTTCATTTTTTGTTTCAGCCCTTGCCTTTGGTCAAGGGGATCGTGGCGCTTATCGTGAACCCATTCCTGTTACGGGGAATGATGATTTGCGTTGGTTGGACACCGCACTCTTTGAGTCGGGATTTATCTTTAACGCTCAAGTTAAGTCTGCCTATTTTGACCATTGTCTTCGTCTTGTTTCGAACGAATTGAAATTGACCGAGGCCACGTGGGAATGGTTGAATGAACATCCAGCGGTTCTCAATGCCACCTTCGCGCATAGCTATCCGCCCAAGTCGAATATCATTCATAACTTTGTCAAGCTTGCAAAGGTTGTTGGCCCAGTTTATGCCGAGAAGTATCAGCAGTTGCTTATTGCCTTTGCAGTTCGTTATCATAATCGTCGTCTTTTGGAAGGTACAGTGACGGACGAGAAGTATGGGTTCACCACCTCGCGCAACTATACGTGGAATCCTGAGTATAAGGCACAGCTTGAACGTGATGTCGGAGCTCAGAGTGGTTGGTTTATTAACCATGATATTGATCTCTCCAACTATCAGTTTGAAGTTGATAGTAAGGGGAATTTATATCCCGATCAGCAGCAAGCAAAAGATCGTCTTATTAACTTAGACAAAAAGTTTGATCTTGGTTCAGATGAAGATGCGAAAGCTACCGTGAAATGGCTCAAGGGTAATACCAAGACACAGATTTACGAGATTATGTCGTTGAATCGCAATCAGTTTTACAACAAGACGGGAATTAAGTTAAGTGAAGGTCGTCAGCCGAATCAATTGCCGTGGGATAAGATTGCACACGTTGCGCATCGCTATCCACCGCGAACCAATGGTTCGATTGTTGAGAATCTTTGCTTGCGCATTCAACGTTATGAAGAACGTGGCGCCGAACGTTCGAACCTCTTCCCGTTGACGCGCACTCCATGGCCATTGCTCTTGCTCTTGACGCAAGAGGACCCTATTGACGAATCGACTTATTGGTGGAATTATTACAAGGGCAAAGGTGAAGTGCCTGGCTATGCCACCTACTCCTTTGACTATACCAAGCCTGAAATTCGTTATCATGATGGCGTTTGGCATCCCGATGCAACGCCACGTATTCTCGTTGATGGTGGTGTTTGCGGACGTTTGTCGACAATGGCGGAATTTGCGCAACGTTCGATTGGTACGCCTGCACAGGGCATGGGACAGCCAGGGCACCGTGCATTCATGACCTATAACTACCGCAATGGTAAGTTTGGTGTTGATATGCAGCACTCGGTGAACAATATTGAAGTTTCGACCGTGGGATGGTTGCTTCCACCGATTTATGGACCTATCACTGACCCGAAGACCAAGGAGACAGGCTTTGCCCTCATGCTTCCAAACAACAGTGATGCGTATATGCGTGATAATGTGCGTTGGCACATCGGTCTCTGTGAAGCGATGAATATCGGCCTTTCCAGTTGGGAAGATTCGCGTATGGCGATGCACATCCTTGACATTTATGAGCCGGCTGGCGCTTCAAAAGAACAGGTCCTCGCGATTTTGCGTTCGGCAATGGCGATTAATATTGCCAACACGGATGTTGTTTTTCGTATGGCGAAGGCACGCAAGGGTGATGCGCGTCGTATTCAAGACTTGATGCAAGGTTTTGCCAATATGTTTGTGAGCGTTCAGGATGGTTGCACGAGCGATTCTCCCCTCGCCTTGAACACCAACTTTGGCAATACCCAGGCGGGTGCAGACTTGAGCGCCCTACTCAATAGTACCTTCACCCCCACCATTCGTAACACTAAGAAGGTGAAGAATGAATGGGCACTCTTTGTGCGTCAGGCGATTTTCCTCGGTGCATTCACCAATATTCCCGATGTCAATGATCCGCAATATCACCCCAAGAAACGTGGTAATGCTGGTTGGATTATCGATAAAAATGCGTATGCTAAGGCTGTTGCCGAAGAACTTAAATACCAAAAGCGTTTGGGAAATTCACCCTTCCTTGCAGAAGTGCAGCGTCTCAATGACAAATATGACAAGGTTCGCCTTGCTGCTGAGACCGATCGCCGTCGTAACGTGAAGGAAGAACGCGAACGCAAACAAGCAGAAGAGAATGCTTGGTAAGCCCAATTTTACTTTACTTTTTTAGGACCTAGGTTAAGCTATCATGTTATTTTTCCATCGTAAAGCCAAACCTCTTATTGTTGAACGTTCTGATCACACCCTTTCGCGTCGTGACATTGATGCAGATGCTCTGAAAGTGCTCTATCGTCTCTCGACGCTCAATCACGCCGCCTATCTCGTCGGAGGCAGTGTTCGCGATCTCTTATTAGGTCGCCAACCCAAAGATTTCGACGTTGGCACGGATGCTCGCCCCAATGAAATTAAGCGTATTTTCCGCAATTGTTTTCTTGTTGGGCGACGTTTTCGTTTGGCACATATTGTCTTTGGAAAGAAGGTTATCGAGACGGCGACTTTCCGCAAAGCCCCCGATGCCAATGCCGTTCAAGATGAGCACGGACTTTATCAGTACGAAGACAATACTTTCGGGACTCCTGAGGAGGATGCACAACGTCGTGACTTTACGGTCAATGGTCTCTTTTATGATATTCGTACTTTTGCCATTATTGACTATGTCGGTGGTTTAAAGGATTTGAAAAATAAAGTCATTCGTTCGATTGGTGACCCTGCAATCCGTTTCCGCGAAGACCCTGTGCGTATGATGCGTGCGATTCGTTTTGCGGCAAAGCTTGACTTCACGATTGCACCGGCGGATTGGAAGGCGATGAAGCGTTATGCCTCTGAGATCTCCAATGCATCGATTTCACGCCTTTGTGAAGAGATTTTGCGACTTTTTGTAAGAGGTGCAACATCGCGATCAATTCAGCTTGCCTATGATTCGGGTTTACTACAGGCCCTACTTCCAGATTTAAATCAATGGATGCAAGCCTCTAAGGACAATGCATCTGCCGTATGGGCAGCACTTGATGCACTTGACCAATTTGCACAAACGCATGAGGTTTCCTCAGCGATTTCCTTTGCAACACTCTATTGGCCAATGATTAAGGCACTTACGCCACCTTCCTCCCCCACAGCAAAGCCTTCGAACGAACGCCACCAACGTCGTCTTATGGCTCAGAAGGTCGTTGAATCTGTGGTGAGGCAATATCGTTTGCCTCGCGTTGTATGGATGACGGCTGTGGATATGATTGAACTTGTTCAGCGTTTACAAGCACCGCCACGTAGGGGTGTCCGTCGCGATATTCGTTTGGCGATGTATGGGGTTTTCAAAGAAACGTTACAATGGGGGCATGTTCTCTCACTTCTGCAACCCGATACAAAGTGGTTTCTCAACGAGTGGCATCACTTTGCTCTTCACCTTGCGCAGAAGAATAGCCCCAAGGAAGCAGCTGCTCCCTCGACAGAAGACAAAGGAGAGACGGTATTGCCTGAACGTACGAATCCCCACCGTCGTCGTCGCCGTCGTCGTAATAAGCGTAATAAGCAGGCCAATGCCGCCGCGACAGAAACCCAAACTCAAAGCTAATGTTACTTCCTCAACATTCATGAAAAAGGACGTTCCTCATCGGAGCGTCCTTTCATTTTATCCATTTAAGAGCGATTGTATTTGCACACATGGGCAAGGGTCGCGATAGGTATCTTTCTCAAGGGTAAAGATGGCACGGATGATATCTCCGCGCTTGAATCTTTCGCTACGTTCGCCACCTCTGAACCAAACGGCTTTAAGCACCTCGCCACCATCATCGGGTTTCAAGCTCAAGGCAAGATGTTTTCCATTACCTACGGCACGGAAGCTATCAATAACAAAGGATTTGATAAAGGTGGGTCGAGGATTGGCATGGCCATATGGTTCAAGATATTCCAAATCATCACACAGTTTAAGAGTGATAGGAATATTCGACAAGTCCATATCTGCAACAATTTGATCTTGTTCGACGTCGACTTGCGCCTTTTGACAGACCGTAGGGAAGGCTTTTACAAAGGCGTCGTACATCTCCGGTTTTAAGGTAAATCCCGCGGCCTCGGCATGGCCGCCATAATGATCGAGCATTGCATCGAGTTGTGTTAAGATTTCAACCGCATTGTAGCCTGGCGAAGAACGCATAGACCCATGACCACCACCATCTGACGTTCGCGTTATAATTGCGACAGGTGCATGCGTAAACTCGAGAACGCGTGAAGCAACGATCCCTAACACCCCTGGATGGAAGATTTCGATTTCACCACCGATGGCAAGTGGTTGCCCTTCTTCAAAGTTGACTTGCTCTTTAATTGCGGAGAGTAAGAGGCGTTCAATTTCGCGTCGTTTTTTATTGGCGATATCAAGGAGTGGAGCGAGGGTGAGTTTTTCGAGTTTAAAGAGTTGATAGACAACGTGTAGCAAGTTGTAAGCTTGTGTTGTTGTGCCAAAGGTCAGTTGCGTTGTTCCCAAACGTCCCGCAGCGTTAATGCAGGGGCAGAGGTTAAAGGCCAAGCGATCCACGGTTGGGATGGCAACTTTTAGCACTTTTAACATTTCCTTAATACCACGATTACCCGTGCCAGCCTTCATCATTGTTTCGAGACCACGGGCAACCAAGATACGATTATCCTCTTGAAGTGGCATAACATCTGAGATTGTTGAAAGTGCGACCAAATCGAGATAGTATTCGGGGGTGCGCTTTTCGGTCAACGCATGACCGTTTTTCAATCCCTCGCGTGCAAGCGCACGCACGATGGCAAATGCTGTCGCACATCCAGATGCATCCTTACTACGTTCATCCGATTGACAATGGGGATTGACCACTGCGACCGCCTTTGGAAGTACATCGAGTGGTGTATGGTGATCCGTGATGAGCACTTCTATTTGGTGTTGTTCGCTTAACCAATCAATCTCTTCCACCGCAGTGATACCGCAGTCTACAGTTACAATCAATGTGGGTTTTGGAAGATTGCGTTTTTGACGGAGCATTAGGCAACGTTCTAATGCAGCGATGGACAAGCCGTAGCCTTCTGTTTGTCGATCGGGAATAAAAGGGGTAACATTTGCGCCCCACGCTTCGAGCACTTGAACCATGAGGATTGTTGCCGTAATTCCGTCCACATCGTAGTCGCCGTAGACGACAATTTCTTCTTTGGTTTCTATCGCCTGTTTGAGACGTTCCAACGCTTGTTGCATATCTGACAATAGCATCGGATTGCCCAAGACCTCATCGAGTGTTCCCACAGATGTATTTAAGAAACGGCGCACTTGCTCTATCCCACCAAGGCGATGGGCGAGGAGTTGAGCAACGACATATGTAAGGTGAGTTTCGTTTTCAATTTGTGCAACGCACGCCTCATCAACGTTTGTAACGGCAACCTTCGGTCGTAAGGGGGTGGTCAAATACGCATGATTCATGACTCCTTTTTATCAAAGCTTTGGAAAAGATGCAAGATTTTTCTTTAAAAGGTTTGATTTTCTAAGTTTTTCTTTCATCTCTCGTCTTGATTATGTTAAAATATGAGGTATGCGACAAGGTTTTTTTGACAAATTCGTTTCTCGATTAGATAAGATTGATGCTCCCGTTGCCTCTGCACATATTGCAGCCTTGGCAAGCGAGAGAGGCTTTCTTGAAACACTATTCCAATCCATTGAAGAAGGGCTTCTCGTTTTAGGCGAAGACCTTCAATTGCTCTATGCCAATCATGCGGCTGAACGTATGGTCGGTTTTGACGCGAATGAATTTCGTGGAAAGAGTCTCGCACGGCATTTGCGTGATTGGCAAATTCAAGCACTGATTGAAGAACAGGTAGGAAATTGGAAAAAGATTAAGACACGTGAGATTGAAGTCACCTACCCGGAGCATAGGATTATCACCTACTATGCGCGGCCGATTGAATTTGAAGATCGTCGTGAGCTGTTATTGATTCTTCGCGATGTTACACGTGAACGTCGCGCGGAAGAAGACTCTCTCGTTGATGAACGACTTTCCGCCGTGAAGACCCTCGCTGCGGGTGTTGCTCACGAAATTGGCAATCCACTTAATGCACTCAATATTCATTTGCAGTTGCTTCATCGGGCATTGCGATCCATTGAAAATACTAATCACCGTGAGCAGTTACAGTCTTTAACCGAAACCGCAAGTCACGAGGTTCAACGTTTGGATGCGACGTTGCGTCGTTTTCTCACAGCGTTGCGTCCTGCCAAGCCGAATCTTTCTCGCGGGAACCTCAAAGCCGTCACCGATCAAACACTTCATCTCCTTGCTCCAGATATTGAACAACGCCATATATCTTTGCAAACAAACTATCCAAGTAGTATCCCTGATGTTTACCTTGATGCACAATTACTTGAGCAAGTTTTCTTTAATCTTGTCAAGAATGCCATGGATGCCGTACAAGATGGTGGTCGTATTGGCTTAACGGTGACAGTTGATGATCACTTTGTAAACACGTCCATTCTTGATGATGGCGCAGGTATTCCAGAAGAGATGCTTGGACGTATCTTTGATCCTTATGTTTCAACAAAGGCAAAGGGATCTGGACTCGGATTAATGGTTGTACAACGTATTGTACAGGCACATGGCGGGGTTATTGAATGTGCAAGTAATCCGGGTGAAGGTACCTGTTTCACGGTTCGCCTCCCACGTGCAGAACGTTTTGTTCGCGGACTTCCCGCAGCCCAAAAGGAAGAAGAGCTATGAGTACAATTCTCGTTGTTGATGATGACAAATCCACACGTCAAGGCGTTGCATTGGCGTTGCAAGAAACTTACACTGTACTCACGGCCGCTGATGCAGATGCTGCACTTGATGTTTTAACGCACAATTCAGTGGATCTTGTTCTCACCGATTTGCGCATGCCAGGGCGCGATGGGCTCTCTCTCTTACGCGATATTGTCATTGCGCATCCCAATATTCCTGTTATTCTTCTCTCCGCGTATGGTTCAGTTGAGAATGCTGTTGAGGCAATGAAAGATGGTGCCTATGACTTTTTGACAAAGCCCATCAACTTGGACCATCTTGAGCTTGTGGTAAGTCGCGCTTTGCGCCATAAGTCGCTCGAACGCCAGAATGCCACCTTACGAACACAATTAGCGGGACAAAGCGCTCTATCAAAGATGATCGGCACCTCCGATGCAATGAATCGTGTTCGCGAACGTATCATTCAAGCCGCCCCAACACCTGCAACCGTTTTAATTCAAGGCCCGAGTGGAACGGGTAAAGAACTTGTTGCACGCGCAATTCATGCATTAAGTCCACGCGCGAATGGACCGTTTGTTGCCGTACATTGTGCGGCATTGACCTCCACTTTATTGGAAAGCGAATTATTTGGTCATATGCGCGGTGCTTTCACAGGTGCAACAGAAGACCGCAAGGGACGTTTTGAACTTGCAGATGGCGGAACCCTTTTTCTCGATGAAATCTCTGAAATTGATCCCGCAACACAGGTAAAACTTCTCCGCGTACTTGAGACACGTACCGTTGAGCCGGTCGGTTCGGCAACGGCAATCCCAATTAATATCCGTCTTGTTGCTGCGACGAATCGTGATTTGCGTCAGTGGACAAATGAAGGGCATTTCCGCGAAGACCTCTATTTCCGACTCAATGTTGTTGATGTGACCTTGCCTCCATTGCAACAACGTGAGGGTGATCTCGCATTATTGTGTGATGCCTTTATTCGTGAACTCAATCCTCAACTTGGTCGCACCATTCTCGGGATTGCCCCCGATGTTCTTGCATGTTTCAAGAAGTATTCATGGCCAGGCAATATTCGTGAATTGCGAAATACAATTGAACGTATGATGGTTCTCTCGCATAGCGAGGAGTTGACGATTAAGGATGTTCCTCAAAATATTCTCTCTTCTATTCATCCCGAGGTGGATTTTATTGCGCCACCGTTGCCGACCCTTCGTGAAGATGAAGCTACACGTATTCGTCAGGCGTTAATTGACGAAAAGGGAAATAAAACCGCTGTCGCGCGTCGTCTTGGCATTCCATTACGAACACTCTATCGACGTTTAAAAACTTATGGTATTGAGATTTAATTATGCGTTTTTATCTCGCTTTATTCATTCTTGTTCTTGGGTTACCTCTCTTCGCTGCAGGTGATGTATTGGATTCGCTTGTCCCCCCCCCCGAGCTTCCCATACAAAAGCGTTCACTTCCTTGTTTGAAGTGTAATGGCAAAGGGCAAGTTACCTACCTCTTTAAGAAGGGTGAAAGCATGCAACTCACTAAGCGGACCTCAAAGAAAATCGAGGATAACTTGTTACGTCGTAAGTGTCCAACATGTAATGGATTTCGAAGTGTGATGCGAATGCCAACCACACTTGAAATGTTAACACTAACAAAGGAAGTCTTTAACACCTATCGCCAAGAGCAACTCTCAAAAGGTATGCTTCCCATTGGCGAGGCCTTCTTGCCCAAAGAGGCCTATGATGCACTCTCAATTGAAGCACGCGCTGACATCGCACGTCGTTATCCGCCAATGTGCAAAAAGTGTTGGGGGCTTGGATTTACACCGTGTCGTCGTTGTGATGGTCGAGGGATGCGAATTGAAACGAAGAATAAAGAAAAAGAAGTTCTTCTAGATGACGCACTTATGCCATGTGCTGATTGCGAAACGAAGGGTAAACAAGAATGTAAAACATGCAACGGCGCAGGAGTCCCCCCACTTTGTAAACGTTGCCAAGGTATTGGGTATATGTCGCGAACCAAAAAAGGACAGACCAATTCCGAATTATGTAAAAGTTGCAATGGTTCGGGGCGCCGTTAATCGTGCAACCATCGATGCTTAGAGATAAAGAGTAACTTGATTATGGCTGAAGAAAACCGTTTGCCAGCTCCTAAAAGCGTTCAATCTATCATTGGCGCCCTTCTCTTTGGTGCAGAAGAGCCCCTCTCGGTAGATGCTTTACGCAAGACGTTGCAAACCGTAGGTAAAGATGCCGAAGAAGGTTCTGCAGAGAAGATTTTCAGTTCCGTCTCGCCAACACAAATCAAAACCTACCTAGAAGACATTAAAACATTTTTAACACATGCCGACCTCGGACTTCGCCTCTGTGAAGAAGATGGAAAGTTTTCCTTGCGTACCATTCCCGCGGCAGCGCCATGGTTACGGACCTTGTTGAAGACCGCGCCTGCACAGCGTCTCTCACGTGCAGGACTTGAAACCCTCGCTATCATCGCCTATCGTCAACCTGTCAGTCGTGCCGAAATCGAATCGGTACGCGGTGTTTCTGTTGACCATACCGTTCGCGCGCTCCTTGAACTCAATCTCATTCGTACCGTTGGGCGAAGCGAGCTACCTGGGCGACCATTTCTCTATGGAACGACCTCTACATTCCTTGAACACTTCGGCTTAAAAGATATCAAGGAATTAGCACAACCTTTCGGAACTCCAAACCCACAAGACGATGAGCTCCCCCTCGCCTAAAGATCTCTATCTTCATATTCCTTATTGTAGTGGGAAGTGTGCTTACTGTTCATTCTTCTCAGGACCACCCCCAGCATCGCCAGAGAATTATGTCCAAACACTAATTAAAGAATACCGCACACGGGCATGTGAAGTTAAACCTCTACACACTCTTTATTGTGGTGGTGGTACGCCCGCACTCTTAGGTTGTCAAGGATTTCGTCAATTACGAGAAGCTCCTTTTCTCCATTTTGAAGAAGACTATGAATGGACGGTTGAACTTCATCCTGCCACGATTTCCAAACCGCTTCTCGAGACTCTCGTTGAATGTGGCGTGAATCGTTTAAGCATTGGTGTTCAAAGTTTTAATGACACAACACTTGAATATTGTCACCGACGTCACACTGTTGAGATGGCACTCAAGGGTATTGCTCTTGCACGTCAATTCATCCCCGATACAGGCATTGATCTTATAGCAGGACTTCCTAGTGTAACTCCACAGCAATGGGAAACAACGCTCGACACCGCACTTGCCCTTCAACTGCCCCATCTCTCCATTTATGGACTATCCATTGAACCTGGTTCATTTTGGCATCGACAAGGCATTCAACCGCCAGACGACGTCCTTCTTTGTGAGGCCCTCACAGTTGCCCATGAGAAGTTAACCGCAGTTGGATTTGACCATTACGAAATTTCTAACTATGCACAGACTGGCTATCGTTGTAAACACAATCTCAATACGTGGCTAGGTGGCGATTACCTCGGTCTTGGGGAAGGTGCTCATTCACGCCTTGGATGTCAGAGAAGAGATGGACTCGGCCACACCATCATCCTCACCCCTTTTGAAGATGCGTGCGAACGCGCATTTACTTCATTGCGACTCAAACAACCCTTTGATATCCAACAAATTATTCGACACTTTCCACTTCTTCAACCCTTTGAGCAAGCCCTCCAGAAGAAAGTTCATTTCTTTCAACAACATCACCTTCTTGACTCAAACGCTATTCCAACAGCGCGAGGGTTTGAAGTCGTGGATGCCATGATACGCGAATGCTACCTTGTTGTCAAAGATTAACATTTGCATCTCATTGCCTCTCATCAGTAATTCATTAATGAATTGAATTTTCAATTATTTGATTTGGTTTTAGCAATTCCTTACATGAATTTCTAAAGAGCTCCCTCTCATGCTCGTCAATCCACCCCACCCTTCCTTGTATAAACTAGAGGAAAGGGAAAATTCCATTCTTTGCATCTTCTCTCATCCGGCGATACTTTTCTCGATGAAGTAATCGTTTGTCGTAAGTTTACTTTATTTATATTTACAATTTTTACTGTACTTTTTACGAATATTGTGGTAGACTACTGTCTCGGTTTAGAAAGCATTGTTTCAACAACATGCATACCGACAAAGGAAGGCAGATTATGCAACGCTCGGATATCAAGAAAATCTTAATTATTGGTTCAGGTCCTATCGTCATTGGTCAAGCTTGCGAATTCGACTATTCAGGCACTCAAGCCTGTAAGGCATTGCGTTCGCTCGGCTACCAGATTGTTTTGGTGAACTCTAACCCCGCAACAATTATGACCGACCCCACGATGGCTGATGCAACCTACATTGAGCCACTTAATCTTGAACGCCTCGAGCAAATCATTGCAAAGGAACGCCCCGACGCAATTCTCCCCAACCTTGGAGGTCAGACGGGTTTGAATATGTCCTCCGCACTCGCAAAGGCTGGCATCCTTGAAAAGTATGGCGTGATGGTTATCGGTGTTAATCTTGATGCAATTGAACGTGGCGAAGACCGCGACATCTTCAAGAGCACCATGCAACAACTCGGCATTGACTTGCCGCGTTCGGGCATTGCGAATAGCATGGCTGAAGCGGAAGCAATTGCTGCAGAGATCGGCTTCCCTCTTGTTATTCGTCCAGCCTATACAATGGGTGGCTCGGGCGGTGGCTTCGTTTACAACCACGAAGAACTTAATACCATCGCACGTAAAGGCCTTGATCTCTCCATGACACACCAAGTGCTCGTTGAAGAATCCATCAAGGGTTGGGAAGAGCTTGAAATTGAAGTTGTTCGTGATGCGAAGAACCAGATGGTTTGTGTTTGCACCATTGAAAACATCGACCCTGTGGGTGTGCATACTGGTGACTCCTTCTGCGCAGCACCGATGCAGACTATCGCGCCTGAGTTGATTGAACGCCTCACACAGATGGCCTTTAAGATTGTTGAAGCAATTGGTGTTATTGGTGGTACAAACGTACAGTTCGCACACGATCCTAAAACCGATCGCGTTGTTATCATTGAAATCAATCCTCGCACCTCGCGTTCTTCCGCACTTGCCTCTAAGGCTACAGGTTTCCCCATCGCGCTCGTTTCTGCAAAACTTGCAGCAGGCATGACTCTTGACGAGCTCCCCTATTGGCGTGATGGTTCGCTCGAAAAGTATACCCCCTCGGGCGATTATGTTGTTCTCAAATTTGCACGTTGGGCCTTTGAAAAGTTCCGCGCGGTTGAAGATCGCCTCGGCACGCAGATGAAGGCTGTCGGCGAAGTGATGTCGATTGGTAAGAATTATAAGGAAGCTCTTCAAAAGGCAATTCGTGGTCTTGAAAAGGGTCGCCATGGCCTCGGTTGGGTTGGATTTGAAGGCTTCACATTGAAGCAGCTTTTGGATAAACTTCGTACGCCCTCGAGCGAAACACACTTCATTCTTTATGAAGCACTCCGTAAGGGTGCAACAGATGAACAAGTCTTTGAAGCATGCGCAATCAAGGGTCACTTCGTTCAGGAAATGCGTGAACTCGTTCAGCTCGAAGAGCAGATTCTCACCCACAAGGGCGCACTTCCCCCAGATGAGCTCTTAACTCAAGCAAAGAAAGATGGTTTCTCTGATCGTTACCTCTCCAAGCTTCTCGGCATTCCCGAAAAGACCATTCGTGAAAAGCGTGAAGCTCTCGGTGTTGTTGAAGGTTGGCATGCAGTACCTGTATCGGGTGTTGAGAATAAGGAATATTACTACTCCACGTATAATGCACCCGACCAGCTTGTCATTAAACCCAATCCAAAGAAGGTCATGATTTTAGGTGGTGGCCCCAACCGCATCGGTCAAGGTATTGAGTTCGACTACTGTTGCTGTCATGCCGCCTTTACGCTTCGTGAACTCGGTTACGAAACTGTCATGGTGAACTGCAACCCTGAAACCGTTTCCACCGACTATGATACCTCTGATCGTCTTTACTTTGAACCCGTCACGGTTGAAGACGTGCTTCAGATTTATCGCAAGGAACAACCGCTCGGTATCATTGTTCAATTCGGTGGACAGACACCACTCAATATAGCTCGCGAACTCTCCGATGCGGGTTGCCGTATCCTTGGCACCTCAATTGACTCGATTGATACAGCAGAAGACCGCGACCTCTTCCGTCAGATGATGGATCAACTTGAAATTCCGATGCCGGAAAGCGGTATGGCAATCAATATCGATGAAGCAATCACGGTTGCAAACAAAATTGGCTATCCGTTGATGATTCGTCCCTCTTTCGTTCTTGGTGGCCGCGGCATGGAAGTTATCTACGATGAAAATATGCTTCGTGAATACGTTGCAAAGGCTGTGGGTGTCACAGAAGATCGCCCGCTCCTTCTCGACCGCTTCCTCCAAGATGCGCTTGAATGTGAAGCAGATGCTATTAGCAATGGCGAAGAAGTTTTCATTCCTGCAGTTATGGAACATGTTGAGCTTGCTGGCGTTCACTCGGGTGACTCTGCTTGTATTCTCCCTTCTGCAAATATTCCTGAAGTTTGCCTTGAAACAATCAAGGAGTACACACAGAAGATTGCTAAGGCTCTCAAGGTGTGTGGTTTGATGAATATGCAGTACGCCATCGAAAATGGGAAGGTTTATGTTCTCGAAGCCAATCCACGTGCTTCGCGTACGGTGCCGCTCGTTTCCAAGGTTTGCGCAATTCAGATGGCCTCCGCTGCAACACGCTTAATGCTCGGCGAAAAAATGGATCAAATCGGCCTTAAGCATGGTAAGTTCGCTTACTATGGTGCAAAGGAAGCAATTTGCCCCTTTGATAAGTTCCCAGAAGTTGACCCCGTTCTTGGGCCTGAAATGCGCTCCACAGGTGAGGTCCTCGGCCTTTCTCGTGATGCAGCATTAGCATTTTGCAAGAGTCAAGAAGCCGCGAATGCAACATTGCCGACCAAGGGTGCAATTCTTGTCTCCTTCTCTGAAAAGAAAGAAGCCTCTGCAATGGCTCTTCAGGACTTCGTTGATCTTGGCTTTAAAATTTATGCAACGCCTGGTACAAAGCGCTTCCTCAACCAATATAACGTACCGTCGGAATCGGTTGCTAAGATTGGTAAGGGACGTCCCAATGTGCTTGACATTATCCTCAACAAGCAGGTTGACCTTGTCATCAATACCCCTAGCCCACGTCGTGATGCTCACGCAGATGGTTCTTCTATCCGTAAGGCTGCATTGAAGTATCGCATCCCCTATATGACCACACTCGCTGCTGCACAGATGTCGGCTAAGGGTATCGCAGCAGAACGTCTCTCGGGTAAGGGCGAAGTTGAATCGATTCAAGAATACCATGCATCGATTCAATATTAATTGACCTATTGCTTATGATTAAATAAAAAGGGTACATGTGTTCGGCATGTGCCTTTTTATTTGACAGATTCTTCTGATCTTTGAGGAAATTTCTATTTCTTGAGAGGCTTATTTTTGTTATACTATAGTGTACGAGTAAAGGAACTTTAACAATGAACAAAACTGCAATTACACAATGGTTCAACAATCATCGAGAAGAAATTTTAAATGACTATTATACCCTTTTAAAATTCCCTACCATTGGCGCTGATCCTGCCCATGTAAAAGATTGTGATGCATGTGCAGCATGGATTGTTGCATTTTTAGAAAAGCTTGGTTTCACGGCCGAGATTGTTCGCAAAAATGAACATGCACCCGCACTCGTAATTGCAGAGCGTCTTGTTGATGACGCACTTCGTACCGTACTTGTTTATGGGCATTATGATGTTCAACCCGTGGATCCATTAGATCTTTGGGAAACGCCTCCTTTTATCCCCACCGAACGGAATGGTCGTATCTATGCACGTGGTGCACAAGATGATAAAGGCCAATGGTTCTCATTGTTACAAGGTTTGCGAGCTGCTATTGAAGCTGGCGAGAAGCTCCCTTCTATTCGCATTGTCTTGGAAGGACAAGAAGAAAGTGGAAGTGGTGTACTCGCTGAAATGGCCTATGATTTACGTAAACGTTTAGCAGCAGACGTTCTTCTTGTTGCAGACACTGGCAAAGATCCAGCAGGGCGCCCCGCGATTGTGGCAGGTTTGCGTGGTGTGATTCATTTCACCGTTACATTGCGAGGCCCGAAGTATGATTTACACTCTGGTCAGCATGGTGGTCTTGCCCCTAACCCTGCTCAAGGTATCGCAGAACTCATGGCCTCATTACATACGCCAACGGGTGCGATTGCTGTCAAGGGTTTCTGCGATCATATCATTCAACCAACAGAGGCTGAGTTTGCACTTGCAACAAGTGAGCCCTTTGATGAAAATGCTTATCTCAATGAAATCGGCGTTCTCCCTGTAGGAGGTGAGCGTGGTGTACCTGCAATTGTACGTAATGCGTTCCACCCAACCATTGAAGTGAATGGCATTCATTCTGGTTATGGTGGACCTGGCAGCAAGACGGTGATTCCCTCTGAAGCAATTGCAAAGGTTTCTTGTCGTCTTGTTCCCGGGCAATCTCCTACGGATATTTGGGAATGTCTTAAAGCGCACTTTGAAGCCCACTGCCCGCGTGGCATGCAACTTGAATTAACTGATGTAACGGGATGTGAACCAGGTTTCCGTTTGCCCACCGATTCCCCTATTACACACATTGCACAAGACATTCTGAAGGCCTTCGATCCGCGTGGTTGTGTCTTAACATGGGAAGGCGCATCAATTCCTATTGTTGCACGTTTGCGTGATGTCACAGGTGCAGCCCCCCTACTCGTTGGATTCGGTATGCAAGAAGATCGCATCCATTGTCCAAATGAATCCTATTCACTTGATCAATTTATTGATGGCGTTTGTTGGGGCGGGCAAATCTTCTCTGCATTAGCATAAAAGGAACGAGGATTTATGCGTTTAGAAATTGTTGATGTCGGTTATGGCGGTGATGGTGTCGCACGTACTGCAGATGGTGTTATCTTTGTGCCTGGAGCCTTCAAAGGTGAACTTGTTGATGCGGAAATTCGTACACGTAAGAAGTCCTTTGCACGTGCCCGTCTTCGCGAAGTCCTTACGCCCTCAGCCGATCGCATTACACCTGAAACACTCGTTATGCCAGGGATGGTTTATGCAGGGATGAACTATCCCGCAGAGATCGCTCTCAAAACTGAACAACTCAAAGCCCTTCTTCAACGTATCGGCAAGATGAATGACTTTTCTTTCCTCTTGCCCTCTGTTCCGTCTCCCATTCGCCATCACTATCGGAATAAGCTCACGTTACATTGGGATGGTCGTAGGCTCGGTTATGTAGGAGATGATCATCGTACATTGATTGACACCCCCGCATGTCCACTTTCAATGGCCTCTATCAATGACACCTTAATGCGTCTACGAGGAGACCAATCCAAGCTTAAAAAACTGAAGCCTGGAAATCGTGTAACATTTCGTTTTTCTCCTTTTGAAGGGGTTATTATTGGCATTGGCGAACCACCTAAAGGGCGCCTAACTGAAACGCTTTCAGGTCTTACCCTTCATGTTGCTGCAGATGCGTTTTTCCAAGTCAACCTTTCATGCACAGAAAAACTTCTTGATACATTTAAAGAACGTCTTGGATCAGTTGACAAGGTCTTTGATCTCTATTGCGGGGGCGGTCTTTTTGGTTTAGCTGCTGCGCAGGCTGGTGCAAAGTATATCTTCGGCATTGAAACATCTGCAAGTGCAATAAAATCGGCTCAAAACAATGCTCGTATGATGGGTGTTAAAGCAAATTATCAATGCGCACAAAGTGAAGCTCTTCCGAGTGATTTGCCTCAAGCAGACGCATGGATTGTTGATCCCCCACGTGACGGACTTTCTGATATTGTTCGTGGGCACATTTTAAAGGCTCGGCCAAAACGTATCGCCTATATCTCATGTGGTCCCGACACGCTCGCACGTGATCTTCTTGCACTTGGCGAAGTTTATCAAATTGACTCAATGCAACTTTTTGATTTCTTCCCAACAACAGCGCACTTTGAAACGCTCACATTCCTTACGAGAAAAGACTAACTTGTCGACGCTTACGCTCCATCCCATAACACGAGATCCGCTAACATTACAATATGTTAGAGATCTCTATACAACAGCTTTTCCTGAACATGAACGTATTCCATTTCAGATTCATCAAGAAAATCCACATGGCCATGGAGAAGCGTTAGCGATTTACGAAAGCGAACGCTTTTGTGGTTTGCTCTTTTTGCTTAATCATGAAGCGCTCTCCCATATCACCTACTTCGCGATTCTTCCATCACTTCGAAATCAAGGATATGGTCACCGTGCACTTGAAACACTCATTCGAGAAAAAGTAGGCAAGACACTTCTCGCCGATCTTGAATCACTTCAAACTGCAACCAATGAAGAAGAGGCGCTCCGTCAACGTCGATACAAATTTTATCTTCGTTGTGGATTTTGCCCGACACACCTCCGTTATCAGTGGCAATCTGAAACATATGATATTCTTGCACATGGCCCCATTCCATCTCAACAAGATTACCAACGCTTTTGGGCGACCTTTGCAAAGGTAACGCTCCTTTCTGATGGAATTCTTGCACTTCAGGCGAAGGACTCTCAATCTTAAGTCTTCAGTTAAACAAAAAAGAAGGATGGAAAACCATCCTTCTTTTGTTCATTAGCCACGAAAATATTACTTAATATAAGGATTCTTTTCTGGCTTTGGAAGTGTATAGAATTTACAGCTTGCCGGCCAATTTTGACGTATCGGAAGGCCTTCAATCCATTGACCATCAACAAAGAGTGCCACATCTTGCTTATTTGCATAGAAGGTTAATTGAGTCGTTTTACCTGCGGGAAGCTTATAGTTAAAGGTGTATTGCGCACCTTCACGACAAAAACCCACATTGCCATTCACGGGAGACACTGCATAAAGTGTTGTTTCGTCACCCGCTGCAAGAACAATTGGATCATTTGATTCTCCTTCCATACGTGTTACGGTATAAGTTTGAGACCAACGTGGCAATGAGACATCAACAGGGCATCCTACTTGATTGAGAAGTTCCTTAAATTTATGGTATTCACGTGGACGAGGACCATTGTACCACGTTTTTTGTGCCATCACAGCATTATTCGTTTTAATGCGAACAATGAGATCGCGACCACAAAGACCTGGATCCGTAAGGAACGAGTTGTCATTCCAAATTGCCCACGCACCGCCAAGAAGCTTCGAACGATCAATCTTCTCAGGTGTTGTATTAGGGAATCCAATTGGCGTCCAATCATTATACATCCAATGTGCATTAATATCATCGCCATAACCACCAATACTACCTGTACCACTAGGAACAGAGTATGTATGAACGTCAATAATATTAATGATGTCATACCCCATCTTAATTGCTTCTTGAGGATCTTGCCACCCCATATTCCAAATATTCATTTGAACGCCTTCAGCAATAACTGGAGTTGTTCCTTTTTTATAGGAGAAGGATCCCCACAAACGAGGCGTTTTACCCTTCGCAAGGACATAACGAAGCATATCATCGGCGAACTTACGATAACTCTCAGCATCGCCATAATATTCATCTGTTCCAATATGAACAATATCACCAGAGAAGATATTTGAATCAATATATTCATCAAAAATCCCTGTTACAAAGGGAAGTGTTTCAGGGTTTGTAAGATCAAGCATCGCCGCACGCTCTGCATCATGTTTTCCACCAACAGAACCCTTATACATCAAATCTGGACGAACGCGCACCATTGGAAGTGCATGACCAGGAACATCAATTTCTGGAACAATCTTAACACCACGATTAAGCGCATATGTAACAAGATCCGTGTACTCCTTCTTGGAATAAGCAATATCTGTTGCTGTTAACCCCGGCACGTTTGATTCTAATCGGAAACCGCCTGCGCAAGGCTCCATTTTAAGCACATCCTCTGGGGTTTTAATTCCAGGAAAATTATGAAGCCAAATATAGTTATCCGAAAGGTGAAGTTGGAAGTCGTTAAGTTTATAATAACTCATCAAATCAACAATTTGATAAAGTGTTGTTAATGTAAAAGGCTTACGTCCGCAGTCAAACATAAACCCACGAACAGAATATTCCGGCCAGTCTCGCACAACACCACAAGGAAATTCTTTACCTTTTGCAATAAAAACTTGCAATAACGTTCGTGTTGCCCAAAAGGCCCCTTGAGCAGAATTACCTGAAATTTCAATATTTTCAGGTGTCACACGAATGGTATACGCTTCGGGTGCTTCATCTGCAACGGGACCTGTGGCAATCCCAACAGCGATTTCACCAGGCTTTGTTTTATCTCCCGCATAACGATAAGCGATTCCCATTTCTTCTGCAAATACACGCATCATTGTTTGCGCTTGCATATCACCATTTACAAGGTGAATTGCCGTACGCGTATCAACTTTATAAAAACCGGGAGTAGCGGCTTCTGTCCATTCACGAATTTCAGGAATTACCTCGGGCTTAGCAGAAAATGCTGTTGCTCCGACCAACAAAAGAGAAGATGCAAGTAATGTTTTCATAATAGAGAAATATAACACATCAATAAGGCATTTGCCATCTTTTTTAACCGCTTTTTTTATCTATTGACTCTTGTAAACAGAAGGTGCTAGAATAAGAGGTATGAATGTTCCATCTTCTGCACATACACCCACCCCTCGACGTGTTGGACGTTTAGCGCCATCACCAACAGGAGCCTTACACCTTGGAAACATTCGTACCTTTATGATTGCATGGCTACAAATGCGAACATGTGGTGGCGAAATTCATTTGCGCATTGAAGACCTTGATCATCCAAAACACAAGGTTGGAGCGGACCAAGCGCTAATGGACGATCTTTCTTGGCTTGGATTTGATTGGGATGGAGAGGTCATATGGCAACAACCACGACAAAAACTCTATGAAGACGCCTTTGAGAAGTTGCGACCATTCCTTTATCCATGCATTTGTTCTCGTGCCGACATCCAACGTGCACAATCTGCGCCTCATCCTGGAGAAATCTTAAAATATCCTGGTACATGCAGAGGTCGTCAACTCCCTCATGATTTAATTCAACAACCGACAACCGCTTGGCGTTTTGGGCTTACAGAAGAAACACAAGGAACATTTATTGATCGATTTACAGGCAAGTGGTCAATTCCTGCCTCGGAAAGTGTCGGCGATTTTGTTGTTGCTCGTGGAAAAGCCATGGCATATGCACTTGCTGTTGTTGTTGATGATGCAGCAACAGGCATTACAGATGTCGTTCGTGGAGATGACATTCTTGCAGCGACACCAGCTCAGGTTGTGCTCTATCAAGCTTTGGGCCTTACATGCCCAACCTTTTGTCACGTACCTCTAGTTGTCGGGAAAGATGGTCGTCGTTTAGCAAAACGTCATGGCGACACCCGTATTTCGACCTATCGCCAAAAAGGATTCACTCCAGGAGAGGTTTTGACCCCTCTTGCCCGAAGTTGTGGTTGGCTCTCTACAACAGAATCCATTGATTCTCTCGCAGAATTGTTACCTCGTTTCCAATTAGAAACAATACCCAAAACACCCTTTATCGTTGATGAAACAACCTTTAAGACTCTGTGAATGCCTCTAACGCAAGCGCAGCTTCTTCCCATTGCAACGTCCATTTTGAAAGTTCAAACTCTATTTGACGCAAACGCTTCCCTGCTTCCGCTAAGCCATTTGCATCAAGTGAACCATCTCCAAGACTATCAGTAATCTGAGCCAGTTCTTCTTCTAACTTCGCGATAGTAGCCTCTGCGGTTTCTACAGCCTTTTTAAGACGTTTCATCTCTGGTGCACGAGCCGCACGTTCTTGCGCACGTTGACGACGTAAATCCTTTGAAGAAACCTTTGCAGGCATAGATTCAACATGTATTTTTTCATCTTGCGTTGTTTCATTCGCAATTTTCTCCATGTAATAATCATAGCCTCCAGGGAAACGACGAATACCACGTGTAGAAATTTCAAGAATGTTCTCTGCCGTACCTCGAACAAACTCAACGTCGTGCGAAACAAGAATAACCGTACCTGTATAATCATGAATAGCACGCTGCAATGTCTCGCGTCCTTCAAGATCAAGGTGTGTTGTTGGTTCATCGAGAAGAAGAAAATTCGGTGGATTTAAAAAAATCCGAACAAATGCTAATCGAATTTTCTCACCCCCTGAGAGCACCTTCACTTGTTTAGCACAGTCATCAATATCAAACCCAAAGCCTCCTAAACGATTTCGTAATTCTTTTTCAGGAAGTGCGCCTGCTGCAGCCTTAGCAATATTAAAGACCGTCTCCTCGGGATTCATCGTCTCCGCTAAATCCTGACTTTGATAACCTGGCGCCACATGATACCCAAAAATTACCTTCCCTTCTGTAGGCTCACGAACACCCGCAAGAAGACGCAAAAGCGTGGTCTTACCCATACCATTATAACCTACAATCGCAATCTTATCACCATTCATTACACGGAGATCAAGATGACTAAAAATCGGCTTTATGCCCTCAGGATAAGTATACGCCACATTCTCCAAACGAACAATTTCAGCACCCGCATGAGGCGCGGGGGGCAAACGTAAATACCCTGCCGAACGACTTCGTGCTGGAAGTTTTATCTCCTCGAGTTTCTCTAATTGTTTTTCTCGACTTTGTGCCTGAGAAGCTTTTGAAGCCTTCGCTTTAAAACGTTCAACAAAACGCTCTAACTGCTCTCGTTTACGATCTTGGTTTGCTTTTGCTTGAAGAAGTTGCTGATAACGTGTTTCACGTTCCGTAAGATAATAGTCTAATGGACCATTATAACGCGTCACAGTTCCCCCATCAACCTCAACAATACGATTTGTAATTGCTCGTAAGAGATAACGGTCGTGAGAAATTAAAACGAGTGTTCCATCAAATGCACGTAGGAATCGTTGCAACCATTCAATTGCTGGAAGGTCGAGGTAGTTTGAAGGTTCGTCAAGTAATAAGATTTCTGGCTTTGAGGCGAGAACACGCGACAATTCTGCTCGCATTTTCCATCCACCAGAGAAGGTCGCGAAGGGACGATCAAATGCTTCTGTCGTATATCCAAGCCCACCAAGCGATTCTTTTACACGAGCTTCAAGTGCATATCCACCCATTTGCTCAAAGCGTGTATGCGCTTCCCCAAGTTCGCGTAAAAGACGGGGCTTTTCTTCTGGAGAAGGATTTTTTGAAAGCGCTTCTTCAAGGTGCGCAATTGCACGCTCGGTTGCTTCAAAACCAGGAATCCCATCCAAACAATATTGCAAAAGCGTCTGTTCTGGAGAATCCGCTTCAAGATGTTGGCGAACAAAACCAATACGTGGAGCTCCCTCAAGAACAACCTCTCCCGTATCTGGCTGCAATTGCCCTAAAATAAGACGGAAGAGTGTTGATTTACCACTTCCATTAGGGCCTACAATACCAATACGTTCAGAAGCATTAATCTTAAAAGATGCATGTTCAAAAAGTGGATTCGGCCCATACCGAACGGCGACGTCACGAAATTCAATCATAAAATACTTTTCTCTTTAGAGTTGCTCTTCGCTAATGCCATGCCCGTTCGATAAACCAAATATGTACATATGCCTGTAATTAAAAGTGCAACAAAATACGCAGTCTTAAGCTCAAGCCCAACGCCATAAGGGCATCCCTTATGTGAAGGATCTGACCAAAGAATAAAACTCACCACTACAAACGTCATAAAAATGCCAGGAATAAGTGTAATCCATGGTGCTATACGATGTTGCATGAGAATAACTGAACACGTCATCAATGTCGATGCAGCCAAGATCTGATTACCCCAGGCAAAATATTTCCATAACCATTCAAAACTTTGAGCATCTAAATTACTCCACCAAAGGAGCGCGATAATAATTAGAATTAAAGGCGCCATTAACACAAGACGAGGCGTAAGTGTTTGTTGACGCAAGTGAAGCATTTCTGAGATAGAGAGTCGCAAACTTCTTAATGCCGTATCTCCAGAGGTGATTGCCAAGACAAAAACGCTAATCACCGTAATAGGTCCAAGGTAATCCCCAAGGAAATGCGTTGTTGACGCAATCAATGCTTTAACAGGTTCAACTTGCATTAAGTCAGGTTGCAAGTTATAAATTGCCATTGCCGCTGCCGCCCAAATCATAGCAATAATACCCTCAACAATCATCATACCATAAAATGTGGCACGCGCTTGTTTCTCACTACGAATGGTTCTTGCAACAATGGGGGACTGCGTTGCATGAAAACCTGAAATAATACCACATGCAATCGTAACAAATAAACATGGAATGACAGGTTGATCAAGATACATCCCCGCCTTGAACGAAGCTGTTTCAGTCAAAAGCGTCGGTTGCACAAAAACCTGACGAACCACCGCCACAAGCATAACCCCAGAGCCAACTAAAAGCAATCCACCAAACAATGGATAAATTCGTCCAATAATTTTATCAACAGGGAAGATTGTTGCAATGATATAATACAAAAATATTACCATCACTGCACACCAAAAGAATGTTGTACCATCCATGCCACAAGTCGGCATAAAAACAGAGGATAACTTTGCTGGAATATTAATAAAAACCGCAACAACAAGAAGTAACAAAACCACGACAACAATGGTAAATATGCGTGTATACCATTTCCCAAAGGCACGATAAGCCAAGAGAGGTAGATTGCTTCCACTCGTACGTAAACTGATAAAACCTGAAACATAATCATGAACGGCGCCCATTAAAACACATCCTAATGGGATTATCCAAAAGCATTTCGTTCCAAATTTAATGCCAACAATAACACCAATAACAGGGCCAACGCCTGCAATATTTAACAATTGAATTAGTAGATTTTTCCACTTTGGCAAAGGTAGATAATCAACATCGTCACGATCTTTAAAGGCTGGTGTCATACGCGCATCAGGACGCAATAAACGATCAATCAAACGCCCATAAATAAAATACCCTGCGATTAAAAACGCAATCCCTGCAAAAAATATCCACATATCATACCACCATTAAAGGAGCTTCTGGAAATCATCAAGCGCACGCACCAATGGCTTATCACCATTTGATCCCACACATTGACGCTGGTAGTCCATTTCCTCTACAAAACGTTCCTTGCCTTTACCATTATGATCACGAAGATACTGCATCGCAACATTTGAACACATCAAGAAGAACCACGCCTTTGTTCCTGTGTCAACAGAGATAACTGGGGCTTTAATCTGTAATTTTCCCGTCATAATCTTATTCATCGTCACGCGCATATTCTTTGAGTGTGCAGGCGAAACGGGAGTCTTCAAACCCGCTTCAGCATAAACACGTGCCGCCAACAAAAGCCGTAACGTACCATCCACATCAGCATTCGCACGATACTCTGCAGCAAGTGCATAAAAGACATCCTGATTTAGCGGATTCTGCTCAAAGAGACTTTCCAATAAAGCAATACGGCGCATCTTACCAGGGTTGACTAAATTCAATACCGCAAGACCAATACGACCATCTTCATATTGCGCAAGACCCTGATTGGTAGCAGCCGCAAGACCAATAAAATGGATATGCTCAATTGAACCAGAAAATGGGCTCGATGCTTCTACTGAAGCAATCTTATCCAAATGCCATGGCGCACTTGACCCAGTTCCCGTAAAGGCATTATCAGCACACGTCAAGAAATAGGTATAGTTTCCACGCTCACCCATATAATAGAACTTACCATCTGGCGGTGCAGAAACCACGGTAGAGGGCACATTGATTGCATTATTGATCCAACGTTGAGACCTGCCACCTTGATCCTTCTTCGAACCATTATAAATACGAATAAACTTATTAGGATGCCAATTGCTTCGTGCAAAGCGGAAATTAGGATCACTCGTACTCATATCCGTCGACCCCGTTGAAGACTTCACCTGCCCCATACCCATAGGCGGGATTCGCTTCTCTTGAGAGAAATAGGCAAAAACAAAAGAGGTCTCATCAAGATGATCAAGGTCGGTGAGATAGAGAAGAATCGGCCAATCGGCCTTATCCATCTTAAAGGGCGGACGATCCGACTTACCTGGGATGCGCGAATGACGGAAGATCTTCATCAAAATAGCGCGTTGCGGTGTAGGAGTACCATCAACATAAGGCGGATAAATACGTCCACTCATCGCGACGCGTTCCCAATCGGGGAACTTCGGCTGAATGAGTTTCTCATCCCCCGCATAACGACGCGTAATCGCATTAATATCCGAGAGTGGCATATCCATCAACTCAGGAATTGTGAAGGGCGGGCGTGTATTTCCGAGCCCTTGCGGACCAGCCAACCATTCACCTAACGCAACCTCTGGCTTCGTTGCATTACTTGCAATATCCTCATCAGATAACAACGCAAAGTCTCCGCCCTTCCCCTTAGTGTTGTTATACACCAAACGTTCAAGACGTTGCGGATCCCATTCGTCCGTCACGCGATCCATCGGGAACGGCTGATCGCGATAACGAATCGCATAGGCAAGCACAAGCTGTAACCACTTCTCAGTACGCGGACCACCGAGAGCTAAGGCCGCACGCTGGAAATTCAACATAATCGTCGGATTCACCGGATAATCCGCAGCAGCAACAGCGCTCAACACCTGAGGATGCTTCTTAATCCACTGCCACGTTAACGGATTAATTGTTCGCGGTCCATGCGTTTCACGAATGACAGCTTCCGTATAGTTAAGATAAGCTTGACGCACGGCTGGCGTAAAAACATAATCCGAGGCTTTCAGTGCCTCTTCAACGGCTGTCTTCGCACTCTTTGAATCGAGCGCAAAAAGACCACTCGTCACCAACACGAACAAAAGCATAAAAAACCGCTTCAACTCTTTCATCTCTTCCTCCGCTCTGATTCAATTATCACAGCTCATCGAAAGCACTTTACTTCTGTGCAAGCCAAAGCCCCACACGTGCGAACTCTGAAACGCCCCACGCTTGCGCACCTGTACCGCAAGGTTCATGCGGCGCATTGCCTTGAGAGCATTCTGGCATTTGCGTAACACAATCAATATTCGCCAAGAAGCTACCCGAAGAGAGAATCATTTGCGCGAGCTCACGCGTCGCTTCTCCTTCAACCATAAAGAGCGCTTCGGGATATAATGGGAAGGGGAATGTCCACGCCGTACCATTATGATAAGCGGGCTTACGACGAGTATCCTCATCACCTTCATAACGGCCCCAATACGGGTTGTGCGGATCATTCAAAAGGCGACCATCACGCTTAATCGGAAGCGGACGTTTCACGGGCGCATGGGCCAACGTACGAATCGCCCCTGGGGTCAACAAACAGGCCGTCGCACGAAGAACCGAACGAGCAAGTGGCTTATCACGCTTCAACAAACCTAGCGTAATAGCATAGAGCTGATTCGGACGAATTGCGTCATCTTGTTCAGCACAACGTGCACTCACGCCAGCTTCTGCATAGAGACAATCCGAGAGACCATTCCCATCAGGGAGCGGGAAGAGTTCACAGAAGGAACGACGTGCACGCGAGGCAAGACGCTTCCACTTTGGAGCAACTTCACGTCCCAACAAGTCCAACAAACGCACCCACAAGGCCTGAATCTCAACCGAATACCCATTGCGCGGTGTGCCTGCAGGATAATTTGTATCCATCCATGTATAATGATGAGGCGCCCAGACTAGCCCTGTCTCTGGGTCAACGCGAATGCCATTCTCAGTACCCTTAACATAATTCTCTGCGATACTTACCAAAATATCCTTGAGTGTACGCTTCCCACAAGGATGACTCAAAACGCGATCCGCACCAAAGTGCGCAATTGCATCATCACAAATAACAGCAAACCAAAGTGGCGCATCAACAGTTTCACGATTCGCATCATCTTCACCACGAATCATATTAGGAATCGTTCCACCCTTTTCAAAGCGACCGAACTCTGTCAATGCATCGAAGACTTCATCCCAGCGCCCAGCGGCTGCCACACCACGCAAGAAAATCAGTGTGTCACGACCCCAGTCAAGGAACCAAGGATAACCCGCTATCACAGTTTTATGATTATCTCGGCGAACAATATAATTCGAAATTGCCGCCTTCATTGCCTCTTCCAATGGCATTGGAGCAGAGGGAAGTTCAGTCGTCAATGCTGGGATACGAGGAATACGTGTTGTAAGATCCTGACCCGCAATTAATGTTGCCGTTTCACCGCGATTTAATTCAATGTGGAACCAACCGGGGCTCCAAAGATCACTGGCGCCTTCTTGACCACGCGCAAACTCTTCAGGATGGCCAACATTATAACTCCACTTTGGATCGCTATGCCAATCTGATCCTGGCATTGTAACCGCGAGTTGCCAATCTTTTTCAGGATAAAAATCAAACCCATCGTCACGTTCTTCAATATACGTTGGATAATCCTTTTCGGGACCTGTGAAGGCCTTCGTCTTACAATGGAAGTTACGCCATTCAATTTCGGGGCGTAAAATCAAACCAACGCTTACATCCGGATCACGATAACGCATGTGCTTACGTTCGCGCTTAAAGCGAATCTGAACGCGATTCTTACCAGGCTCAAGTGCTACACGCATGACAAGCGGAATACGGCGTCCCATCCCACAAGGCACAGCAAAACGCCATTCAGCAACAGAGCCATCCGGCGCAACAGTGACATGTTCCAAACACGCCGAAGTTAACGGAGTGTTATACCCATGGCAAACCACCCACCCTAAACAACGCGTGAGGAATATCTGACGATCATCTGGCACGATAGGATGACGATTCAATGCGAGAAGACAGTCATACTGCGATTGAATTTCACCCCACTTCAAACGAATTTGAGCCATCGCACCTGTGCCATTAGTCAACAACAAACGCGCATTGCCCATTTGGTTAACTTCTGGACCTGAGAAACGCAACTTCACAAGTCCTGACTTCTGAGGATCTTGACCCAATGCATAAAGCTTTGCCGAATCTTGACAAACACCATGTGGCGTATAACGCTCAACATCCAATGTCACAACTTCATGGCGCTGCGGTTGAGGCTTACTACCACGACGTTTGGTGGTTAACATCAAACCATACGATCCATCTGCAAGCGCAATCGCACGACCCGAACGGATCACTTCGCCTTCAGAATCACGCAAAGCCGCACGGAACGGTGTTGGGCACTTCACAAAAATCAAACTATTCGGCGCGATTGGCACCAAACGCGTTAGATCATTCGGCAAAGAAATCAACGTGCAACGATCACCCAAGACGCCCTTGGTAAATTCCATCGGGTCAGCGATAAAACGAAAGGCCTCGGCATCCAAATCCTTCTCGAGCTGAATCGGTTCACCAAGCCAATCCAACGTACGCAACATCATCGTGCGACGACGGCGTTGGGAGAGGCTGTGAATAGGCGAACTCTCACGCTGACGCATCGCCGCTTCAATCGCAGAGACATCCGATGCTTGCGTCGACAAACAGCACACCTGCCCTGGTGCTAACTGCACGCCCTGATTCGAGAGCTTATAGCTCCTACCCGAAATGAGATCATACCCTTCATGTGCAGTAAAACGATCGATATTATACTGAACCGTTTGCACTTGATGACAATCCAAATTCGCCAACACCAACAAAGGCAAATAACCTTTACGTTCACGAAGAATTGCAATCACATTACCGCCGCCATAATGGATCTGCGACAAGGTCGTATCAACACCAAAGAGCGGATGTGTGCGCAAAATCGTATTCAAACGGCGAAGCAACTCACATGCATTCTCATAAGCGCCCCAATTCAACGCGCCACAACCATGTACATCAATCTTCTCCTCTGCAAACCATTCTACGCCAGCAGTAATACCAAAACCACCCTGCTGTGAAAGCATCGCAGAAATCATCATACGCGACTTTGCAAAGGTCTTCGATGTTGCCGCCAAACGATTATTATCATGTGTCTCGGCAAAGTGAATCAACGGACCACGCGTTTGCGAAAGATTAATCATATACGGCAACATCGACTCAAACGCATCGCGATTATACGTCTGGAAGACTTCTGAATACGCCCAATCAAGCCCCGAACGGCCAATCAAACGCTCCGTTGTATCCAAAGGTCCACCAAGACCTTCTAACAAGAAAACCGTATCAGGATATTCTCGACGCACTAACGCAACAATCACATCCCAAGCTTCCTTCGGAATCATGTACCCCGCATCACAACGGAATCCATCAACCCCCTGACGGCACCAATAAAGAAACACATCAGCGATTGCCTTGCGAAGTTCTTCCTTCGAATAATCAAGCTCAACCAAATCTTCCCAAACAACGCCCCATGCCCCTGGCGAATGGAAAGAACCATCTCCATTGCGACGATACCATTCAGGATGATGCGTCATAAACGTTGCGGCCCACCCCGTATGGTTTGCAGGAAGATCCATAAAAATAGCCGCATCACGTGCATGCACTGCACGAACAAGTTCCTTAAATTGATCTAAAGGTGTTGCACTCGTATCAAATTCAGCAAGTGCAGGATCAATATCAAGAAAATCACGTCCAGCAAAAGGTGATCCATAGCGACCCATACGCGCAAAAGTTGTCGGTGTAGGATGAATTGGTAACAACAATAAATTGCTAAACCCTAAATCAAAACAAATATGATCCAACTGACGAATCAACGAGCGAAATGTTCCACTTGGAGGAATAACGGTATACCCCGCCTTATCCATCTGCTCTTCAGCGTGTTCAAAATGCGCCTTAGGCGAAATCTTTGCACACATGTATGGCTCAATGAACTGACGCGTAAATGCCGCATAAATCGTATTTCCAGCGCACGTCTGCTCAGGAGCAACCTTAACAACAAGATTTCCCCCATCGGGCCATTCTGGTTCAGGCGTCGAATCAGGAATAAAACAGACCTTACCATCAAAGACGCCGACTTCTAAAAGTGCAATCTTAACGCGCCATTGACCTTCCCCACAACGCTCCATCGGAATATCATGCCAATCATCGCCACTTAAAAGTCGCTGATCCTCAACCTGAGCAAGCACCTCATCGCGACGAACACCTGCCGCACCAATATTCGTGCGGAAGACCATCCGACCCTTCATCTTCAAATCGCTATAAGCGTTAATTTCTAGGACATCGCCGACCCATTTTAATAACTTATTTCCTGCGGCTGGTTCTTGTCGAATCATAGACGTCACCAAAACTTTCTTTTATTTTACATTAACTCCAAGACTTTTGGGAAGTCTGGGAAAGATTCATTTAACATTTCAAAACCGTCAATTGCAATTGGCTGCTTTGCAACAAGCCCTGCCAATGCCATACTCATTGCAACGCGATGATCACCATTTGCTGACACCGTTGCACCACCTGGAATAATCCCCGTACCACGAATACGGAAACCATCGGGATATTCCTCAATCTCAACGCCACATGCCTTCAGCTGTTGCGTCATCATCGCAATACGATCGGATTCCTTCGTTCGCAATTCTGCAGCATCGCGCACAAGCGTTTCACCCGTGGCACACGCAGCGGCAATCATAAAGGCAGGAAATTCATCAATCATGCGAACAACAAGGTCGCCCTCAATGGTTGTACCATGCAAACAAGACGCCTGAATGCGCACATCAGCAATCGGCTCACCCGCCAATACGCCTTCATTCTCAAAGGTAATCTTTGCCCCCATCGCAACAAGTGCATCAACAATTCCCGTGCGTGTCGGATTCACCCCCACCTTCAAAAGACGGAAGTCACTCCCCGCAACAATTGTTGCCGCCACCATCAAAAAGGCCGCACTCGAAATATCCCCCGCAAGTTCCGTATCCAACGGGTTCAACGGTGTCTCTTGTGGCAAAACGACGACCCCATAACCTTGTGAAAAGGACTTTACACGTGCACCCATTGATGCAAGCATTAACTCCGTATGATCTCGCGACGGGCCTGGTTCAATAAATGCAGAAGGCGAATCTCCTGAGAGCGCCGCGAGAATCAAACAACTCTTCACCTGTGCAGAAGCTACAGGCAATGTGTAATAGAGCGACTGAATCTTCGATGGCGTAAAGGTCAAGGGCGCACATCCCTCCGTTGCTTGAATTGAAGCCCCCATCATATTCAAGGGGTCAACAATACGATCCATCGGGCGCTTACGCAATCCCTCTGACCCATCTAACGTACATGCAATACCAGCGCCAGCAAGCGCACCAGCGAGCAAACGAAACGTTGTTGCAGAATTGCCACAATTCAACGGCTCCGAAGGCGTCTTAAAACCTTTGAGTCCAACCCCTTCAACCGTCAATACATGCGTTTGTTCATTCAATTCCCACGCAACGCCAAGCGCAGTTAAACAACGCAACATCGCCTTCGTTACACCACCAATCAAAAAACGACGAATCGTGCTTTTCCCCTCTGCCAAAGATGCAAAAAGCAATGCACGATGCGAAAGCGACTTATCCCCCTCGGGAGTATAACTCCCAATAAGTGGAGCATGACGACGATGAATCCATGTTGGAGCGCTCAATTCTCTTCTCCTTGCGCTTCAAACGAAGGCAAATCTTCGCGAGACAATCCATGCCGTCCAAGCGCTTCTTCAATCGTTTTAAAATGACACTTCGCAACCGCAGGCAAAACCTCCACGCCCTTTGATTGCAAAAGCGAATCCAACGTCGTCGGCACTTGAGGCCCTGCCCCCTTCGGGAAAACCACCTCATAACTCTCCGCCATACGCTTCATCTCTGAAATAAAAACATCACGCGCTAAAACGGACGCTGTTGCAACAGCAATATCACGTTCAGCCTTATGCATTTGTTCAACTTTTAACTTCCGGCCTTTGGGCAAAAGCGCACGCGTAATTGTATGCTCCGTCTTGGCGAACTGGTCAACCACAACACGCGAACAATCCGGGCGTTGCTCAGCAAGCGTCTCAATCGCTCGCGCATGACACCACGCGAGCAAACGATTCAAATTCCCAATCTTTTGATAAACGCGATTATACGTCAATGGGCGCAAGAGCACAAATGCACAATTCTTCCGCCCTAAAATTCGACGCACTTCTTTTGCCAACGTCACAATCTTACCATCAGTGATAGTCTTTGAATCACGAATGCCAAGCTCCAACAACTGTCGAGACGTTGTCTCATCAACAAATGCCGCCACCGTAATCAACGGACCAAAAATATCCCCTTTACCCGATTCATCTGTACCCATATGCGGTGCAAACATCGCGGGATCAATCACATCCTCATATCCCAATGTTGCCGCACCAAGTACCAATGGCTCAAGTGTAAAAAGCACAAACTCCTCAGCATCCTTACCCTGCACAACGAGCTTCCCCGACGTATAAAGATTCACCGTCAAGTGCCGCCCCTTTAACGCCAATGACGTATAAGGCACCTTCACACGCTCAAGCGTGCTCATTCCCGCTGTTGCTACCTCGAGCGCCTGCATCTGTTCAGGCGTCAACGTATACGTATAGATGCTCTTTTTCTCCATGTAAATCCTTAACGCATCAAATACTCATCATACCATGCATTAATCGCTACCTCGCAACCAAACGTTCCAGCAATCAACGCCGTTCGCACCCACATGCCATTACGCATCTGACGCCAATACTTCGCACGCGGATCATTATCAACATCCGTTGCGATCTCATCACGTCGCGGCAATGGATGCAAGATTGCAGCCCCAGGCTTCATCTTCGCAACATCCTTTGCTGCAATTTTAAACGACGAAGTATCAATTCGCGCCGACTCACCCGAATCCTTATCCCACTCATCCTGAATACGCGTCATATAAAGCGCATCCGCTTCAGGGAGCCATGCTTGCAAATCATCCGAGATCACATACTCAATATTGCGCTCTTCCAACATCTCGATGATGTCCGCCTTAATTTGCAACTCCTTCGGCGCCACAAACACCTGACGTACATTACTAAACCGCGTCAACAAATATGACAACGACCGCACTGTACGTCCACGCAACAAATCACCCACAAATACCACTGTCTTGTTATCAATCCCACCTTGTGTTTCAAACGAACGATACAATGTGTAAATATCCAACAATGCCTGCGTCGGGTGCTGATCCTTACCCGAACCCGCGTTAATGATCGGAATTCGACGTTCAGAATTACCCACAACCCATGCCATGCGCTCTGCGAGCCCCTTTTCAGGACAACGCATAATCACAAGATCGAAATACGAGCTAAAGGTGCGAACCGAATCTTCCTTCGACTCACCCTTTAACTCCGAACTCGTTGCTGCATCACGCACCGACCCCGTGCGCATCCCCAAAATCTCACACGCCGCCAAATGCGACAAAAATGTACGCGATGACGGCTGCGAGAAATAAAGCATCGCACGCTTATGCGATAACAACGAAGCAAGAAAAAGCGATCCTTCGCGGCTTTTTGCAATCCGGCGAATCTTTGATGCAAGCGAACACACACGCTCAAGCGTCTCACGATTAAACTGTTGAGCCACAATCGTGTGGAAGGGCAACCCATCCTCACGCATGTAATAAGCTCCCTTTCGCTTCATCGAAAGAGCCTCAAAATCCTCCCACGAAATCTGAGTAATGTCCTTTTGCATCACGCCATCTCCTCGCTCTCAACAACAACGATAACAAAACTTAAAAACCAGCTTCCTCACAAAGTGCCGATACATACAATGCCTTAATCGTATGCATACGATTCTCAGCTTCATCAAACACCTTAGAGAATTCCGATTCAAAAACATCATCCGTCACTTCAAGTGCTCCCGTATCACGCGAAACATCTGTGTTGTGATCGTGGAACGCCGGCAAGCAATGCAAGAAAATCAACGCCTTGCCCAAATTTCCCGTCGCCTCACAAAGGGGCATGTTAATCTGATAAGGACGCAACAATGCCAAACGTTCCGCCTTCTTATCCTCTTCACCCATACTCACCCAGACATCCGTGTAAAGCACATTCGCGCCCTTCACACCCGCCACAGGATCCGTCTCAACGCGCACCGTTGCACCATTTCGTGCAGCAATCGCACGAGCCTCATCAACCAATGCCTCTGCAGGGAAAAGTTCACGTGGCGTCACATTCACAAAATTGATACCCGCCTTTGCACAACCCATCATCAACGAGTTGGCAACATTGTTACGGCCATCACCTACATACGCCATCGTCTTACCGCGCACTTCACCAAATGCCTCGCGCATTGTCATCATATCCGCGAGGAACTGCGTCGGATGACTCTCGTCTGTGAGACCATTCCAAACCGGCACACCCGAACGCGCTGCAAGAATCTCCACCGTCCGCTGTTCAAACCCGCGGAACAAAATACCATCAAATAAACGACCCAACACACGTGCCGAGTCAGCCACCGACTCTTTCACACCAAAATGCGTATCATGGCCTGTCAAAAACTCTGCATGGCCACCCTCATCGCGCACTGCAATCGCAGCCGAGTTACGCGTACGTGTCGAGCTCTTTTCAAAAATCAACGCAATATTGCGACGATGTAACAACTCACCGCGAATACCTGCCTGACGACGTGCCTTGAGCGCAATCGCCAAATCCACCATATATTCCAATTCACTATCCGTTAACGAACGAATATTTAACAACGAGCGACCTAAAAGATCATGATTTAATTTAAACATATTAAAAGGTTCCTTTCAAACCACCCTATTCTACCAAAAACACACCCTCAAATCAAGCGCCATTATAATATGTTAAAGTAGAAACAAAAACACCGCATAATCTCTGTTACAATTTAATCACCTCACTACAAATGAAGTGACATTCCCCATCATACGCCTTGACGACTCCATTCGCTAATCGCCCCAACGAAGATAGCGGCCACGTCTATCGTATGCATATGACGCAAGAATATCCTACCTTCACACATGTCAAGAACACTCAAATAAAAAAGCCGGCCATTACGACCGGCTTCCTTTATTACGGGGCTTCGTACGTTAGCCCTTTAGCGTAGGGGAAGAAACATGTAAAGCTCTTCTTCCAACCTTTAAGAGGCAACTTTACAAGAACTTCGTTACGACCTTTTTTGAGCGCAACACGGATTGGTGGACGAACGGTCCAAGGCTCATCCAAAAGGGGCTTTTCACCAATATTGGGACCCGTTCCAGGTTGCTTCCAATGAGGCGGAGGAACGGCCTTGCCGTTGATATAAAGTTCCGCACCCTTAGCATTCCACTTTCCTTGAACTAATGCTGCGTCACGAATACGATTATCACTGCGCGAGAAATTCATAAAGTCTGCGACCAAATCGACCACTTGATCCTTCTCACTATTAACAAGCATGCCGAACCAAACGGTCCCCGTGTGCCCCTTTGTCAAATTCGTTTGACCGAAGAAAAAGTGCTGGGCGTAAATTGTACCTTGAGCAATAATGCGTTCACCCCAAGGCATTTCATTAAACGGCTTCTCCTCTGCCGTCTCAGCCATACGCCAACGCATATCTGTTTGTTTGTAGAAGGGGAAAAACGTCACAACGGAATCATACTTTCCCTTCCCTGACGACTTTTGAAGCAACGCCTTGTGCACGAGTGCCAAACGTTCTTGCTCCTGGGCGAAGGCAAAATCAGGATGTTCTGGTGGTGGCAAATTACCATACCACTTCATCTCATCCTTTGGACGATCATTCCAGAAATTATCAGCGAACAACACCGTCGCTGGCGCCACAGGATTCATTAAGAAAAGGTCCTCTGGTTTCCCTAAAGCATCATCATGCCAAACTGCAAAAATTGCACCCAGCTTATTTTCCTCCGGACCCGTCAAGCAGGGCTTTTGGAAAGATGCCTGCGTCAATAATTCCAACGCATCTACATGGTTAATGTAATACGATGACTGCGAATCAATATAAGGTTCATTATCGGCACGCTTCACATGGCGACCCATCCAATACTGACGCGTCAATGGTTGCTTCAAACCCTGCGGATACTGGCCTGGGCCCCAAGCAATCACCTTAAACCCACGAGCTTCGATTTGATTCACCCAACCAACAATCCACTCACCGGGCACACGCTCATGCGCCTTCACCTCATCCGAACCAATGTGAATATAGGGGGTAACGGCAGGGTCAAGCAAATCCATCAACTCATCAAAAAGCTCTGTAATGACCTGACGAATCTTGGGGTCATCCATTCGCTCCACCCCAAAAGCACGACGAAACGTCATCGTATGACCTGGCACATCTAACTCCGGCAACACCGTTATCCCCAACGCCTTTGCCGTTGCAATGACATCCTTAAACTGTGCCTGCGTATAAAAGTTATCCGTACGATCTAAATTCTCTGGACGCGACAATTGGGGGTACTTCTTTGACTGTAAACGCCACCCGTGGTTATCTGTAATATGCCATTGAAAAACATTATACTTATACGCAGCGAGCAACTGCAACTGACGTTCAATCAACGGCACTGGCAACCAGTTACGCCCCGTATCAAAAAGCAACCCACGAATCGGGAATGAAGGATAATCCTCAATCTCAACGCATGGCAATGCCACCGACTTCTGAGCGTGCTCCAATTTCGTCAACGCCACCAACTGCTTAAGCGTCACCTCGCCATAACGACGCCCCTGCTCATCAGCCGCGGCAATTGTCGCTCCATCAGGCGTAACCGTCAACCGATAATACCCCTCACGTGCAACGGGCGTAGAAGCCAATTCCTCAAAACGCACCTGTGAAGGATTAAACCGCCACTGCTCCTCAGCAGAAACCACCTTCACCGACTTTGGACGCGGCATTAAATCATCCACTGGTGCAGCACGAAGCCCTGCGGCAAATCCAACTAATAAACTACAAAAAAGAAAAATCCGCTTCATCCTGAAACTCCCTTCGTTTAAACATTCCCATTTTACCAAAAAACACCCCCTACTGCCACCCTTTTTTTATTCCCTCAAATACAACAGATTTCAAACCACAAACAATGCACATTAAAAAACATTCTAACATAATAAAGTAAAACATCAAAAAATATCAAATTAACAACTTTTACACTATAAAAGATTTTTGAAGTAATTCATTTAAGAGATGTACTTTTGGGGCTAACATATTAGTCCATTGAAAGATGTATTGTACGAAAGTATATTTTTTGCAAAATTATTGCAATAAGTAATTTAAAACAATATTTTACATACTATTAATTGATGAAAAAGTGAAACCAAAAAGACGCCTCAAATCAAACCGTATCGTTTTGCGTTTCAAAACCTATTGATTTGAGCTTCAAAACCTATTGATTTGCGCCTCAAAACCTATTGATTTGATTTACAAGCAGTTTCACGCTTCAAACAAACGTCTTCCACACCTAAGAATAGACTCATTTTCTCCTTAAAATATAAGTAAATTTACACTGTAAAATTAAACGCCTAGAACAATTATTTTAAAGTCGGCCTCGCCGTTTTAGAAGACCTTAAGGTCATCTTCGCTTAAACAAGCTCGAAACAACATTCCCAAATTCGCTCCTTCACTGAAATTAAATTGACAATGTCGTCATACTTTGAAATAATGACCGCGAATATACGAGGAGTTGAAATGAGGGCACGTTTTTCATTTTTTCTAGCTTTGATAATCTTACCATTAACAAGTCTCGCCTTAACAGTTAAGGCTGTTAAAATGATAGATGATCAACAAGCGTTGTACGCCATTGCGACCAGTCAGGAGACGGACAAGATTCGTGAGGCAGCAATTGAACAATTAACAGATCAAACACTTCTCGTGGCAATTGCAACTGCAAATGAAGAAAACTTCACCCTCGGACTCATTGCACTTGAAAAGATTACAGACGAAACTCTCCTTATAAAGGTTGCAAAAAATGCGAGCAATAGCAGTGTTCGCAGCAAGGCGATTTTACGTCTCACACACGAAGAAACGCTCCTCGCTCTTCTCTCTCAGGACCATGATTGTGAGATAAGAGGAAATGCGCTTATGCGCTATCTAGAGATCGCCTCAAACATTTCGCCCACTTTACTCGTCAATTTCATCCAACGAGAGCCCGCAAGTTCAACGCGTTATCTTGCAGTACAAGCCTTAACGGATAGAGCGGCACTTTTGAAGGTTGCCGCAACCGATTCCTCGCGTGTTGTTCGTGCTGCAGCGCTATCACGTCTAGGGTATGTTAGCACATGGACAAAAGAGGCTGTTAATGCACTTAAAGACGAGTCTTTATGTATTGCATTTGCAATGAGTTACGAATCACCTGAATTACGCCGAATTGCGATTCGCAAAATAACATCTCAAACAGTGTTAGCAGAGTTTGCAAAAGCGGATGACGACCCTAATGTTTGCGAAGAAGCAATAATGTGGTTAAGAGATAAAGACTGCATCATAGATGTGTTAAAACACGCACACCATGAGAATATTCGAGTTCAAGCAGCTTGGCGTTGTGACGTCTATGAGACAGATATGTTACTTGATGTTGCACAAAATGACCCCGCTTGGTCTGTTCGATGTGAAGCCTTAAAACGAATTTCACCCATCACAGACAAACAACAGCAAACGCTTGAAGCCATTTATCATCGTGAGCCAATAGGTGCTGTTCGTGATGTGGCAATATTAAACATCACCAATCCCAAGCTTCGAGAAAAAGCGGCATTGAGCGATCCCTCACTATTAACCCGTCAAACAGCACTTGAGACTATTGAGAATATTGATGTTTTAGAACAAGCCGCCTTACATGATCCTAATTCAGATATTCGACATGGTCTTATCAAACATGCGCCACTGCGAGAAGCTTGCCTCATGGCATTAGTTCATCCCTCGCAAGACGAAGATATCCGCGTTGCAGCCATCTATCGACTAAAACCTTCACCAATGCTAAAAGAAATGGCCTTAACCGAAGCAAGCCTATGGGTCCGCGTGGCGGCACTATCACACTTTAAAGATGAGCCTTGGGCACAAAAAAGTCTCATTAATATAGCCTCTACCACGTTAAATGACGACATCCATAAAGATGCAATTGCCTCCATTACATACCAGCCCTATCTTGTTGAATGCCTTCAACGCGATAAAACCAACACGTGGATAAAAGTCATTGCATTACGAAATATCCAAGATGAATCCGTTCTAAAAACCTTTATTGATACAACGGACGATCTCTTTCTTCAAACAGAAGCAATTGAACATCTCACCGACCAAACATTATTAACAGCACTAGCAACAACGCACCCTTCGCTTGACGTTCGATACCAAGCAGCAATGAAACTTGAGGCAAAAAGCTTTGCCGAATCTATCTTTCTAAAGATTGCAACGGAGTCTTCAAACGAAGAACTTCAACAAAAAGCTATCAATAAACTCACCGTTCAAGCACATCTTACACCCTTCCTTCACCCCGACCAACCCCTTGCTATACGAAACGCCGCCCTCCTCAACCTAGAAGACCCCACCCTCCTCTCTCAACTCGCAAAAGAAGACCCGAATGAGAGCCTTCGCATGTTAGCCCAAATTCAACTTGAGTGGTATCTAGAACATCCCAGTCAAACAACCGAATGTCCTTTTGTTGACTGCATCTTTTGCCCTTAACCTCCATTTCTCTGCCTCCGTTAAAGACATCGTCACAAAAACAAAGCTCACAAAATATCCCCACTAGAGACAACCACGGCAAAGTCTAAAAATAGACTCTAAAAATCCCTCTTTTCTTTCTCACACTCTATGGGTTGATTATTGAATATTCAGGGTATTTATTTTGTTTGTTTTTTGTTCTCTTTTTTAGGGATGTGTGTTATAATATATGGTAATGTTTTAAGTCTCGGAGGATGGGTTTTTCCATAGATGTAATGAAGGCATATGATTTTAGTTTTTTTGATGCTCCTACTGTGCGTCATAAAGGTGATAGTATTAAATGGTCAATGTATGGGAAAGATGTGATTCCGCTTTGGATTGCGGACATGGATTTCCGTGCGTGTGATGAAGTAGTTGAAGCATTGACCACACGTGCACAAGAGGGATGCTTTGGTTATGCCCGTGCATCATCTGATGCGATTAAAGCGATGGTGGATTATCATCGTGAACATTATCAATGGGAGATTGATCCTGACTGGGTGGTTCCGCAGCCTGGGGTGGTGACAGCATTAACGCTTTTCTATGCTTTTCTCAAGGCATCACAAGGTGGACGTTCGGGGGTGGTGATTAATCGTCCTGTTTATCATCATTTCATGATGTCCGCAGACTTAATGGCGATACCCCAGACCTTTCTTGATTTAAATAAATCTTCGCCCGGTCTCCCGAATTTAAAAGATGTGGATGTTTCTTCTTGTGGGGGATGGCTTTTATGTAATCCTCAGAATCCTTTGGGCCATGCTTGGTCTCCGGAGGAGCTTCGCAAGATGCTTGATTTTGCCCAAGCGCATGAATTGATGTTCGCCTCGGATGAAATTCATGGGGGCTTGGTCTTGGATGACCCCTATCGTTACACTCCGACGATGACGATGGCGTCTACAGAAGAATGCCAACAGTTGCTTACTTTTGTCGCGCCAAGTAAAACCTTTAATTTGCCAGGGCTTGGATGTGCATTTGCGATTATCCCGAATCCTGAGGTGCGTGCATTTTATCAGCGTTATTATGGTCAGCTTGTACCAGATGTAAATCTTTTTGGTTGGATTGGCGCAGAGGCAGCATACCGATATGCAGAGCCTTGGCGATTGGGAATGCTTGCCTATTTACGTCGAAATCGTACGTTGCTTGAAACCGTAACAACGCAATGGCAGTTACCAATGTGTCCGCTTAAGGCAACGTATTTAGCATTTGTGGATTGTTCGTCGTTGTTACCGTTGTTGAAGACGGGAGAATCGTTACATGAGCTCTTTTTACGATTTGGTGTAGCGATTCATGAGGGCGATATTTTTGGTGCTCCAGGTTGGATTCGAATCAATATTGCCACGCAACATACACTTTTGCAACAGGCATTTGAACGCATGACAGATGCCATTGAATGGTTAAGAAAGAGAGCTTAAAAATATGACGGGCGAACGTCCTTTAGAGGCAATGAATCAACGACATGCATCGTTTGATAATCGTTTGCGTCCAACACAGTTTCAAGAGTTTTTTGGTCAGCAAAAAGTGCGTGATCGTTTAATGCTCGCAGTCGAAGCGGCAAAAGGTCGTGGTGAACAGTTAGACCATGTTTTGCTCTCGGGGCCTCCGGGATTAGGCAAAACAACGCTGGCGTATATTTTGGGCGAAGCGATGGGTGTGCATGTGAAGGCAACAAGTGGTCCGGTGATTGATAAGCCAGCGGATCTCGCAGGGTTGCTCACATCGTTAGAGCCAGGTGATATTCTTTTCATTGACGAAATTCATCGAATGCAGCGAACGGTTGAAGAATACTTGTATTCTGCGATGGAAGATTTTGTCATTGATATTATGATTGACCAAGGTCCGAATGCACGTAGCGTGCGTTTAGAGTTGCCACGTTTTACATTGGTGGGGGCAACAACGCGGAGTGGGTTAATTTCGGCACCGTTGCGTTCACGTTTCGGCTTACAAAATCGTTTGGATTATTATTCACACGAGGCATTGTCAAAGATTATCACGCGCAATGCTGAACGATTGAATGTCGCAATTGATGCACGTGGAGCACTTGAAATTGCCGCTCGTAGTCGTGGAACGCCGCGTATTGCCAACAATTTGTTACGTCGTGTACGTGACTACGCACAAGTGCGTGCCGACAATCAAATTACGGGAGAAGTTGCAGATCAAGCATTGGCATTACTTGAGATTGATCCTCAAGGGCTCGATGAGATGGACTTGCGAATTCTCGAGGCGATTGTTGTGAAGTTTAGCGGTGGTCCTGTGGGCTTGGGAACGATTGCTGTTGCCGTAGGTGAAGAAGCCGATACAGTGGAAGAGGTTTATGAACCTTATCTTATTCAAGAGGGGTATATTGACCGTACACCAAAGGGTCGTGTTGCTTTGCCAAAAGCATTTCAGCGTCTTGGAATAACGCCTGCAGCAACACAAGAGTCCTTTTTGTTGTAAGGAGGTAGAAGATGGCTGTTTATATGTCAAAACCTCCCAAACCGATAAAGTTGAAACACACGTCTTCGTTGAAGCCGTTTAAATGGCGAGATTCAGAAGAGCGTCGAAGTGCTCGGCGAAAAATAGAAGCAATCCATCGAGCGGCAGCGCGAGAGCATATGGCGTTGGTACATGGAATTGATGGATCGTTTTTCCGCAATCCAAAGGTATTGTTGGGTGTTTTGTTCGTGATGTTTCTTGTGGGTGGAGCCTTATTGAACCTTGTCTTCAAGCAACCTGCACAGGCTGCACATCAACGAACAATTCAAACGAGCCATATCGCACGCACGCATAAAAGTCTCAATGCAATTGCAATTGCCATGGCGAAGTTTCGCATCCACACTAAGCAATGGCCCGAACAACGTCTCGGACTTTATGCGTTGGCCAAGGATTATCGCATCCCGGGTTGGAAGGGCCCGTATATCAATTGGGCCTATCATGATCGTTGGGGGAATCCATTTGTTTATGAAATGCCAACCTCTCCCTTTCAGGCGCCTGTTGTTTTTTCGTGTGGGCCAGATGGTCAGCCACATACGGCTGACGATATCTCCACCTATCCCGAAGATTATGTTTGTGAAGATGGTGACTGGCGCCTTTTGCCCGTTGAAGATGACGTAGAGGACACTTCTACCTCTGAGCCAAATGTTGAAACGAACTAAGTAGAATTGAAACGCACTAAATAGAAAAGGTTATATAATGTTACAACGACTTACAAATCTTTTGACGCAGCCCCTTTTTTGGGCATTTTTTGCCTTTGCACTCTTTTTCTCTCTTCTTTCACCTTGGTTACAACCTGGGAGTGCAGTCAATACGTTGACCGCGACGCTTGAATTGGGAACGGAGATGCGTTTGGAGACCTTCTCTCCGCTTTCGGAGATGATTTATCGTTTCGCACTTCTCCTCTTGCCAAAGGCTGCAACCGTCTATGGACTCAATGTCTTAACAGCACTCTTTGGTGCAATTAATATCTATCTTGTTTGCATGATGCTGCGGTTTATGATTGACTTCTTCTATCATGAAACGCCGTCAAAGTCTGCCATCACAGTTGCACAAAAGTGGGCGACGCCTCTGACAGCAATCGCCTTTTTGTCGATGCCCGACATGCTCTTTGCTTGTACACATTTTCAGCCTCAGGTCTTTCAACAGTTCTTCCTTTTCGTGGCAATGTTAACCACGGCATGGGCCATTCAGACAGAACGAGAGTTGCCCTCGTTCATTGCAATGATTGTGGTATCTTTGACATTGCTTGAGTGCAAAGAGACACTCTTTGTCGGCCCCTTCTTATTTGGTACACTCTTTTTGTGTTTTTACTTGTATGTTAACCATATTCGTGCAGAGATTGTTTTCACACGTTTTCTCTTTCCGGCGGGGATTGGGTTTACCCTCTTCTTCGCTTGTGCGATTTGGACACCTGCAGGAATAAACTTAAATGCCCCTAAGATATTATTGCTCTTAAAGGGATTAGAACTTGTTCGATTAATTCATGTACCTGGATGGATTCTTATTTTCTTCTTTGGCATTGTGCCGTGTTTAGTCGCTGGAGCAATTTTCCAACGGAGTAATACCAACTTCCGTAGTTTTGAAATGTTGGTGGTTTATTTCTTTGCGACCTTCCTAACACTCTTTGCGATTCTTCCAACACGATTCAACCCGTTAAATCTTTTACGCGTTGTGCCAGATGAGTCTTATTCGCTAACATTAATGAGTTTGATGGCACTTGCTATTGGGTTTATTTTTGCATTAACGATTGCAATCCGTGTTATTCGAACAGCGTCTGAAGGTGGTGAAGAGAGCCTCCCGATTCGCTATTTCACTCGCAAGATGGCAAAATTTATCATGGTTATTTTGCCAGTCACTGTTGTACTTATCGCTATTTATAACATTGTCCAAGTAAAACCGTTACTTGCCGAACATGAAGAACAACCTCTTTTGGCAACAACACGCATCCTTGACCATCTTGGCGATGAGGAGCAGTGGGTCATTGATAATCACACGTTAATGCCGTATCTTCTTATTCGTCGCTATGAAGCAAATGGTGCGCTTGATCATTTACACTTCTTCCGTTACGATGACGTGCAGAATGAGAAAGCCTTTGTAGATCCAAAGATTGTTGCACGATTTGCAGATTCAATTCAAAACGCAACATGCTTAAAGACGCTTTTGACGCCTGAAGTCTTTGAAGACATGAAACATTATGCAACGATGGGTGGATTGATTTGTTTACGTGAGTTGATTCGTCAACAGCCCGAAACAATAAACGTGATTGGCACATTAAGTTCATCGGCATTGTGGAGTGACTTACAACAAGAGAAGTGGCATGGTATTAGCCTTTGGGATGGTGTTGTATATCACGCTCTGACGCCGTCGACACTACCGACATTGAAACCAACCTTGCAGTTACCCACGCCGCCAACAGCAAAGGAACTTAAAGCGAAGCGAGCTCTTTTCTTCACAGGAGTTCAGCCGACAAACACGGCGCTCAGTTTCGTTCGTGCATTACGCCAGCATGATTACAACAACCATATGGTGGCAGCAGCCACACTCGCCCTTCATCAAGATGCAGCTTTTCAGGCACTTGCAATCCAACACTTACAGGCGGCCTATGTGTTAAATCCTGAACGTGTTGATTTGGTGCATGATAATTTAATCCATTATCTTGCGCGTTATCGCGTACCAGTGCCAGCGGCCTTTAAGTCTTTAATTGATCCTGTACTTGCGGCGATTGAAAAATATAAAGACGAACCATTTACCTTCACTGATGAGGAAAATATCCACCACCTTGAATGGTTAAAGTTGTATGTGGTCTTTAAGCCATATGAAGATTTTGTCTTCCAAATTGAAAATGCTGTGGCACGTGGCGAACGTGATATTTATCGCATGATGCAGACCACTACCCCACACAATATCAATCTCACTCCTCAGAGTATGGAAGTGAATCGTTTGACAATTGAACTCAAAACAGCATTGGCAAATAATGACCTTGTGACGGCAGCCGCTCGTCTTCAAGAACTTGAACCCTTGATGACGCCAGAGGCAATTGGCTATTTGCGCGCGCTCTATTTGAACATGTCGGGCAAATCAGATGAAGCAATGGTCGCATTGGAGGCATTCCTCAAACATGATGCGAAGGATCTCGATGCGGTTTCCCTTCTTGCAACCTTGCAGATGGAGAAAGGCATGTTCGATTTGGTTCGCATGCAAACATTGCCGCGAATCATTTCCATTGCTGGTACTGAAAATAATTATAACGTCAAGATTATCCAAGCACAACTCTGTCAATATACCAATCAAATCGTTGAAGCACGCGCCTTCTTCTGCCGTGCACTTGAGTTACGCCCCTCTGCAACAACAATTCGCGATACAATTCTTACGCTTGATATGCGTCTTAATGATCGCGAGGCGGCCATGCGCCACGCACAGGAGTATTTGACTTTTGATCCCACCTACCCCTTCGCAAACTATATCTTAGGTTCAATTGCGTTGGCAAAGGATGATCGTGTCCGCGCAGCATTCTTCCTCGAGCTTGCCTCTGTCAAGGCGGCAAAGCCAATGGCAACAGCGTACAATGACCTTGCAGAAGTCCAACGTCGTAACAACAACCCTGAGCAAGCACTCACATATGCGCTTAAGGCGATAGAACTTCAACCCAAGTTAAACATTGCCTACGAAACGGCCGCTTCTGCGCTGATTGCCCTCGAGCGGTATGATGAAGCTGAAAAGATTTTAAATGATGTTGATGAAATGTCAAAAGGTAAACTTGATCCACGTATTGCTTTAACACGTGCAGTTCTCTATTCGAAGACCAATCGTGTTGTTCAAGCACGGGGAATCTTACAGGGTTTACGTCAGGCTTTACACTTGTTAGATCCCGCATCGCGCAAGGAATATGACACACTTTTACAATCACTCCCACAAGAATGAGGTAAATGATGGCACGCTATGATAATCGTAATGCATTAATTCTCGGCGCAGGCAAAAGTGGTTTTGCCGCTGCGCAATTAATTCTTGCAAAAGGCGGAACTGCCACCGTATTGGATGCTGCTTGGACAGAAGAAAACCGTGCGACCTTTGGCCAATCGGGTATTTCATGTCTTACCGCAGAGAAGGATTATTTACCTGAAGGAAACTTTGACCTTATTATTGCCTCTCCAGGGTTTGCAATTGACCATCCATGGATGATTACGGCACGTGATCGTGGATATTCCATCATCTCCGAACTTGAACTCGCCGCCAACTATTGGAAGGGGGAAGCATGGGGGATTACAGGAAGTAAGGGCAAAAGCTCATTAGTGAAATGCTTAACTGATACACTCAACCAGTGTCATCGTCCTGCTGTGGCTGCTGGAAATTATGGCACCCCCCTCTCGACTTATGTGCTCTCCTTACCCGATGCTGGTAAAGGTGTCATCGCGGTCACGGAGGTTTCTTCTTTTCAGCTTGAGCATACCCGAACATTCGCTCCGCGTTTAGCTGCGATTCTTAACATTCAAGCCGATCATCTTGACCGTCACAAGACAATGGAAAATTATCTTTCCATTAAACGAAAAATCTTCCAAGCGCAGCCTGCAAACCAAAACAACAAGGCCTATCTCCCGTGGGGCATCAATCCATTAGGACTCACGCAAGGTGTTCCGCTTGAACGTTTTGGAAGTGAGACATGGGTCGATTGGCGTTATAAAAATGGTGTTGTGACACATGGCGATTTAACTATTCCTGTTGAGGGATATTTTAACAACAAAGTGCTCGGGATTGCCGCAGCATTAATGGCGGCGATGTTATCGGATGAAGGTTTAACATCTGAAGAAATTGCACGCGGTTTCGCAACCTTTGAACCCCTGCCCCATCGCATGCAATGTATCGCGGAAGCCAATGGTATTCGCTTCATCGATGACTCCAAAGGTACTTCGCTCTCAGCAACACAGGCAGCACTTCGAATGTGCGGTCCCAATGTTCATCTCATTGCAGGTGGTCTCCTTAAAGAGGATGACTTAGATTTCCTTGATGAAGAACTGTGTGACAATGTAAAAGAAGCCTACATCATCGGCAAAGAAACCACAGCCCTCTATCAAGCATGGAATGATTATATTCCCACAACCGAGTGTGGTACAATGGTCAATGCCGTTACGCAAGCCATACGTAAGGCTGTACCGGGGGATACTATTCTCCTCTCCCCGGGTGCGGCAAGCTTTGATCAATACCAAGGCATGGCTGAACGAGGAGACGACTTTAAACGTTGCGTGATGGCGCTCTTAGAAGGTAAAACCCCAGAAGCGGTTCAACCCTCAACGCCGATTGAACGCATGCCACTTCCTGATCTAACCGATATTCAAGCGATGGATGAATGGTTATCACAAAACCCTCCAGGCGCTCGTCCTACGCAATCCTAAAGGAGGCCCACAATGCCCTATATTATGTTACTTGCAAATGGGTTTGAAGAAATTGAAGCCCTTGGTACACTCGATCTCCTCCGCCGCGGTGGTATGGAAGTTAAGACGTGTACACTTAATCGTACGCCACTTGTTCTTGGTGCACACGGTATTGCTGTTGAAGCTGAACTCGTGCTCGGAGAACTCGATAGTACATTATTTGATGGCGTCATTCTACCTGGTGGACTTGGCGGTTCACAAGCACTTGCTTCAACACAAGGCGTGCTTGAACTCTTACAAGATTTCGACCAAAGCGGCAAGACCATTTGTGCCATTTGTGCTGCGCCAGCATTAGTGTTAACCTCTGCGAATATCCTTCGTGAACGTAAGGTCACGTGTTATCCCGCAGAAGATTTCATCAATCTCTTAGGTGAAAACTATAAACAGGTCCCTGTCTTAATGGATGAAAATATCATTACAGCAGAAGGTCCTGGACGTTTTGTTGATTTTGCAATTCAAATCCTCACCCATGTTCAAGGTGCGGAAATTGCACACGCCGTACTGAAGGATGGATGTTTCCTCTAAGGCTAATTAATTGACAATGCAACTGCAACAAACGCCATCTGTAAAGTTGAAACAAGGCTTACAACAGCGCCAAGAAGTGACGCTTTCACGCCTTGCTCAACAGCGTTTGGCATTTTTGCGTCAGCCATTGCAGATGCTTCATCAAGAGTTAAGAACAAAAGCCGATAAGAATCCATTCCTCATCTATGAGCCAACGATTCAAATGGAGTCTCTTGAGGCTTCACAAGATCGACTCATTAAAAAAGAATCCCTTGATCGCACCGACCCCGAACAAAGAACCTCCATCTACGATCGTTTAAATAACGAAAATATTGAATACTTTAATGACAACCTCGATGGATTTGGAGAAACATCAACACAAGATCAACGTGAACGAGCAACACAAGCGCATGATTATCTTATCTCCTCTTACAGTGCGCCTGAAACGCTTAGCGAACATCTTGAGCAACAAATCCTCACGCAGTTTGAACCAGGTCCTCAACGCGATCTTATTCTCTACTTGAGCGCCTCACTTGATGAACGTGGCTATCTCATCACACCGCAGGAAGAAATTGTTGAGGAAATCCGCGCTCAACGCGGAACAGGTAATGCACGTTCATTGACTCAAGAAATCATTGAAGCCATTCGGCTCTTACAAACATTAGATCCTGTCGGAATTGGTGCGCGTTCACTAGAAGAATGCCTCTCTCTCCAGGTCAAGGCCGACCCAACCTATAGCGAGCAACGTGCGTTACGTCTCAAACTTTGTAATATTCTTCCTCGCCTACTCGTTGATACACCAGAACAACTTGCTCGACGTCTAAATTGTTCAATTGAAGAACTCAATGATGCGCGAAAGTATCTTCGTTCGCTCAATCCTATGCCAGGAAAGTTATACGCACCCTCGCGTTCGCCAGAAGCACCTGAAATTCTTGCACGCCAAGACGAGACTGGCCGTTGGATTGCAACCTGCGATGAACAACAATTGCCCCTCTTTGCGCTCAATACAGACCTCCTCACAGAGACAAAAGCAACCCCACTCTCAAAAGATGAGCGTGCCAACGTTGCAGTTCTTGAATCCGAAGCACGCCTCTTTGTCGACGCCTTTGAAAATCGTACGCGAACATTGTGCTTAATCGCACAGGCAATTTTTGATCGTCAATCAGACTTCTTATCGGCAGGCGCAAATCCCGCTCTTCTCAAACCATTAACACAGCGAACAATTGCTCAAGCGCTTAATTTTGATGATAGCACAATCTCACGAGCAATTTATGGAAAAATGGTTAGCCTGCCAACACGTGCAAAGCCCATTCCCCTAAAGGCCTTCTTTAGTCACTCCTCACTTAAAGGGAAAACCAAAAAAGGCGAAACTCTCTTCTCTGACCAACAAGTCAAGGCCGCAATCAAGGCGATTATCAAAAAAGAAAATCCTGAGCGCCCCTACTCCGATGAGAAAATCATGCAACGTTTACATGAAAAGGGGTTAAAAATTGCACGTCGCACCATTGCAAAATATCGTGAACAACTTGGTATTCTATCCACACACGAACGCCGTCAACATCCATCTTCAAAGAAAGGTTTAACCCCATGAAACCCGTACTCCTTATTTGGCTTACTCTCCGTGGTGTAAAAGACTTTACAGCTTCTGAAGAACAAATCGCACGTTGGAGCGAAAAAGTTCCAGAATTAACTGTTATCTTTGCAAAAACCCAAGAAGAGTTTGTTCGAAATCTTTCCAAGGCAACATATATCTTTGCTTCCACCTTCTCAGAAGCTTGGTTGGGTTTAACCTTTCGTGCAAAATGGATTGCCACTCCAGCAGCAGGCAAAGAACTCTTAGGACCGATTCCAAGTCGTTTAAAAGCAACCTTTGGTACATTCCATGGTGAGATTATGGCAGAAACAGCCGTTGGCATGCTCCTTGCCGTTCGTCGTGGCCTTCTCCCCGGCTTAGGCCTTGGAACAAAAGAAGACCCATGGCCTGTTTTCTTACCCGGTCGAACAACCATTTATAATACACATGCGGTCATTTTAGGCTATGGGCATATTGGTAAAAAGATTGAAGAAAAGTTAAAGGCTCTTGGCGTTCGATGCACGGGTATCTCCCGCGCCAACCTACATCTCCTTGACGAGCTCTTGCCAACAGCAGATGCACTTTTCCTCGCACTTCCCGAGACCCCAGAGACCAACAATATTCTCAATGCTAAACGCATTGCAAGCCTTCCTCAACATGGCGTTGTGATCAATGTCGGGCGTGGAAATGCAATTGATGAAAAAGCTCTTTGTGATGCCCTTACCAATAATCGTCTTTGGGCGACATTTCTTGATGTTATGCATGAGGAGCCTTATCCAGGCGGCGCTTTAATTGACACGCCTCGCTGTTATATCCTACCCCATGCATCCGCGTTTGCCCCCGACTATCTTGACCGTGCATTTGAAGAATGGCTCGCCATTTATCACAAGGAATTTGCAGAAGCGTAATGGCCATCGCCTTCATCAAAACACCTGCCATTTGCATTAACGTGCGTCCTTTTTCAAAGACGTCACACATGGTGACGTGGTTAACCCCAAAATACGGACGCATCACAACACCTATCAAAGGTGCACAACGACCCAAAAGTGCATTCCTTGGGAAATATGACATCGGCTATACCTGCGAAATCGTCCTCTACGTTCATGAACGAAATGGTATTCACAACATTCGAGAATGCCATCCCATTGTTTTTAGAGAAGAACTTCACGCATCATGGCGATCAGGAATTTCAGCCAACTATGCATGTGATCTTGCCATGCGTGCCGCACACCCCCACCTTCCCGCAGAACAACTCTTTGAAATATTAAGTGACCTCCTTGATCACCTACCCGCTTTAGCGCGCCACGAACATGCACTAACACTCCTTTGGTTTGAAAGTCGCCTCCTTACGGCAATTGGTATTGCTCCAGACTTTAAACACTGTCCATTATGCACAACAACACAGCCAACCTTTTCAATTGAAGATGGTCGCTTCTACTGTGAACACCGCCCCTCACGTCTTACCAATCCACCCTCACTCACGCTCTATCACGACATCCCTGATCTCTTTCTCCTCTTTCAAACATTCTCTGTTGAGACACTTCTCCAAGCCTCGCAAACCTCCACACGAAAAGATGACCTCGGCCGACCAGAACCTTTCCCTGGTATCTTTGGATTACGTCGATTCCTTGGTATTTTTATCACGCGACACCTTGAAATCGCACCTGGACCTCGACGTACACTCCTCGAAACTATCATCTAAAACAAAAAGCTTCCCCATAACGAGGAAGCTTCTACATATTGTGAATGAGCCTTTTTATTTCTCAAACGTCGGCTTAATCGATTCAAACCATTGACGTAATTCCGAATGCCACATCGCGTATTCCTCACTAGGTTTCGAACGACCGCCGAAACCATGTCCACCACGACTATAAAGATGATAAGAAATGGGAGCATTCGCCTGAACAAGCTGATGAACATAACCTAACGACGCATTCACATATGCACGATCATCACGACATTGCATGACAAAGGTTGGCACATAAGGTTGTTGTGGCACAACATCCGCCTTTATCGTCACCCCATCATCACTCAAATAGGCTGGATAAATAAGAATCGCAAAGGCTAAAGGATGACCTGGATGTGCCAAACAAGATGCCGTCAAATGTGCCCCCGCAGAGAAGCCCGCCATTCCAATCGCATTCGGATCAATCTTAAAATACTCAGCATTCTCCTTTAAAATTTCAAGTGCACGTAATGCATCTAAATGTGCTAAATGAGGCGCTTGCGGTTGAGCAATGTGATACTTTAAAACAGCGGTGTGACACCCTAACGAACGAAAGCGACGTGCAATATCAACACCTTCCTTTTGATAAGCGAGCGCTTGATACCCACCCCCAGGAGCAATTAAAATAACCGGAGAACGATCTGCCCTATTCTGAAACGGTGAATCCTCTACCGAGAAAAATTCAAGTGTTGGAACATTCACTTGATAGAGATGGGCATCGACCTCCTGCTCAGGGAAAGGTGTTACCTCATTTGTCTCCCATAAAGGAATTGCAAGGCCACGCTTATAAGCATCACTTTCGTACACTTTAGATCCAGAAAGCAAAATCCCTTGAATCTCTGTCCAAACTTCCCTCTCCGCTTCATTCGCAGCATAAAGATGAGTGGTGAAAACAGACATCAAAATTAATAACAAATACATTATCATCAACAATCTCCAAGTATGCACTAAAGTCACCCGTAAGGCTACTAAAAATACCCCTCTCTGTCAAGCACATTTCATATGTTGCTACAAACAAACAAAACAAACAACGATAATCACCAAACAACAAATAAAAAAAGTCCCAGCGCGCGCTGAGACTTTTCCAGAAGTTTATGTAAACAATTATTGGTGCATGCTCCAAATAACCATTTACGTCTTACGACTTACTTCTTGTGACGGTTGGCCTTGATGCGTTTGCGATATTTGTGCTTCGACATCTTGGCGCGACGTTTTTTCTTGATAGAACCCACGATCGTGCTCCTTAAGGGTTAGTTTTGGGTTAGAAAATGACCTTGTTGAGGGCCAATTCAATGATGCCTTGCGCACCAGCGGCACGCAAAGACGGGATGATGTCACGGACTTCATCCTCAAGAATAACAGTTTCAATCGCAACCCAACCTTCTGCATCAATACGGTTAACCGTAGGTGCATGAAGAGCAGGAAGGATCTTAGTGATGGTTTCAACCTGCGTTGCAGGTGCATTCATCTTCAACAAAACGCGACTGTCTGCAGCGAGAGCGCCTTGAAGCAACATCGCGATCTGTTCAATCTTTTTACGCTTAACAGGATCACCCCATGCTGCCTTATTTGCAATCAAACGGGTGGTCGATGTCAAGACCGTATCAATAATACGCAAATTGTTTGCACGAAGCGAGCTACCGGTTTCCGTCAATTCAATAATTGCATCCACGAGCTCAGGAGCCTTCACTTCCGTAGCGCCCCACGAAAATTCAACCGTTGCATTAACGCCATTCTGCTGGAGATAACGCTGTGCAAGGCCAACAGCTTCCGTAGCGATGCGCTTACCTTCCAAATCCTTAACCGACTGAATAGGCGAATCATTCGGAACGGCAACCACCCAACGAACCGGGCGACTCGTTGCCTTCGAATAGCACATTTCGCAAACCTCATGGACGTCAGAGCCATTTTCATAGACCCAATCGTAACCTGTGATACCAGCATCCATCAAGCCAAGCTCAACATAGCGAGCAATTTCCTGCGGACGAATCAAACGACAGTTAAGTTCTGGGTCATTTACTGTAGGAATATAAGAACGCGAAGAACAGGTCATCGAAAAACCTGCGCGTTTCATTAATGCAAAGGTCGATTCTTGTAAAGATCCTTTGGGTAAACCTAAAATAAGTGCCATTTTATTTTTTCCTCTTGCGAAAGATGTACTAAATGAGCGAATAGTATCTCATAATTAGTAAAAAAATGCAAGCATTATTATAAGATAGTCATTAAAATTAATTATAGGCTTCATCCTTAGACGGGAACGTCCCCGCAGAAACCTCATCCACATACGTTTGGAGTGCTTCACGCGTTAAAGCACCCACATCCTTAAATACACGCACAAACTTCGGCTTAAAACCAACACTTAAACCAAGCATATCCTGCCAAACAAGAATTTGTGCATCCGTATCTGCACCCGCACCGATACCAATCACAGGAATTGAAACCGTTTCTGTAAGCGTCTTACCCAACGTTGCAGGCACCCCCTCAGCAACAAGTGCAAAACATCCTGCCGCCTCAAGCATCTTTGCCTCTTCAACAAAACGCTTCGCATCCGCTTCATCGCGCCCTTGCACCTTGAATCCACCCATCGCAAGAAAACTCTGCGGCGTCAGACCAATGTGACCACAAACAGGCACACCTGCAGCGACAAGACGACGAATAATATTAAGGCAACGTTCGCCACCCTCAATCTTTACTGCGTCTGCGCCGCCCTCTTTAACCAAGCGAATTGCATTTCGAACACCTTCTGTATCATCCGCTTGATACGCGCCAAAAGGAAGATCTGCAACAATCAAAGGCGACTTCATCACACGAGAAACGCACCGCGTGTGATAAATCACCTCGTCAAGCGTCACAGCAAGTGTGGAATCCTGCCCTTGCATCGTCATCCCCAACGAATCCCCAACGAGAACAATTGGAAATGCCTCCTCGCCAAGCGAATCAATAATCATCGCCGACGTCGCATCATAACACGTTATCGTTGCGAACTTCTTTTTGCCTTTAAGTGCACGAATCTTCGTAGGTGTCCAAAAACGCATAACTTTTCCTAATCCGTCATTCTAACAAAGGATACTCGCCCCTTCTCGTTTAGAAGAGGCCCTTCACCTTACCCGTTTCAACGTCAACATCAATACGACGATAAGCAGGATTTGCCGACGTACCTGGCATCAACATAATCTTACCCGAGACAGGAACAATAAATCCTGCACCCTGATAAATGAGAATATCCTGAACCTTTAAGCGCCAACCCGTCGGGCGACCAATCTTCGAAGCATCATCCGACAACGAATACTGCGTCTTCGCCATACAAATAGGAAGATTTGCCGTTTCAGGATTTGCCTCAAACGCCTGAAGCTTCTCAAGCGCCTTCGGTTCATAATCAACCCCATCACCGCCATAAACTTCCTTCACCTGCTTCTCAATACGTGCCGAAAGCGATTCCGTGAGCTCACAAAGATACGTGAAATGCTTTTCCTCTTCGCAAGCTTCAACCACTTGACGAGCAAGCTCTTCAGCGCCTTCTCCACCCTTTTCCCAATGCTTGGAAAGAGCAAAACGGCAACCCGCTTCCTCAACAATCTGCTTCACCAATGCAACTTCTGCATCCGTATCCGTATAGAAGTGATTCAAGCACACCACAGGGCGAATCCCCGACTTGCGGATAATATCAATATGCGCCAACAAATTCGTGCGGCAACCCGCTTCAAGCAACTCGAGATTCTCTTGCGTATACGCAGGATCAAGCGGCGTACCCGGCTTCACATCAGGTGCACCACCATGACGCTTAAGCGCACGAATCGTAGCAACCAACACCACCGCATCTGGCTTCAAGCCCGAACAACGGCACTTAATATTCCAGAACTTCTCAAAGCCCATATCTGCAGCAAAGCCACTCTCCGTGACAACATAATCTGCCAACGCGCAACCCACGCGATCCGCAATCACAGAATTCTGACCAATTGCGATATTTGCAAAAGGACCTGCATGCACAAGCACAGGCTGACCTTCAAGCGTCTGCATCAACGTTGGATTCATTGCACGCACCAACCATGCCGTCATTGCGCCTGCAACCTCCAAATCATCCGCCGTCACCGCCTTGCCCTGCTTATCATAAGCCACAATCATGCGACCAATACGACGACGAAGATCCGCCAAATCAGAAGCCACAGCGAGAATCGCCATCACCTCAGAAGCAACCGTAATATAAAAGCCCGAATCCATTTCAAAGCCATTCAAGGTACCCGCGCCCAAACCCATACGAATCTGACGCAAACCCTGAGCACAAAAATCCAATGCCCAACGCATCTGAACACGCTCTGGATCAATATCAATACGCTTCAACTGCTTCGTTGCGAGCCACGCATCATCATGATTACGCTCATGCTGCATACGCGAATTAATTGCAACCATACAAAGATTATTCGCCTTCTCAACAGCATCAAAATCACCCGTAAGCCCCAACGAAAGCGGCGTTAACGGAATCACCTGAGCCAAGCCACCACCAGCAGCACCACCCTTAATATTAAACGTCGGGCCACCACTCGGCTGACGAATCGCACCACAACAATTCTTACCCAAACGGCCAAGCCCCTCCAAGAGCCCCACCGTCGTCGTCGTCTTACCCTCACCAAGCGGCGTTGGCGTAATCGCCGTCACATCAATATAACGCGCCTTCTGCTGACCACCTGTACGCTTAAACACCGCCGTTGCATCCACCTTCGCGAACGCATTACCATACGGAATCAACTCATCATCGGCAACACCAAGCGCCTTTGCAATCTCAGTAATCGGGCGCATATCTTCTTCTGCCGCCTCAGCAATCTGCCAATCCTTCATCTTAGTAGGGTCAAGCTTCATTCTAAACTCCAATCATTTCATTCAATTTAAATTCAAAAAAGGGGAAACAAACGACCAAATCTGCTCCGCCGTCACATCCTGTGGCGGCGTACTATCAACCAAACGAATACGCTCAGGCGACGCCTTCGCCAACTGACGAAAACCCTCCGCCAAACGCAAATGAAACGCCTCACGCTCCTGCTCAAACCGATCCACCGGACCCTTTCGAGAAGCTACACGCTGCGAACTCTCATTCTGCGGAATATCAAGCAAAAGCGTCAAATCTGGCATGAGACCGCCCGTTGCGAACAAATTAATCGCACGCAGCTCCTCAACATCCATTCCGCGACCATACCCTTGATACGCAAACGTCGAATCACAAAAACGATCACTCAAAACCCATTCACCACGCGCAAGCGCAGGTTCAATAACATTCTGCACCAACTGCGCACGACTCGCCAAAAAAAGCAACAACTCCGCACGCGGCACAGGACTCTCCCCCGCCGCATCAAACTGCAGAACATTACGAATCGTCTCACCCAATAACGTGCCACCCGGCTCACGCGTACAAAGCACCGTAATTCCCTGTGCCTCAAGACGCTCAGCCAGCCGCTTCAAATGCGTACTCTTACCCGCACCCTCTGGGCCCTCTAATGTGATAAACTTTCCACGCCTCGCCATCACTACAATCACTTCGCTAAAGGTTTAACCGTCTGACCATCCTTCGAGTCACGCACCTGCCAGCCCAATGCCGCCAACGCATCACGCAAACGATCCGACTCCGCCCAATTCTTTTCAGCACGCGCCTTCGCTCGCGCATCCACCATCGCCTGAACCTCTGCCGGAATCGCCTCCGCCTCAGCCCGACCAAAAGAAACGAAACCAAGCACACGATCCATCTGCGCAAACTCATCCAAAACCGCCTGCGCCCCTGCAGAAGAAAGCCCCTGCGACAACGCCGTATTCGCAGCACGAATAAGCGCATAAAACGCCGCAAACGCCTCAGGCGCATTCAAATCATCTGCCAAAGCCTCACCAAACGCCTTCAACTGCGAAGATACGCGAACACCATCATCTGCACGATTCTCCTTTACACGTGCAGTCAATGCATCCACACACTCATCCACACGCGCAAGAGCTGTTCGCGCGGCAGCAAGAGCATCAAAAGTAAAATTAAGACCTTGACGATAATGCGCACTCAAAAGCACATAACGAATCTCACGACCCGTATATCCTTTATCCAACAAATCACGCAACGTGAAGAAGTTACCCAAAGACTTACTCATCTTCTGACCATTCACTCGCAAATGCGCACAATGCATCCACGTATGAACAAAAGGCTTCCCCGTCACCGCCTCTGCCTGCGCAATCTCATTCTCATGATGAGGGAAAAGATTATCCACACCACCCGTGTGCAAATCAAAACTCTCACCAAGATACTTCATACTCATGGCAGAACATTCCAAATGCCATCCTGGGCGCCCCTTCCCCCAAGGCGCATCCCAAACCACATCGCCATCCTTCTCATCCCACCCCTTCCAAAGAGCGAAATCACCAAACGACTCCTTCTCATACTCATCATTCGAAATACGCACCCCACTACGCAACTGACTACGATCCAAATGCGCCAACGTACCATACGAGGGGAAACGATCCACACTGAAATAAACCGACCCATCCTCACTCTTATACGCAATCCCCTTATCAAACAACGCCTGAATCAACGCCTTCATCTCAGGAATATGCTCCGTTGCCGCAGGATAAACCGCCGCCGGCTCAACATTCAACGCCTTCAAATCATTAAAAAACGCTTCAATATAAGGCTTTGTATATTCCTTCAACGGCTTACCAGACGCCTGAGAACCACGAATCGTCTTATCATCAACATCCGTCAAATTCATAATCTGCGTCACCTCATACCCCGCGAACTCCAACGTACGACGCAACAAATCCTCAAACAAATAAGCACGGAAATTACCAATATGTGCGAAATTATAAACCGTGGGACCACACGTATACATACCCACCTTGCCAGGAACAAGAGACTTAAACACCTCAGCACTTCGCGACATCGAATTATAAAACTTCAATTCCATAAAAAATCCTCTAAAATCAAAACCTTTATAGTATACCATAAACTCAAACAATTTAAAAGAGGGAAGAATCAACAATCTTCCTGGGGAATATTGCACAATATAACCGCGGGGGTAAGAAGAGTACTTCTCAAAAGAAAGGATGTCAAAGAGGAAAGAAGAAGGATCATCAGCTTACGCCCCCCGGGGGGCGGCGCGCCAAAATGAAAAATGTCAGCGAATCCGT
>JAZLBT010000004.1:0-50422 GCA_045613865.1 Candidatus Spyradenecus sp. | reverse complement strand
CCCACCGTCCCCTTTTTTTACCCCATCCCCGCACTCATCTCGGGGTGCGAGGCCGTTGCGCCTCGCGCAATCCCAATTGACAAATAAAGTATAATTATGTAATATTTCACTAATTAGCAATTACATAAGAGGGAATCTGTTATGGATTTAAAGCATTTTTTACTTGGATTTGTAGTTGCCATTGTCGTAGCAACGAATGCCGAGGCAAAATTTAAAGACGCATCTATTGATGCTGTCAAAGCGGCAGCCGAACAAGGCAATGCACAAGCTCAAGCAGAACTTGGACTACGTTATTGCCGTGGGGACAAGGGTTTTTATCTTAATTATGAAACTGCCACCTATTGGCTTCGCAAGGCTGCGAAACAAGGGGTCGCTGAAGCCCAAATGTACCTTGGGTATTGCTATTTCAACGGCAAAGGAGTTAAACAAGATACTACCCAAGCGGTCTATTGGATTCGTAAAGCGGCTGAACAAGGAGATGCCGATGCACAATACAATCTTGCAATCATGTACGAATATGGCAAGGGCGTAGAAAAAGACATAGAGCAAGCGGTCGAGTGGTATCGCAAAGCGATAGATCAAGGCCATGAAGGTGCCTTTCGTGCCTTAGAAATGCACTTTACGCCCGAATGATGTTGCCTTAATCATAGGATGTATGATTGCAACGCTTGTTGCAACACATATTGATGTCAAAGGTATCGGGCCTTTGAGTGGCGCGGCCCGCCTACCGTGTACTGCCTAGCCCAGCGGCGATTGAGCGACCTGTCAGTGGCAACGAGCGCATCGTGCGAGTTGCTGTGTCCCTTCGCTCCGCTCGGGCGCATAACCATCGAGCACCGCCAGGTGTGAGTGAATAGCGAAGGCCCGCAGTAAGACGCAGCCTGTAGCGAGAGCACTGAGTCTATGGGCCACATGGCTTTAGCCTGTGGCCTATATGCGCCCGAGCATGAAATGCTGGGAAGGGGCAACGACAAGTGGAGCACTAGCGAAACGAGCGAAAAGCGTAGCGTAACGAAGCGAGCGAAAAGGGAGCGTTAGCGACCGCACGAAAAGCACCGCACGGCAGGAGCGGATGTCTTCTTTTCCCTTCGCCGTGTGTCCATGCGATGAGGCTGTTGCCTTGAAGCGCTGCAAAATCAAAAAGCGGCCACCGTTGTGGCCGCTTTTTGATGGAAGATTACAATTCCTACATGATGCTATTTAGGATTGCTTCTTCCAGCTTCTCTTCGATTGCTTCTTCCAGCTTCTCTTCGATTACTTCTTCTATCGTCTCCTTCTCTAATCCCTCAAGGGTCTTTTCAACGGTCTTCATCCCCTGTTTAATTTTTTCTAAGGACTTCGAGGAGGTCTCTGGCGCTTTATCAAGCGTACAGAAAAGAACGCCCGAAGAGGCTCTGACAAGGAAAAGGAAGTCCTTTTCAAAGCTCTTGATCGAATGGCCGAGGAACTCCGAATCGAGGTTGAGTTCATACTTCCCTTTACCATACTTCTTTTCAAAGTTCACAACGTTCTTATCAAAGAGCGCAGGCTTGGTGATGGCATCTTCTTCAAGCTGCGTAAGCTTATAGAAGGTCTTGAAGCTAAACTGCATCTTCGTCACGCGGCCGTCCATGACAGACACGTTTGCCTCTTGGCAATCTTTCACTTGCGCAATGACCCAATAGTCAATGAAGGGCATCTTGATATAGAGACCTTCAAAGGTTAAGGTGTCAAGCTTGGCGGCGCGCTGCAAGCAAGCCTTGTAATGCTTTTTAGCATATTCGGGGGTGACGACCTTTTTGACAGCCTTTATAATAAGACTATCGGCATATTGCTTTTGCGTGTCAGAGGCAATGACTAAGAGCATTTCCTCGTTGGTAATCTTGTCAAAGAATTCCAACGCAAAGGTGCCGCCGGAGGTTGCAACCGAAAGGATCAAATCCTCGTCTGTAATCTGTTCGAGCAAACGACGACGAACTGCATTAACGGCCTCTTTTTGCTTTTCGTCAAACCACCACGAAGAGCTCTTATACTGCTTTGTGGCATACTTGGCTAAGATGGCTTGATCTGTTGTAAGCGCAACGGCTTTTTCAACAAAATCATAGATATCGCTGTCCCAAACGCTCGCCACATATTCATAACGCGTTGCATCATCAAACGGCGCCTTTTCAACGACGTAAGCGCGTTCCTTTTTGACGCCGATAAGCGCCTTAAAGGACTCAACACCCTTCAATTGGTCAATGAGCGCACGAAGGATGTCGGAGTTGTTACTGCCGTCGACTTTTTCATCCTTGAGAAGGTCGATTAAGAGCGCTTGATCCGTGATATGCTTTGCTGCATCTACGCGTAGTTGTTTTGCTTCATAATAAAATTCAATATGCTTTACAATCTCCCCTAAGATCGCTTGAGAGGTGATTTTCCCAACAGCCGCAAGACGAACAGGGAGCGTTTCATTGGTATTATAGACAATGCTCTTTAAAATAGCATCGTCTTTCAGCAACTTCACAGCCTCAAGACGCACGTCGGCTTTGTCATTCTGCTGGGCAATGGTCGCGAGGTGTTGCGCTTGTTTAGAGAGACGCTTCACGGCCGCCACGCGCACCTTTGCGCTGGCATCGGCTTGAACAACTTTCATAAGTGTGTCGACCTTTGTCACGCGCTTAAGAGCGGCAAAACGCACCACTTCGCTTGGGTCGTTAAGGAGCATCTTCTCTACAACTGCCTTATCGGCCACCTTTAAGACGACATTGGCACGAACTTTAGGCGTTACGCCATCTGTTGCAAGGGCAGCGAGGGCGGCATCTTCGGGCGTTAAGGTTTTAATCTTTTGAACTTGAAGACCTTCAATGCGCGTTATCAACGCATCGTAAACTTTGGGGTCGTCAACCTCAGCACTGCTATCATTTCGTGTTTTCACAAAGCGTGCGACATCAAGCAATAAGCCGTCGTCAGATAATTTCTCAATCGAAGCGATACGATCGGCAGGCAATTTGTCCTTACGATAGTTGCGGATATTATAGACATGCTCGGCCTCAGGAGAAAGCATATTTTTCGCGAGGTTGCGTTTATTCGGATCTTCAAGCGTTTCTGCATTGTAAAGATTCTGATTGTCTGCAGTTAACTTCTCAAAGGCCGCATCACGCACTGAACCAGCGCGGAAAATCCACTCGATACCATCTTCCAAGTGTACGACATCGGCAAGACGCGACTGATTCGCAATTTTCTTCACGGCTTCAACGCGGATGTCACTCTTTTCAGAGGAGTTCATCGCAACCGCACTGAGGACATCCTGATTGTTGACGCGTTTAACCGCCGCAAAACGAACGTCTTTGTCCTTATCCTGTTGTGCAATGGTGTCAATAACAGCAGGGGATTGAACCTGTTCAAGTGCAGCCAAGCGCACTTCCCATTCTTTTGCATTCAAGGCGACATCTTCAACGATTGTTTCCTGTGTCAATTTCTTGACGGCTGCGATACCCACATCTTCATTGTCCGTTTGCTTAGCAACTTTCGCAAGCGTAGGCTCATCGGTCAAGGTCTTCACGGCAGCCAAACGAATGCTTTCCTCTTTATCAGTGAGCGCTACGTCCAAAAGGGCCTGAAGGTCAACCACCTTCTCAACCGCCGCTAAACGAACCTCTTCTTCTTCATCCGTTTTGGCATGCTTAATCAATGTCTCTTGGTCATCAATCTTTTTCACCGCAGCAACACGAACCGTAAGCGAAATGCCATTGATAGCAAGGTCGTGAATTTTCTCTTGTGTCGTGTCAGCGGCATCAATAATCGCAAGTTGAAGGGCTTCAATACGCGCAGTTGTTGCTTTGCGAATCGGCTTCAGAAACGATTCATCAGCAAAGCCAATCTGCGACAACACGCGCTGATCGACAAGCTTGTTAATTGCAGCAATACGAATCTCGTTTTCTTCTTCTGCATTACGTGCAATTTTTTCAAGCATCGCAAGATCCGAAGCCTTTTCAATCGCCAAGAGACGAACTTCTTCTCTTGTCTCTTTCTTTACGATAAGATGAATGACCTCAGCATTGTTCACCTTTTCCAATGCAGCCTTACGCACATCCCAATCAGGAGCATTAATGGCAATATCTTCAAGAATCTTGGGGTCATTCAAAAATGTAATTGCGCCTTCTTTTCCTGCCATTGCAAGTTGGACAAGTTCCTCGCGAACAACAGACTGTTCTTGCGCTGGTAAAACTTCATATTCACTTTGGGCCGTTGGGTCATCGCCCTTCGACAAACGCGTGGCAAGAGAGGGTGCGCCACATCCCATAAGACCCAAAACAAGCGCAAGCGTAGGTGTCGCCTTTAATGCTGTAGAAACTTTCATTTTTTAACTCCATTTTGTTAACAATGACGAGATGAAACCATCATCCTTATATTATCATACGAAAATGGGGGAGGACAAGCGTTATTTTATTTTTAATCGTTTTTTATATGATTACAGGCTTTTTATGTGATTACAAGCTTGCGCAAGGCTTACACCCTATGTTTAAAAGCACATCATTTCGCGTCGCAAGCGAACGAGTAGCGAGCGAGTAACGAGAATAGGGGTGAAGGGGCACGGGTTGTGGGAGGGGTCTTTGGTTTTTGGGGTTTGGGGGAATAAAAAAGCCTCCGTTGTTGCGGAGGCGGAAATTGGGGCGAAAGACGGGGCACGATCCCGCGACAACCAGATCCACAATCTGGGGCTCTACCAACTGAGCTACTTTCGCCAGAAAACGCCTAATAAGATAGCAAACTAATTTCTGTTTGTCAATTGTTAATTTTTATTTTTTTATCATTGGCGATTTTTTTCCTAATATGATATGATTGTCATAATGAATGTTTATCTTGTTCGCCATGGTGCGTATGCACTGGATATGTTTTCGGATCGCGGGCCCGCTCTTTCGGCTTATGGGCGTGAGCAGGCGCGTGCGGTGGGGGATTTCTTCTTGCGGGAGGGGTTTCCTGTTACGCAGGTGATTACGAGTACGTATTTGCGCGCGCAGGAGACTACGGCTTGCATTCAGGAGCAACTTGGGTGTTGCCTCGCGCCGATTGAGCTGATGGATTTTTCTCCTTCTGGGGATGAGTATACGATGCGCTCGATTGTTGAGGGGTTTTCAACGGAGGGGCTTTTGGTGGTGGGGCATATGTGCTCTATTGGGTATTTGGCACGCGCGCTTTGTGTTGATGCGCCGACGGTGTTTAATACGTGCACAGCGGTGGTTTTGGAGGGTGCTCCAAAGGCGTGGAGGGTAAAGCGGATTTTCCACGCGCCGTAATGTTGAATGATGAAAGAAGATAGGTAGAGATATGACAGAAAAACGTGAGACGTTGGCTTCGAGTTTAGGGTTCCTTTTAGTTTCTGCTGGTTGCGCAGTGGGGTTGGGGAATGTTTGGCGTTTTCCGTATATTGTGGGTCAATATGGCGGGGCTTTGTTTGTTTTGCTTTATATTTTCTTTCTTATTATTTTTGGTTTGCCGATGATGACGGCGGAGTTTGCGCTTGGGCGTGCTTCGCAGACGTCGATTGCGAAGTCGTATGATGTGTTGTCGCCGAAGGCGGGGGTTTTTAAGGCGATTTCGAAGTTCCAAATTGCTGGCAATTGGGTGTTGATGATGTTTTACACGACGGTTGCTGGTTGGATGATTGCGTATCCGGTGTCGATGTTGACGGGTAAGTTTAGTCTTGCAGATGTGGCCGCGAATGAGGCTTATACGGGTGAATTCTTTGGTGGGTTTATTTCTTCTGCAGGGACGCAGCTTTTTTGGATGAGTGTGGTGTGTTTGATTGGCTTTGGCGTTTGTGCGTTGGGGTTGAAGAAGGGTGTTGAGAGTGTCACGAAGAAGATGATGTCGTTGCTTTTCGTGATTTTGATTGGTCTCTCGGTTTATGTGTTGACGCTTGATGGCGCTGGCGAGGGTGTGAAGTTTTATCTTGTGCCGAATTTTGATGTGTTGAAGACGACGAATTTCTTTGAGATCATTACGGCGGCTTTGGGGCAGAGTTTCTTCACGTTGTCGTTGGGTATTGGCTCGATGTCGATTTTTGGCAGTTACACGTCTCGTGCGAATACGCTTTATGGGGAGTCTGCAAAGATTATCGTGATTGATACGTTTGTGGCGTTGCTTGCGGGTATGGTGATTTTCCCGGCGTGTTTTGCTTGTAATGTTGCTCCTGGGCAGGGGCCGGGGTTGATTTTCTTCACGTTGCCTGCGGTGTTTGCAAAGATGCCTGGTGGTATTTGGGTGGGGACGATTTTCTTCGTTTTCCTTGCGCTTGCTGCGCTCACGACGATTATTGCTGTGTTTGAGAATATTATTGCAATGACGATGGATGGCAAGAATTGTTCGCGTAAGGTTGCAATATTGCGTAATGCGCCGTTGCTTTTTGTGCTCTCGTTGCCGTGTGCATTGAGTTTTGGGGTGCTTTCGAATGTGAAGCTCGGGAATTTGGGTATTTTGGATTTGGAGGATTTCTTTGTTTCGAATGTGGCATTGCCGTTGGGTTCGCTCTTTATTCTCATTTTCTGCGTGAGTCGCAAGTATTGGGGTTGGGAGAAGTTTCGTGAAGAGGCCAATACGGGCAAGGGTCTCAAGATGCCGAATATGCTCCGTCATTATATGGCGTGGGGCATTCCTGTGATTTTGCTTGTTGTTTTTGCGGTGAGTACGATTACGGCGATTAAGAATGCGATTCCTGAGGCACCTGCACCTGAAGCACCCGCGGTGGAAGCGCCCGCAGTTGAGGCGCCTGTAGTGGAAGTGCCTGCACCTGTTGTTGCGGAGTAACGCAGAAGAAAAGGATGTTCGTCATGGCAGATAAGAAGGCTATTTCCTTTTTAAAGGACCTTGTTGCATGTCATACCCCGAGTGGTTTTGAGCAAGAGGGTCAGCGGATAATGGCGCGCCATCTCAATGAGGTGGGGATTGAAAGTGCATTTGATGTGCATGGCAATTTACATGCCGTGTTGAATGAATCGGCGCCAACGAAGGTTATGCTTGAGGCGCACTGTGACGAGATTGGTTTTCTTGTTACGTATATTGACACGAATGGTCTGATTTATCTCACGGCGAATGGTGGGGTGACAACGCAGACGGTGTTGGGCGAGCGTGTGGTTATTCAGGGCAAGAAGGGGCCTGTGAATGGCGTTTTTGGCGTTCGGCCGCCGCATTTGATGTCGGCTGCTGAGCGTGATAAGCTTGCGCCGAGTGATTTGTCGCAGGCGCCTGTGGATATTGGTGCAAAAGATAAGGCTGAGACTGAGGCTCTTGTTGCGCTCGGTGCGCCGGCTGTGATTGATACGGGTTGGCGTGAATTGGCGGGGGATCGCGTTTCGTGTCGCGGTTTTGATAATCGTATTGGCGCGTATGTGATCACGGAGGTGATGCGTCGTTTGGCAGAGACGCCTCTTGCACCGATTGATGTGGCATTACATCTTGTTGGCAGTGTGCAGGAGGAGCTCGGTCTCATTGGGGGCGAGAATGCTGCGCATTTGATTCGTCCGAATATTGGCATTTGCGTTGATGTTGGGTTCGCAACGGATGTCAATCCAGAGGATCGCAAAAAGATGGGTGATGTGAAGCTTGGGGGTGGACCGATTGTTAGTACGGGGCCCTTTTATAACAATGCGCTTCACAAGCTTTTATTAGATGTTGCTCGTTGCGAGGAGATTCCCGTGCAGTTGCAGGTGCGTGCGCGCGCCTCGGGGAATAACGCGTATGCGATGCGTATGGCGGGTGGTGATACCGCAGTGATTGTTGTTGGGATTCCGTTGCGTTATATGCATAGTCCCGTTGAGACGTTGGATATGAATGACGTGGAGAATGCGATTCGTTTGCTTTGCGCCTTTATTTCAACGCTCCCAGCCGTTCCTGAATTAGCCCCCTCGATTTAATATTGATTTTGATACGAAAGGATACGAACCATGAGTGCAAATCCAACAACTCTTCCTGATATTACAAAAGATCCGCGTGCGATTTTAGCGATTAAGGCAGCGCTCAAAGAAGATATCGGTGCTGGCGATGCTACAACATTAGCCCTTGTTGGTCCAGATGTTTTGGCGACGGGTGAGATTCAGGCACGTGAGGAATGTTGCGTGGCGGGTCTTAATGTTGCGCTTTATATTTTGCAGTTGCTCGATCCGACGTTGTCGTATGAGGTGCTCATTCCGAATGGCTCCATTGCCCCCGCAGGTAGCGTACTTGCGCGTTTCACCGGTCGCGCACGCGCAATTCTCACAGCAGAACGTACCGCGCTTAATTTCATTCAACGCATGTGTGGCACGGCAACGTTGACGCACAAGTTTGTTGAGGCTGTGAAGCCGTATAATTGTATGGTGCTCGACACGCGTAAGACGACGCCGTGTTTGCGTGTGTTTGAGAAGTTTGCAGTGCGTTGTGGCGGTGGCACGAATCATCGTTTTGGTCTCTATGATCGCGTGTTGATGAAGGATAATCACCGTTTCTTATGGGCGGGTGGCGATCCGACGCGTCTCGATCTCGCAGTGGAAGCTGCACGTAAGGCTTATCCGCTCTTGGCCGTTGAAATCGAAGTCGAGTCGATTGAAGAGCTCAAGTCGGCACTTCGCGCTGAACCCGAATGGATTATGCTCGACAATATGACTTGCGATATGATGGCAGAGGCTGTGCGTATCACGCGTGAAACAACAAGCAAGACAAAGCTTGAGGCCTCGGGTGGTATTAATCTCAAGACAGCAAATGCAATCGCTGCAACAGGTGTTGATGCGCTGAGCGTTGGTGGTCTCACCCACTCTGCTCCGAGTATTGACTTAGCGCTTGAATGGAGTGTCATCTAATGCGTCTTGTTTGTGTTGACATTGGGAATACCTCTGCGACACTCGGTCTTTACGAGGATGGGGAGGTTTCGCGTATCGCACGTGTGGATGGGGGCATCCGCCGTTATCCTGATGCGTGCGCAGATATGTTGCGCCTCATCGCTTCTGAAGCGGTTGAAGGCGTCTCGATTGCCTCCGTTGTTCCCGAGGTCAATACAAAATGGAAGCACCTTGTTTATGAAACGTTGGGTTGTCGACCACGGTTTGTGACGCATGAGAGCCCGCTTGGTTTTACCTTTGACTATCCCCATCCCGAACGCGTCGGTGCAGATCGTCTTGCCGATGCGGCGGGAGGTTTGGCACGTTATGGCGCACCGCTTATTATCGTTGATTTCGGCACGGCGTTGAACTTTGAAGTGCTCGATGATCGCCCCGCTTATATGGGGGGTGTTATCACGCCGGGATTGCCATTGATGACAACGTATCTTCACGAGAAAACGGCATTGTTGCCGAAGGTTGAACTCGGCGGTGACGTGCCCGCCATCGGACGTAGCACAGAAGAGGCCATTGCCCTTGGCGCGCATGTCGGTTATCGCGGTATTGTGCGTGAACTCGTCAATCATTTGCAAAAGCCCTTTGGTGGCAAGGCAAAGGTGGTTGCGACCGGTGGGTACGCACAGTGGATTCTCAACAATAGCGATTTAAATATTGAGATCGACCCTACCCTTACGCTTTACGGATTAGGGAAAATCTTTGAAAATGGAGGCGCAGATTAACGATGGGCTTTATTTTGAATTCGTTGCACTTTATTGCGCTCATCTTTCTCGTTCGCCTAACGCTTCCTAAACGTTATCTTTTGTTGAATCCATTTGCAGCAGCGATGGATTATCAACTCACGCGGTTGCTTGCTTTTGTTCAGACGGGCGTTGCCGTGCCAATAAAAGGCGCGTGTGCACTTCTTCTTGTTTTAACACTCGCTGGTCGTGCAGCCATTCTCGCAACGCATACCGACCCCCTACTCGTTTCACCGCTTGCCATCTTTGCCTTTAATGCAGAAGGATTTTTGGGATGGTTCGCGCTTGAGTTGCTTCATTTCGGAAGTTTTTATTTTAGTGTGCTCTCCGCATTTTGCCTTCTGCGTCTTTGGCATGGGTTAAGGGTATTGCCGGGCTATACAGGCGACCTCCTTCATCTCGCTGTTCACCCCTTCTCGCGCTTGAAGTTAAGCCTTCAATGGCCGGTACTTATCGGCTTTGGGATTGTACTTTTTACGCTTGCTTCGCAGTTTGCAAATGTATGCGTTTATCCCATGAATACCGTTTTCGACGATCTTGCGAAACAGCTCCCCGCAGATCTGCAACAGATTGAGAGCCTTCTCAAGATGACGGATTTACAACAGTTGCCGGCATTTGCATGGTATGCACTTATGATTTTCATGTCGATCATGGTCGTTGCCATCGAAATTCTTGATGTATTCTTCATTTTTCTCTTAATCTCGCTCTTTACCATGGGGAATCGTTCTACACCGCTTGGGAACTTTATCGCAGATGCTATTCGCCTCATTTGTGGCCCCATTCGTAATGTTCGCCTTGGTCCGATAAATATTGCGCCACTTCTCGCCTTCTTTGCGATAAGCAGTCTTTACTTTGTCATCACCGCTGTTTTTATCACCCTCATTATGGGACTTGTTTATGTGGTGTGAAGGTTATAAAGACGGAAGTATCATCACCGTGAAGCTCACGCCTCGCGCTTCACGAAATGCTATTCTTGGCACAGAAGAAACATGGTTACGTGTCGCCTTAACCGCACCGCCTGTTGACGGAAAGGCAAATGAGGCCGCACGGCGTTTTATCGCAGAGACACTCGATCTTCCACGAAGCGCAGTCAATCTTGTTACAGGGCAAACCGCACGTTTAAAACGATTCGCAATCACAGGCCTCGCGCCAGAAGAAACCCTCAAACGTCTCCTCCCAAAGGGATAAATGGAATTTTCTACAAAATTTTAAATAAAAGATTTGCATTTAGCATCCACTTTTGCTATACTACGTGCAAATTTTTACGGAGCGTAGCGCAGCCTGGTAGCGCACCTGCTTTGGGAGCAGGCTGTCGGGGGTTCAAATCCCTCCGCTCCGACCAATAAAAAGAAGCACCCATGAGGTGCTTTTTTTATTTGGAGCGAAGGGATCGCAAGTTTGGCAACTTGCAAGAAAGTCACTTCCTTTTTGAACCCCGGGTGAAGTGGACGTGCGTCCACTTGTGCTACGCAACAAATCCCTCCGCCCCGACCAATAAAAAGAAAACACCCATGAGGTGCTTTTTTTATTTGGAGCGAAGGAATCGCAAGTTTGACAACTTGCAAGGAAATTTACTTCCTTCTTGAACCCCGGGTGAAGTGGACGTGTGTCCACTTGTGCTACGCAACAAATCCCTCCGCCCCGACCAATAAAAAGAAAACACCTCATGAGTGCTTTTTTTATTTGGTTTATTTAGAGCGAAGGGATCGCAAGTTTGACAACTTGCAAGGAAGTTCACTTCCTTTTGAACCCCGGGTGAAGTGGACGCGTGTCCACTTGTGCTACGCAACAAATCCCTCCGCCCCGACAATCTCGTTTGTGTGTATAAGGTGTTTGACGTGTCTGAGCCTACGTATATTGCTATTGACTTAAAATCTTTTTATGCGTCGGTTGAATGTATTGATCGCCAGTTGAATCCTTTGTCTACGCATTTGGTTGTTGCAAATGAAGAACGAACAGAAAAGACGATTTGTCTCGCTGTTTCACCTTCGCTTAAGGCATATGGTATTTCTGGACGTGCACGGTTGTTTGAGGTGCTTCAACGCGTTCGGGAAGTTAATGCGATGCGACGGCGAAATGCGCCTAACCGACAACTTATTGGGAAGTCGTCTAAGGTTGAGGAACTTCAGGCTCACCCAGCGTTGGCGTTGGATTATCTCGTTGCAATGCCGCGTATGGCTCGTTATATTGAGGTTAGTACGCAAATTTATGCTGTTTATCTCAAGTATGTCGCCCCTGAGGATATTCATGTCTATTCCATTGATGAGGTTTTTATTGATGCAACGGCGTATTTAAAACTTTATCAATTAAGCGCCTATGCGTTTGCTAAGAAACTCATTCTAGATGTTTTTCAAAGCACGGGTGTCACCGCAACGGCTGGCATCGGGACGAATCTCTATCTTTGTAAGGTGGCAATGGATATCAGAGCAAAGCATATTCCCGCCGACCAGGATGGGGTTCGGATTGCGTTTTTGGATGAGGCGACTTATCGTCAAGTGCTTTGGACGCATCGGCCGTTGACTGATTTTTGGCGTGTTGGGCGGGGAATCGCGAATCGTTTGGAAGCGGCAGGAATGCAAACAATGGGCGATGTTGCGCGGATGTCAATCCGTGATGAGGATTTGCTTTATCGGATGTTTGGCACGAATGCAGAGTTGCTCATTGATCACGCATGGGGCGTTGAGTCGACGACAATTGCGGATATCAAAGCATACACTCCCGAGAATAATAGCATTTGTCAAGGGCAGGTTTTACACACGCCCTACCCTTATGAAAAAGCACGGCTTGTTGTAAAAGAAATGGCGGATCTTCTCGCGCTTTCTCTTGTTGAAAGGCGCCAGGTCACGAATCAGCTCGTTCTCAATGTTGCATATGACATCTCCAATCTTAGCGATCCGTCAATTCGTTCACTCTACATTGGGCCAATCAAAACGGATGGTTATGGTCGTCAAGCTCCTGCTGATACCCATGGATCAATCAATCTTGAGCAATACACTTCTTCCGCAAATGCATTAATGCTCGCGGTAACTCAATTGTTTGATCGGATTGTTCATCGAGATTTGTTGGTTCGAAAGATTTCTATCACCGCAAATCATGTTGTGAATGAAAATCAGCAGGACGCATCAACCGTGCCACAACAGTTGGATCTCTTTACCGATTATGAGGCTCTTCAACAAGAAGAAGAACGTTTGAATGCTGCGCGTAAAAAGGAACATTGTTTACAAGAAACCGTGCTCGCCATCAAAAAACAATTTGGGAAAAATGCAATTCTCAAAGCAATGAATCTTGAGGATGGTGCCACCACAAAAGAACGGAATCTCCAGATTGGAGGGCATCGCGCGTAGATTCATGCACGGTTTTCTCATTTACATCATCACTACTCACACGTAAAATATGCATCCTTACGAAGACATTCTCCATCTCTCGCGACCCGTTTCCCAACGGCATCCACCCATGCCGCGGTTGAAACGTGCGGCTCAATTTGCTCCCTTTGTGGCGCTTACTGGTCACGAAGATGCAATTGAAGAAACCGCCCGCATCACCGAACCTCGACAAGAAATCGCCGCCACAGCCATCGACCAACTCAATCAACAGATAGCGTTTCTATTTGAGCACTTAAATGAAAACCCCGTGGTCACAATAAAGCACTTTATTCCCGACAAGACAAAAGCGGGTGGCGCCTATCAAATAACGCGTGGTATTGTTAAGAAAATCAATCTTTCCACTCGGACTCTAACACTTAAGGAAAAGGTTGCTCTCTCCCTCGACAACATTGTTTCACTTATATGCGATAGAGGCGAGGATTCGCACTCATAACACACTCGTTTTTTATTTCTCTCCATTTCGAACGATTTTACACAGACAGTTATTCGTAGAAATGAAATTGAATAAGATTTCATTTGCTTTTTTATATATAAATAGTATATAATATTAAGTGAAAAATGTGATTGCGTTTAGGAAGCGCATAAGAGCCGTTAACAACGGTTAGGCTTGATGTTAATCTCAACAAGGCGAACTCTGCTGAACAGCTCATCACATTTTGTTTTAACTCGTTTAACTTAACTAAGGAGAAAATAAACATGTCTAACTGCACATGCACACAACTCAAGTTCGTGCCGCCTTTTGACCCTGGTTTCAAGCCGGCATTCTTAACGTTGCGTAAGATCCGTGAAGCCGCTAAGGCTGATCCTGAAGCAGGTCTCATTGTCATCGCTATCGAACGCGACAACAATGCAGTCAATCGTTACGAACTCCCCTACCCGAAGAAGGCTCTTGAATGCGCTAACTTCCCCAAGTTCGTTGAACGTATCGTGAAGTTCATGCTCTGGTCTGCAGGCGGCTACAAAATCATGATCGATGCTCCTGAAGCAATCGTTGCTAAGATCGCTGCCGACTACACCGAAGAAGGTGAACGCTCCTTTGACTACGGCTTCTTCAAGACTGTTTATGGTCGCCCAATCGAAGTCGTTGCAATGCCCGCAGCTGAAATTCCTGCTGGTCACGACCTCGCTATCTCCCTCGGCGGCAACATGAATGGCAACCGCATCGGTTTCGACCTCGGCGGCTCCGACTTCAAGTTGACGGCAATGGTCAATGGCGAAAGCGTTTGGCAGAAGGAAGTACCGTGGGATCCCTACAATGCAACCGATGCAGCTTATCACTACGATCACATCAAGGCTGGCTTTGAAGAAACCATTAGCCACCTTCCCGATGGTAAGGTTGACGCAATCGGTGGTTCTTCCGCTGGTGTTATCGTTGACAACGAACTCCGCCACGCTGGCTTGATCAAGGGCATCAAGGATCCTGATCAGTATCGTCAGGCTCAGCTTCTCTTCAAGCGCCTCAAGGCTGACTATGGCGTTCCGATGGAAGTTGCTAACGACGGTGACGTCTCCGCTCTCGTTGGTCGCCTCGTGCTCGGCAAGAAGGGTATCATCGGTCTCGCAATGGGTACCTCCGAAGCTGTCGGTTACATCGACAACTCCGAAAAGGGCGTGCTCACTGGCCGCATCTCCGAACTCGCTTTCGCACCTGTTGATGTGAACTGCGAAGCAGCTGTTGACCCCTGGTCTGGTGACGCAGGCGTTGGCGCTCTCTACTTCTCGCAGCAGGCTGTTAACAAGCTCGGTCTCGCAGCAGGTTTCCCCTTCAAGGAAGAAACCCTTCCGCTCCGCCTGAAGGAAGTCCAGAAGGCAATGGAAGCTGATGATCCAACCGCACTCAAGATCTATGAAGCAATCGGTATCTACCTCGGCTACACCTTGCCCTGGTATGCTGAATTCTATGATTACACCTCCCTCATGCTCCTCGGCCGTGTTTCCTCTGGTAAGGGCGGCGACCTCATCCTCGCCACCGCTAAGAAGGTTCTCACCGAAGAGTTCCCGGAATACAACATCGACATCTTTATGCCAGATGAACAGGTCCGCCGCCTCGGTCAGTCCGCAGCAGCTGCCTCTCTCCCTGAATGCTAATTGATGTCATATGTTTCACGCACCGTCTTATCCACGGTGCGTGAAGCTATTGCTCAAACAAGGAAATGTTATGACAACATCGTTTTATAACAAATATCTTCTCTTTATCGCCGGTCTCGGTGGTTTGCTTTATGGTATTGACGTTGGCGTTATCGCTGGCGCACTCCCCTACTTGCAAGCCACCACCGACTACAGCGCATCGCAAATCTCCTTTGTTGTTGCGGCTGTGTTGCTCGGTTCCGTGCTTTCCTCGCTCTTCGCAGGTTCGCTCGCAGACCTCTTTGGCCGTAAGAAGATCATGATTCTCTCGGGCATTTGCTTCGTACTCTCCGTGCCTGTGATCTGCCTCTTCGAAGGCTTCGCATGGCTCGTCGCTGGCCGTATCCTCCAGGGTGCAGCTGGTGGTTTCATCGGCGTGGTCGTTCCGCTCTATCTCGCAGAATGTCTCCCCGCTGAAAAGCGTGGCTTCGGTACGGGTATGTTCCAGTTCATGCTCACCATCGGCCTCGTCTTCGCCGCACTCGCTGGTATCGCATGCGCTGGCTACGTTGAAGGCGTTGAAGGCGCCACCTACGAAACCGTTGCTGCCAAGGGCGCAGCCGTCTTCGCGGCAAAGGATTTCGCATGGAAGGCAATCTTCTGGATTTGCGCAATTCCTGGCGTAATCTTCTCTGTCGGAGCTCTCGTCATCTCCGAATCTGCTCGCTGGCTCTATAAGAAGGGCAAGGAAGATGAAGCACTCGCTGCTATCGTTCGCTCCCGTGGCGAAGAAGATGGCAAGAAGGAATATGATGAAATGGCAGCCGAACCCGAAGAAGCTACTGCTACAAAGGATGCTCCCGCTGTCAAGAATGATTCCCTCTTCCAGAAGAAGTATGTGGTGCCCTTCCTCCTCGCAGTGATCATCCTCGCTTGCAACCAAGCAACAGGTGTGAACTCCGTGCTCGCATACATCGTTGACGTGCTCAAGCAAGCCGGTCTCGAAGGTGCACTTGCAAACTGGGGTGACCTCATTGTGAAGTGCCTCAACTGCGGTATGACCATCATTGCAATGATCCTTGTTGACCGCCTCGGCCGCAAGTCCCTCCTCACCATCGGTACCTCGGGTATCATCATCGGCCTCCTCGGCGTAGCACTCCTCTTCTGGCGTTCCGAAGCGAAGATGGTCAACGTTTCTGACAAGGTGGTTGCTCAGCAGCGCACCCTCGTGGAAACGAAGATGAACGAAAAGCTCGGCATCGCTATCGTGGATGAAAATGGCAAGGAAGTCAAGGAAAACGTCACGTACGAAGCAATCCTTCCTTTCCCTGCTGCTGCTCTCGGTGAACTCACTGGCATCCAGAATGTCAAGGACTACCAGGTCAAGGTCGTTTACACCCATGGTGAAGAAAAGGTCATCAAGACCATCATCGCCAAGGAAGACACCCAGATTGAAGACGCCACCTTCAAGGTCAAGCAAGCCAAGAACGACGAAGGCACAGAAGTGCTTCCCTTCACGCTTGAATCCGTTGAAATTGGTCCCTTGCCTTCCGCTCTTAATGGTTGGCTTGTGACTTGCTTCTTCGCACTCTTCATCGCCTCCTTCGCAGTTGGCCCTGGTGTGTGCGTATGGTTGGCACTCTCCGAACTCATGCCTAACCGCATCCGTGCAGTGGGTATGTCCATCGCCCTTCTCATCAACCAGGGTGTTTCCACGATCATCGCGGCAACCTTCCTCCCTGTCGTTGGTAGCTTGGGTTACTCCTTCATCTTCTTCTTCTGTGCAGGTTGCACTGTGATCTACTGGGTCACGGCAGTCTTCTTCTTGCCCGAAACCAAGGGCCGCACACTTGAAGAAATCGAAGCATACTTCGAAGGCAAGAAGAAACTCTAATCACGCGTTTCTACATGCTTAAACGAAAGGGTCTCGGGTTCTCCGGGGCCCTTTTCTTTTATCACGTTTTCGTTGTTCAAATCTAAATCATATTCGTTCCAAATTGTCGCCTGTATAAACACCCTCAAATTCAATACACTTTAATACCGCACAATGCCTTTCTTTAAGCGACAAGTTACTGTTGATTTCTTGCTTTTCATCTTTTTTTGTGTTATTATATATGGACTATGGAAAAGAAACAAAAAAAGAAAGATGGTTGGATTTACGGTCGTCGTCCTGTATTGGAAGCTTTACGTGCAGGCCGTCGTCAAATCAACGAACTTATTGTCCCCTCGGGGCCCGCGACTGAAGAAGTCGAAGAGATGATTGAAATTGCACGCGCACGTCGCATTCCAGTGCGTGCTGCACAACGTGGTGAATGTGACCGCATCTTGGGTCAAGTCAACCATCAATGTTGTGCAGTAAAGGCTGGGGGATATCCCTATGTGAGCGTTGAAGACATCTATGCCGCTGCAGAAGAAGACCCAGAGGCAATCGTTCTCTTGCTCGATCATATTGAAGACCCTCAGAATCTTGGTTCTCTCTTGCGTACAGCAGAAGCGTGTGGCGTTTGTGGTGTGATTATTCCTGATGATCGTAGTGTACTCGTCACCTCAACTGTCGTGCGAGCCTCGGTAGGCGCTTCAGAACACTTGCGTATTGCTCACGTTGTCAACCTGACCCAGGTGATGAAAGAACTTAAAGAGCGCAATGTTTGGTTGACAGGTCTTGACCTCACCGAAGATGCAAAGGATTACACACAGATTGACTTCCGTGGTCGTTGCGGCATTGTTGTCGGCAGTGAAGGTGCGGGGCTTGGTAATCTCGTTGGAAAAACGTGTGACTTTATTGGCTACATTCCCATGGTGGGGCAGGTCGAATCTCTCAATGCAGGCGTTGCTGGTGCATTGGTTATGTATGAAGCCGTACGTCAAAAATCATTGAAACGAAAATAAGGGGGGCCTTATGCAACTTCGTCAGATGCATTTATGGATTGTTAATGCAATCACCTTTATCCGTGTTCCTTTCATTATTGCCTTCCTTGTATTGGCATTAATTCACGGGTGGGGTGAACAACGTCATTTACTTAAGGAAGCTGCTTCGCCCTCTATGGCATGGGCATGGGTGGCCCTTGTATGTTTAACACTCTCAGCATTAACGGACCTCTTTGATGGTGCTCTCGCACGTCGTTGGAAGGTGGTTACCAAATTTGGTGGGATGTGCGATCCGTTGATGGATAAGATTTTCTATTTGATTGTCTTCCCCACATTGCTTTGGTTGCTTCCCATCGGTAAGCCTGAAGAACGTTGGCATGCACTCTTTATGGTTATCTTAACCATCCTTTATCTTTTACGCGACCAATGGGTGACCTTCTTGCGTTCGGTCGGTACGCTTTATGGTGCAGACTGTTCTGCGACCTTCCTTGGTAAGGTTCGCACAGCGATGACCTTCCCGCTCTGTGCGATTATTTATCTCTATATCATGATCTATCCAGATCATCCTGGCGAAGTAACCACCTTCCGTTGGATTATCTACACTGGTGAAGCGGTTGCCATTTTCCTCAACTTCTGGTCGCTCTATGTTTACACGCGTTACTTTATGCCCTACATCAAGCAGAGCATTGCAGACAAACCAGAAAATACGCAAAAATAAACTTTTTCTACTTGTACAAGGATAAAAGAATGAACACATATAAGATTGCCGTTGTTCCTGGTGATGGAACGGGTCCTGAAGTTGTGGCCGAGGGGATGAAGGTCCTCAATGCTGCAGAAGCAAAATTTGGTTTTAAACTTGATGCTACCACCTATGATGTGGGGGCAGGTCGTTATCTCGCGACAGGTGAAATTCTTCCCGACTCTGTACTTGAAGAATTCCGTGGTTTCAACGCGATGTTCCTCGGTGCAATTGGCGATCCTCGTGTAACCCCTGGTATCCTTGAAAAAGGCATTCTCTTGCGGATGCGTTTTGAGCTTGATCAATATATTAACTTACGTCCTATTCGTCTCTATCCTGGCGTTGAGACACCCCTTAAGGGCAAGGGACCGAAGGATATTGACTACTGCGTTGTTCGTGAAAACTCTGGCGGCCTTTACACAGGTATGGGGGGCATCTCGCGCGCCAACTCCACGGATGCTGTTGCTACTCAGGTTATGACCTACACTTACGAACAGGTCGAACGTTGCATTCGCTACGCCTTTGAATATGCCCGTAAATATGGTAAAAAGGCGCGTGGTGTTGGGGATAAGAACACGCTTGCACTCGTTGGCAAGTCGAACGTTCTTACCTACATGTATCAACTTTGGTTACGTGTCTTTGAAGAGGTCGGCGTAGAATTCCCAGATGTTGAACGTCAATACTTCCACGTTGATGCGACCACACTTTACATGGTCTCTTGCCCTGAAATGTTTGACGTTATCGTCACTGAAAATATGTTTGGCGACATCATCACCGACCTCGCGGCGATTACCCAGGGCGGTCTTGGCGTGAGCTCGGGTGGTAACATCAACCCCAATGGCGTTTCGATGTTTGAACCCATCGGCGGCACTGCGCCCATGTGGACTGGCAAACATGCGATCAACCCCATCGCTGCTATCGGTGCAGGCGCGATGATGTTGGAGCATCTTGGCGAAGTTTCCGCAGCACGTGCAATTGAAAAGGCTATCGCCTCCGTCACACCTAAGATGAAGTCTCAGCTCGCAAACGAAATGGGCTTCACAACCGAACAAGTTGGCGATATGATTGCCGAGGCCGTAGCAAACGCCTAATAATTTCACAAAGGCGCGAACCACGCGCCTTTTTTTAGGAGCTCTTATGGACCTTAAGCCTGTATTCGAAGCGAAACGACAGAAAATTGAAACCGCGCTTGAAGCGATGCTCAATGCTCTTCCTTGTGAGGCCCCCTTCCAAGAAACCTTTATTGATGCATTGAAACACGCGATTCATGCCGGTGGCAAACGTGTTCGTCCAATCCTTACGCTTCTCGTTGCAGACGCTTGTGCTGCAAATGAAGTCCAATCCAACGATGCGCTCTCTGCAGCACTTGCCATTGAGCTCCTACATAATTATACCCTTGTTCATGACGATTTACCTTGCATGGACAATGATACCGAACGTCGTGGTGCGCCTTCCGTATGGGCGAAATATGGTGAAGGTATTGCTGTCCTTGCGGGCGATCATCTCCAGGCGCTCGCCTTTAAACAACTCGCATCTTGCAAAACAGCTGCGCGCTTGCTCCCCCTCTTAACAAAAGCAGCGCTTCAAGTTGTGCATGGACAAATTGCAGATATTGGTGCAGCTACGGTAGACCCAAAGACGTGGGATACAGCACTCCTCGGTTATGTTTTTCTCAACAAAACCGCGATGCTCATCGCCACCGCATGTGCCCTCGGCGCAGCCGCGGCTGAAGCATCACAAGAAATTCAAGATGCAATGTTTAAATATGGCCAAAATGTCGGTCTAGCGTTCCAATACATTGATGATTTGCTCGATGCAGAGCAAAGCCAACAAGGGAATGAACTCAGCGCGCTTGTTATTTATGATGGTGAGAAGGATGCCGTTCGTACGTCTGCTGAATATTGCACGCAACAGGCGCTTAAGGCCCTTGCCATCCTCCCAGAAGAGAAAGCACGTCCGCTTGCCGCTTTTGCAAAATCGTTGCTTGATCGTGTGCTCTAAAGGAATCAATCATGCAACAGCTTATTCTTGCCTCTGCGTCTCCTCGCCGTCGTGCCATTCTAAAATATCTGGGATACGACTTCCAGACAGAAATTGCAGAATGTCACGAAAAGACAATTCCCGATGACCCTGTTGCAACGGTCTACCACAACGCCAAAGCAAAAGCTCGTGCACTTCGTAAACGTTATACGGATGCTGTCATTATTGCGGCAGACACGGTTGTTTCATTTAACGGAAAGATTTATGGCAAGCCCGCGACCAAAGAAGAAGCACGTTCGTGGCTAAGTTCCTTCTCTGGTGGTTCTCACCTTGTCTACACTGCAGTTGCCTTTGTCCACCCTAAAAAAGAACGCTCCGAGGTCTTTGTTGAAGTCTCAAGTCTCCGCTTTAAGACCTATGGATTAGACACTGTAGACGAATACCTCTATAAGGTGACCCCCATTGATCGTGCGGGCGCCTACGATATCAATGAACATAGCCATCTCATCATTGACAGTTATAAAGGCTCCTACTCGAACATCATGGGCCTTCCAGAAAAGATCGTGAAGATGTGGCTCTACGCACACGAAATCTATCCTCAATCCACCTCAAAATAAATGCAACGCTCGCGTCTTTTCGCTTATCTTCTTGCTTGTTTTGTCCTTGCCGTTGCCCCTGGGCCTGACAACTGTTTCGTACTTGCGCAATCGGCTGGTGCTGGCGCAATGGCGGGCATTTGGGTAACCCTCGGTCTTATTTCGGGATTAAGTGTTCATATTACGCTTGCGGTGCTTGGTATGGCGGCCATTCTTCACCGCTACCCACGTGCCACTCGTACAATTTCCATCCTCGGTGCCTTCTATCTCCTTACCATCGCAACATCAATGGCGCTCAACACCTCTACGCCTCTTGCCACCTATGAAGCCCTTGACTACATGATGTACTACCGCCGTGGGATTATTCTCAATCTCTCCAACCCGAAGGTGATTCTCTTCTTCCTCGCCTTCATCCCTCAATTTGTTCCACCTCAAAACAAACGTCCTTCGCTTTGGCTCTTCCTTCTTGGATTACTCTTTGCGCTTGTAGCCTTTCTTGTGATGTGCCTCTACGCATGTTTAGGTGGCACTCTAGCAACACTTCTCCAAAGCTCCCCCACCCTCTCACGACACCTCAACCTCAGCGCAGCAGTCGCAATCTTCGCCCTTGCACTTTGGATGATCATCCCTCGTAAAAAACAAGACGAGGCTCCTCAACAATAAAAAATGCGCCCCCTTCGAAGGCGCATCGCTTTAAACTTTAAACAACGCTTAATTTACCTGGCGTGGTGTCTCAGCTTCCACTTGCGTGCAATTAATCAACGTCAACCATTCGCGATTGCCAAAGAAGGGCTTATAATCCAACGTCTTCACACAAAGATTGTCACGAATCACAAGTCCATTAACACTCATTGCATACACAATCGGCGTATCAAACGTCATAAACATATTATTACGAATTGTGATGTTACTATGCAATGGTTGTACCTGCTCCTTGATTTTAGGAATCTCAGGACAAATACTAATCACAGCTTCTGTGAATTGGAAACGGCTCGTAAGGTTATTGATAAAGACATTCTCTTCAATCAAGACATCTTTACATGCACCCGTTTCAAACCAACCATTACAATCACCGCACAACAACACCCCGCAACCACTCACATGGTCAAAGACATTCGTTGTACAAACCACCTTTTGCGGCGTAGAGAAAAGGGCGCCACGTGCACGATTGTTCGCAATGTAATTCCCTTTAAAAATCACCTCAGGCGTCCACGTCAAATTCTCAATGCCAAACATATCCTTTGTCGGATCAAGATCCTTCGGCAATGCCTCCTTAAAGGTCAAACGAAAGACCTTCGCGCCCGCTTGTGTCGTTGGCTGATCTACTGGTGTAACCGAATCCAACGTCACCACATCTGGCAAAGACTCCATTGTATTTGAACGAATAAAGCTCACGCGATCACCTGGCTTACCCCATGTAAAACCATATGCCTGAGGATGCATATACTGCCCTTCGAGCGTTCGATCGTCAATTCGCTTCATCAAACGCAAATATGTGCCGTGCACATTAATCGCGTCATCCATCATCCCAATATACGAACCATCAATCGAATCAATCACACCCTTGCAACCCGAAAAATGCGTTGCATCCGCTTGCGTCGAGAAGAAACGACCCTTCGCCTTATTCGGAACAATTGCGAACTGCTTCAATGTGATATTTTCCGTTGCTTGTGCAAGCAAACCCATCCCATCGGCATAATGTACCGTCACACGATCAAGCGCCACATCCTTCGAATCCGAAATAACAATCCCTGGCGCCGGACGCAACCAAGGGCGCGTTGCCATGTGTTGCCCAGCTGCAAGCGCTTGATGTGCATAATTCTGCATCGTAAACGTACCGTCACCATTATCTGTGACATTGTTTAACGGGAAATAAAAGTCACTAGTATAATATGCCGTGCGACCATTTGCCTCAAAGAGAATACCGCAATTCGGCGAGAAAACCGCATCCGGCGTCTGCACAATAAACTCACGCTTCTCATTCACCACCGCCTTCACCTCAGGCAATGGGCGGAAAGTCACCGTACGCTTTTCTGCATCCACAGCAAGAATATCCAACTGCGCAATCAATGGAGAAACATAATCGCACGTCAATCCTCGCACGGTCACCTTTTCAGAGTCCCAAATGCCAACATACAACATTGGCACTTCCACTTGCAAAGATACACCCGTTGCCTCAATCATTAAATCCGACTGTTGCTCCACTGGCAAAAAGACACGACGCGGATTCTTCTGATCATGATTTGAAATAAACCACGTCCGCGTCTGACACTGACCTTCGCCCAAATGATAAACACCTGGTTCAAAAACCAATGTATTCGACTCCTTCGATGCACGAATATCATCCATCATGCGAGAAACATCTGCCGCAGAAAATGTTCCCGAAGGTAAAATACCATAGTCCTTTGCGTAAAAAGACTTTGCCATCACGGTTGTAGACGCACAAACCGTTGCTAATAATACACCTGTAGAGAATTTCATAACATCCCACCTTTCACCTAAAAGGTATCATATCCGCTACAAAAAATCAATTTAGAAAATTTTACCTAAACACAAATAAGACTCGAGAACACACCCTCAAAAAAATAAAATGATAAATCTCTCCCCACCCCTCCCCATTCCCAACCCTATTGTTTTATTTTTTCAGAGATTATACTATTTTGATTGCATTCTTATACCATTGCATTCCAATTGCTTCACTTTTTCAATATTTCCGTACGCTATTGTGCCATCCATAAAGTATTGCAAATGAATAACTCATTTTGAAAATATTGTGTCGGTAAAAAGATGTCTTAAAACAGTATAAATTGTACTATTTTGTTCTTTAAAAGGTGTTTTGAAAACGCTTTGACCGACGAATAAAAGCGTACGACATTTTGCTTGGCACATTTTTTGCTTGCCTAAATGATTTTAAAGAATTTTAGGAAAATAGTACGATTGATTGAAAAAATGAAACCTTATTGATTTGACGATCAAAGCAATAGGGTTTGACGATCAAAGCAATAGGGTTTGAAGGTCAAAACAATAGGGTTTGAAATTGGAGGTGGATTGCCTTCAATTTTGAATCTTTAGATGTTCTCTATAAATGTTTATAATTCATTATAAAACCAATATGTTAGAGAAATTCATCGAAAACTATAAAAAAGACTTCCTCGCCTCGTGCCTTTATGCGCTTAATGTTGGTCACGGATTTCAATGTTTCACATTTTTAGCGAGGATTGAAATAAAGAGGATTGAAATAAAAATGACATGATGATAGGTGGACTTTGACCATCAAGATAACATTTGTATTTAGCACGTCTAATGTGTTTTATTGTTTCGTTTTTCTCTTCTTTTTGAGCGATGCTTTACGAATGGTTGATTTTATGCTATTATATAGGGTTATGAAAAAGAGATTATCGCTTGTTTTATTTACAACGACGTTGTCGGGAGTTCTTTGTGCACAAGATGCAACTTTTGCAGAAGGTCTCTTGCGTCGTAAGATGTATACCGAAGCAGCAGAAGAATTTGCATTGCTGCTTGCGTCTTGTCCCGCTGATTCCGCGGAGGCAATTGATTTTAAATTACGCCTTGCCGAGTGTTATGCCAAGACTGGTCGCACACAAGAGGCTGTGCAGTTTTATATGCAGGTTGCTGGTTCATCAACAACGGGTGACCATCGTGCAACCGCACGTTTGCGTATCGCACATCTCAAGTTGGAAGCAAAGGATTACGAGAATGCTATTGCTTTCTTTGAAGGTGTTGTTAGTGATGCAAAATGTTCTGATGGGGTTAAGCAAGCCGCACAGTATGGAATTGCAAAGACCCGTGAAGCGTTAAAACAGCCACTCAATGCAATTAAGGCATATGATCAGCTTGCTCGTACTGAGGGCGAATATCAAATACCGGCACGTTTTGCGTTGGTAACGCTTTATGATGAAACAGAACAATATGATCAGGCGTTGACACTTTGTTCAGAATTGCTCGCTTCATCGATTGATCCTTCGCAAAAGGCTGATGCTGCACGCATGGGCTTTGCTATTGCGTATCGCTTGGAACGTTATGATGAGGCAATGCGTTTTGCACATCAACAGCAAGCGAAAAATTTCCCTCGTTTGGCAGCAGCGATGGCGTGTCTTAAGGCAGGTCATGCGGAAGATGCCGCCCGTTGGATTGCTGCCGATAAGATTGAGTCGCCTTCGAGCACGGCTTATCGTCTTGCGTTAGAAGGTGCTATTTGTGAGGCCTTGCATGATGATGCAGGCGCACTGACTGCATATGAACGTATTCTCGCAGAACATCCTCAGTCGGAGGAATCAAATCGTGCCGCAGCATCGATGTTAATTCTCCGTGCAAAGCAAGGTCGACCTGAAGTCTTTCTTGAAGCGTATGAACGTGTCAGTTTACGTTTGTCAGAAGAAACCAAGATTGCACTCGCACCTTATCGTTTGGATGCGGCATTGCGTTCAAAGGATGAAATTGCGGCACGTGCCTCTGCAGCATTGCTTGAAAAGAAGGGTTCGATTGATCAGGCCGCAGATGCTCTTTATCGTATCGCGTGGATGGCACAGGATCGTCAAGATTGGCCGAATGCTGGCGAGACCTTCCTTTCCATTGCCGAGAAGTGGCCAAATTCAAAGATTGCAGGTCGTGCCGCATATGCTGCAGCTCACGCATTTTTCCAGGCAAAGATGACAGATCGTCAAGCTCAGGCTGTTCAGGTGACGTTGAATTCGGGTGATGTGACGGTCATTCCCGATGCGTTGATGCTCCGCGCACGAATGGAACTCTCTGAGCGTAATACGGCGATTGCATCGGCAACGTTGGATGAATATTTAGTTCGTTTCCCCAAGGCAAAGGAAGTTCCTGAAGCAAATTATCTTCGTGGATTAATCTTCTTCAACGCAAAGGATTTTGCTGCTGCGGAACGTTGCTTAGAGCAAGCCTGTCTCTTGGGCACGGAAGCGTCGACCGTTTATAAGCCTCTTGTTCATGCACGTCGTGTGGATGCGATTTTGCGTCGTGCACAGGCATTGCATGCATTGGGACGTGGCGATGAAGCCGCCGCATTGTTGCAGCCCATTCTTGAATTGAAGGATGCAGAACAGCTTGATGCAACGTATTTGCGTTGGCTCACAGAGTTCCGTTTGTCGCGAAATGAGTGGGCAATGGCAGAACAGGCGGCGCGTTTGATGGTTACTCGTACAGAAGAACAATCCGCACAACGTCTTGATGCACTTGTCTTGCAGGCTAAGGCTCAAGAAGGTTTGCAGCAGTATGCAAGCGCATTAACCGCCTATCAATCTGCATATGCAATTGTTTTAACACCACCGACTACACAACGTGTGGAAGCCGCGCTTGGTGTCGGTCGTTTGTCCTTAGCAAATGGGGCAAATGATGCTGCGTATCTCGCATTTGTTGATGCTTCGAAGATGGCAAATCAAGATACTGCGCTCGGTCGTCATCAATTGGCATTGGCATATCAAGGCATTGCTGAGGCAAGTCGTAAGAAGGGAGACATTGATGTTTCACTTCGCGCAAGTATGCGCTTGATTATCTTCTTTGATGATGCAGAAATTGTTCCTCTTGCCTATAAGAACGCATTTGAAATTTTATCGCAGAAGGGCCAAACGGAACAAGCGGAAAATCTACGTGATGAATTCCAAAAGCGTTATGGCAAAGCATTATAAAGGAGCTCACTATGGAAAAAGCAAACCCAAAAACTTTTGAAGAAGCTTCTGCTCGTTTGGAAGAGCTCGTTCAGCAGATGGAATCTGGCCAACTTCCTCTCGATAAGATGATTGAAGCGTTTGAAGAAGGCCGCCAACTTGTTGCGTTTTGTAACGCGAAGTTGACGGAGGTTCAGCAACGCGTTGAAATCATTAAACAGAAGGAAGCATCTAACGAACTTCATCGTCAAAACTTCAACTAAGGAGAGTTCTCATGATTGTCGATACACTCAATAATGCTGATACTTATCAACTCGGCGAACGTTTTACAAAGGCCTTTGCATGGTTAAAGGATCCTGCAAATACAGCGCTTCCTGCAGGCCATTATGTTATTGAAGCAACAGAAGATGGCGTTGAAACGCTCTATGCAAACATTCAGGAATATGAGACCCGCACACCTGAAAATTGCCCCTTGGAATATCATCGTGCATATGCTGACATCCAAGTGCTTTGCGCTGGTTGCGAAGCCATTGGATATCGTTCGCTCACCGATGAGTTAGAAACTTTAAAGCCTTATGATGAAAAGAATGATATTGGTTTTGTCAAAGGTGAAGGTGCTGCAATTCCTTTCGAAAAGGATACATTCTTTGTGCTCTTCCCGCAAGATGCTCACGCTCCGGGCAAACGTGTTCCGGGATGCGATCGCGTGAAGAAGATCGTCGTAAAAGTTCGTTTATAAGGCGGATGTTTTTGATGACCCCAATTCGATGTTTTGGTATTCTTGTTAACTTCACTCGCACAGGCGCGAGGGAAGCGTTAGAGAATTTGTGCTTGGCAGCACAACAAGCCAACGTCCAATTGCTTGCGCCACCAAATGTTTGCGAATGTTTTCCAGGCTTACGGCCTTGTCCGGTTGAACAATTTGCAGCATGTGGCGCACAGGGGGTCATTTCGCTTGGCGGGGATGGATCGTTGCTCGCCGCTGTTCATGCGCTTGCACATGCCCCGCTCCCACTCATTGGTTTTAATATTGGAAATCTTGGTTATCTCACCGCGGTAAATGAAGAAGGTTTCCACCATGCCTTGATGCAGCTTGTTCAAGGGGCGTATACCATTGAGGAACGAACGACACTTACAGCAATCACACACGATGCACCCAATGGCACGCCTGATGCATTGAATGATATCGTAATTTCACGCAAAGAGAGTGGACATGCGTTAGCGCTCAATGTTTCTTTGGATGGTTTTCCTGTTGCGCGCTATCTTTGTGATGGTATTATTGTCTCGACGCCAACAGGAAGTACGGCCTACGCATTGTCGGTTGGTGGGCCCGTCGTTATTCCCCAATCTCAAGTCACCGTACTGAGCGTTATTGCACCACACGCCTTGACGGCCCGCCCTATTGTTATGCCCGCATCGACACGTATTCAAATTTCTATCGACGCCAATGATGCAGCTGCAACTGTTTTTGTCGATGGGCAGGCTGTAAGTACGTTAAAAACACATGATACCGTAACAATTACCGCTTCCGCTCGCCCCATTCAACTGATTGTTCCCAATGCTAACACAAATCCTTATGAACGTCTTTCTCGTAAGTTGGGTTGGGGAACAACATTTACGCGATAAACTTTTTCTATGGCTCTCATCACCTTACACAACGTCACGGTTGGCTTTGGTAATGCCCCCGTACTTGAGAATATCTCTGTCTCTATTGAACCTGGTGCACGTGCAGCAATTACGGGTCGTAATGGAGAGGGAAAATCCACACTTCTAAAGATTATTGCTGGCATTCTTCCTCCCGATAGTGGCGAAGTTCTAAAAGATGCCGCAACACGTATTGCCTATTTACCACAGGACGTTCCTGAAGATCGCGAAGGAACGGTAAGAGAGATTCTTACAAATGCTGTTTATGATCACGACCGCCTACATATTGCAGATGCAATTGCAACGCGTTTGGAGCTTGATCTTGACCAGCCGTTTAATCGTCTCTCCGGGGGCATGCGTCGACGTGTTCTCTTGGGGTGTGCATTGGCAAAAGAGCCCCATCTTCTCTTACTTGATGAGCCAACAAACCATTTAGATATTGAATCGATTAAGTGGTTGGAATCTTTCCTTATCTCTGCGCCTTTTGCATGTCTCTTTATTACCCATGATCGTTCGTTCTTGCGTGCTATTGCAAAGACCGTTTATGATCTTGATCGCGGGCTTCTTTCGGGTTGGGATTGTGATTACACAACCTTTCTTAAACGCAAAGCAGAATTACTCGCAGATGAAGCTGTTTATTGGGAAAAACGCGCTAAGAAACTTTCGGAAGAAGAGGCTTGGTTACGCCGTGGCGTAAAGGCGCGTACATGTCGTAATGAAGGGCGTGTTGCCGCATTAATGAAGCTTCGCGAAGAATTCTCCCAACGTCGTACACAAAGTGGCACAGCAACTCTTTCGCTCGGCAATACTGAGCGAACTGGTGACTTGGTCTATCGTTGCGAAAATGTGACCTTTGGCTATTCGCCTGAGAAACCTATTCTTAAGAATGTCAATTTGCGTATTCTTCGTGGAGAGCGCGTTGGTATTCTCGGTGGCAATGGCGCAGGAAAAACAACACTCCTTAAGCTCATCCTCGGCCAACTTCAACCGCAATCAGGTTCACAACAAATGGGGTCACGTGTTCAAACGGCATTCTTTGACCAATTACGTGGTGCATTAAACCCAGAAGCGAACGTTGCAGAGAATGTGGCAGAAGGAAAGGAATATGTCAATATCAATGGCGTTCGCAAACATATTCTCGGCTATCTCGGAGATTTTCTTTTCACACCCGAACGCGCACGAACACCCGTTAAAGCGCTTTCTGGTGGAGAGCGTGCACGTTTACTCATTGCGCGCCTCTTCTTGAATCCTGGGAACGTTCTCGTAATGGACGAACCCACCAATGATCTCGACATTGAAACGCTTGAACTTTTAGAAGAAGAACTCGCAAATTATGGCGGGACACTCTTTCTCGTTTCACACGATCGTGAATTTATTGATCATGTTGCGACATCAGTCTTGGTAATTGAAGATGGGCATGTAACAACCTATCCTGGTGGCTATACCGATTGGCAAACAGCAAAAGCACGCCAAAGTGCAACGGCGCAACAAGCAAAGCCTACCGCAACACCAACACCAGCACCAGCACAACCTAAACGCGACAATGCCGCTACTCGCCTCTCCTATAAAGAACAACAACTGCTTAAAACGCTTCCTGAAAAGATTGATATGCTTGAGAAAAAGGTTGAGTCCCTCAATCTTTCTCTCACGCAACCCGATGCAGACTATGCCGCACTCTCAACAGAATTAGCGCAAGCGGAAGAAGCGCTCAATCTTGCCTTAGAGCAGTATTTTGAAGTTGAGGCAAAAGCAGAATCACTTCGTTAACATTCGTTATCAATAGAAATAATAAAGGCCCTCGTTTTTGCGAGAGCCTTTATTATTAGTCTTCTTTCGGTCCTTGCCAACAAAAGTTAAATAACGGCAAGGGGCATGGAGCATCCTCAACGATGTTTAGGAGTCCTATTTGAAGTACACGCGAGTCTGAGCTACAATAATTAACAAGCCCAAGCTGAATTCCTCGTTGACGTTCACCCAAAACGAATCCGCCCATACGAACGCCAATATGATCTTTATTATAATCTACACCTGCAACTGAAAGGCCTACGCCATCTTCTGCAATGAGCACACCACCAACAGCAACACCATTATTCGTCTCGCTTGTGGAAATTGCAGAGACATTTGCAAGTGTAACAAAATCATCGCCGAACCAAAAGGGGGCAAGGCGAACCAAGGTAAAGTTATCAGCCTTTGGAAGAAGTTTTACCCCTACTCCAACTTGTGCAATAGGATTATCCAACGGCAACCCTATGCGTGCAGGTGAAATTGAACACCCCGCCAACATAAAGCTTACGGATACAAACAGAAAAGCGCTTAAAATTGTTCTTTTCATATACCCGCCTCAGTTTAGAAAATGTCACTCATTTCATCTTGTAAATAGGGATTATAACGACATTCATGTGCCATTGTTGACACTGGCCCATGACCTGCAAGTACAGTGGTCTCCGGGGTTAACTTTGCCTTTAAAAGCTTCAACGATTCTGAAAGCTGTTGGAATGATCCGCCAGGCAAATCCGTTCGACCAATTGATCCCTGAAAGAGGGTATCGCCTGTAAAACACAGAGGCTTTGCGATATCCTTATCAATCAAAATACACTGTCCGCCGGGCGTATGACCAGGCGTGTGAATCAACGTCGCGGTAATTCCACCATAGGTTAATTCATCGCCTGCAATTTGTAATGAATTTGGCTTTTGTTGAAGCATGTAAAAAGGCGGATACTGGTTAAAAGCATTTGTAAATGCCCACTCCGTCTCTTCCTTGCGCATAACAACAGGTAACGTCGGCCAACGCTTCAACAACGCATCCAAAGCTCCCAAATGGTCAAAATGTCCGTGCGTCAATACAATACATACGGGTGTTAATTGACGCGATTTAAGTTCATTGCAAATATCCTCATCATCTGCTCCTGGATCAATAATCCACGCCTCCTTCGAATCATTCCACACAAAATAGCAGTTTTCTCCCAAAGGACCTGTCATAATAGAGCTATATTCAATCATTATCTTCTCCTTTCATCAACGATCTTCATCTTTTAAACGACTCATCCAAGGCAAACAAGAGCATGCCAACACCCATGGCAATAAGGTCTTCAGCATAAACCCACCAATTTCATTCCATAGAATTGCCTCTCCCGCTTGTAAACGATTGAGAGGATTCAAATGCAAAATGCCTTGGAAGGGACCTGCAACAAGTTCTGATGCACGTGCTCCAATTGCAAAAACAAATGATTCAAGTTCTTCCGTTACTGTGAAATTAGATTCCATCGCAGAAACACCCGCTGCAAGTAAAGCAAGTGTACCAACAAAAAGTGCCACAGGCAATGAGAAGAGACTCCCTAATGCACACCCCAAAGCACTCGCCATGGCAAGTACTCCAAAGAGAACAACCGTTGCACACATCACATTCATCATAGGCGAATAGCCATCATAACGTAATTGGACATCCTCTCGTTCTCGGAACATAATAAATCCCGCTTGATTAAATGATGAACGTCGATTCAATGTCAATGTAATTGGCTCTCCACTCGCTTGCCACTGCGACGGAAAGTCAACTTCAAAGCCATTTATCGTCACGCGCGGTTCACACGTATAGCTCTGCGTTCCTGATTGGATCGTTACCGAAAGCATCGCTTCATCATATGCACCAAGAAGCGGTGTGCCCGTCAAACAAAACGTCACCTGTTTAACCTCTTTTGGCAATGGCGCAAAGGTATAAGACAAAGGTTTATGAGGTTCAAGTTCTGTATAACGTTGTTGAATATGGCGAATGACATCAACAAGAAGCCGTTCTTCCGAAACCCCCTGCTCAACCTTAATTCGGTGGAGGTCCATCCCCTCTTGCACCATTGCTTGCAACTCGGTCTGCGCTACCGTATGAATATCGGGCAATAACGGCAACGCTATCTTGCGTCCTTCAGGAAAAGGCGCCTGTAATGCAAAGAGTGCAAGCGTTATTAACACAATGACAAATGGCAACGTTGTTCCAAGCCACCGTCCAACCCACAATGTCCACACGCGCACGGGCTTTGTAAAGACAAGTGCCATACGATGACATTCGCGATCATACGCATAGGACGCAACACCGCTCCAAAGTGAACACAAAAGCAACAACATCCAAGCGAATGCCATTGCATAGCCTGTCGTTGCTAAAGGTTCTGCAGCCCCCCATGGAAGGACAACCATCAATGCAGTAACAACCGCAAGCAAAAGAAAGAAACGTGCGCCACGTGTTGCGCGTCGCCATCCTAAAAGAAGTTCTCCTCGCAACTGTGCAAGCCACATTTTCATTTAGCCTCCAACCATGGCAAGCCACCCGCTTGGTGCAACGGCAATTCAACACCATTAGGACGAATTGTCTCTAAGAAGAACGCTTCCAAGGAGCCTTGAATATCTTTAACTGCACCCTGTGCGCGACATACCCCATGTTCAAGAATCATCACGCGATCCGAACACTCTTGTACATCTGGCAATAAATGAGAACTCATTAAAACAGCAATACCACGTTGACGAAGTTCCAAAATAAGATCCTTCACCTCACGCGTTCCAATAGGGTCTAATCCTGAAGTTGGCTCATCAAGAATCAATAACGATGGCGCGTTTATCAATGCTTGCGCTAATCCAACACGTCGCGCCATACCTTTTGAAAACGTCCCCACACGACGATTGCCAACCGCTTCTAACCCAACCAAAATAAGCAACTCCTCAATACGTTGCTTCAACATCTCCGTCGACAAACCAAAGAGACGCCCATAATACATCAATGTCTCTCGTGGTGTTAAAAAGGGATGTAGGTGTGTAATTTCAGGCAAATACCCAATGCGTGCATTTACAGATAACGTCCCTGGTGCTTCGCCCATCACACGAATTTGACCTTGGTCTACCTTCAATAAACCTAGAATCATACGAATCGTTGTACTTTTGCCAGATCCATTTGGCCCCAATAAACCAAAAACTTCACCACGCGAAACATGAAACGAAATATCCTTCACAGCCGCCGTTGTCGGTCGTCCCCAAAAATCACGGAATGTTTTAGAAAGATGTGAGACCTCTAGCATCGTAAATTCCCTTTAAAGTGATGTACGATGACGGAGAACCATCATTCCACACCACAACATGAATGCTGTTAAGAAAATCGTTTGTGGCAACAACATTCCAATTGTTCCCCACGTAACGGCACCGCCCTTTGAAAGCGCATCTAATTGCAAATAACTTGCCCCATTCAGAAAAAATGCCCATCCAAGCGTAACAAGCCCTGTTGCAGCAGCAATTCCTCCAGCGCGAAACCACATTGCAAAAAAAGTCGCAACAGCTGCCAACTGTAAAAGCCCGAAATAGAGCGTTAATCCTGCGGTTAAAATTCCCCAGTGTGGCATAGCAAGCATCATAACGCGACCCCACACAAAAAGAAGCAAACAAACATTTGATGTTAATACAAAACGGCCCCCACGAAAACGCTGATTACACGCGCCTGTAATCAATGCTAAGATCAAACATCCGACAGAAGTAAAAATTTGCACAACATCTGCATATTCCCCAGTTGTTTGATATTTCGCAGAATAAGCCTCTGCCATCATGACAATACCGAGTTGTACGAATAAAAAGAACCCCGCAGATACCATACCACCCACTGCTCGACCACATACCCAAAGCCCTCGTGAGACAGGCTTAACAAAAACCGTAGCCGCCGTTCCATCCTCAAGTGATCGCGCCAAACGACCCGCATTACCAATAATAAAAATTAATCCAAAGAGAAATGCCATTGCTAATCCACAATCACGTGCCATACGGCCCTCTTCGGAGAAACGTTGAAATTGCAACAACGGCAACAACAATCCCCAAACCGCCGCACTAAACGTTAATAATAGAGCAACAGGTCGTCCAAGCGTCTCTAAAATCGAAACACGTACAATTGCCCATAACTGAATTAGCATTTTTCTCATATTGAATATATTCTATCATAACTCCCATTGAAATTAAACCCCTAACCCATTTCTAAAATAAAAAATCCATCTTAGCACACACTTCACAAACAAAATCATACAATCTCACAAATACAAATTCATCACAACACCTCAACGCCTAAATACCACCAATCGAAATAAAAAAACGGACGCCCAAAAGCGTCCGTTTTTATCTTCATACTTTCCAATGAAGCTTACAAGCAGCAGTGGCAAGTACGTGCAATCACTTCGTCCTGATTCTTCTTGGAGAGCGAGATGAAGCGAACTGCATAACCCGAAACACGGATGGTGAGGTTCGGATACTTGTCAGGATTTGCCTGAGCATCACGCAAGAGGTCAGCGGTGAAGACGTTGACGTTGAGGTGATGTGCGCCCTGGGAGAAGTAACCATCCATCAACATGGTGAGGTTCTTGATCTGTTCAGACTGATCCTTACCCAATGCGATCGGATTGATGGTGAAGGTATTGGAGATACCGTCACGGCATGCATCGTAGTTGAACTTCGCCACAGAGTTGAGGGAGAACGTTGCGCCCGAGCAGTCACGACCGTGCATGGGGTTAGCACCCGGAGCGAATGCTTCGCCAGCCTTACGACCATCAGGGGTTGCACCCGTGTTACGACCATACATCACGTTAGAAGTAATGGTGAGGAGCGAGAGCGTATGGATAGCGCCACGATAGCAAGGCGTCTTCTTCAATTCAGCGGAGAAGAACTCTGCGAGTTCGTGAGCAATAGAGTCAACACGATCATCGTCGTTACCAAACTTCGGGAAGTCGCCTTCGATAATGAAGTCGGTGGTGATACCTTCTTCGTTACGAACAGGGGTAACCTTTGCGTACTTGATAGCGCTGAGCGAGTCTGCAGCAACGGAGATACCTGCGCAACCGAAAGCCATCCAACGGTGAGCCAAGTGCGTATCATGAAGTGCCATCTGCACCTTTTCATAAGCGTACTTGTCATGCATATAGTGAATGACGTTCATGGTATTGACGTACTGATGAGCGAGCCAAGAGAGCTGAGCCTTGTAACGAGCCATCACGTCTTCGTAATCCAATGCACCTTCTGCGGGGATGCCAGTCTTAGGACCAACTTGCTTACCCTTGATTTCTTCACGGCCATCATTGAGCGCCATGAGAAGAACCTTCGGGAGGTTGCAACGTGCACCGAAGAACTGCATGTCCTTACCGATTTCCATTGCAGAGACGCAGCAAGCGATTGCATAGTCATCACCAAAGCGTTCACGCATGAGGTCATCGTTTTCGTACTGAACAGAGTCGGTATCAATAGAAACCTTAGCGCAGTAATCCTTCCAACCCTGAGGCAACTTCGGCGACCAGAGAACGGTCATGTTTGGTTCCGGTGCGGGACCGAGGTTTTCCAAAGTGTGGAGCAAACGGAAGGTCGTCTTCGTAACGAGCGTACGGCCATCGCAACCAACACCACCCAAGGATTCCGTTGTCCAGGTGGGGTCACCAGCGAAGAGGTCATTGTATTCAGGGGTACGGAGCTGACGGTTCATACGCAAGTGAAGCACGTAATCGTCGATCAATTCCTGTGCGGTTTCTTCCGTCAAAACACCATTCTGAATATCACGTTCAATGTAGATATCCAAGAAGGTTGCGGTACGACCCAAGCTCATTGCAGCGCCGTTCTGTTCCTTAATTGCGCCGAGGTAACCGAAATAGGTTGCCTGAATTGCTTCGCGAGCATTGGTAGCAGGCTTAGAGATATCGCAGCCATAGAGTTCAGCCATCTTCTTGAGGCGACCCAAGAAGTCAATCTGACGCCACACGTCTTCACGCAAACGAATGGATTCGTCATCCATGATTGCGTTAGGTTCAGTTGCGATTTTATCGAGATCCTTCTGCTTTTCAGCGACCAAACGATCGATACCATAGAGAGCAACACGACGATAGTCACCGATAATACGACCACGGCCATATGCGTCCGGCAAGCCCGTCAACACGTGAGAGCTACGCAAAGCGCGCATATCACGGGTGTAAGCACGGAAGACGCCTTCGTTGTGCGTGGTACGATAGGTGAACTGCGTCTTGATTTCGGGGGAGAGATGATAGCCATAAGCTTCAGCAGCCTGTTCAGCCATACGCATACCACCGAAGGGATTGGTCGAACGCTTCAAAGGTGCATCCGTCTGGAGACCAACGATGAGTTCGTTCTGGCGATCCAAATAACCCGGTGCGTGAGAGAGAACGCTCGAAGCACGAGAAGTATCAACGTCAAGAACGCCGTTCTTCAAGAATTCTTCATGATGAAGCTTTTCGTATGCAGCGTTTACCTTTTGCGTACGTTCAGTAGGGCCAACAAGGAAGGATGCGTCACCTTCGTAAGGCGTATAGTTCGTTTGAATAAAGTCACGAACGTCAATTGCCTCTTGCCACTTTCCAGGCTTGAATTCAGTCTGAGACATTGCAGTATTCCTTTACTTTACGCGATATACATCGCACTTAATTAAATGAAAATCCCATACCCGTGGGATATTACGAGTCAAATTATATCAAATCCATTTTTCTATTTCAACGAAAATTTAACTTTTTTTGAAAAGAATTTTTACTGCATTTTTAGTTTGTATAAAATCTTGATAAACCTACAGTAAATAGATTTTCGTTCGAATTTGTAATGACTACAACTTTAAAATCAACCCGTTTAACACCCCTCTTCCCCCACTCTTTTTTTATTTCTTTTAAAGGAGATGCGAAGGTTAAAATCAACCACTCAAAACACTTAAATAGAAGCTTAAAAAACAAAAAAGCACCACGTGATGTGGTGCTTTTCATTCGCAATAAGAATGCGATTAGTTGGAAGCGCGACCTGCAACACCAGCTGCGGTTGCTGCATTTGCCTTAGCGCCTTCATTCGGACGGAGTGCACGCACAGCGGCACCTGCACGCCAGAGTTCGCTCTTACGAATCTTATCAAGCTTAGCTTCGAGGCGTTCCTTGTAATCCTTACGACCGCAGTCACGGATAACAGCCTTAGCTTCCGTCTTGTCAGCAACAGACTTATAGAGCTTTTCGAAAACAGGCTTGGTTGCCTTTTCGAATTCAGGAGCCCACTTGAGAGCGCCGTGCTGAGCGGTTGCAGAGCAGTTCGAATACATCCAATCCATACCCTTTTCGTCAACGAGGCGGATGAGGGACTGGGTGAGTTCTTCAACGGTTTCGTTGTAAGCTTCAGAGGGGCTATGGCCATGCTTACGGAGAACCGCAAACTGTGCAGCAAGAATACCCTGGAGACAGCCCATGAGCGTACCACGTTCACCGACGAGGTCAGAGGTCACTTCACGTTCAAACGTGGTGGGGAAGAGGTAGCCAGAACCAACTGCAATACCGAGAGCGAGCGTACGATCGAGCGCCTTCTTCGTTGCATCGATTTCGACAGCATAGGAGCTGTTGATACCAACGCCTGCGAGGAAGTTACGACGAACCGACGTACCCGAACCCTTAGGTGCAACCATGATCACGTCAACACCTTCCGGAGCTTCAACACCGGTGAGGTCGCGATACTGATAACCGAAGCCGTGGGAGAAATAGAGCGCCTTACCGGGCGTCATGTACTTCTTGATTTGCTTCCAAACAGGCTTAATCGAAGCATCAGAGGTAAGCATCATCACGATGGTACCCTTTTCTGCAGCTTCTTCGATTTCAAAAAGGGTTTCACCAGGCACCCAACCATCTTCAATTGCACGCTTCCAAGAGCTATTCTTCTTGGTGCTCTTGCGCTGACCGATGATTACATTGATACCATTGTCACGCATATTGAGGGCCTGAGCAGGACCCTGAACGCCGTAACCGAGAACAGCAACGACTTCGTCCTTCAATACTTCTTGGGCCTTCTTCAAGGGATATTCTTTACGGGTGGTGATGTTTTCGGTAACATCGGCGAATTTAATCTTAGCCATAATTTCTTCCTTAACAATATTCTGTCTTCCATATTGGTAGAAAACATCTAAGTAGTATAAACGAAACCCATCACCAACGCAAGAAAAACGTTCATTCTTTCATAGGGATTACAGTAAAGACTTTAAAGAAAGTGTTCTTTTATAGCCTCTATAATCACTACAAATCATGACAAAAGCCTATAAAAACAAGCTTTTACAGCCTTCAGTTACAATTTTTCAAAGGACATCTTGAAAAATAAAAAAGTTCCACACCATCGACAAATAAATTTGTGAAGTTTTAGAAGTTGCGTAACTTTTTCAACTCGTATGAGATAAAATGTGTGCTTCATGAAAAGAAAACACACGCAGGCACATGCCAACGTGTGTTAAAGAACGAAATCTTACGCGCACCTATATAAAATAGATATCCGCACGTAAAAAACAAACTTGCTCTTAGTGTGTTGCTGCAATCATCTCCGCGAGTGAGGTCGCACCTTCATACAAGGCCTTGCCCACGATAGCACCAGCCAAATTCGCACGTTGCAATTGAACGAGCGCGCGCACATGTTCAGGCGCAGAAACACCCCCCGACGCGATAATATCTACGCCTGGTACAGCGTCTGCAATTTCAGCCATTGCGGTAAGATTCGTTCCTGCGAGCATGCCATCCGTTGCTGTATCAGTATAAATAATCGTCTTTACACCAATATCGGCAACACGTTTTGCAAGTTCCGTCGCACGCACCGTTGAGGTTTCAACCCAACCACGCGTTTGAACAAATCCACCACGAGCATCAATTCCAACCGCAATACGAGACCCATAAGCTTCGACCCAGCGTGCAAGCGCCGCGGTATCTTCCAACGCACGCGTTCCAATAATCGCTCGTGTGACACCCGCGGCCATTACTTCAGCGACCGCCTCATCGGTGCGAAGACCGCCACCAACTTCCACCTTAAGTCCACACTGAGCAATAATCTCCTTAATTAAAGAAGCATGCTTCGGCGTCCCATGAAAGGCTCCATCCAAGTCAACAACATGCAACCACTCTGCGCCAGCATCACGAAAAGATTGCGCCTGTGCGATAGGGTTATCGGAATAAATCGTCTTTTGTGCGGCATCCCCTTGCTTGAGGCGAACGCAACAATGATCCATCAAATCAATCGCAGGAAGAATATACATAACTGCCCTACCCTTTTAATCAATCTTGCCCTTGCTCGACGGTACACCCGTCTCACGTGCATCGTGTGCAACGGCCATACGCATTGCACGCGCAAAGCCCTTAAAAACGGCTTCATACGCATGATGAACTTCTGCCCCATAAGGCTGCACCACATGCAAATTCATCTTCGCATGCGTCACGAGTGCGCGCATAAACTCTTCAAGAAGTTGAACATTAAAATCACGAATATGTTGTTCGGGATGTGAAATCTTCCAAACGAGATAAGCGCGACCACCAAGATCCACCATAACATCCGCGCGGGCTTCATCCATTGGGAGCATCATAAACCCATAACGGCAGATTCCACAACGATCACCAAGCGCCTGATCAATCGCTTGTCCAAGCACGAGGCCAACATCCTCCACGGTGTGATGATAATCAACCTCTAGATCACCCTTGCAAGTCAATTCCAAATCAATCAACGCATGACGTGCGAAGAGTTCAAGCATATGATTGAAGAACCCAATCCCGGTGTCAATTTTATGCTTACCCGAACCATCAAGATTCAACGAAAGCGTGATATCTGTTTCACGTGTTTTACGCGAGAGCGTTGCTGTACGCATAAGAAAAGTCTCCATTAAAGATTTTGAAGAAGTTTATCCATCTGTTCATCCGTACCAATCGTGATACGCATCCAATCCCCCGTCTTCGGACCAGGAAAATAACGCACGTAGAGATGCTTCGCACGCAATTCCGCAAAACACGTCGCTGCAACCATCGGTGCTGGGGGTTTAACAAAGAGGAAGTTCGTCGCCGAAGGCAAAACCGTCCAACCACGCGATTCAAGAATCGCACTCACACGTGCACGCGTCGCTTGAATCTTCGCAACATTCGCCTGCATATAAGGCAAATCAGAGAGTGCCGCAGCGCCAATTCGCTGAGCGAGCGCATCCATGTTATAGGAGTCCTTAATCTTGTAGAGCGCATCAATCAATGGCTTCGGACCAACGCAATAACCAAAACGAATTCCTGCAAGCGAGAAACTCTTTGAGAGCGTGCGCATAACAAGCATATTCGTATTCGCTTCATCAACAGCATAGCACATACAATTTGCCGGAGCAAAATCAGCATATGCCTCATCCACAAGCACAACGCCCTTAAAGGACTTTGCGAAGGTTGCAATCATCTGTGGATCAGCCATCAAAGATGTAGGTGCATTGGGATTTGTCCAAACAAAAACATCTGAAAAATCAGCCGGCGGAACAGGACACGTAAAGTCGTCATTCAACGGCAAGCTCTTCACCTTTGCATCACGAATCGCAGCCAAAACCGAATAAAGCGAATACGTTGGATGAAAGAACCCAATCGTTCCCTGCGCTTCAACAAATGCACGCGTGAAGAGCGCGAGGATTTCATCCGACCCATTCCCAACAAACACCTGATCCATTGAGCACCCACAATTCTGCGCAATAATTTCACGCGCACGGCAGAAATTCGGATCGGGATAAAGACGAAGTGATTCCCACGCAAAGTCCTTCAACACCTCATGCACTGCGGGTGTTGGTGGATACGGATTCTCATTCGTATTCAACTTAACCATTCCCTCAAAGTGAGGCTGTTCACCAGGGGTATAACCTTCTAAGGCTTCTACATGTTTACAAATGAAGCTCATTTCGTTACCTTCTTCTTTGTGGTTGTCTTTGACTTCGGCTTCGCAGTGCGGGGCTTCGAAATCTTTACAATAAAACCGAGTGCTTGAAGCTTCTGAACCAAACGTTCAGAACCATTCTTCAACGTCACAGTTGTTGCATCAAAATGACGTCTAAAAGGATAATTCTTGCGCAACGCATCAAAGTTACGCTTACGCTCATCAACATTTGACGAATAGGCTTGACGGAAGCGCTGAGTATCGCCCTCAATATCACACGTCTTCTTCACAATTGCGCGGAGCACAGCGTCATCGTGCGGGAACTTTTGTGCGTCAATTGCGACCTTTGCCACGAGCGCGGGCGGAAACGCAGGATCCTCTCCTGGATCCACCCCTAAAGTCTCACACGCCGCCTTATAAACCATCAGCGTACCATTCGCTTTTCCTTCATACGCATGCCCTGCAATATGTGGCGTTGTCAAACATGCAACAGCGGCAAGATCAGCCGAATAATCCGGCTCCCCTTCCCAACAATCAATTGCGACATCCGAGAGAAGTCCTGCGCCAACCATTGTCGCGAGCAATGCATTATCACAAATAGGCCCACGTGCAAAATTAAGCAACACTGCACCGGGCTTCGTCTTACGAACAATCGCCCCTGAGAAAAGTCCCCGCGTCTTATGCGGTCCCTCATCGGTCAATGGCGTATGAAACGTAATCACATCGGCTTGTGGAAGCAATTCCTCAAAGGAAACAAATGTCTGCGCTTCGCGATCAAATTCATTTTCCTTACGCGGCGGATCACAACAAATCACCTTCATCCCAAGCGCTTCGCGTGCAAAACGGCAAACAATCTTGCCCACATGCCCTACCCCCACAACACCGAGAGTAGCACCTTCCCACGTGCGACCTTGACGTTCGCCAATGACCAACATTGCGGCAATAAAATAATTTGCAACACTCTCTGCGTTACAACCTGGTGCATTTACAAAAGGAATCCCGAGCTGTCGCATCGCAGTCGCATCAATATGATCAACGCCCACCACGCCCGAGCCAACAAAACGCACCTTTGAGCCCGCCAATAACTCCGCATTCACCTTGCACGTCGACCGCACAAAAAGCAAATCCGCCGACTTAACAGCCTTTGCCGTCAGGTCACGCCCTTCAACCGCCTTCGTCTTACCTAAACGAGGAAAGAGCGCCTCGCCCAATACCATATTCCGATCGTAAACAATATTCATTACTTATCCAAAAGCGCTTTAAGCTGTTCTACCTTAATCGAAAATCCCTTACCGCACATATGGCAATAAATATCCGAGGGCCGATCTTGATTAATCATTTCAATAATATCCTCACGCGGCAACGAACGCAACATTGCAATCACGCGCTCTGAAGAACAATGACAAGCGAAGCTCACCGGCATCTCTTCAACCTTCGTCAAATCCCCCTCAAGTTCAAAGAACTGAAGGAAATCCTGAAGCTCCGAACCACGATCAAGCACATCCTGCACCTCACCACTGGCAAAACGCTTCTCAATGCGACGATAGGTCTCCTCCGTTGCCTCAGGCAAAAAGTCACAAAGCAACGCATGCGAACACTCTACATATCCCTGCTTACTCGCCGCAGACAACTGCACAAGTGCGCGACGCTGCAACGACGTGCAGAAATACTCTTCCACAATATCCGTCACCGTAAGACGATCCTTGAAATTCAAATCAAACGTCGCATTCGATTGCCCACCATGCGCATCCGAACGAATCACGCCACAATGCGCATAACGTCCCATCGCCTTGTCAAAAATCTCTTCTGATGGTGCATTCGAATCATCCAAATCACCCAACACCTTACGGCGCATATAGCCACGAATCGTATGCCCATACGAACATTCAATCACTGCGCCACCTAACTGCCCCTGAGTCAAATCCGCACGCAAAGCAATCCGTTCACCCGGCGCACTCAACAACGTCCCCAACAACGCCGCACCGCCGACAAACTCAGCCTGTACAATTCCCGCCACAGGCCCGCACAAATGATTACGTTCTAACGTCCGCGCTGTATCACTTACATTCGCAAGCACAAGACGTACATGTGCCTCAGGACAATAAATCGAACGAATCTTATCAAGCGACTGCTGTTTCATAAACTTCTAACTCCATCCTCATTTCAAAATACGTTTCTTATCCAATCTCACCAAGAGCCTGCGCTCCTTTAGGTAGATACGCGGGGGAAACAAATAAATTATCCATCAACGTCTCACCGCGTTGTGTCAACTTCCCTTGCTTGACATAACGCCGGCCCTTCGCCACCTCTGTCGCATTGACATAAAGCACCGACATCGGCACCGCCTCTGGCTTGGGATAAATCGCAGAAAGTGCAAATCGTGCGACTGGAATTCCCTCACGCGAAAAATTCACCACATAAGGCTCACCCGCAGGCACGGCAAGCCCCAACGACGGATAACGCTTAAAAAAGTCTGGCGTTGGATGCTGCATCCCATCCACAACATACGAGAACGCAACAGGGCGCTTCTTGATATAACCTGCAATATCAAAATATCCCTTCTCATACTGCTCCTTAAAGGCATCACAAGGATCAATACCATAGAGATTCGCGCCATTCCAAACGCCATGATCATCATCAATAAGCGGATAATGATTATTCATAATCACGCCAATTTCAAAATGCAAATGCGAGCGTGCCACAGGGATATCCGGCACATTTCCCAAAGTTCCAAGCGCTGTTCCCGCCTTCACCTCACGTCCTAAACGCAATGCCTTATCAAACCGTCGCAAATGCGCATACAACGTATAAATCTGCCCAAACCCATGCACCTCATGGCGCAACACCACATAATTCCCATACAATGATGGATTCTTGGCATGCGAGTTCATGTAAAGCACAACGCCATCTGCGGCAGCGACCACCGTATCCGTTGGCACCTTACGACGGCTCCACGGTTGCGCGGGAGCAACATCAATCCCCTCGTGAAAACGCGGGGCGCCCCTCGCATCACGACGTGTATTGCCAAACATCCCACTTTCCGCTCGGCCCGTACCCGTATCCATAAAAACCGTCAAATCACTTCCGTCGAGACGCAACTGAGGCGCAGTGGGCGACCGCAATCGAATCGCCCCCAAAGGCAAAACCTCTGGTGCACCAAAGAGTGACGACGTCGCCATCGCGCCCACCGTCATCATCCCCAACGATAAAAACCCTCGACGTGAAATCATCCCGCGCCTCACAACATTAATGCCGCATCCGAAGGCATCCGCAAATCCCCGCGAGGAGAAAGCGCAATCGTTCCCACCTTCGGACCATCTGGCGATGCCGACCGCTTAAACTGTTGCTGCACAAAACGACGACAGAAAATATCAAGCGTACGATCCCGCACTTCCTGCGAATACTGCTGGCCATGCAACGATTCCGCCAACGAACGCAAATCCTCGCGCGTACATCCATACTTGAAGAAATAATACAAGAAGAAATCATGCAACGCATACGCGCCAACAATCGACTCCGTATGCTGCTCTCCAGGAAGCAACTCAGGCGAAACCGGTGTATCACAAATATCCTTCAACGCACCTGCAAGTCCCTCTGGTGCCGTCGCAGCAACCGCCAACACACAATGGCGCACAAGTAACTTCGGCACATCACAATTCACCGAATACATACTCATGTGATCGCCATTATAGGTACTCCACCCAAGCGCAATTTCAGAGAGATCACCCGTTCCAACGAGCAAGCCACCCTCCTGATTCGCCAAATCCATCAAGAGATAAGTGCGAGCACGCGCCTGAGCATTCTCATACGTCACATCCTTCACTTCAGGATCATGCCCAATCTCACGGAAATGCTGCTCCACACCAGGTCCAATCGGAATCTCGCGCAACTCAATCCCCAACGCCTCTGCGATCACATCCACATTTGAACGCGTCCGCTTCGACGTTCCGAATCCAGGCATCGTTACGCCCAAAATTGTCGTTGGCGGCAAATCCAACAACTTCACCATCCGCGCACAAACGAGCAACGCTAGTGTCGAATCCAAACCACCACTTAACCCTATTATCAAACGCTTCGCATGCGTATGCACATAACGCTTCAAAAGCGCCTCTGTCTGCAACGTCAAAATCGACTCACACCGTTCTGCAAGCACGTCTTCATCTTCTGGGATAAAGGGATTTGCCTCCAATCCCGCGAGCGAACCATCACGCGCCTCGAGCGCTGTAAACTGCGCCACCATCGTAGACGGCAACGCAACCTGTGGCACATTCGCAAAATCACTCTCTGTCAAACGTACCACATCCACCCACGTTGGATTGAAATCCATCGCCTCCGTACCCGTGCCCCACTCCGACTCAACAAGCACACGTCCCTGATTCGCAAGCAACGTCAAACCACTATAAACCCCATCCGTCGTCGACTCCCCACTGCCCGCATTACAATACACATACGGACAAGCCAAACGCGCCGACAACGACTGCACCGCGATTCGCGCAGCCTCCGCGCGTCCCACCACTGCAGCCGATGCATCCATATGCACAATCAACTGCGCACGCCCCGCCGCAAGCGTGACCGACATCGGCTGCAACGCCCACAAATCCGACAAATCAACACCAAACGTAAACGCCCCTACAGAAAAAATCTGCCCTGCCGCCACACGTACACCATCCACCATCACCTCCGATGGCAACTGCGATCCTGGTGAAAACCAACGCCCCTCATCACTACTCCGGCGACGCGCCACCGACTGCTTTGGCACATACCCACGCACACCCTTTGCTGTCACCACAGCCGCACATGAATAAAGTCCATCAGCAATGCGAAGCGGCATCCCAACAACGCACACTTCCTCATCCTTCAACTCCTGACACAACGCCTCAAGCGCATCCTTCGTCTGAGCCTCCAAACTCGAAGTGAAAAACAAATCCCCGCACGTCGCCCCCGTCAACGACAACGCCGGCGTCACAAAAAAGGTCGCACGATACTGTTGACGCGCTTCACGAATCAACTCTACAATCGCCTGAGCATTCGCCAAAGGATGCGCAACCGTCACCTTTGGCGTCAACGTCGCAACACGATAAAACAAACTCATTTCCGACCTCCCAAAAGCAACAAAAGAAAACCAAGCACAAACGATGCGCCAACCAAAACCCATAACGAAAGCGATGCCCACTGTGGCGCAGGCCCCTGTTGGCACGCCTTCAAAATCCAAACGAGCAAGCCAATGAGAAACACCTCAACGACCGCAAACAAAATTGCCATCCATCGTAAACCGTGACGCATCTTACAAACCTCCAAATAAATCCTCTTGCACATACTGCACCTCAACAGGCGCCTTCTGCTTCGGCGCCACCTCCTCAGGTACAGGTGCAGGCGCAGGAGGAGCAACCTCTGGCATCTCTCCAGCAAGCATTGCCATAAAACTCGCCTCAGCGAGCAACGGCACCTTCAAACTCTGCGCCTTATTAAACTTACTTCCTCCTGGATTCGCGCCCGTCAACACATAACTCGTCTTCTTCGACACCGACGAAGCCAACGTGCCACCATGCGAGCGAATCAACGCCTCAAAAACTTCACGCGGTTGCGACAACGTTCCTGTAATCACAAATGAAAGCCCCGCCAATGTCGACGATGCTACCGCCCGCTCTGGCTCCGGATCAATCCCTAAACGCGCCATCCGCTCAAAGAAATCCTTCGCATAATCCGTCTTCACAAAATCCAAAACACACTGCGCCATCTCCGGCTTGATCGCCAAAATAAAACGCTTCTCCGCTGGCTTTGAGACATCCTCACGCACAATCAACTGCGGATACATCTCCGCAAGCACCTTTGCACGCCCCACCAATGTATCACGCGTCGCATCATCCATCGGCTTCTTACGCGTATCTGCATAAAAATCCGCCACCTCACGCATCAAGGATGCACTCCCCAACGCCGAGAAACGCGGATAAAACTGTGCAATCGTTCGCGCATTCGTCTCCCCAATACCAGGAATCCCAAGCGCATACAACCACCGATGCAACGGCAACACACGCGCACGCTCCAACGCCTCCATCACATCCGTCGCCTTCTTCCCAAAACGACGCTCACTTCCATCCTCAGCAATCAGACGAAAATCCCCAAGCATCGTTTCCTCAAGCGCATACAAATCAAGCGGACGATTCACATGCCCCGCCTCAACCAACGCCTCTGCAACACGTCCACCAATCGCAGCAATATCCAACGCCGCACGCGATACAAAATGTTGCAAACGCCCCACACGCTGTGCAGGACAATCCGGCGAAACACACCGCCACGCCACCTCCTCCTCCAATCGGCACACCGTGCCCCCACAAACAGGACACACCATCGGCATCTCAAAAGGCACCTCCGTCCCCACACGTTGCGACACCTCCACGCGATCCACTGCAGGAATCACATCCCCATGCTTAGAAATCACCACCACATCGCCCACGCGAATATCCTTTTTCGCCACATAATCCTGATTATGAAGCGTCGCACGCGAAATCACACTTCCAGCAAGCGCCACCGGCTGCAACTCTGCCACCGGCGTCAACACCCCCGTGCGCCCCACCTGCACCGTAATCCCCAACAACCGCGTCGAAGCCTCCTCCGCGGCATACTTATAAGCACGTGCAAAACGCGGTGCATGCGCCGTCGCTCCCAACTGCTGATAAAGCAAACGCTGATTAATCTTAATCACTGCACCATCCATCTCAAATGCAAAACGATGGCGCATCCCCTCCAACTCATCCAACGCCACCAACACCTGCTCCATATCCATGCACAACCGCTGCCATGGTGCAACCTTAAACCCCCACTGCGCAAACGTCCGCATCATCGACGTATGCGAATCAAACGAAACCCCATGCAACGCACCCGCCGCATAAATAATCGCATCCAACGGACGCTTCGCCACCTCTCGTGGATCCAACAACTTAATCGAACCCGCTGCCGCATTTCGCGGATTCGCGAACGGCTCACGCCCTGCTTCCTCCTCCTCACGATTCAACTGCGCAAAACCCTCACGCGACATGAAAATCTCACCACGCACCTCAACCAAAGGCGCCTCACACGGAATCGTCAACGGAATCGAACGAATCGTCCGCACATTCGCCGTAATATCATCCCCTACCTCACCATTGCCACGCGTCGCAGCACGCACCAACCTTCCCGAACGATACAAAAGCGACAACGACAACCCATCAATCTTCGGCTCAACCACATAATCCCACACCTCACCAACAAGCATCCCACGCAAGAAATGGTCAAAATCCAACAAATCCTTTCGGTCATACGTCTTATCCAAACTCTTCATCGGCGGATCATGACGCACCTTCGCAAACCCCTCAATCGGCGCACCACTCACCCGCTGCGTCGGCGAATCCGCCGTCACCCACTGTGGATACTGCGCCTCTAAACCCGCCAACTCATCCCACAACCGATCATACTCCACATCCGAAATCTCCGGACGCGCCTCAACATAATACAACCGATCATGACGCGAAAGCTCCTTTCGCAACCATGCCATCCGCGCCTGCAAATCATCCATCAACCCACTCATCGCGCATTCACCATCAAAAAAATACCCATACCAATCAAAACAAGAACAAGCAAAACCGTCAACACCCAATGCAACACCATCGACAACCGTACCCGACGTCGAAATGCACGCCGTCGTGCCAAACGCTGCTCCACTGGCGACATCTGCACCCGCTTTACCGCCCCCTTCACAATCCGCACCTTTCCTCGCGACGGAGGCAAAATCAACGATCCCTCAGGCTTATACGCCTCAACCTCAACCCCAACCGACAACTGATACAAATCAAACCGCAACGCATCCCAATCAGCATAACGATCCTCAGGATTCCGCTGCGCCATGCGCATCAACACATGCACTACCCCTGCCGGAATCCCCTTCACCAAATCCGAAGGCGACGGCAACTGATGCTCCAACTTCGCCACCAAAATCTCCGCGGGTGGCAATGCCCCAAACGGCACCTGCCCCGTCATCAACGCATACAACGTCATCGCCAACGAAAACATATCCGCACGCGTATCCGGCTCCCCATCCACCGCATACACCTCTGGTGCCACATACGGCGCCATCCCCTCCGTAATCTCCAACGGCAAATTCATCCCCCGCCCATGCGCATAACGCACCAACGTCAAATCCGGCAACACCGGCTGAGAATCCACCGTTAAAAACAAACTCTTCGGGCGCAACCCACCATACACCAAACCATGCTCCTGCATCGAGCGAAACGCCTCCGACATTGCCTCCAACAACCGCGTCGCCTGCGAAACACTCAACAACCGCCCCTGCAACATCGCCACAATATTTTGAGCATGATTATCCTCAAGAATCACATACGACTGCCCCGCCGCATGGAAAATATCAATCACATCCAAAAACAACGGCAACCGCAACTGCAACAACATCTGCACATTTGAACACAACAAACGGAACACCGGCGCATTCGACATCACCTCATCCGTGAGCACCACAATCAGCACCTCACGCTCCAACACCACCTGCTCAGCGCGCCATAACGAACAATACATCGCCTCCATCAAGCGCTGCTTAAAAACAAAACCTTCAATAACTGGTACACGTTCCTTCATATCCCCCTATTTTACCAAAAACCTCACCCACCCATCAACATATATTATATATACACCAAAAAAATCCCACACAAAATCACCACATCCACCCCAAAAAACGCCTTCTCAGCAACAAAAAGAAACCCTCCTCATCAGCGAACGACAAACCTAAACACAACAACACTCCATACGACAAACACAAAGTGTTACTTTATGATATTTTCTAACTCACACGTCATTGCATAAAAAGAAGACCAAATTTTACCGCACATCCACAACTTTTTTGCCATTTTTCAATCCCTATTGTTTCACTTCTTCAACCCTTCGTACTATTTTCTAGAATTTTCTAAGCAAGTCTAAAAAGTCCCCGGCCAAAAATTGTACTATTTGAGATTTCTTCCCGAGCGGAAATTTTCCCTTCAAAGTGTTGGCCCCAAAAAAATTGTACTGTTTAAATTTTGCACGGATAGTACAAATTGTACTGATTTTAGGCTTAAAATTGCCGGCCATAAAATATTCAAGATAAGTTATTGCAAATGAATAAGTTATGGCACGGCAAATAGAATACAAAGTATTGAAGAAATGAAACCTATTGTTTTAATTTTCAAACAGGTGCTGTTTGAGCTTTAAACAGGTGCTGATTGAACTTCGTTTACGGC
>JAZLBT010000003.1:0-11861 GCA_045613865.1 Candidatus Spyradenecus sp. | reverse complement strand
CCCCCTAACCTCACCTTCCCCCCACACACAATCGACACTCGGACATTGCCGTGTGCATCCTACATCACTCCTCACACACCTCACAAGGCGCGACAACCGAATGTACCTTGCCATTGACCTGCACACAAACAGCCGTGGGTTGATTCGCCTCAAGCGACCATTTTACGACACGTCCCGCTCGCCATTGAAGAGAAACACGAATCCCATCATGCACACGCACACCACAAAGCGAACCTCCCTTTGCCCATGCAGTAGGAAGCGCGGGAAGCAACACAATCGCACCCGAGCGCGACTGTACAAGCTGCTCTAACATTGCCGCTGCAATACCATAATTCCCATCGATTTGCAAAGGAATCCGGTGCGAAGCAAAACCGTTATCCAAGATATTATGTTGTAACAAGCCCTGAACCATGGCATGCGACTTATCCCCACGATGAAGCCGTGCCCAAAGTGCCGCACGCCATGCCCATGCCCACGAACGACGACTGTCACCCGTGGTCTTACGAAACAGCAGACTGCGTTCCGCAGCAAGGGCAAGTGCAGGGGTTATAGTCGGCGAAATCCGTGTGCCGGGATAGAGCGAAAAGAGATGCGATGTATGACGATGATCCGTCTCAGGATTACGATCAATCAACCACTCCATCAAATTTCCCCGACGCCCAATCTGAGAGGGCACCAAACGTGCAGCCGCCGAGCGAATCTCGTTCAACAGGGGAGAGGTGATAGCCGATTGCGCTGCAGCGGTAAGGGTTGCATCAAAAAGTTCAGCAACAATCTGTTGATCATGGGTAACCCCATCCTCCTCACGTGGACCATGTTCGGGCGACCATCCTTTAGGAACAACCAACGCGCCCGCAGGCAACGCCATAAGCTCTGGAAAACGCTGTCGATCAACCTCAACCCCATTTGAACAAAACCCTTCTCCCCCTGCACCAAGGGCCTTAAGACGTTGAAGCCAAAAGGCGGAAAGTTCCATCAAGACGGGAAGCGCTTCCGCCCAACGCGTGGGAGAGGGTTCGGCAAAGGCCGCATGATCACGAAAATGTAAGGCATACCATGCTGAAGCGGGCAAATTCATCCGCCAACCTCCCGCACCAAAGGGATTGTGCGAAGTATAAACGAGCCATCCCGATGAAGCGGGCACCGCTTCGCCACGCGCCATAAAATAATCCGCCGTTACACGTTGAAAACAAGGCCGCATCGCCAAGAGATAGTCGAGCAACGCACGATGACATTCTGGTAAAGCCCCACGTTCCGCAAGCCAATAAACCATTTGAGCGTTGATATTACTATGATAGTCATTCCCCCATGGGGCTTCGGGATAAGGGTTCCAAATCCCTTGAAGCCCCGCAGGTAGAGCACCAGGACGCGAAGTCGCAATCAAGAGATAGCGACCAAACGCCAAGAAGAGCGCTTCCAACGCTGGATCGCCCTCAGGATGATTGCGATATGCTGCTAAACGTTGTGGCGTGGGGAGCACACGTTCGGCAACATCAAGATGGAGGCTAAGGCGACGATAAAGCGCACGCGTATCCGCACGATGGCGTTCACGCAAAGCTTCAAAGGTCACATCACCAAGTGCAGAGAAGCGCACAACGCAACGTTCAACCGCAGGTCTCCCCCGAAAGTCAACCGCAGGATCCATTTCATAGTTCGTTTCCACCACAGTGAGCAACGTCCATTGCCGAACATCTTTGAGAATCAGCGCCTCCGAAGCCACCTCCACCTGCGCTGCATCACACTGAAGCAAACGACTCTGCAAGCGACATTGAAGCCCATTGGCAAGCCTTGCATCAAGAATAAGTTCCGACGGCGTTAACGTGAGTTGGTCACTCTCACGATTCCGTGCAAGACTAAGGGTCACACACGCTAGTGGAGCATCCGCCGTATAACGAATCGCAACCACACGATCAGGATAAGAGCAAAACGCCTCAGAACGAATCGTCACCCCATTACGAATCCCAACCGAATGCACTTCAGCAGCATCAAAATCAAGCGCTCGCCGAAAACCCTCCTTCTGAACAGGAGCACCAAAGTCAACCAACAAATCTGCAACCGGCTGTTGCCCCCCAAACCCCGAAGCAGAATCAGGCCCATGTGAACCATTATAAGGCTTATCACCGAGAGCATCAATCCCAGGATTCGCGCCACCCGACCAAAAAGAACCTGAAGACAACGTATAACGATCACGCCCCGAACCATGAAAAACCGAAACACCCGTAAATCCATTCCCCAACGGATAAGGCTCTGCCTCCCATAAACGTGCAGGATTCGTGTAACGCCCCTCGGTGAGCGCATACGTCCGTTCACAAAGAACATCCACCCCCTCCCCCATCGCACGACGTTGAGGAAGCGATGACGGCGGCATTGGACGCATCGGAGGTGGAGCACCCTCCAAAACACCCTCAAAAACATCTGAAGTAACCGCAGAAACAATTTGATGAGAAAAGAGCACCGTATAAGCCGGAACATCCGACCAAAAACCCTCAAACGCACCCCCTGCCACCAATCTCGTCAACGGTGCAACCATTCCCAAAAGAAGAAAAACAAATCGTCCATTCATATCCAAGCCACCTTCACACCGCATTATACCACCCCCTCCCCCACACTGTCAAATGCTACATTCTACCCCAAAAAAAGTCCTTCACCATTTCACTTACAAAGAGAAAACTAAACACCCTAAGTAAGGTGTCATACGATCTCGAATAACACGAAAAACAACAACCCGCCACTCGCCTATATGTGCCCGAGCGTAACGAAAGGAAACTGCCAACAGAATTATTGCTAGATTATTGATAAAATTATGAGCAAAGAAGAAATTGGCAACTGGAGTATTGAGAACTAACGGCTGGGGTATTGATAGAGTTTTGGTAAAGTTATGAGCAGAGGGGGATGGTTATTTTGTCTTTTTGTGCGGTAATTTTTAATTTGTGTTAGGATATCTTGATTTTTCAATGGGTTATACGTTTTTATTGGCTTTAAATTTTAAGGCGATGGATCTTGTTTTTCAAACCGTATTGTTTTGCGTTTGAAATCAATGCGGTTTGAAGGTCAAATCAATGCGGTTTGAAGGTCAAATCAATGCGGTTTGAAATTCAAATCAATAGATTTCATTTTTTCAACCAATTGTACTATGGGAGAGTGTGATAAATATTGCCACTCCAATCTTTTTCCAACCATCGTTTTTCACACTCTAAATGGATAGTAAAAAATGGCCAGATTGTACTATGACGCACCCCTAAAAAAATAGTACAAAATGCGTTAAATTGAAACAATAGGGTTTGAAATGGGGGTTTAATAAACTCGTTATAAATAAGCAAAGATGTTTGCTGATGGAGTTTTTAAGGCGTGTTATCCCCTATAGATAAAAAGCGTGTTATCCTCCCTATATATAAAAAGGAGTGTGGAAGTTATGTATAGGGAGTGCGGGTAATAAGGAGTGTGGAAGTTATATATAGGAGATGCGGGTAATAAGGAGTGTGGGATTATTTTTCGACGAGGCGCTCGTAGGCGGCATTGATTTCTGCCATACGGTCATTCACTTGTTTGATCATTGCCTTAGGAAGACCTTGCGCATGGAGAAGGGAGATTCTTCCTATGGAAAGCAATGTGCTTACACCTTTAGGAATTCACAATCGAATTAACGTGATTACAAGGGGCCCATTCAAGCTGTGACCTTTTTAGTATCATTCTCTTTTTGACGAGCCAAGCAATAGGAATTGAAAAGGAGTACAAGTGGGATTGGATGGCGGTGTTAAATGGTTGAGGGGAGGGTTTAAGCGTGAGGACTTTATTTTTTTGAAAAAAGTGCTTGACGTTTAGAGGTGGGTTTGATACTATACGTGGCGTTTTAGTTCATCTAAGGCGTGATAGCCAAGCGGTTAGGCAGAGGACTGCAAATCCTTCTAGATCGGTTCGACTCCGATTCGCGCCTCCATAAAAAAGCCCCAAGCGTTTGCTTGAGGCCTTTTTTGTTTTTAGAATGCGCGCCAACGTCCACGGGTTACGAGCAGGTAGGATTGCCAGGAGTGGTATTCGCGATAGATGGGTTGGCGGTGAATGGCATAGGGTGCCGCTTGGACGGGGTGCATTTTACGGAGCACGACAAAGGCAGCACGGTAGCCTAAGCGTTGAATGAGAGCTTGGGTTTCAGGGGCAATTTTATCACTTTCAACAGCGACAGCAGCGGGCGTTTTACGTGTAACGCCGGTGATCCATTTACGATTGACATCGAGGAAGGTTTCGATTTGGTCTTCGGGGATTTCCTTCGGCAAATAGGTCGAGACGGAGATTAATCCCGAGCGGAAGGCTTCTTGGATTTCAAGTGCCTTCATGTAACGGACGTCGTCTTCAGAACGGTTAGTCAAGAAGAAGGTGGCTTTGACGTTGTTTTTCTGAAGGATGGGCAAGACGTTGTGAAGGTTGTCTCGGTAGCCACCGTCAAAGGTCATCACGACCGACTTCAACGCGGGGTGTTCAAGTGCTTCTTCAACGGTTTGGAATTGATAGCCCGCTGCAAGGAGTTTTTGGACCAAGCGGTTTAAGCTGTAAGGACGGATGGTGTTACGCGTAGGTTCGATTTCATTGCAGGTGTCACTCACGGAGACAAAGCGCAAGAAGATCGGCACGCCGCGAGGTACGCGTGGACGCCACCATGCATAGATTAACGAGGGAATAAAGGTGCAGGTGACCCAGATGCCAAGAACGAAGAATGTTGTTGGCCACGAAACGGGGCACATGATCCAAATGGTGGTAATTAATGCCCAAAAGACGGCGATCCAGCGGATGCGTGTTTCATAAGATGCAAGACCTATACTCATAGATACACTCTTTCTATCGCATGTATGCGGTATTATTCTTCCGAGGGGGGAAGTTCAAATTGTTTAACAACACTTGTCGGGTCAACGCCCGCAGGAATCCAAACATAAAAAGAGACACCCATGTTTTCTGGTGAATGTAAGATCCATTCATGGGGTTCTTCACTTTCCCAACGACTATAGACGGGTTGTCCATTAACATGGATCACGAGGGAGACGTCTTTGGGGAGTTGAAGGTGGTAATCCTTTAACGTTGAGCGCACAACAAGAAATTGGGGATGGTCGGCAATTTTAAGACGCAGTGCTTCTGCAGGGATTGGCAGGCTGCCATCAAAGAACTTTCGATCCGAAGGGATGAGTGCATCGGGGTCTGGCATCCAAGGGAAGTGATCGACCTTTAATTCGCCAAAGTCTTCGTAGAGATGCACCTCAACAAAGCGTTTATTGGTATTGGTGTGACGGGGCGAAATCTCTGCAGGTCGTTGATAGCCAACGCCTGTTAACGACGGGAGAATAGAGGGCGAAATGATTTCTGCCGGGGGATAGATGCCTGTGATTTCAGCGAGGGTTGGAATCCACTGCGTGTCTTGAACTGGATATTCAACCAAGTGGTTGGGCCACACGTAATGATTCCAAATAACAATGGTTGGGAAGATGTTGTTGTCTTGCGGGAGAACGAAGATCAACGCCTTTGAATTGAGGATGGGCTCGATTGCCGTTTGGAGATTTTCAGGGGAGACTTCAAGCGAGAGCGTAAAGCACAGTGGTTGGAGTGTCACATCGTCTTTAAGAAAGCGCTGCAAGCGGCGCATTTCAAAGATGGTTTGGATATGCGAGCAGGCTTTTTCAAAGGAGATGTCGGTGATGGGCAAGATTTCGTATTCGGCTTTTTTGAGGAGCGTGTAGTTGGTGCCCTTGGTGAAGGCCTGCATAGTGAGCCCTGAAGAGGGCAAGCGTGTGCCTTGTTTGGCAATGCGTTCAAAGGCTTTGGTATAGGCGTTTGCAGGTTGCGAGAAGCGAGGCTCTACGACCACAATATCTGGCCGCTGCCCCTTCGGTCGACCGATGAGCTCGAGGGTTTCTTCTTTTGCTTTTGAGAGAGGCGACGTTTTCTTCGCTTGCGCGAAACTTGGAAGTGCGCAAGAAGTTACCATTGCAATGGTCAACAAAACGCGCAAGAGGGTTTTCATAAACACGTCCACCAATAGAAGCCCCAACAGGCCATCAAGGCATAGAGTTGTGAGGCAAAGTCATCTGCAACAATCCCCCACCCTTCTGGCAGGTATTGGATTTGACGCGCAGGTGGCAGTTTCATGACATCAAATACACGCACAATCACAAAGGTCGCCACGATTAACCACCAATGGTCTAAAAGCGGAATACCAATCGTTGCAATGGGATAGAGCATCCATTCATCTGCTGTGATACGACCGTCGTCTTTTTTGCAGAGGGCACGCTCAGACTGTGTACAAATGGGCACTGCAAGGAGCGTAAGGATGAGACAAAGGGGGATTTGTGCCCACCAAGGCACCCATGCGGCAAACGCGCAGGCGAGCAAGACGCCAGGAAGCGTTCCCCATGTGCCCGGAGCGCAGGGAGCGACAAGCCCAAGCCCTAACCCTGTACCGAGCCAAACGCAAAGGCGTTGAATAAAAGAAACGCCCAGAGATGCCACCGGACGTTTACCTTCATAAGGATCTGGACCTTTCCAACCCATCTTATTGTCCTTTTGTCATGCGATAGAACTTAAGGAATGAGCGAATGACATCATCATAGACGATATCATCGATGGTATATGCCACACCTTCTGGACGGAAGGGGTCATCGTGCGTTGTTGTGCGCGAATTTGTGCGAACGACACGCACGTTAGCACGCGGAATAATCCCATCGTTCACGAACTGACGCGTCACCGAATAACAGATTTCTTCAATGTTTCCGTTATTGCGATAGACAGTAAGGATGGTGGAAGCAGGGGCTTCGCGCACATTAGCAATACGTCCGAGGCGACGCATTTCTTCTGCAATATCTTGAAGTGCAGGTGTTGCCACTTCTCTCAAAAATTGAGCAAAGCGCGCGTTTTCTCGTTCCGCGCGCGATGCTTGAGAGTCACTCAAGAAGATATTTTCAAGCTCTTGTTTCCACATATCCATAGGGTGTCACTCACGTTTAAAGCGACTTAGTCTTCCATGCCGCCGATGTTCAAAATCGGCAAGAAGGGATGAGACGTGGAGGACTTGATCACGTTGATCAAACCGATCTGATAGCCGTAGAGGGTGTTGGAGGTGTTGAGCAAGCCGAGCTGAACGCCACGGAAGTCATAGCTGGAATTCACGATGCCGAGCTGGAAACCTTTACCCACGGTGGTATCGTTGGTCAATGCGATCTGAGCGCCCGAGAGGAAGCTTGCTGTGTTATTCAAGATTGCGAGCTGGCATGCCGCTGCACGGTCGCGGACGTTGTTGCGAAGCAATGCAACCTGCAAACCGTAAGCGTTGTAGCATTCACCCCAGATAGAGACATCGAGGCCCGTTACATTCTGCGTCTTACCTGCAACGCTCAAACGAAGACCAATAACGTCAATGTTTTCTTCACCATTGAAAGCAAAATTCACATGTTCAACCGTGCGTGTTTCTTCACGATCGGTCGTATTTGCAGCCTGGGCATAAAGACCAGAAACTAAGGAGATTCCTGCAATAAGTGCTACGTAGATTTTCTTCATTTTGTCCTCGCTCATTTGAACTAGGTAAAACGTCTTTTACCTTTGATATAAATGTTACCTTATTTGATGAAAAAAAGCAAGCATTATCTTTCAAGTTTTATGTTTTTCTAAGGGTTAAAAAGATTCTCTCTTGAATGAATTGGGAAGAAGGCGCATAGGAAGGGCATAAATGCTTTAACTTCTTCCACTTTTCATCGTTTTTTCGATGCGTGCTTCTAGGGTTTCGTAAAGGGATCAGCGGAGTTTTGCCTCATTCGCGTCAAAATTAAAGGCATCGGGGAAGAGTTTGGAGAGGGTCGTTGAGCGAATCTCTGTGCCCTCCAAAGTCGTCATATAGATGTCAATATCCGTTGAGACAAATTCCTTTAAGACCTGGCGACAAGCACCACAAGGAGTGACACATTGCGGTGCTGCAAGTGCAAGCGCTGTGAAGGTTCGCTTGCCCTCGCTCACGGCTTTGTAGATTGCGTTACGTTCTGCGCAGGAGGTTAACCCGTAGGAGGCGTTTTCAACGTTGCAAGCGCTATAGCATGTGCCATCAGTCGCGAGGAGTGCCGCACCCACTGTGAAAGAGGAGTACGGCGCATAGGCATTTTTCGCAGCCTCACGTGCAGTTTGTAACAGTGTGACAATTTGTGGATCCATATTTCCTCACTCGTGGCGCAAGGCTTCAATGGGGTTTAAGCGGCTTGCACGCCATGCAGGGTAGAAGCCAAAGAGAACGCCAATACCAGCCGAAACGCCGACAGAAATAACGATTGCGCTTAAAGAAACTTCAACCGGCCACCCAAGGATGCAAGCGATTGCCATTGATGCGCCTCGTCCTGCAAGAATCCCGACAATGCCACCAAGAATGCAGAGTAAGACCGATTCGCTCAAGAACTGAAGCAAGATACGTGAACCTCGCGCACCGACAGCCATGCGAAGGCCAATTTCTCGCGTTCGTTCAGTAACACTCACAAGCATAATGTTCATAATACCAACGCCACCAACCACGAGCGAAAGCATGGCCACGATTAAGAGTAATGACGTCATCAATCCACTTGTCGAGGACATGGTCTTCAACATTTCCGACATATCACGGATCGAAAAGTCATCCATCTCCCCAGGTGGGATGCCATGTCTACGACGAAGAACCGTTGAGACTTGTTGAATCACATCGGGCACTTGTTCAGGTGTTCGCGCGGAGATGGTGATTTGGTCAACATTGTTAAAGCGCACGGGCATGGGGTAGTTTTTGGCCTGGAGGGAGTCGCGCGCAGGATAGATGGATGTTGTTGATTCTGGGTAGACGGAAGAGGTTGATGTCGTGGTGTTTGTAACAGTTGCCCCACCTGAAGCCGTTGCTGATGCGCCCGAACGCGAGAGGCGGCTGCGAAGTGTTTTCCACGGGATGACAACGATGTCGTCTTGGTCCATACCCATCATGTTTGCACCCTTGCGTGGCATAACACCAATGACGCGGAATCGAACGCTGTTTAAACGTAAGGTTTCACCAATGGGATCACGACCTGCGAAGAGTTCTTGTTTAATCGTTTGGCCGATGACGCAGACGCAGGAGGAGGTATCCACTTCACGCGCAGTAAAGTAGCGACCACTTTCAGGCAACCCGCGTGAACGCACTGTAAAATAATCCTCGTTGCCCGAGTCGATGGAGTTTGGCGTCCAGTTTAAATTACCTGCAATCGCTTGTACGCCGCGACGAGACATGGTTGGGGTTGCAGCTTCAACGGAAAGGCATTCGCGTTTGATTGCTTCGCAGTCGCCTTCTGTCAATGTGATATTTCCACCTGAACCACTACTTACACCCGCGGTTCGTACGGCAGAGGGCCACACCATCACAACATTCGTACCCATATTCGAAATCGACTTTTTCAACGATGATGAAGCACCTGCGCCAATCTCCATCATCGTAATCACCACCGCAACACCGATTACAATGCCAAGCATCGTCAAGAGCGAACGCAAGATGTTTCGTCGCAAGGATACAAACGCCATACCTATTTGCGATAAGATCAACATAGACTGCACTCCTTAGAACGTTCCGTCAACGATGAGACCGTCTTTAATGTGGTAGGCTTCCTTCGCGAAGGCGCCAACTTCACGCGAGTGCGTTACGAGCACAATCGTGATGCCGTCTTTTTCATTAAGTTCTTGGAACATCTGCAAGACTTCATCCGAGGTCTTCGAGTCAAGGTTACCCGTTGGTTCGTCGGCAAAGAGAATTTTAGGGCGATTCACCAATGCACGTGCAATGGCAACACGTTGTTGTTGACCGCCTGACATTTGCGAAGGATGGTGATTCATGTGGTTTTTTAAGCCCACGCGTTCTAAGAGGTATTCCGCCCAAGCGCGTTCTTCCTTCGGACGTTGACGTTTCTTGGCATACTCCAATGGCATGAGAACATTTTTCAATGCCGAGGTACGTGCGAGCAGGTTGAAGTTTTGGAAGACGAACCCGATACGTTCATTTCGCAAGTCTGCACGTTGGTTTGAGGTGAGGCGTGTCACATCTTGCCCATCAAGGTAGTAGTGTCCCCCACTCAATGTATCCAAGAAGCCAAGGATATTCATTAAGGTTGATTTGCCACCACCAGAAGGCCCCATAAGCGCAAGCAAGGTGCCCTCATTAATGGTAAGCGAAATCCCTTTGAGAACAGGAAGTTCAATATCTCCTAGGCGGTAGACTTTTGTTAAATCCTTAAGCTCAATTAGTGCCATTTGAGACCTCCTGATTTAACGTACACGGGTGGCCTGTTTCTTCTGGGGTCCGAATTTAATGTCTGGCAAGAAGGGATTCTTTCCACCAGCGCTCATTTGCATTGCTTCAATTTCGGTCAATACGCCAGTGATTAATGGCAAGCCCTCTTCTAAAGCCGTAGAAGAGACAGCAATCAACGTATCGCCTTCAACCTCGACCTCAACAGGAATCGCCTTGGGTTGGCCCTTTTCATCAAGTACAAAGACATGACTCTTGTTTTCAAATTCAGCCGATGGCTCCCACGTTGATGGCGTCCAACGCAATGCTGCCGGTGTAACGAGGAAGGCATCCGGCTTTGAACGCCCAAGAATAAAGTCCACATTCGCTGTTAAATATGGCAACAAGACACCATCGGGGTTTTCAGTTTGTACCTCGACAGTGTAGGTCACGACGTTTGATGACATCGCTGCATTTAAGCGAATGCGACCGACTTTGCCATAAAACTCACGCGTGGGGAATGCATCCACCGTAAACATGACTTCTTGACCCACCTTAATCTCGCCAATATCCGCTTCGTTTACAGGCACCCAAATTTCAATTCGCTTGAGATCTTTTGCAACGAGGAAGAGCGAGGGGGTGCTCATCGATGCGGTCACCGTTTGGCCAATGTTCACACGACGGTCAATAATCGTGCCATCCACAGTTGAGAGGATTTCACAATACGAGAGGTTGCGTTCGGCTTTTTCTAACTGTGCTTGTGTTTGCGCGATGGCGGCTTCAGCCTCTGCCACGGCGGCCTTGCCCACGTCTACTGCAGCGATGGCGGCTTCGTAGGTGGATTCATAGGCATCGAATTCTTTTTGCGAAAGCGCATCCCCTACTCCAATCGAAAGCGCACGCTTCCAATCACGTTCGGCTTGGTTTAAGCGCGCAGTTAACTGTGCAACATTCGCTTTTGCACTATCTAGACGTGCATCCGCACTCTTACGATTTGCGCGAGCGATGGTCACCTCTGCCTTATAGGTGACATCGTCAATACGTGCAAGCAACTGACCTTTGCGAACTTCAGAGCAGTAGTCCACTTCTTTGCCATTGACATCAACGCCAAAGGCCATAATCTGCCCCGTAATCTGCGCACCAATATCAATTAAGTCTTCAGGCTCAATCGTACCCGTTGCGCGAATCGTGCGAATCGCTTGACCAATTTCGACAGGGTCTGTCTTGTAAGTAAACGCAGGCGTTGATTGTTTCGCATCTTTAAAATAGAAATAGAGTCCACTAACCACAACAATGGCCACCACGAAGAATAGGATATACTTCTTCATTTCTTCCCCCCCTTAAACAAAATGGTCGCCCAGACAGGAATCGAACCTGCGACACGCGGTTTAGGAAACCGCTGCTCTATCCACTGAGCTACAAGGCGATGGGCATATTATCTCAAAAATAGCGCAAAGAGTAAAGCTTTCTTTTACCTTTCTCTCTGGGGGAATATTGCACAATATAACCGCGGGGGTAAGAAGAGTACTTCTCAAAAGAAAGGATGTCAAAGAGGAAAGAAGAAGGATCATCAGCTTACGCCCCCCGGGGGGCGGCGCGCCAAAATGAAAAATGTCAGCGAATCCGT
>JAZLBT010000002.1:0-39418 GCA_045613865.1 Candidatus Spyradenecus sp. | reverse complement strand
TGACCCCAGCGCACCTACAGGTTCTCCAGAGGCATGAGAAGACCTTCTTAGAAAATTTGTCACCGTCTTTCACGGGCGCCTATAAGAATATTGTGACCCACTTTGCTGCGATAAAGGGATTTGTGGACATCACGAAAGAAGACGCGCTATCGTTGGCAACGACTTCGTTTAAGGCTTGTGAGCTGGCCTCTACGAAATGGGTCTCTCAGTTGCTCAACGACGTGGAAACCATTTTGGATCCGATTGACCCTTCGCCGAGCGCAAAAAAGGCCGCAGAAGTCCTTAAAAAGTACCTTGATGAAGCTCAGTTTAACTTAGAGGAACGTATCCAAGAGGATGTGGCGGAAACGCTTGATGCGCGTCAGGATGGGGTTTTCTTCGAGAAGGATGGCAAACGCTGCTATCTTGAAAATAGCGCAATCGAGATCCTCTTCTACTGCTTCAAGAAGGCGGTTGGCTCGACACAAGGTAGCATCATCAATATGAACGTTGCGAATCTTGTAAATGTACGTGGTGCGGCGTACACGGAGGCACGTGAAAAGGTCATCACAGAATTGAAGGTGGCGATGAATCCTTACGTGAATGCGCAGCGCACGATGCGCGAGGTGCTCTTGGGGAATGCTTTGACACGTATTCGCGAGGGACTGCCTTATATTCGTTCGCTCTCGCTTGGGGCCACCTGGGAAGAAGAGTGTGACTATCTTGAAAATCTGATCGCAAATGTGCACAAGTTAGACGTGGAAGATGTGAAAGACACCTGTACGTTCATGCTTGAGGTCATTCGCAAAAAGATCAGCGATCTGGACAAATCAACGGATGAAAAACAGCGCGCGGCACTTGGCCTGCTTACAAAGGTTGAAGCGAAATTCTCGGAAGATGTTGGCCGGTTGTCTCAGTATGGCGGAAAAGAGGGCCTCTATGGCGACAAGGATTTGACAGATGCCCTCCATCTGATGGACCGATTGAAGTTGACCTACAAACGTGCGTTAGATTTGCAGAACTTGATCTCCAATTCTTTGGAAGTGTTGCCAAAGCATTTGAATAAGTTGATTGTTGCGGAAAACAAGCACTTACTCGATTCAAGAATCGTCTCAGTGAGTGGGTCCTTGCGCACGCTTTCGGATAAATTACGTACCGATTATGCACTCTACACCCAAAAGGTCGTGGAATATGCCGCCTTCTTGCGTGAAAAGAACGTGAACGGTGTGGATGAGGAGCGCCATACGCGTTTGGTCAATGGCGTGAGAGATGCGTTGAGTATCTGTACCACCTCCTTCATGCAGATGATGCACCTCGTCTCGGAGGTGGAAGTCTTTGCTCGTGATCAATTCCTTTACTATGATCAAGTGGTTGTCACGAGTAAGATTGCGGCCCAACAAGCCGTAGAGAACGGGGATACCACGGCGCCAAAGATCAAGGAAACGCCCAAGATTGGTACTAACGAGGTCTTGGCAAAAATTCTCAGAGACATGCGTTTGGCAGTCCAGAATGGCTTCTGTGCACTCTCTGAAATTCCGCGTGGTCTCTTGCTTGAGCAGGGGGCTATCGCTGAGCAGGAAGGCTTGCCCTTGCTAACGATGACCGCGGTGGAGGGCACCTATAGTGATCTGAAAGAGACGGTGGATGCTAAACGCCAACATGAACGTAGCTCCATTTCAATGATTGGTGATGGCGCCGTGGGGGCGGATGTCTTTGATGTCGCCCATACGATGCCAACAGCCTTAGTAGAAGACCAAGATGCACACAAGGTTCAAAAAGTGCGCAGAATCTTCATCGAAGGCTTTGGTAGCCAAGCATCGTTGCGCCAGACCATGACCCGCCGCGGTAGTCGTTCGGCAGATCTCTTTAACGCCACAGAGAATGCGACATTAGCGCTCGCTGCGGAAAAGCGTCGTCGTGCCACGAATACAGGCGTGCGCTTGCAAGAAGGGACGATAAAGGCGATTCAGCAGCTTATCGATGCGCGTATTCCAATCACCACCGAGACAGAGCTGTTTGACTACCTTACGAAGACGGTGATGGATGAACTGAATGCTAACAATCCGCTGTTCAAGGTAAATGAGACGGAAGTCGAGAGTCTCCTTAAGCCAGATTTCAAGATGTTGGATGGTGGAGAAGCTAGTGGCCTCACGCAGAAGTTAATCACCCTCTCAAGTAAGTGGAAAGCCTATGGCATTTTGCGTCAAAACGAAACCATGCGCGAATACAGCGCACAGGAAATGTCCACGCACGTGAAGGGCAAGGGCTACAAGGTCCTTTGGCTCAACGAGACGCGCGGGGGCAAGACGAATCGCGCCCTTCTGGAAGATAAAAAGGGGAATAGGCTCTTCTATACGCTAACGGCTAAAAAGGAGACAGAGGATAAGGTGAAAGTGGCCTTTATTCCAGAATTGAATCTAGGCCCGAACTCCAGCGATGCCTCTATGGCAGACTTTAAGGCAGCCTTTAAGGAATTTAGCGTTACGATGAGTAAGAAAAAGATGGGCCTCGCCGTGGAGGAAAAGCCTTAAGGTAGGGCACAGCGTCTACCGCCTGAATGTGAATGAACGTCGCTTCGGGCGGTAGATTATGTGAAAAATGAAGAAATGTGCGAAAACGTTGTAACCTTCTTCATTTTAATGTGTATAGAAAGCGAGAAGGAATTGTTTTTAAGAGGTGAATTCAATGTCAATTGAAGCAAATATGATTGCCGTGAATCGTTATGCGCCTGAAGGCAGTAAGGCGATTAATTTGTATTCCACCTCAGCGGCTGAAAATTTGACGTTGGGGCAATTAGTCGCGTCAGTCTGCATTCGCGCCGCGGGCGCGTTGGAAGAGCAGAGCGTCACGAAGATGAATTGCATGAGCATCAATACCGAGAAGTTGGAGCAGACCTCGACCTATTTGCAGCAGATAGCAGAGGATACGCTCACCGATTGGGCCACCGCCAAGGCCTATTTGGAAAGCGCGATTGAAGTGACCGGTTTGCCAGATGATTTATCCACTTACGTCAAACGCATGCAAGCCATTGATGCCATTAAAGAAAAACTTGAGGGCATGACCCAACAAGCCCAAGAGGATATGATTGACGTACAGACATTAATTAATCGTCGCGATATGACCTTTAATACATCCTCCAATATTGTTAAAACGATGGGTAACACAAAAACAAATGCAGCCTCAAAAATGCTGTAACTGTTGAAAAAGAAATTGTCTTTATCATTTTAAGAAATGCGAGGTTCTTATGCCATTAAATATTGATTCTATTCGTTCATTCAATCCAAATCAAAGCATTCTTTTTAATGCACAGAATCAATCATTAGAAAATGCAGGCTTGAGGCACTCCATCGGCATATATTTCAAGAAGAGCTCTGCAATCGCACGAAATGAAGCTACGGTTGGGGCAATCCGCCACGCAATTCTTAACAACCCGGCCTATATTGGCGTTAAAGATCAAGCAAATGAACTTCTCGATCAGATCCGTACGGATGTAAAAATTAACGCCGCACAAATCCAAACTATTCTTCAAAAGCTTGACGCTCTCGCGACCCCAGCAGAACAACGAGCACTTTTATTAGAACGTTTTACGTTACATCTTGCGGCACGAGACTTACCTCCAGGGTGGGCAGCACAAGCAGATCGCATCCGCGATTACTTTGATAAATGCCTTGATACTATTATTAGTGCAACTCCCGAAAACGCAGCGCATCAAGTCAATGTATCGATCGAAATTGATAACATTATTAATCAATTAGAAATTATTTCGACCGCTTGCACAAATGAAGCGAATAAATTAGATCAAGACACATTCAAGGTTTTAACTGCTTTCTTTGCAAAGCGTTGCGATGCCGTTGATACGCGAGAAAAAGTTGATGCACTCGTTGTACGCATTCGAGAGACATTAGCCGAGGCGCGTCAATTGGCTGAAGAAACTCCAAGTGTTGATTTTGTGTCACTCGCGAGTCGCTTTATGACGCATATCGCTAAGCCTGCAAAAGCGGGCGTCTTAACGGCCTTAAACAATGCAGCGAAAGCAGCGTTGAATGACGAAACAGTTATGACAGGACTTCGAGCAGAGGGCGGACTTACTGTAGACTCCCTAGATCAAGCATTAAAGAATCTTTTCCGTGCAGTGAATGAAAACATTGTTTATCCTGAAGGCGTCGAAATGAATGACGCTTATGAGATCTCTGCTGCGGTAAATTTTGTCTTTCGTGATGTAGCAGCCTCGCTCTCACGCCAAGACCAAATGGCTCTCTTTGATGCTTTAACAAGTGATGACGGTCGAAACTTGCGTCTTTTCTATGAAGACATTGGTTCGCCGGCAACAATTAATACAGCGCGCGCTTATGATGCTATGACCGAGATGCTCTCTACGCTCTTAAATCGCCCTGTAGAAACACTTGATACTGAACATTTACATGCAAACATGGTCAAAATCCCACTTGCAACGCGTGCACAATGCACAAATACAACGTTAAACCCTAACTTTAATGCAGAATGTAAAATTGCAAAATTTGCATTGGACTTTGCGCTTAATGAAACACAGGCCATGCAAATTGATACGCTTGCCCACCAACTCATTGCAGGTGGAAATCGTGCTCCTGCAGTTTTGAATGCGCTTTCAAATAAGAATTCTCCCATTCACCGTATGTTGGCCTATCCAGCGATTTGTACAAATCTTGCGGATATTCAAACCGCCATGACATTGCTTACAACCTTTGATACGGTCTTTAACGAATCCACAATATTGAGCGCTAATGACAAGGTACGTTGCAAATCGATGGTCGAAAAGTTTGTCTTCGAAGAGATTGCTCACGCCAAAGAAACAACAGGGAAATTACCAAATGCGAATCAATTCAAAAAAGAACTTTCAAATGAAAAGCACCTTTGGATTAATTACGCAAAATGGGGTATGCATCATGCAGAAGTCGTAAGATCGCTCGCAAATATGCCCATAGAATATCGTCGACCAATTCTCTCGTCATTGATTCTCTTTAATAATTCAAACGATATTTCGCTCTTCAATCGACTCGTTTCAAAACGCGATGAGATCCTTCGATTAGATCAAGCCAACAAATTAACACGAGAAGATATTTTCCATACTTTAGTTGGAAATGATGTTGCGATTCCCAAATGTTTCTACGGAAAATCACGCAATGATATCGTTGAAACAACAGGGTATTTCAATAATCAAATTTATAATGCAGCGATGCAACGACTCATTGAAATAGAAAAGATGGACCAACTCTTCACGCCAACCATTGATTTAATGATAAAGTTTTGCTTATCTCTCGATGAAGCATTAAATATTCTCCTCAATGATTTGCCACGTCCAACAGATGCAGAGAAGTTAAATGTCTTTGAACCCATTTTAATGCAACCCATCTCTGGAGATGAAGTTAAAACCGCTGAGGGTCAGTTAGCAATTGATCTCAATCGTATTACAGAAGGGTATGTTGTGAACAATGTTCCTGCTAATGTTGCGCCAGGCTCTTTGTTTACTTTTAACCTTCCCGATGGTACGACACCCACCTACTCCTCTTTACCCACTCCAGAAATGACGAAGGACGAAAAGGAAAACTATAATAGTGGCAAACCCTCCCCCGTTTCACAACGTTTAATAGGTGCCATCAAAACACTTTGCGGTCCTATGCGTCCCTCGCAGATTGCAAGTGCAATTCTTGCATTAGCACAAGGGGGTATTTCTGTCCTTCGTAACCAGTCCACCGCATTTGGAGTTAAGGCTACAGAACATTCTCAGGCGTGTTATAATATTTCGCGTCTAGATAACGGAGACCTCTCAATTCGTATTTCTAATCCCGAGAACTGTCCCTTAGAATTTAATTGGACCTATATCATTAAGCCAAACGGAGAGGCCATTATGGGAGAGGTACAAATGCGCCGTGTAGATTTGTAAGATAGACCGTTGTATCCCTATTCTTTTCTTTCGATTAAATGCGAAGAAAATGCTATAATATATAACGTTAACTACAAATGATCAAGAGTCAAGTTACAAAGGGATACTGTTTACAAACACAGGATACCAACAATCATTTGACGGAAAGGAATTTCATCAATGGGTTTTCAGACACACTCCTATGATTTACTCGTGAATGATGCCACTCATTCTGCACGCATTCAAGATCATTTGCCCGAGGGGCAGTCGAGCATCTATGCGAACTATTACACCGTAGATGGTGTGAATAATGTAGATGGCACTCCACGCGCACTCTCCATTGGTCAGCTCGTTATGGCGCTCTGCCTGCAACGCGCCACCGAATTGGAAGCCGAAATCATTGAAACGATTGAAACCCTCAATCAAACCTCCGAAGACCTTGAGCGTCTCACTGAGATTGAAGCTGCTATTGTGGACGCCACCGATACCTCAATTAATCTGAAAGATAAGAAGCTCTCAGGTACCGATATCTCTTATTACGACTTCTTGACAAAGGAAGAGTATGGGATTGAATTAAGCAATGTACCTGAAACAGCGAATTCTAACTCGGAAGAGCTTATCACCGATATCGAAGCCGAGATGGACTCGCATAATAGCTTCTCGCAACAGACAATGATTGACTTGCAGGCGCTCACCGCCAAACGTGATCAATCCTATGATATGATTTCAAATATCTTGAAGAGCCTCAACACAACGTTATTAACAAACGTTAACAACATGTAAAAAAACAAGGTGAAATTATGGAAAAGGCAAAGCTCCTTGTTCTAGAATTAGCAACGCTCATTGGTATTGAGATTGAACTTACAAATAGTGGTATTTGTGAGCTTTCCGTTGAAGACCGATTAATTTTATTGCGTTATCGTCCAGAGGATAATGATTGGCTCTATTTCGGCCTCGTTACCAATGGGACAGAAGCGCCCTCTCAATCCCTTATGGAAAAGGCTCTTGCGTTAAATCTCTTTGGGGCAGGAACACTCGGTTTACACCTCGGTCTCTTTGGACAATCCCTTGTTCTTTCTGGGACGGCTTCATTCGAGGACTTAAACGCTGAAAAACTTGCAGAAAAGCTTCTCTTCCTCGCTCGTCAAATTGGGAATATCGTAGAGAAACTTGACGAAACCTCAACCATTGAAACACGTGAGGCGCTTGAACACTCTCCTTTTAGCACAAGCTTTATGCAAGTCTAATCGTATAGATACTAGAACGCACGAGATAGAAAAACAGGGAACGTCTTTGGACAATCCCTGTTTTATTAATTTTACAAATGAACGGAGTATTGCTTAGAGAAGGTGTTTTTGATAAAATATTTAACATTGAAAGTGAGCGTAGTGTATGGTTAAATCAATGACAGGTTTTGGACGTGGCGAAGTTGCAACAGCAACATTGTCTGTGACGGTTGAAATTGCGACGGTTAATCGTAAGCAATTTGATGCTGTTATTTGGTTGCCTCGTGAGTGGATGGCATTCGAACAGCGTATTGTTACCTTGCTCAAAAAACAAATCTCGCGCGGTGCAATTAAATGTATGGTTTCCTTCCGTCAACTCGCAGAAGGAAATGCAACAGTTGCACTAATTGAAAAGTTCAAGCGAGTACAACAAGCCGCTGAAACCCTTGGATTAGGAGGTCAAGCCACAATCTCTGATCTTGTAACGCTCTCTGCTTCCGATGATTCGTCTACCGCTCCAGAAGCATCCGATGACGTGTGGGAGATTGTTGCACAAGCAACGAACATAGCACTCTTAAACCTACAATCAATGCGTTTACACGAGGGCGAGCGTATTGCAGTAGATATTCGAACTCGTTTAACTGGATTACACACTCTCTTTGAATCAATTCGTGCCATTGCTCCAACCTTGCCAGAAGCTCATCGAGATATCCTAAAAAAACGTATAGACGCGCTCCTCTCTAACGGACGCGTCTTAGATGAAGGCATATTAGAGCGTGAAGTCGCATTATTCGCCGAACGATGTGACATTGCAGAGGAGTTAACACGTCTAGATGCACATTTTGCACACGCAGAAACGTTACTCAGTGGCGAAACGCCATGTGGCCGACCGCTTGACTTCTTATGCCAAGAATTTTTCCGCGAAATTAACACTACGGGGTCAAAATGTAATAATCGCGAGATCGCACACATGGTTATTGAATTTAAGACACTTTTAGAAACCGTTCGCGAACAGGTACAAAATATTGAATAAGCTCGTTGAAATACTTCATCTGACACCTAAAGACCTTCTTGCAGAAGGTTTCCATCGTTGTTTGAACCAAGATGCGCTTACACATGCACCAAAGATTTATCTTGTTCACAACAATGGATTTGCAGGCGACATCCCACTCCCTCTAGCATTTGCAAATCCTTGTCTTGTTGATTTAGCGCCAGCTTTTCGCCTTCGCGGGGCACGTGTTGAGGCAAATGATTTACCCAACATCCTTAAACGCGCAGAAGAAGTTTGTGCTTCTGGGCATGGTCCATTTTTTATAGAACTTCTTGAAGAGGCTCCAACGCATGAATGAACTTATTGCGCCGACGCTTTCACATAATCTCTTTACAATGGCTCCTGGACATGTTCACGTCATGGGTATTTGTGGCGTTGGAGCTGCGGGTATTGCTTGGATGCTTCATCTCCAGGGATGGAAGGTGTCGGGTTGTGATTGTCATATTCCTCCGACACTTTATAAGTATTTTTCAAAACATGGCATTGATGTTCTTCAAAACCATAGTGCAACCCATCTTGCAGATTGTGATGCGGTTGTCTATAGTGCGGCAATTCATGATGATAATCAGGAGTTAATTGCAGCACGTGCGGCAGGTAAAATAGTTATGTCGCGTGGAGAATGTCTTGCAGGATGGGTTAGCCAACATCGTTCCATTGCTGTTTGTGGCACCCATGGAAAAACAACAACAAGTTGTTTCGTTACACGATTGCTTCAGTGTATCAATGAGAATCCCCTTTGGTGTTTAGGGGGATATACATCAAAACTTATGACCAATGCTGGTCCTCGTTCAATCCCCATAGGGACAGAAGCAATAAATGCAATTGCCGTTGCAGAGGCAGATGAAAGCGATGGAACACTCGCTTATGAATCACCTGCAATAACTGTTATCACAAATATTGAACTTGACCATGTCGATCACTTTGATAATGAGGAAGCTATTGAACGTTGCTTTGGCACCGTCATTCAAAATACGCGTGAAGCTATTGCTGTTTGTGCAGATGCGCCGCGCGCATTACGCGTAGTCGCACAGTATGCAAAAAAACAAATCATTACCTATGGTTTTTCAAAAAGCGCACGTCTACAAGCGATGAATGTTCGTCGTGAAGCAACGCAAACAACCTTCTCGCTTTTCCTTGGCGAAAATGCCTTAGGCGATATTACATTGCCTGTGCCAGGCGACCATAACGTGTTGAATGCTCTCGCTGCAATGAGCGCTGGGATTTTACTTGGTTTTGATCCAAAGGTTCTTGCAACAGCACTACCAAATGCATGCGCTGAATTACCACGTCGCCGTTATCAATGGCTCACACCAAAAGACGCACCTGTACATATTGTTACAGACTATGCACATCATCCAGCGGAAATTCAAGCGCTTCTCTCCATCGTGCGTTTACATAATACAAAGCGTTTGCGTATCGTTTTCCAGCCGCATCGTTATTCTCGAACAAAAAAATTCCTTCATGAATTCGTTGATGCACTTGATGGTTTGCAAGAAGTCATCTTATTGCCAGTCTATGCTGCAAGTGAAGCCCCTATTGAAGGCGGATCAACGCATGACCTTTATGCGGCAATGCGCGAACGAAATCCTGTTCGCCCGATATTCCTTGCGAAAAATTCCACAGAGGTGACCCATTATCTTCAATCAACTGCACGACAGGGTGATATGATTTTAATTGTGGGTGCAGGTGATGTTGAACAAATTGCACATGATTTATCAAAGTGTGCACATCAACTCCCTGTCAAGCACCAACCGAATACCTTAACAACCTTACTTCAAGAATTCCTTGGCGATACCATCACAATAAGAGAAGATGAACCCCTTGCACAACATTCCTTCTATCGTGTTGGCGGGGCTGCCGAATGTTTTGTCATTCCACATGATGTTCCCGCATTGGCGGCACTCAAATTAATTTGCACTGAGCGAAATATTCCCTTCTCAATTATCGGCTGCGGATCAAACCATTGGTTTTCAGATCTTGGTCAAGCTGGTGTTTTATGTAGCTTACAAGGCGCGCCATTCGAACAATGTGAAATCAATGAAAAGGCAATGACAGTAACCGTCGGAGCGGGAGTTCTTGGTGTTTCATTCCTTAAAAAACTACAAACATTAGGTTTTTCTGGATTAGAATATATGTATGGCATTCCTGGAACAGTTGGTGGCTGGCTTGCAATGAACGCCGGTGCACATGGCCATGCAATCTGGGAGAAGGTTATTGAAATCCGCGGATTAGAAGACGATGGACTCATTCGTCATTATCAAGTCTCAGAATTTACCCCTGGTTATCGTACCGTTGGAAAGTTAGAGGATATCACGATCCTTGCAGCGACCTTCAAGCTCACAAAGGCAGAACCTGAAGAAATTCGCGAACAACAAAAGGCATTTTACGCAAAACGTACAGATTTCTCTGGGCTTCGGTGTTGCGGTTCGCTTTTCAAAAACCCTCAAGATAATTATGCTGGAGCATTACTTGAAGGCATCGGAGCAAAAGATCTTAAAATTGGTGGCGCATTTGTCTCACCTAATCACGCAAACATTCTTGCGGCCTCTCCACAGTGTACAGCATCCGACCTACTTGCATTAAAACTAACACTTGCTGAACGCGTACATTTGCGATGCCAGTGTCACCTAAAAACAGAAGTTCGAGGCTTTTGATTAGGCATGCCTAAATTAATACGCGAAAAATGATAAATTTACTTATAAAAGGGTCTCAATTGAGGCTCTTTTATATTTATTCTTTGTTTATATTTTCAATATTTTATTTAAAACATTAGAAAAGGCTAAATTTTTTGCTTGCAATAAAAATTAGTCTTTGCTATCTTTTACACCAGTTCACGAGAGGATTCAGTGCGAATACTCTTTTTATGAAAGGTCTTTCTTGATGAATATCACGAACATGAAGATTGGTGATAAAGCTCAAATTATTGGTTATGACAAAACCAATGTTGGATATCGTGCAAAATTATTGGCATTAGGTTTGACACGAGGTGCGACCATTGAACTTATTGGAGTTGCACCAATGGGCGATCCATTACGTATTAAGGTTCGTGGATTTGAGCTTTCTCTTCGTAAATCAGAAGCAACCATTTTACAACTACAAGCATAATTAGATTATGAATAAAACGATCAATAATATTACAGCAGCTCTTGTTGGTGACCCAAATACTGGGAAGTCGACCTTTTTTAATGCATGGACAGGCCTTCGTCAAGTAACAGGCAACTGGCCAGGTGTTACTGTTGAAAAATTACTTGGTGAAATCAAACTTCCAACAGGGGAAGATTTGACGGTTGTTGATTTACCAGGAATTTATTCCTTACATGCGACATCCATTGACGAAAGTATTACTTCAAACTATGTGCGTAGTGGCGAACCCGATGTCATTATAAATATTGTTGATGCTGTTAATCTTGAACGTAACCTTTATCTTACAACAGCGTTGATGGAGTTAGGTAAACCAATGGTCATGGTTCTCTCCATGACAGACATCCTTAAACGTCAAGGTTTTGTAATTGACATGAAATTACTTTCCGAACGTTTAGGAATTCCTGTCGTCTCCGCTGCGGTTCAAACAAAAAGCAATCGTAAAGCACTCGAAAAAGCTGTTTTAGAAGCACTCGCTATAAAACAAAAACGCCCCGTAGTTGTCTATCCAGAATCTCTCAATCAAGCCTTTATCAAGGCTACTCGTGAGGGAGAGCCAACCTATCATACAATCCATCGTCTTGAAGGCATTCTTCCTGGAGCAGAAGCTGTTATTGACCACGTTGAAGAAGTTCTTGGAACAACTCCCGATGTTTTAATTGCAGATGCTCGTTATGATTTAATCGCCTCAATCACTAAAGGTGTTGTTAAACAAGTTTCTGCAGCTCGTACAGAAGTGGGACGTACGCTTGATGCCCTTGCATTGAATCGCTGGCTCGGCATTCCCATTTTCTTAGGGATTATGTATATTCTTTTCTGGGTGACACAAGTCGTTGGCGGATGTTTTATTGACTTTTTTGACTTACTTGGAGATGCCATCTTTGTTACAGGTTTTGGAAATGTACTAACACTTTGCGGCGCACCGGAATGGATCATTACACTCCTCGCTGATGGTCTTGGAGCAGGCGTCCAAACGGTCATGACATTTATTCCGCCAGTCTTCTTCATTTTTATGGGGCTCTCCATCTTAGAAGACTCTGGCTATATGGCCCGTGCAGCATATGTTGTAGATCGATTCATGCGCCTACTTGGATTACCAGGCAATGCATTTGTACCTATGCTTGTCGGGTTTGGGTGTACAGTTCCTGCAATTATGGCAACGCGAACACTCTCGAATCGTCGTGATCGTCTTTTAACAATTTTCATGACGCCATTTATGAGTTGTGGCGCACGTTTACCAGTTTATGCACTCTTCGGTGCAGCATTCTTTGGTGTTGCATCAGGATCAATGGTATTCGCCATTTATATGTCAGGTATTTTACTTTCTCTCTTTACGGGACTTTTGCTCAAGCATACATTATTTGTTGGAGAGCCCGCGCCCTTTGTTATGGAGTTACCGCTCTATCATATTCCACGTCTCACAACCGTATTCAAACAAGCATGGGAACGTCTTCGTATATTCCTCTTTCGTGCAGGTAAAGTCATGGCGTTAATGGTGCTTATTCTCGCTGTGTGTAATGCAATTACCATCCCCAATCCCTTTAAGAGAAGTGCTTCAGAAGACGCGTCTACACAAGTAGAACACGCTAATATCTCTATTGTTGAACTTGCCGGTCGTACAATGGTTCCGATCTTTAAGCCCATGGGTGTTGAAGAAGAAAATTGGCAGGGATCTGTTGCGCTTATTGTCGGGCTCTTTGCAAAGGAACAAGTCGTCTCCGCACTTGGGACTCTTTATAGTATTGAAACAGAAGAACCTACCACCGAAGAAGAACTCACTTGGAAGACCACTGGAGAGACCTTTATAAAGGGTATCCGTGATGCTTTCGCGTCAATCCCAGAGGCTTTCGGAGGCTTAATGAGTGGCTTTTTTGATGCTTTTGGATTTTCAATCTTCCAATCTGACTATCAACTCCTCTCCACTCTCATTCAAGCTGGAGAATATGATGCCGCTGCAACTAAAATTGATCTCAATGGCGCCATTGAAGCTTTAGCGGCTGCACAAGCCGATGTAGTACAGGGTGGAAAAGAAGCTCTTCTTGCACTTGAAGAGGCAAAAGTTGCATATGATCAAGCGAAAATCCTCACAACCTATTTAGCCGCAGCCCAAGCGGGGGATGCCTCTGCAAAGCAAAAACTCCTCAAAACCCTTGAATCGCTTCATGAAAAAGCGCTTCTTTCCGATGGTGCAAATGCAGATCATGGTTTGTTAGAGGCGCTTCGCAATAAACTTGGAAACGATGCAACAGGTCGTAATCGTGCATTTGCATACTTGCTCTTTGTTCTACTTTACGTACCCTGCCTAGCAGCTATGGCAACCGTTATTCGTGAAATTGGTTGGATGTATGGTAATATTCTCTTTGGCTATCTTACCATCCTTGGTTGGTGTGTCGCAACGCTCTACTTCCAAATCACAACAGGGCACCAATTTATTTGGATCCTTATACCTTTACTTCTCCTTGTACTCACCATTGCCTTCTTCTGTGCTTTTGGTCGCAAACACAAAGTTAAACTCGTCATTTAAACACAAACATACTCAATAGGAAAAACAAATGAAGAAAAACATCCTCTCAACGCTCATTATATCCGTCTCGACACTTTCAATGCCTCTTTTTGCAAATCCTACAATTGCACAAGAAGATGCTGCTCCCGTCGCGCTTACAAATGAAGACAACATTGAAAACGAAGATATCACAGCAGCAGCAGAAGAAGAAGAAGAAAGTGAATGGACATTAAGTGCCGAGTTTGGTATTGACTTTTGTAGCAAACAAGTTACTTATGGTTTAATCGACAACCCTCACGCCATTTTCATGCCAAGTGCTAGTCTTTCTTATGGCCATGATGACTTCTACACAATTACGATTGGTGTTATGGGCTGTTTTGACACAACCAACTATGGTGCAAAAGATGGCTACTACAACGATCGTAAGTTTAAATATCAAGAACTCGATTTTACCGTAGGTATTTATAAAAACTGGGACACAACCGATTTCATTGGTTCAACGTTAGACTCCGAATTTACCTATTTGTACGAGTACCATCCCCGCTCTTGCAACAAACCTGAAATGGATTGGTCATACCCTGATACACAATATCTTTACCTTACACTTTCTGCTCCCGACTACTGGTGGGTGCCAACATTCGAGATTGAGTATAACATCGATGATCAACAGGACTCTAAAGGCGCCATTTACGCAACATTTGACGTCCATCATGAATTTGACATCGGTTCTACGATGGGACTTGACGAAGGGTTTATGACGCTTACCCCTACCCTTGGCATTGGCTTCGGCAATAAGCATCGTAACGCTGCAGACTTCTATGATTACTACGAAGAAACAGGTGAAAAGGTTGATAACTTTATGCTTCGCGATGCATATGCACATCTTGAACTTTACATTAATCCCTTTGAAGGCTTCTCAATTGCTCCATACATTGGCATCCATCAACAAATTGACAATGATGCCCGTGAAGCCACTGGCGATGATGACTTCGTCGCCTATGCAGGCCTTGGCTTCTACTACGAAATGTAATACCCCTTTTTAAAGGACAACAAACCCAAATAATATATAAACTCCACTGGATGCGGTTCTCTCCCCGCATCCAGTTTTTATCATTAAAATGTCAAATAACAAAAGACATTTTCAACCACCTTCAAATGCCCTCGTTTTCAATCTTTCATAGCATATACTATTCCCAACAAAAGGAAAATATTTGCGCACAGAGAGATTGATTTATGGTATACTGTTTATTCAATTTTATCTGCTGATGGGCTCATGGTGGAATTGGCAGACACGCAGGATTTAGGTTCCTGTGCCGAAAGGCGTGAGGGTTCGACCCCCTCTGAGCCCAGTTTATTGATTAAATCGCACGAGAGAATGAAGTTCTATGCACCTTTTACTACCACATGTTTTGGAGCTAAAAGAAGAAGATCGTAGCCTTGATTTGTCGGCCATCGTTCCCGAAGACGCGCCTTTAGAAATTGAAATTGGTTGTGGCAATGGACGTTTTCTAGCAGCTCGTGCAGCAAAAAATCCAACGACGCACTACATTGGCGTTGAACGTATGATGGAGCGCATCCGCCGTTGTTCTCGCAAGGCTCAACAAGGTGCATTGAACAACTTGACATTTTTACGTGTTGAAGCGGGTCGTTTCGTTCGCGAATTACTTCCCGAACATCGTGTTCAATCCATGTATCTCTTTTTCCCAGACCCATGGCCGAAACGTCGTCATCACAAAAACCGTTTTTTCCAACGTGAAATGTGCGATACACTTGCGCGAATCTTCATTCCTGAAGGTACGATGTATATTTCGACCGACCACGAAGAATACTTCAAGGAAATGTATCGCTATTTAAGTGAAGACCCGCGTTTCATTGAAGTTGAGCCACTACTCCGCGAAGAGGATGAGCAAACCGACTTTGAACGCCTCTTCCTTTCCAAGGGTGATCCTATTTATCATTGTGCATTTCGCCTTAAAGCCTAACTAAACATGCGAGGTTATTATCATGCGAATCGATATCCATTCCCATTCCTATCCTGCGCATAAAGCACCCGATGTTATCGCTACGATTTTACACAAGACTCGTGGCGTTTGTAATATGAATGCTTATGGCAACGGGACTCTTGATGATCTTATTACACACGAGCTTGCATCAGGCTTTGATCGTGTTGCAGTTTGCCCTATCGCCACACGTCCAGAACAAGCAACCTACATGATGAAATATCTTGCAGCGTTGAAATCTGGTAAATTAGGTGCATTAGCCCAGAAGCACGTCATTCCATGTGCCTCTTTGCACCCAGATGACCTTGAAGCAGAAAAGCACCTTGAAAAGCTTTTAAGCCTTGGACTTAAGATGGTTAAACTCCATCCCTACTTCCAACATGCACGTCTTGACGGCCGTAAAATGACCCGTCTTTTGCGCATTTTAGCAGCCGCTGATGTTCCAGTCCTCTGCCATACGGGCTTTGATGTTGTTGACGGACAAGAAGGGCTTGCAACCCCAATTCAAATCTTGCATGTCCATCGTAAAGTCCCAAATTTGAAAATGATTTGCGCTCACTGTGCAGCATGGCGTTGCCCAGATGCATTAAAAATGCTGTTAGGGCGCCAAATCTATCTTGACCTCTCTTTCCAGCCAGGAAGTGGCGTAGAATCCGTCATTCGTAAATTTGCAACAGAGCACCCACAAGACTACCTACTCTTTGGTAGTGATTGGCCATGGATGAGCCCAAAAATCCATGCCGACCTTATCGCTTCTTGGGGATTACCTCAAGAACGCCTTGATGCAATTATGGGTGGTAATGCCGCGCGCCTTCTCAAGCTCGAAGAAAACAATTAATGGAGATTCCAATGACCTTTTTAAATTTCTTAAAATCTCGCCATCTTGTTGAAGCGCATACTTGCGAAGAAGAAAAGATGGAACAACTCTTAGAGAAACCGCTCACCGTTTATGTTGGCTTTGACCCTACGGCCTCTTGCTTACAAGCTGGCAACTACGTCGCGATTCAAACATTAGCACAATTCCAACGTGCTGGTCATCGTGTCATCGCCCTTGTCGGTGGTGCAACCGGTATGATTGGTGACCCTTCGGGCCGTTCAACAGAACGCAACTTCCTCACGCCAGAACAAGTAGAGAAGAACCTCGAAGGCATTAAAGAAAACCTCTCGCGTTTCCTTGATTTTAATCATCCAACAAATCCTGCAATCTTGTTGAATAACTTTGATTGGTATAAAGAGTATACGTTAATCCCCTTCTTGCGTGAAGTTGGCACTCTCTTCCGCATGAAACCGATGTTGGCAAAAGATTCTGTCCAAAAGCGTCTCAATGCAGAAACCAACTCCATGACCTTTACGGAATTCTGCTATCAGATTTTACAAGGTTATGACTTCTACTACCTTTACAAGAATTATGGTTGCACACTTCAAGTTGGAGGCGCCGACCAATGGGGTAACATTACTGCGGGCACGGACTTAATTCATCGTCTCCATCCAGAGGCAGAAGTTCACGGCTTAACCATCCCGCTTGTTTGCGATGCAAATGGTCAGAAGTTCGGTAAATCTGCAGGAAATGCTATCTTCTTGAATGCCGACAAGACGAGTGTCTATGCATTCTATCAATTCTTCTTACGCACACTTGATGCTGATGTTATTCGCTATTTGCGCATCTTTACCTTCCTTGACGATGCACGCATTGCCGAATTGGAAACGGCATTAAAGGAACGCCCAGAACAACGCGAAGCACAAAAGGTACTTGCAGAAGAACTTACCCGTGCCGTCCATGGACAAACAGGTCTTGAGACCGCGCAAAAAGCCTCTTCCGTTCTCTTCGGTGGTTCAATTGAAGGTCTCTCTGCGGCAGATTTAGAATCCATTGCTGCCGATGTTCCATCTGGAACACTACCCGCGGCAGAAACAATTGGCAAAAACGCAATTGATGTTGCCGTTGCGGCTGGTTTCTTGAAGAGTAAAGGTGAAGCACGTCGCCTTGTTCAAGGTGGTGGATTCTCAATTAACAATGTCAAAGTAACAGACATCAATGCCATTGTTACAGAAGAAATGCCAGTCGAAGGCAAGGTCCTTCTTCTCCGCCAAGGAAAGAAGAACTACTTCCTCTTACGTATTGCGTAAAATTCATTTGCCCCAATGGCACATCGCTGTTGGGGCTTTCTTTTTATGCCACTCGCGCCATCAACCATTGATACCATCAAACAGCTCTTGCTTCGCGCCAACATAACAGAAGCTGAGCTTGACGAGCAATTTATCCTTGGCTCTGGCGCCGGCGGTCAAAAAATTAATAAAACAGCAAGTGCGGTGCGCCTAACCCACCTTCCCTCTGGGCTCTTTGTTAAAATCCAATCCTCCCGTTCACGCGAAGACAACCGTTGGCTAGCACGTCGTGCTCTTGCAGAGAAAATCCTTGAAATTGAACAAGGCGAAAAATCAAAACGCCAGCAAGAGCGAGAAAAAATTCGGCGACAAAAACGTCGCCGCTCTCGCCGACAAAAGGCGCGTATGCTTGATGACAAAGCCAAACATGCGGCAAAAAAAGAAGCCCGTCGAAAACCTCTTCTTGACAATTAAAAAGCGTTCAAATAAAACCGTTAAAACACACCCAAGGAATATTACAACTTATTTGAACCCGTCTTTGTATTTGCGAGTGCAATCCCAAGAAGGAAAAGTACCGCAATCAATGAAGAGCCTCCAAGCGAGAAGAGAGGCAATGTAATCCCCGTCATTGGGAGCGCTTTTGTTATTCCTGCAATATTTAAAAAGACTTGTGTACCCAATAATGCCGTGATTGACCACGCAAGAATTTGATTTATTGGTCGAATACATTTAGGCGAAGCAATTCGCTGCAACCAAAGCGTATAAAGCATTAAAAGCAAAGCACACCCCACAAGCCCCCACTCTTCCGCAATCGCAGCATAAACAAAGTCACTCTCAACAATTGGAACATACTCTGGATGCCCACTGCCGATTCCTGTTCCAAAGAGTTTCCCAGCATATTGCGCACAAAGACTTTGTCCTATTTGATACCCCTTTCCATCAGGGTCCTTAAATGGATCAAGCCAAATCATAAACCGCGTCCGCGTATGCGCAGAGAGGAACTGTACCACAAATCCTGCAAACGCTGTCATCAATGTTCCAACAAAAAACCATCCCCACCGACGCGTCGCAGTTGCTAACAAAATCATCAACGTTAAACACAAGATGAGAATCATCCCAAAATCCCCTACAAGAACAACAATTGCAAGCGGAACACCCCAACCAATTCCAAGTGCAACAAGTGTCTTTATTGGAGGGAAAGGAATACCATAAACCGTTCGTGAGAGCCCTTCTAAATGTGCAGGCAACCATCCCGCAGTGAAAAGCACAAGAAAAACCTTCGTCAATTCTGATGGATTAATATTCCCTGGGAGAAAGATTCCACCGCGATAGCGTCGCCCAAAGACCAACAAAGCAACCAATGGTACAATCGCCAAAAACCAAAATAACCACTTCAATTTTGGCAACAAGACCTCCAACCGCTTCGCATCCAAACAAAGAACCGCAAAAAGCGCCCCCACAATCCCAACAAAATACGGAATATAAGCATAGACTAAATGCCACTCCGTTGCCCACGTCCCTAAACGATATTGAACAGCAGTCCCAAGCCCAAGCAAAAGCATCGTACACCAAAAGAGCGGATAATCACCATTAAAGCGAATACACCGCATGAGCAATACGAATAAAAGCGTCCCCCCACCCCAAACAAAGTATGGAAGTAAAAAAGCGAGAGACGCATTTACATCCTCTGCGACAAAAGAGGTAATCACAGGGAGACTCAAAACGAAAACCGTTGAAAAAAGCAACAAAACCGAACGCAAAAAGAGAGGTGAATAATAGGATGCCCCACCCTGCGTCTTTCCTCCGCGAGATTGATCTTTTATCTTTTTTTGCGAATGCGATTTTACTGGCATAAATAAGACTTTAAGCGTTTTGACACGCGTATTGTAAACGCTCCGCGGCGAGTTGCGCACGTTGAAGAATCTCAGCCTCTCCAGAGATCACCTTGTGACGCATAAGCACCTTTCCTGCGCAGATTACAGTATCAACGAGCGAACTATCTCCGGCATAAATAAAGTTCGCATCTGCATTCCCCGTCCCAATAAACGCCGGTGCACGCATATCAACAAGAAGCACATCTGCATCCGCCCCAACAGCGATCTTGCCCGCCTGCTTAAATCCAAGTGCATGTGCCGCCACTTCAGTAACCGCGCGATCAACAACATCAAATGGAATCGCATCCGGTGACCCTGCAACAAGCTTTCCAACAAGCGCTGCCGACTTTGTTTCTACAATCATCGAAAGACTATTATTTGACGCTGCGCCATCCGTCCCAACCGTGACCTTAATCCCCGCCTTTAACGCTTTTGCCATCTCAAAGGTTCCAGAAGCGAGCTTCTGATTCGAATGCGGACAATGCGCAATCACACATCCACGCTTTGCAAGAATCTCACGATCCTCATCATCAAGATAACACCCATGTGCGAGAATTGTATTCTCCCTCAACAAACCACACCGATCTAAATAACGAATTGGACTCGACGCACCAAACCGATTACGCGCAATCTGCGTTTCTGCTTTTGACTCCGCCGCATGCATATGAATCGTAAATCCCTCTCGTGCAGCAAAAAGAGCAAGCTCCTTAAGTTGCTCCTCCGTCGTCGTATAAAGCGCATGCGGAGCAACACAAAGCCGAATCGTATCCGGGAGTTCATTTCTTAAAGCAAACGTTGCCTCATTCTCTACATGCTCCGACACTTGATCCATATACATCAAACCTACCTGTGCACGCACATTTAACGCTTGTGCAGCACGAAGAATCTGAGGCTGATGAAAATACATATCGTTAAACGCCACACAACCGCTACGAATCGACTCCACAATCGCAAGCTGCGTACCAGTATAAACCGCCTCTTCCGTGAGATGTGCCTCGCGAGGCCAAATACATCGTTGAAGCCAATCCATCAACGCACAATCATCATCAATCCCACGCAAAAGCGTCATCGCATGATGCGTATGCGTATTATAAAAAGGCGCTCGCAAAAGAAAATGCGCCCCATCAATCACCTCACGTGCAACACTATCACGAAGCAAAGTTCCCGTTGGCGCAAGCGCAACAATCTGCGACCCTGCAATCGCAAGATCCACACGTTCACCCTTAAAAAGTGCTTGTTTGATTAAAATATCATACATCAGCACCCCACCTACCTTTAATACTGAGAAGGTGCTGATGTCGACTGCGTACTCTTTTTAAGAAAACGGCGCAAGGCAACAATCTTCTTCTGCAATCCAACTGCATCAACATCATAAAGAATCGCACCCAACGTCATATCCAACGAATCACGCTCACAACACTTCTTAAACGACTTCAAAGCCGTCGTCCACGAACGAAGCGCTTCTGCATGCCGTCCCTGTACATACAACACATCACCAAGATGCACCAAAATCGTCACATAACTCGAATCACTCTGCGCACCAGGCACCTGTGCAAGCCCCGATGCCGCATCAAGCAAACACTGCGTCGCCGAAACAACATCTCCAGATCGGAAATATGCCCATCCCAAAGTATCCAACGCACCCGCAGACATCACCTCACGCTTTTGAAGCACCTCAATCGACTTTTGATAAGCCTCCTTCGTCGGCGTCTGCACAATCAAACTCCACGCATACTGATTCGCAAAATAATCCACCTGCGGGCAACGCTTATATAACGCCTCTGCATACTTCAACGTGGTACAAAGAAGCGGTAAACCCTCCGTCTCAAACGAATAATTATCAAACCCATACGGCACCATAAACGCCTTCACCAACATCGGCGTTAACGAACCCCCTACATCCGCCCGCTTACAAGCAAAAAGCTCAGGCAACCACGCATCAAAAATTTCGCGCCGTGCATCAACCGACAACACCTGGCTACAACTCTCCTCATTCAAAAAAGAAACCAACGCAAAATAAAATGCAATCGACTCCGAATCACGTTCCTGAAGAGGCTTCTCAAGTAAATCACGATACGACAAAGGCACCCCCTCCGTCGCCTCATCATGCGCCACCTGCGCATCCGCCATTCGACAAACAAAACCAAAAACAAATAAAACCAAAAACAACTTCTTCATCATTTACGCCACCTGATCAACCGACGACTGCTTCCGACGCGCTGGAACAAATCCCATCGCACAAACAAAAATTAATCCATACAACATCATACATGCAGGACTACGGAAAACCAAATCAATAAAACTATGCACCGCAATCAACTGCGTAGCCAAAAAACCAAACACAAAAAACGCATTCAAACGATTAAACCACCCACGATCTGCCACCGCATCACTCTGCGTCCGCGACGGACTCGTTACAAAATCAACCATAAACGGCCACAACAAACACGCGCAACACGCCAACATCAAGCCAAAACCAATCCACCCATGCTCAGCCAAAAACTGCAACGTATCATTATGAACATTCGCCTGACCAACACCAAGACGCATCCGAAACCAATCCGCCTCCTCAGGATTCGACCGATCAATATACCGTTCACTCAAATGACGGAAACTTCTTGCCCCCGCCCCAAACCACGGATACGCATCATGCTGACGCAACGCCAAAATCCCCTGATACCCCGAACGCATCAACATCGGATGCTCAAAGAAAAGCGCCCAATCCGTCTCTGCAATCTCACGCACCACCGCATCAATCGTCGGCATCGAAACATACGACGGCATCGCATTCGCCTCAATACGCTCCTGCTCCGTCACCGCCGCAGCAATCGCTGCAACACGCGCCTGATTTGCATGCACCACATAAAAACGAAACGCCAACGTCCCAATAACCGCAACCGCCGCAACAACAAGCGAAAGAAACGCAAATAACCGCTTACGCCCCGACCACGACGCAAAGAAACGAATCGGCAAATACACAATCGCAAACGCCGCAATCGCAAAAACAAAAATCAAACCCGCGCGCGACCCACTCAAAATCGCCGCAATCGCACACACCGCAATCGTCACAATATAAAGCCACGCCGGCATCCGCGTACGCTCACGATGCTCATACGTCCAGCACAACATCCCCATCGCAACCAACATCATCGCAGGGAAGAAACATGCCGCATGATTCGGATAACCAAACGTCGCAAAGAAAAACGCCTTCGCCTCACGCCCCCAACACAACACCTGCGTCCCAAACAACCAATCCAACATCCCCGCAACCGCCAACACCGACGTCATAATACACACATACACCATCACAAGACGCTTCGTGTGCCGCGTCGTCGCATGACGCAACGCCAAAATTGCCGTCAAAATAGGCACAAACCAATCCAAAACAATCCGCGCCTCATCCGCGCGCAAACTAAACGGCAACCACGAAAAATACGGTGGCAAAATCACCGCCCCCGAAGCCGCCTTTGGCGACTGCGCAAGAATCCCCGCAGCATCCGAATGCGTCATAAACGAAAGCGGAGGCCCATACATCGTCCACGACTTCGTAGCCGCATCCCACTGCAAAAACGTCGACGCATTCAACCACTGCAACGTCAAGAAAATCCACAACGCCACACTCACCCACATCAGCGGATCACACAAAACCCCACGCAAAACACGCCTACGCGCATCAAACAACGACTCATTCCGACGCTGCTCAGGCAAAAGAAACGCCACCTCCGCAATCAACAACGCCATCCACAACGCCCACGGTCGCAACCATGGCGAAATCGTACCCGCACCCAACCACGTGTAGAGTGTAAACAAAAGCGCAACCAACGCACCAACTAAATAACGCATATATCCCATAACACACTAAATTATACCACTTGTCATGCAAAAAAACAAAATAAAAATCACATATAAATAGGAGAATATTAAACAAACACACCCCTCAAAACCAACCCCCATCACCTCCAAATCCAAACACGCCCTATTTGAAGCTCAAACTCGCCCTGTTTGAGCTTCGTTTAGCACCTGTTTGAAAAGCAAACTCGCCCTGTTTAAAAAGCAAAACAAAAACACTCAAAAAAAGCCCCCCAATAAACATCGAAGGCACCTTTCAAAGGCGCCCTCAACAAAAAACTAACGTTTAATCCCAACCTTCCTCAAAAGGAAATTGAAAATCTTCTTTGGCCAATGCTGCGACTCCAAATTCACCATTGGCATCGTTGCATACGCCACCTGCTCCTTGATAAGATAAACATCAAGCAAACGTTCAGAAACAAATCCAAAAACACGTTTATCATAATCACTATACGAAGAAATATCAAGACGCTTCTCAAGCTCAAAAAGAACATCGAAAAGCCACGTACAATACGCATCAAAGAGATCCCTCCGCATCACAAACATATTAAAGCGATGCCCCGATGTCGACTTCATCACCTGCTCCCATGCAGGCAAATACGCTGGATACCTTTCAGCGAGAATCGCCTTTGTAAGCGTGAGATCCTCCTCATGATGCGCATGAACATACTGCGAATAATTCGTTTCAATATAATAATTACGCGGCTTAGGGAGAATACACGGCACATTTTCAAGCAACTTCTTATAATCCTCGCCGCCAGCGATACGAGAACGCTTTTCACCTCGCGTCTTCGTGGCAAAATAACGACGATAATGACACAAGCCGATTACATCCTCATCCTGGAGCTGCTTCCATGCCCAATACACCGCCGTTAATTCACAAAACGTCTTATTCTTCTCTGAAATATGATCACCCGTGTTATCCCCCGTATAAGGTAACACCTGAGCAGCAATCTCACGCCCCACCTGAATTGGGAAATAAACCCCATCCTCCGGCATCCAATAAGCCTTATGCGTTGCAACAAGAATCTTCATTCTTCAAGAAGTCTTAAAAACCTACTTCCCCATAATTTCTTCTGTTGGGCCATCGGCAATAATACGCCCATGATCAATCTTCACCACACGATTACAATAACGCTTTACATCGCCCGGGCTATGCGAAACCAAAATCAATGTCGTCCCGCCATCCAAAAGTCCCTGAATACGCCCTGCACACTTTTCCTTAAAATTCGCATCCCCCACAGCCATCACCTCATCCACGAGGAGAATCTCAGGTTTAATTGCCGTGGCAATGCCAAATCCTAAACGCGCGAGCATACCCGAAGAATATTGATAAATAGGAGAATCAATAAAATCACCAATATCTGCGAAATCAATGATGTCATCCATAAGTGCATTCATCTCTCGCCGCGTCTTTCCTTGAAAAACGCCATTAAGAATAATATTTTCTCGACCTGAGAGTTCTCGACAAAAACCTGCACCAAGTGCTAACATCATTGATACACGCCCACGCACGTGGCATTCACCTTGATAACGACGATAAACACCACCAATAACAGAAAGTGTGGTTGTTTTTCCACATCCATTATGTCCCACAAGTGCGACTCTTTCACCACGGTTTATCGTAAGATTAAAATTATCAAGCGCTGTATAATACTTCTTATTTACTTGATCTCGAATGTACTGAGGCAAATGCAAAAAGATATTTTTTAAGCCATAATGACGACGTTCCATTACGAAACGCATCGTCAAATTCTTCATTTCAATGATAGGTTCTTCCATAACATGCTCCTTACATTCGCTCAGCGAACTGTGGCTCATATTTCTTAAAAATCGCACGCCCTATGAAGAAAATTATAATTGACATTCCTAAAATATAAACAAAGCGTTCAGGATGAAAACTTGGTTGATAAAAGATATCTCGCCATGTACAAAAAATTCCAGTCATTGGATTTAACGTTTCATACATCCAAACGTTTTCCCCTAATTTTTCCCTTACTACAACAATTGGAATAAACACAGGCGTTAAAAACATCCATGCTTGCATAACCACCGACATAACACGCTCTATGTCACGAAATTGTAAATTTAAAGCTGCATACGCATAACTAAATCCTATTGCGATAAAAAGCGTAGAAAGAAAAACAACCATTAAATTGGGAATTATTGACCACCATTGGGGCGTTACACCATATAGCACCATTATCCCCGCCAAAATAGGAATTGTTAAAAAAAAGTGGATACTTTCTGTGAAAAACGTTCCCCAAACAAGTAAACGCCTATCAAAAGAAGTTTTCTTTAAAAGTGACGCATTATTAATGAGCACACGACCATTCATCATTATGACACTACTAAAGAAATGCCATAGAAACGTACCGCTCAACAAATAAAGTAAATAATTCTCCACTTTAAATCGCACAATCACAGAAAATACTGCAAAATAAACAAACGCAGACAAAATCGGTACAATCATTGACCACAAAAAACCTAATGCTGTAGAATTATACTTTAGTTTAAAATCTTTCAAGATTAAAACTAAAACTTGGTCACGTTTTAATTCAAATTTTCGTGTCATTATTGTACTCCACTAAACATTGGTGTTATTTTATCACAATCAGATCTCCAAGTACAACCTATTTCAATATCCATCGTTCTATTTCATGTGTTCTTTAAGATAAGTAATGCAACTTTCATCGAAGAATCTCCACTATCATATGAACCACACACATGCATATGATCACTAAGTCGGACTTCAAAAAGCCTCTCATCAAAATCTAAAATCGCTCTATAAAGCATATCTTCATTTGTTGAAATAGAATAAGGCCACTCCTGAGGAGGACACGCAAAACTACGATCTCTTGACTGATAATCTTCAATATCAGGAGCATACACAAAAGATGGCCGCTTCGTTAGTGCAAAATCCCATAGGCATGAAGAATAATCAGAAATAACCACATCTGTAGCAACCAAAAGCTCATTCATATCTTCATATTGAGAGACATTAATGATACTCTTATCTCCCTCTGAAACGCCTTGAGCCTGAACAAAATAATGTGCACGATAGAAGACAACCCAATTCCCGCCAAATCGCTTCGCTAAAGTTTTCGTTAATACATCAAAATCAATGTGGCATTGCGCATTACACATACCTTCTCTAAATGTTGGAGCAAACAATACAACACGAGTCCCCTCTTGAAGCCTATAATGAGTAAAAACCTTCTTCTTTATTGTTTCATTTGTAACAAAGAACATATCATTACGTGGTAATCCAATTGGAAGGAATATCGATGGCTCAAAATTAAACGAGTGGCTTGTATCTTTTGTAAAAAATTGACTTCCTGATATGAAATATGTCGGTTGTTGGTTAGCAATTGCAAATGCAATTCGACGGAAGATATTTTTAAATTTACAATAACGGATCCCAATATGCTTATAATTCATTCCTCCATGCCATGCATTAATCGTAATCTGTCCTCTACGAATACGAATTAAATGCGGAAACGCATCGCTAATAAAAATCACTTTAGCGGTCAATTGCATCCAGAAGTGACGAAGCGAATACAACTTCACCACCTTAACCCCCCGTCTCTCTAAGTGACGCACAGGCTCCGGCCACTTCGTCACCCAAACCAAATCATGTTGCCCTTTCGCCTCATATAAAAATGTCTCTAATATAGCCTTTAAGTTACAGGTATAGCCCCTTCTCGCGTGAAGATAAAAAATAACGCGATTCTGCCGAAGTGGTAACCAAAAAAGGAGTCTCTCACATGCACGTACACAATATACTACCGCAAGTCGGAAAGCATCTATTATAGCTATTCCAAAATACTGCAAACAGTTCATTTCAAATCCTCTCCCGCCACTAGTGTAGCAAAGGTCTGGTAGACTGCTTGATTATAGCGTACCACATTATAATCATACGTCATCAACGGTTGCGCAAGAAATGTCCGCATTCCTTCTAAAATCGAGGCTTCATCCGAACGCACCAAAATCTGCCCATTCGGCAAACAAACATCTTTATACGAATTAAATTGCGACAAAATAATCGGCATCTTCGCCACGCGCGCCTCATGGATCACCATAGGTTGACCTTCATATAGGGAAGTCAACATAAAACAATGACACTGCTTCATTAACTCTGCTGGGTTCTGCATGCGACCAACAAGTGTAATATAAGAGCTCATATCCAATTGTTGAATTAATTGATCCAACTCGTTTTTTTGAGGCCCCTCTCCTACAATAAACAACTTTGCATACACACCTTGAGAAATCAACCTTGCAAAAGCCCGAATCGTTGTTGGATAATTTTTTTCTAATGATAAACGCCCAATCATCATAAACCGATGCGTTGGCTTTACAATACGACCATCCGCCTTCACAATATCCAACAAAATCGTTGAAGATGAGTTCTCTTCTTCCGAAGTAAGTCGTAGTACATCCCCCTTTTCAGTCTCAATTACTGTTGATGCCATCATCCCTTCAAGAACACGTTCTGCATAAATCACATTCTTACATGCAACAAACAGTATTGGAATTGTTTGAAACGATTGCCGATTAACCTCATTTAATGTTGGAGAACACGAGACTAACGCATCAAAATGTGGATAAAGAGAAAAAATACGTTTCAATCTTGGATGCTTTGTTTGATACTCTGCCCACATGTCGTTATGCGCCCAAATCAATCGACGCTTCGCAGACGCATTTAGTATTAACGTTGCAAATGCCAACGCATATCCACCAAAGTCAATCGCACAATCAAAGGGTTTAGAGCCAAAATAACGGATACACTCCTCGCGCCACCATACAGTATCATATGCCCATCGTCCAAGCCAATTCGTCAAACCAAAAACACGAAATAGCAACAGTCTTACATACTCTAGTGGGGTCAGACACAATGACTGCTCACGAAAAAGAATACGAACCTCCTGCGGAAAACACTCAAGCACAGCTCTAAAATCTGCACGTTGTCGTTTAGCTGTAAATACTGTCACGTCATATTGGCAATAATCAAGCCCATTAAGAAGATTTATCAAGGATGTTGTAATCCCATTTAACCGAAATTCATCCAAAGCAATTAAAAGTGTTTTTTTCTGTTGTTGAGCATTCGTCTTTTGAGCCCCCCCTATCTTTTTAAAAACGGCCTCTATAACGGCATTTGAAATCCGCCCTGGTTCAACATTACCAAGCGACCATATCCGGGCCTGCTCAGCACGCATGGCTGTATCATTGAAAGAACTCTCTAAATGTATTAACTCTTTTGCCAATGCCTCTTGCGTCTGACAAATTGGTCCAGGTAAATCCTCTATCGCTTGATACAGTCCACGCGTCTCAATATAATGATTCAAATCTGGCACATAAAAAACCACAGGACGTCGAGTCACCAAAAAATCATAAAAAATAGAACTAAAATCACTTATTAAAACATCCGTCACAGATAAAAGTTCATTCGCATCAATCGTTGCAGGCACCATATAATCAATCGCACCAAAAACTTTTCGGGCGGCTTGATACACCACTTGATGTGGCTTAATCAAAATCTGATACTTCGTGACATCAATCCGCGATTCTAAATAATCCTTTAAATCCGCATACGCAGCCACATCTACCGTAGGCTTAAAAAAACTATCTCCACGCCAAGTAGGAGCATAAAGGATAATCTGTTTCGCAGGATTTATCTTCACCCCCGCTTGCAATAATTTGTCTAAAATAACCTCACGCGACGTCCGTACCAATGTATCAATCCTTGGAGATCCAAATTCTAACACCTGTCCAATGAAACGACTCCCAAATTGATAGTCCCTTGAAAACACTTCACGACAAAAGCGATTTGCAGCAAGAAAATAATCCACCTGTAAGAAATTACGAATTTGATTACTCACCGCCACACGATTTTCTTTCACCCCCATCTGCTTTAAAGGAATTCCATGCCACGTGTTAATATATACCTGGTGAGACTTCTTAACAAAATAATTCGCAAATGTACTATTGTTGATGAGATACTGCGCTGAAACTAACGCTTTAAGATAACGCCACGAATTGTAACGTACGAAAGATATATTTTTATACGTACGATACCGTGCAATTACATCCCGATGAGACCTAAAATCATCAAGCACCCACACATGTCGATAACTTGTAAAATCTTCATTTTTCAAAAGTTCATTAAACAAAGCATAAGGGCTATCCAAAAGCCCCCTCCCATAAAAACTTTCGTATAAAATCACCCCTTCACGCACACATGCCCTACGATAAAGTAGCGCGTACACCATCGCACGCTGCCATCGCCAAAGAAGTCTCAATAATTGAATCACTTTTTGCACCATAATCACCACTTGATTAATTATAACACAAAACACCCTTTTTTTACTGTGACCACATTCTCCGTTTTGGGAAAAGATGGCGTTTCACACGTATCATCATCTCTCGATTAAACTTCCCCTTCCTCATTAAAAGGAACAATGGTAAAAAGTGTGTATTCAAGAAAACTGCACGCCACAATACTGTTCGCGGGATTCCCGCAAGCTTCTTCTCCTGAAGCTCCGCAGGCATCATCTGCAAAACAAGTAAAAACCGCTCAAACAGATGAATCAATAATGCTGGTGGACAGCGAAACTTCTCTCCTATCTTTTGATTAACAATCAAAAAGTAAAACCGTGTGAGCGTCGCATCTAGATTTACACGATGACCATTTAAGGCCAAAATACTCCCAGGGTTTCGACGATATACCGCAGTCTGCGTTTCGAGATAATAAAAATCAGATATCGTTGACATTGCAGCGCGTAAACGAATATCCCACGCAAGCACCTGCCAATTAAAAATGTCATACCGTTCATAGCACTTTTGCAAAAGAGCCGCACGATAAAGTAACGTGGCCGTCATCAAAAAGGCTTCTGGGCCATAAACCCCGTCCTCATAACCCGCACATGCAGTCCTAAAATAGTGTGCTCCCGACATAAGTCCAGGCTTGCAAATCTGCTTTGGGTCCCAACGCGTCCACTTATTCGTCTGATGCTGGACAATCTTTGCACCTGTAAAACAAAGCCCTACATTAGGATACTTACGCATAATGTTTACTTGTTTCTGCAACTTTTTCGGGTCAATCCAATAATCATCCCCTTCACAAAGCGCAATAAACTCCCCGCGACTCTTTACTGCAACGCGACGATTATTCGCGCTCATCCCGACATTCTTGTCCCCCCATAAAAGACGAACCTTCTCTGGATACTGTCGTTGATACTCAAGACAAATCTCTCGCGTACGATCCTGCGAACAATCCTCCCCAATAATCAACTCATACTCAAACGACACCTCTTGGCTTAACACCCCTTCAATAGCCTGACGGATATACGCCTCATGATTATACGTCACCATCTGCACCGTCACCAACGGCTTCTTGCACAACCGTGTGACATCTGAAACCTCATAACACACTTCAACCTCTGCATCCAACACCTCACGCGGAAATGGGCCCTCACGTAATAACTCTAACTCGTTCTTTAAGGTCACGATTATCACCTTAATAAAATTAATTAAAGAGGGCTTCAAACGCCTTTACATTCTCTTGATTATAGGCCTCATAATCAACACCCATTGGCTCAATCTCTCCATTAAGCAATTTACTCATCCCATCGTATAATCCATCCTCGCTATTCTCAACCAAAGTCCCCCCATGTTCTTGCATAAAGAGACGAGGCCCCGTGATATCTGTCGAAATTACAGGAAGTCCTAAAATATCTGCTTCTGCGAGCACAAGACCAAAGCCTTCATAGAACGAACTCAACACAAGGCCATCACATGCCTTTACAAAGGGGAATGGATTGCTTACTTTGCGAATCAACACCACATTGTCCTGTAATCCCAATGCGGCAATATGATTCACCGTGCGCGCATACCAATCTTGAAGTGCATATCCACCAATAATGAAAAGAATAGCCGTAGGCTCCTCTTCTATCACACGCTTGAATGCATCCAGTAAACGCAAATGCCCCTTTTCTGGCGCAAAACGACCCACGCTTACCAATTTCTTTCGCGAAGAATCTGTTAAAATGTCACGAATCTGCTCAAATTCATGCGTTGATATCGTATCAACATCAAATGTAGGCTCGGCATTCGATTTGTCCAAGATTTCACGATAACAAATCATATTGCGCACCACATCAATTGGCCGTTTCATTGATGTGAGTGACTGTGTAGATGCCACCAAATCTGGTGTTACTGCCACCACATGCTCAAAACTGTCATACACATACTGAAGCACATCTTTACGTGCATTTCCTTTCATCGCAATCTCATGACACATGTCACTATGCGCATAAATTATACGTTTACATTTAAATGTGGACAACCAAAGTTGTACTTCGCCCTCATAACCATTATATTGAATAATTGCGTCAATCTTTGGCGTTACTATCGTGCGCAATGTATCCTGCTCAAAACGCTTTTGAAAACCACGCATAAAGCGCCTTGCATTAATCACCCCAAGCTTAAATAATAATCTGAAAACACGTTCCCAAAACGTAACATTTAAATCCCCATGATGAACTATATAAGTCACACCTTTTGGAAGTGAAGATAATGTTGAAGCGTTTCGCGTCACCTTTGTTTTATCCACTAAAACAATATAATTTCGTCGCGAACAATCTATCGTATTCAACAGACTCAAAAGTGAAGCCGTAATTCCATTCTGGGCGAGATTCCCCGCATAAATCAGTACATTCTCTTTACCATTATCCGGGAATACTTCTTCTCGCAAACACTTATCACCTAAAATGACATGTCGACATAACTTTTCAGTCGCATCTTCTCCCTCATGGGCACAATACGTCTTTAAAAACGCCGTATCATCATAGTTTTTAGAAGTCCGACATGCCGCTAACAACGCGTCTACTGTTGCAACTTGCGGAAATGGAAGTGTATCCATCGAGAAATACATCCCGCGGTCACGAAGATATTCATCCTTGTCGTAAGTAAAGAGAACAATCTTCTTTCGCGAACAGGCAAAATCAAACAAAACGCTACTGTAATCCGTAATTAAGCAATCAGATGCAGCTAATACATCATATGTCTCTAGATGTGTAGGAAAAGGACGAATATGTTGAAACTCTTTAAACTTAATCGCACTCTTCGCAAGCGGATGCAGATTTACTAAAAGACACTCATCATCATGCAATTGACGATCTAACTCATAAAGGTAATAACGTAGATAAACATCGCTCCTATCCGATTTTCCAGAGGTAAAACTCCCCCGATACGTAGGCAAATAAGCATACACCCGTTTATCAGTTAAACCTAATTCCTCTCGAATTCTCGAAACCTGTTCAGAAGCAGAAAAAAAGACCGTATTTCGCGGATACCCTCCAAAAAGACGCTTCCCGGTCGCAAGATTATTAAGCATATAATCTTCACGCAAGGCACAATCTGTCAACTCATTCGGCATCAGCAAGTAATCCGCCATCAAAAAATTTTTCTGAACATTACCAACGAGATGCTGTTGTCCTACGACCGATTTTCCCAACGTCTTCAACGGTGTACCATGCCATGTGTTTAAGTAAGTTTGCCCTTCTTTCTTAATATAACATGGGATAAACGAAGTGTCATTAATTAAGTACTGCGACGAAGCCAACGTGCGATAATACGCATCACTCAAGTAAGTGCAGAATTGAACCCGCTGAACACCATATCGTTCTAACTTAGCCTTAAAGCCTGCAATACGACTTCCCCACGCAGAAACAATAATCGTAAAATCTTGATAATTGGGATGCGTTGCTAAGTGCACCACTAATTGAAAAATAATACCACTAAAAACTCTTCCATGCTCAGACTCTAAAAATATCGTTTTAGGAAGAATAGGCAATGTATCATAATAAAATGGATAACGATGTTGCAAGCGCCAACTAGACTTCTTCACCTTAGGAATCGCCCGCGCATACATCCCTTGAAGTTGCTTCAATTTCTTTGCAAATTTACCCATAACTCACCTAATTTACTCTTCTTTACGCAATTAAATTCGTTCACCTTTTCGCTTTTTCTCCTTAAAAAGATTCTCAAATGCACGAACATTAACACGATTATAGGCCTCATAATCCACATTGATAGGTTTGATTTCGTCATTCAATAATTTCAGCATACCCTCATATAAACCATCCTCATTATTCGCGACCAAAGTGCCACCATGTTCCTGCATAAAAAGACGAGGCCCCGTGATATCTGTAGAAATCACAGGTAATCCCAAAATATCCGCTTCCGCTAATACAAGACCAAAACCTTCGTAGAATGAACTTAACACAAAACCATCACATGCCTTCACGAAGGGGAATGGATTACTCACTTTACGAATCAGCACCACATTATCTTGTAAGCCTAACGCCGCAATGTGATTCACCGTGCGTTCATACCAATCTTGAAGCGAATAACCTCCAATAATGAAAAGAATAGCCGTAGGCTCTTTACTCACCACTCGTTTAAACGCATCCAATAAGCGCAAATGCCCCTTTTCCGGCGCAAAACGTCCCACGCTTACCAACTTCTTTCGCGAAGCATTAGCCAAGATCTCTTCAATCTGCTCAAGAGAATGCGTTGAAACAGTATCAGAGTCAAATGCAGGAGCATCAGTCGACTTCGCCAATATCTCACGATAACAAATCATGTTTCGCACGACGTCAATTGTACGTCCGGTTGAAGTGAGCGACTGCGTGGACGCCATCAAGTCCGGCGTAACAGCCACCACATGATTAACCGTGTCATACACATATTGAAGCACATCCTTACGCGAATTCCCTTTCATCGCAATCTCATGACACATGTCACTATGAGCATAAACCATTCGGCGACATTTAAAAGTTGAAAGCCAAAGGAGTACGTCATCCTCATAACCATTAAATTGAATCACCGTATCAATTCGAGGGGAAACAATCGTACGCAAAGTATCTTGTTCAAAGCGCCTCTTAATCCTTCTCACAAATCTCTTCGCAGAAAGTAGTCTCAACCGAAATAACGTGTTCCAACGAAATTCTGGGAGCGTCATATTCATTTCCCCATGGTGCAACAAATACGTTGTTCCAGCAGGAAGCCTTAAAAGCGTTGACGCATATCGAGAAACTTTCGCGAAATCCGCCAAAACAATATAATTTCGACGCGTCAAATCAATTGAGTTAAGCAAATTTAAAAGTGCAGTCGTAATCCCATTTTGCGCAAGATTACCTGCATAAATTAAGACATTCTTTTTCCCATTCGTAGGAAAAGCCTTCTCTTTTAAACACTTCTCACCTAAAATCACATGCCTACACAATTTTTCCGTCGCATCTGCACCTTCATAGCGACAATACGTCTTTAAAAATGCCTTATCATCATAGTTTTTAGGTGTTCGGCACTCCTGCAAAAGCGCTTCTGGTGTTGACACTTGTGGGAATGGAAGCGTATCCATTGAAAAATACATACCACGATCGCGCAAATACTCTTCTTTATCGTAAGTAAAGAGAATTATTTTCTTCCGTGAACAAGCGAAATCAAAAAAGACACTACTATAATCCGTAATCAGAAGGTCTGATGCAGTTAAAACGTCATACGTCTCACGATTCTCTGGAAATGCTCGAATGTGCTTAAATTCATCAAAATTAACCGAACTTTTAGCAAGTGGATGCAAGTTCACTAAAAGACACTCATCATCACTCAATAACTTATCCAATTGATAAAAATAATGAAGCAGATAAATATCGCTTTTCCCCGTTTTTCCCGCATCTATCGTTCCACGATAGGTCGGTAAATATGCATAAACTCGTTTATCCGTTAACCCCAATTCCTCCCGAATTTCCGTAACGTCTGAAGGTAAAAAGAATACAGTATTACGCGGATACCCTCCAAAAAGACGCTTTCCCGTAGCAAGATTGTCTAGCATATAATCTTCACGAAGCGCTTGATCTGTTAGCACATTCGGCATCAACAAATAATTCGCCATCAAAAAATTCTTTTGGATATTACCAATCGCATGTTGTTGACCAACCACCGATTTTCCAAGTGTTTTAAGAGGAGTTCCATGCCAAGTATTTAAGTAAACTTGCCCTTCCTTCTTGATAAAACATGGAATAAACGAGGTGTCATTAATGAGATACTGTGCAGATGCTAACACTCTAAAATATGAATCACTCCTATATGCACAAAATTGGACATTGTTAACACCATATCTTGCCAACTTTTCTTTAAAAATAGGGATACGGCTCTCCCATCCTGAAACAATAATCGTATAGTCTTGATAACAAGTCATTGTTGCAAGATGCAACGTTAATTGAAATATGATACCGTTAAAAACCTTCCCATGCTCAGACTCTAATAAGATTGTTTTAGGGATAATCGGTAAAGTATCATAATAGATTGGATAATTACTTTGTACACGCCATGCGACATCATTCATTTTTTTCTTAGCTGCTTCACGAATCGCTTTGAAGCGGTTAATATAGTCTGCAATCTTTGACATGGCGAAATCCTCTAAATAAATTCTCGAACAACAGTTTTCTACATAGTAATATCATCAAACGAAAACTTCAGCAAACCTCTTTTAAGGCGTCCTCCAAAGTGCATCAAAGGTCTCTAGTACCATTTGATTATGTACCACATAGTTAGCATTTACGGGGCATATTTTCCCATCAAGCACATTTATCATCCCCTCATAGAGTCCATCTTCACTATTTTGTTGTAACTTACCCTTATGCGCTTGCATAAACGCACACGCACTTAGAATCTTAGGTGCTACAATTGGAAGCCCTAAACAATCTGCCTCTGCAAAGGGGACAAATGTACCTTCATAAAAGGAGCTTAATACAAACGCATCACATGCCTTCATGAATGGATAAGGATTAAAAATTTTATAAATCAAGACTACGTTATTTTGAATCCCCAATGTTGAAAGCTCTTTACAAGTCTGTTTGTATTGGCCTTCTGCTTCGAAGCGGCCAATAATGAAGAGATAGGTTTGCGGTTTTTTCTCAAGTACACGTTTAAAGGCATGCAAGAGACGTTTATGTCCCTTCTCTGGTGAATAAGCACTCATATTTACTAATTTTTGCGATGTTGTATCTGCAAAAATTGCTTTCACTTGTGCAAGCGTATGCGTTGATTGTGTGTCTTTATCAAAAAAAGGCGCACGTTTTGAGCGATTCTCTACATCCTTGCAATCAACCGCAGATGGAATGACGTCAAACGTCTGCTTTACCCCCGTGATACTTTGTGTCGTTGAAAGGATTCCCGGTGTTGCAAGCACCACACGATTATAGACATTATAAACGTATTGCAAAATATTACTACGTGGGAAACGTCTAGCCTTAATCTCACCTAACATATTTGTCTGCACATAAACCGTACGATGACAATTGAAAGTTGAAAGCCACAAAAGTTTCTTATCTTCAAATCCAGTAAAGTGAATCACGCGATCAATCTTTGCATTTCCAAGGACCCGCATCGTTTCTTGTTTAAAACGGTGTTTAAAACGCTTTACAAAAGTAGCTACCGACATCTTATTTCGATTAAAGAGAATCTTCCAAAGATAATCTTTAATTGTAAAATTCATATCGTTAGAAGGCGAAACCACATAAGAAATTTCTTTCGGCAAATTCGTCAAGCATGCCGCATACTTCCAAAGAAGGTTTCCACTCGTTAAAGCAATATAATTTCGTTTGGTTGCATCTACCGCCTTGAGAAGATTCATCGCTGAAGTTGTAATCTCATTCGGCGTCATATCCCCAATGTAAATTAATACATTTTCTTTACCATTATTGGGATACGCTTCTTCACGCAAACACTTCTCACCGAGAATGGTATGACGACACAACTGCTCCACACTCTGAGCATTGTCTCCTATCAATAATGAATGAAGTAAATCATTCTCTTCATAATCCTTCGGCGAACGACAAGCGTCTAATAGTTCGTCAACTGTCGTTACTTGAGGGAAGGGTAAATCATCAACTGAAAAATAAGTATCTTGCCCCAAGGAAAAGTCCGCTTTGTCGTAAGTAAAGAGGACAACCTTACGTCTGGTATTAGCAAAGTCAATATGTGTACGTCCGTAATCGCCAATCAGCACATCCGCAATTGCTAAAATGTCATAACTTTCCCAAAGAGGAGGAAATGGACGAATATGCTTAAATTCCTTAAAGCTCACCATTTTTTTATCAATAGGGGAAAGAAAAGCAAAGACGCATTCATCATCCGAAAGACGCGCATCAAGTTCATGAAGATTATACAACATCTCCACATCACTCTTAAGCGTCTTTGTCGTGGGAGAGCTACCACGACTGGCAGGCATATAGACATAAATTCGCTTGTCGGCAAGTCCTAATTGCTCCTTGAGTTTGGCCACCTCTTGATTATCTTTAAATAAAACGGAATTACGCGGAATTCCTCCAAAAAGGCGTTTTCCCATCGCGAGATTATCTAACATATACTCTTCGCGGAGCGTCTTGTCCGTCAATTCATTTGACATCAACAGATAATCAGCAGAGAGAAAATTCTTTTGTAAATTACCTATACGATGGTGCTGAAAACGCTTTGACCTTCCAATTCGATTTGACTGAATACCACGCCAAACATTTAAATAGATTTGTCCTTCTCGTTTAACAAAGCAGGGGATAAAAGACGTGTCATTAATCAAATACTGCGATGTCGCAAGTGCACGATAATAAGCCTCTGTCGAAAAAACGCAAAGTTTAACGCGTGTTAAAAGCCCATAATGGGCTAAACGCTTGTTGAAAAAATTAACACATTCACTTGTAGCAGAAAGCGTAATTGAATAATCTTGATACGCAGGCGACTCCACCAAATGTTGAAGAATACGTAAAATACTTCCATTTAACACTTTGCCATGTTCTGCTTCTAATAAAATCGTTTTGGGAACAATTGGCAACGTATCCAAATACTGCGCATAAACACGCGAGAGACGCCAATTGGCGTCTCGCATATTTGTCATAATCTCTGTGCAAACCTCTCTAATTCTTCTTATCTTATTGGCAACTTTTTTAGGACTGAGTTTATTGAATAATTTTTGCATAACAAACCAACCTTTTGATAAGAAAAAATAACCGTGCACCGATATTAACGACGTTTTGTTAAGTTAAGATTTCAAATCCGCCTTAATTTGTGTCGTCGAGATATCTGGTGTACGTGGGAGGTACACCACCTCGCAATAATCCTTCAAGAAGTCAAACTTGCCTTCCCAGTCATGTCCCATCACAAAAACGTCAGCCTGATAAAGCTGCACATCCGTTACCTTCTGCTCCCAATTGTTTTCTGGAATTACAAGGTCTACACAACGAAGCGCTTCAAGCATTTTCTTGCGTTGCTCATAGGTGAAGTAGCACTTCTTCTGCTTCATATTCCAGTTAAATTCGTCCGTTGAGAGCACCACGATCAAATAATCCCCTAGCGCACGTGCACGCTGCAAAAGATTCAAATGACCATAATGAAGCATATCATATGTTCCGTAAGTAATTACACGTTTCATGTCTACTATACCCTATCTATCCCCGCGCATGCTCAAATATCACATTTAAACACACACATTTAACTAACGTCTTGCAAGCAAATAAACCCACTCACAACTTCCCCATCATATTATCACAAATGAAAGGTTTTTGCAAGAGACGTTTATAGGACTAAAGGGAGGGGAATATTGCACAATATAACCGCGGGGGTAAGAAGAGTACTTCTCAAAAGAAAGGATGTCAAAGAGGAAAGAAGAAGAATCATCAGCTTACGCCCCCCGGGGGGCGGCGCGCCAAAATGAAAAATGTCAGCGAATCCGTTA
>JAZLBT010000001.1:0-6887 GCA_045613865.1 Candidatus Spyradenecus sp. | reverse complement strand
ACACCCGTTCCCATCCCGAACACGGAAGTGAAGAGCCTCATCGGCGAGGGTACTGCAGGGTTCGCCTGTGGGAGAGTAGCACGTTGCCGGATTATCCAGCACCTGATTGCGAAAGCAGTCAGGTGCTTTTTTTGTTTTGGTCGTTGGGGCGGGAGCTAGCGCTCCCTTTTCGTTCGTTCCGCTTTGCTTCACTTTTCGTTGCCGGTCGGTCGCTGACGCTCTCTCCCTTCCCAGCATTTCATGCTCGGGCGCATATGGGCCATAGGCTTGCGCCATATGGCCCATAGACTCAGTGCTCCTCGTTTCACTGCGGGCCTTCGCTATTCGGGAGCTGGCGCTCCCTTGTGGTCACTCGTTTAATTGCAGCGGGTCGCTCAGACGCTAGATCCCGGGGGGGGGGGAGTGACAGGGTCGCTCAATTGTAGCGGATACCTTAATCGCGGCGGGGCTTACGCGTGCGATGCACAAGGTTTCACTAATAGACTTGTAGTGGATCCCTCAATCATTGATGGCTTACTTGTCAATTTATTTACTTTTGAGTCTAGGTATACTGTTTCAATATGAGCGAGTGATGTTGTGTGTAATGATTTATAGATTGGAGATTTGCGGGAAAGTAGGATTTCTTGAGTGACGGACGATATTATTATTTTATACTTGTTGCTGAATAAAAGGAATGAATACTCGAGAATTTAAATTTAAATACTATGAAAGATCTATTTCATTCGTATATTTGATACTCAATATATTGATTAATGGAGTAGTTATGTGTTATAAAAATATGTAAATAGTATAAAATCTCACTATTTATAGAAGGATAATGAGATTTTTATACGAATTAACAAGGGTTTAGAGTAATAAGAAGCAGAAAAATTAAGTGAGATAAAGCATGAAAGGCGAAGATGCGCTATTGGTTATTATGAATTTTATACGAAATATACATTATGATATAAGAGGTAATGGTTTTACATTTCTAAGACTTGATTTTTTGGGATAATTATTTTTCTTTCGGATGGCTAAATAAGGGGTATTTTAATCATCCAAGAAATACGGCATCAATATCAATGTGAATACGTAGATTGTCGCTATAGCGTTTTTCTTGAGGGATAACAACACTACAGGCTTGTATAATCTGCTTAACATTTTTTGCGCGAATACATATTTGCCAACGCCACCAGTCTTCTTTTCGTTCAAGAGGGGAGGGAAGTGCCGGTAATACCTTAAGTCCAGGGGCTTTCATTAGACGATTGGCATATGTGGTAGCAATTTTTTCTAACGATTTTTCGTCTTTTGAAGACAGTGTTATCATAGCAAGGCGTGCATAAGGAGGATAATCACCGGCTTTTCGATCTGCCAGTTCTGCATGTGCAAACGCTTCATAGTCACATTTGCATGCTGCTTTAATTACGGGATGATCGGGTTGTGTTGTTTGGACGTAGACTTCTCCAGGGAGCTCGCCACGTCCAGCACGACCAGAGACTTGGGCGATTAATTGAAACGTACGTTCACCTGCTCGAAAATCATAAGCGATGTCTAGTGAACGATCTGCTGCAAGAATTCCTACTAATGTAACATTGGGGAAGTCGAGTCCTTTCGCAATCATTTGAGTACCGAGAAGTACGTCGGCTTCCTTTGCGCGAAAGGCTGTAAGTAGTTCATCATGTGTGTGGCGACGAGACGTACTATCAGCATCCATTCGAATGATACGCGCTTGTGGAAGAATCATATTAAGAGCTTGTTCAACACGCTGTGTTCCGAATCCTGTTCGATCAAAGTTTTTGCCTCCACAATTTGGACATTGCTTTGGAGGGCGAATCCATTTACCACAGGAGTGACAGCGTAGTGTATCATCTTTTGTATGGTAGGTGTATTTAACGCTACAGTGTTCACAAGAGAGTGTTTCTCCACAATCCGTACAACGAACAGTAGGAGCATATCCTCGTCGATTTAGGAAGAGAACAATTTGTTCTCCTCTTAAGAGGCGCTCCTTCATTGCTTCTATAAGCCTTTTACTGAAGATCGGAATTCCATTTTGTGTTTTTTCCCAATTCATATCACAGATTGTGACTGTAGGAAGTTGGCTTTGTCCAACACGCTTTGGGAGTTGTAGAAGTGTGTATTTATTGATTTCAACAGCATTTCGCCAGCTTTCTAGAGCGGGTGTTGCAGAGCCGAGAACACAAATGGCGTCTTCAAGTTTTGCTCGCATGACAGCGACGTCACGTGCAGAATAGCGAGGAGCTTCATCTTGTTTATAGCCACTATCATGTTCTTCATCAACAATGATTAATCCTAAGTTCGAAACAGGTGCAAAGATTGCGGAACGAGGACCAACAACAATTTGCGCTTCGCCATGACGAATGCGGTGCCATTCATCATGACGTTCTCCATCGCTTAATGAGGAATGAAGAACTGCAACAGTCTTTCCAAAGCGAGAGGCAAACCGATTAACGGTTTGAGGCGTGAGTGAAATTTCAGGGACAAGCATAATTGTACTTTTCCCTTTTTCAAGCACCTTTGCAATGGCTTGCATGTAGACTTCGGTTTTTCCAGAGCCTGTGACGCCATAAAGAAGTACAGGTTTTGTTGCAGCAAGGATTCCGTCAAGCGCCTTTGATTGATCTTCGGTAAGGGGTAGTGGTTGAGAGGGAAGAATCCTTCGACCAGAGAGGGGATTTCTCGCAACAACGGTACGCTCGCACGTAATATATCCTAAGGTTGCAAGCTTTCGGAGTGTTGTTGCGGTTGTTTTAAATTCGTTACATAGATGGCTTAAAATGCCTCCGTCAACACGAACAATATCTTCATAAAGTGCTTTTTGGCGTTTGCTAAGAGGCGGAAGGTTTATTGGTCGAGGAAGGATCGGTGCAACAAGGATACGCTCTTGTGCACGAGCGCCATGCTCACGAACAGGCGCAGGAAGCGCACTGCGAAGCGCTAACGTAAAGCCTACATCATAATAGCTTGCCATCCACTTTACGAGTTCAATGATTTTTTCACTGAAATAGGGAAGGGGAGAGAGAATCTCTGCAATGGGTTTAATTCCATTAATAGAAGCATTTTCTTTTTCAAAGAAATCGACCTCCTCAATTGACTTGGCTCGCTTGGGAATATAAGGCGACTTCTCTGTTAATGCGATAATGTAACCTACATGATAGATTCGTCGCCATGGAACAGAAACTTTTTGTCCAACACGCGCATCCAGCCCATCTGGAACAAGATAGGTAAATAGCGTATGTGGAACTTGTTCAATTGCGACTTGGGCAAACATATTTTATGCGTATAGGAGAAGTAAGGCGCGGATTTCCGCGCCTCAAGGAAGAGTTTTGACTTACTCGGGTTGAATAAGAACGCGACGCCCTTCAACCTTTAATCGATCTGCAGCCAAAAGACGAAGTGCTTCAGGGAATGCAATGTGCTCTTGCACTTGAATACGTGCATGGAGAGTCTCAGCTGTATCATCTTCAAGAACAGGAACACACTTTTGTACAATGATTGGACCACTATCTGTACCAGCATCCACAAAGTGCACAGTACAACCAGCGACCTTTGCTCCATAGAGCAGTGCTTGCTCCCAAGAATGTAACCCTGGGAATGCTGGGAGTAATGCAGGATGGATATTAAGCACGCGTTGAGGGAAGGCGTCTAAAAGACCTTGCTTGACAATACGCATAAAGCCTGCGAGGACAACCGTGTCTGCGCCTGCTTCTTTCATGATGCGAATATAATTTTCTTGAGCTTCTCCGTCAAGTTTGGTTTTAAAAGGCGCACAAGAAACAAACTGTCCTGGCAAGTTATGACGTTTAGCGCGTTCAAGAATCTTTGCGTCTTCAACATCCGCCAAAACGCAAACGATTTCTGCATCAAGGGTGCCAGCTTCAATCGCATCAACGATGGATTGCATATTGCTACCAGAACCCGATCCAAGTATAGCTAAACGAAGTTTGCTCATTCTGCTTTTTCCTTTGTGGGCTTCCAGTCTTCAGGGAGTTGATCAATGACGGATTGAATGACCTCTTCAAGGGTCATATAGGTCGAATCAATTGCAACAACACCATCTGCTTTACGCAAAGGTGCACAAGCACGTGAAGAGTCAATCTTATCGCGTGCAAGAAGCGAAGCCTTCACTTCTTCAACAGACTGATTGGCTACACCTTTTTGAACTTCTTCAAGCTGACGACGTGCTGCACGAACAGCAGGGTCAGCTTCTAAATAGAAGCGAGCGGGGGAATCGGGGAAGACGGCAGTGGTGATATCGCGACCTTCGATGATGAGATTACCAAAGCGTGTCATTGCACGAAGATCATCGGTGATGCGTTTACGCACTTCTGGTACGGTGGCAACAGGAGATGCATGCGCATTGATGCGAGGCTCACGTAATTCCTTATCGGGACGAATACCATTGATTTCATAGGCGATACGTCCATCTTCTGCGCTATAGTTAATCACAAGTGTTTTTGCGAATTCTGCAACTGCTTCAGGATTTGCGGTATCGATATTGTTTTCGAGGCACTGCCATGTGACGATACGATAGAGTGCGCCAGAGTCAACATGAAGATAATTCAATCGCTGCCCAACAGCCTTCGAGACAGAAGATTTGCCTGCGCCACTTGGACCATCAACGGCGATGACACGTGCGGGTAAGGAAGTTTCGGTATTCATTGGAGACTCCATCTTTTTCTTTTGGTGAACGGGGGCAACGCCCATGTAAACGAGTTCTTCGACATCGCGACCATCTGCGACTTCGACTTGAAGTAAATAATCTGCTAAAAGGGCCAAGCGATCGCGATTCTTCTTCAATAAATCCTTTGCGCGTTGATAACCTTCATGTAGAAGTTTAGAGATTTCTGCATCAACGAGCATTGCGGTGTTTTCCGAATGGCTTTGACGACGACCGAGTTCGCGCCCCAAATAAACCTGTTCTTCATTATCTCCAAACGCTTGGAAGCCGAGCGTATCACTCATACCATAGGTGCAAACCATGCGACGAGCGATATTGGTCGCCATCTTAATATCTTGTGCTGCACCCGTAGAAATCTTACCGGTGTACATTTCTTCAGCGATACGACCTGCCGCACAAACAACAATCATATCCTTCATTTCATCCATGGTGTGATTAAGCACATCACGTTCAGGAAGCGACATGGTTGCGCCTAAAGCACGGCCACGAGGGATGATGGTTACCTTGTGTAAAGGTTCGGTATTTTCCAAAAGGAGCTGTGCGAGTGCGTGACCGCCTTCATGCCAAGCGGTGCAACGACGATCTGCATCGGTCATTACGTAAGAACGGCGTTCACGCCCCCAAAGTACTTTATCGCGTGCTTCTTCAAGATCATCTTGAGTTACTTCCTTTGCATGACGACGGGCAGCAAGGAGCGCGGCTTCGTTGAGGAGGTTTGCAAGTTCTGCACCGGAGAATCCGGGTGTTCCACGTGCAACACGATCAAGACAAACATCGCTACCGAGCTTAATCTTTTCAGCATGCACTTTAAGAATTTCGAGACGTCCGTCAACCGTCGGCAAATCAACAATAATCTGACGATCAAAACGTCCTGGACGTGTTAACGCAGGATCGAGGACGTCAACGCGGTTGGTGGCAGCCATAACAATGACACCACTATTTCCTTCAAAGCCGTCCATTTCAACAAGCATTGCATTTAAGGTCTGTTCACGTTCGTCATGACCGCCACCAATACCCGTGAAGCGCGTGCGACCAATGGCATCGATTTCGTCAATAAAGAGAATGCATGGAGCATTCTTTTTGGCTTGTGCAAACATATCGCGAACGCGACTTGCACCCACACCAACAAACATTTCAACGAAGTCCGAACCACTAATCGAGAGGAATGGAACATTTGATTCGCCAGCAATTGCTTTGGCCAACAACGTTTTACCTGTTCCGGGAGGCCCCATTAAGAGAACGCCTTTTGGCACCTTGCCTCCAAGCTCCTCAAAACGTTTGGGGTCGCGCAAAAATTCAACAATTTCAGCAACTTCTTCTTTGGCTTCTTCAACACCAGCAACATCCTTGAATCGAATGGTGGCGTTTTCCTTGTTCAACAACTTTGCGCGAGATTTACCAAAGGAGAAGGGCCCTTCCTCGCCCTTGATACGGCGGAAGAACATGAAATAGAAGAAGGCAATCATCAAGAAGAATGGTAAGAACGCAAAGAGGAAGGGGCCTAACCAACTCTTTTCGTGTCCCACCGTAATGCTTACGCCTTCGTTCGCGAGACGATCTTCAATTTGGTCCGGACTAGCGATGGCGAGCGAGAATTTTTCGCCTTTTGCGTTTTCATTCTTTTCGAGTTCAGCCTTTGTGGGTTGCCACTGACCGGTAATAAAGAACTCCCCATCATGATTGATGAGCTGCGCATTGGGGAGTGCGGCATTCGAGACATGCTTTTCGCCAGTATTCGGATCAAGCGTTTCAACGCGTGATGCTTCAATACGATCCCAAAATTCCTTTTGCGTGAGTGTTGATTTGTTATTTTTATCGCCATTAAAGGCATTAAAGATTGAAATCACAATAACCGCGAGGAAAATCCACACGATAAAAGGGCGACGCCACTTTTGGGGTTGTTCTTTATTTTTGTTATTATCTTCGTTTGACGTATTTTGGTTTTGAGACATATTAGTTCCTTTGGGTCTCGCGGCCTTTTTCCTGCGAGACGAGAATTTCAAACATTTGATCAGACTGCTTCTTGCATGCTCCGAGAATAAGACCAACGCTATACGAGAGCAAGCCCGCGATCGACAAGAATCCCGAGAAGTTTAAGGTGGGCTGACGATCAACTGTACCTGTTTGGAAGTAACTGATGAGCACAGGCAAGAAAAGGATAAATGCAAGTGCTAAGAAAAACGTTCCAACAATGCCGAAAAAGACTTCT